>NZ_JBHTJT010000008.1:0-736951 GCF_042676185.1 Tropicimonas aquimaris | reverse complement strand
CTTCATCGCAACCGTTGAAGACCTGCGCGCCGCGGATGACCACGTTGTCGAACTTCATTTTGACGTTGGTCGTCTCGATCTCTCCGACGACGCCCGCAGGAACGACGGCATGGTTTGCGTCGTGGGCGACTGCGCCAACGGGCGACGCCGCGATCGTGGTGCAAAGAAGGAATGTCAGGGGACGGTTTTTCATGTTCAATTTCCTCGGAATGTTAGGTGTGCTGATGCCGACAATTTGCCTGTCGGGCATATGTTGGGGCTGCTTCAATGGGCGATGGCGACGTCAAAAGTTAAGCACCTTGAAGCCGACCTGAACAGACCAGTCCGCCGGGGCGTCGCCGCCGTAAAGTATGCCGGGCTTTATGAAGATCTGGCTGTCGCCGCCCAGGAAACGCCCCGTCATCATGCCTGCGGTAACCTGTAGGCTCCCGAATGTGTCATCAGTCTCCCAATCGTGGATCACGGCGGGGTCGAAGGTGAGGTAGTATTTCGGGTTCGCCAGCTTCGGGACGTAATAGAAGTCGACTGTCGTGACGTTGAGGCTCTCACCATCGTCGTTTCCACCTTCCAGGCCGAAGGTCTGGACCCATGCGGGGGCGAATATCGATCCGTTGTCGAGAAACCAGGCGTAGAAGATGGATGTTTCCATGGCGTACTGGCCGTAACCGGCGAAATCGGTTGCGGCAGTGTCGAGGAAGAATTCGAGAGTGTATGCCGCACCGTTGCGCTCGGTGAGGTGGAAGACGTCGATAAAGGTCAGGCTGATGTCGCCCAGTGCGAGCTCGGCCCCGATGTCCGGGTTCTCCGCATAGGCCAGGGCCGCATCGCCCAGCCTCGGAGTTGAATTGAACTCACTGTCGGACCAAGGAACCGTAAGCCTGATCGCCTTGCTCCCATCGCCGATTGGCTGCGTATAGAAGAGTTCGAGCAATCCGGTGTCCAGGTCTTTGTTGATCTTGTTGAACTGGTACTGGATGCCGGCCTGCGTCGTCAGAAGCGTGGGGTTGGTACCATTGTTGATTTCTTCGAAATCCCGTTGGACTTCAGGGAGGTTCGACCCATCCTGCGCAAGCGACGGCGTTGTTGCGCTGACGAGCGCCAGAGAAAGCGCGACGGCAAGGCGGGAGGGGCTCAGTTCGTTCGACCGCCTCGCCGATGGTTCGGCAACCCGAGTGTTATCTTGAAACATTTCCATCCTATCTGCTTTCGCTTTACTTGCTGGTGTCATCGACGTCGCCGCCTGACGCGCGCCCTGTTCGAGGTGAGAGCGTTGACCAGAATTCTTTTCTCAATTCGTCCAGTATTCCTGCATACTCGGCGGCGCGACCGGGCAAGCTCTGCCAACGCACCAGTGCTTCCTCGGCCAGGGAGATCTCTTCGCAGATCGACATGAAGTTGGGGTCGCTCCGAGCGAGGCGCGCGATCTCCAAGCCCCGTTCGGGATGCTGTTCAACCAACTTGCATAGGAAATCATTCATCGGCATAGGCTGCATGCCCTCAGCCCTACACCGGAATCCCGACGCTAAATACGTTGCTACATGTAGACTACGTCACGGATATGTGCCGCAAAGGTTGGGTGGCACAGGCTGTGCTGTGTGCTAAGTCGCTAACCAGAAGCCTTGCACTGGATCGGAGGTGCTTGCATTGCCGCGCCGAAAAACATCGACGGTTCCGGACCTGACGGAAGAGAACATCCGGCGTCAACTCGATCGGGTCCTTGACAACGGCGAGTTTCAAGCCAGCGCCCGGCGCCGCGAAATGCTGACCTATATTGTCGAAGAATCCCTGGCCGGCCGCGATGGTGGCATCAAGGCGACGACCATAGCGATGGCGGTCTTCGGGCGAGGGCCCGATTTCGACCAGCAGGCAGACCCGGTCGTGCGTCTGGAAGCGGGCAAGCTGCGCCGAGACCTCGACACCTACTATGCGGAAATCGGCAGGGACGATCCGATCCGCATCAGCATTCCAAAGGGTCGCTACATTCCGAAATTTACCGCGCAAGATGTCATGCAGCCCGACGAAAGCCCTCCGATCTCGGAATCGGCAGGCGCCGGCAATCGGACGTCGAGACCGCAAACGTGGTTCAACGCGCGCAACGGCCTGATTGCGGTCGCTTGTGCGGCGATCGTTGCTGCAGTTTTTGCATGGAATGCGCGTCCAGCTCGAAACTCGCCGTTTCCCCCCGCAATGGTCCCAGAATCTGTCGCAGTTCTGATCGAACATTTTGACGCCCGCACGGACAACGAGGTCGTATCTCTCGTCGCCTCTGGGCTGACCCATGAGATCGCCGCCGCCCTGATCAGGTTTCCGGATTTTTCCGTGCATCTGACACACGAAAAGGCCGCAAGTGTATCTGAGCCCACGCCTGCAAAAAAAGCGACGAACAGGGAGCTTACGGTCATCGGTGATGTCTGGCAGGAGGACGAAGATCTTTTTATTCGCGCTGGCCTCGTCCGGAGCTGGGACGATGAGATCTTGTGGAGCGAACGCTTCACGGAGGGTTCAGATGGCCAGAGCATCACCGACATTTTGGACTCGATTTCATCGGAGGTCGCCTCGGCGATCGGCCAGCAATACGGATATGCGATGCGCGATGTCCGCGCCAAAAGACTGGCAAATGGCAACGATCCGAGCCTGCGGGGCTTTGCCTGCGTTGCAAGCGCACAGATCTACCGTCGGACGTATCACCGCGATGAATATCAGGCAGTACGCGAGTGTCTTGAAGCCACCGTTGTCGAGAACCCCGACTACGTTCGGGCGTGGGCAATGCTTGCATACCTGCGCAACGATGCGGCACGTTTCGGCCACGAAAAAGTCCTCTCGACGGAGGCGGCCTTCGAACTGGCGCGGCAAGCCGCGATCCGCGCCATCGACCTTGACCCGCAGGATACCGATGCGTTGCAGGCAATGTCGCATGTCCAGCAGTACGCAGGAGATATCGAGCGATCCATCGAATTTGCGCACCGTGCAGTGGAAGTGAACCCCAACGATCCGGCAGCTCTCGCCAATCTTGCGATCCGATATGGCATTGCTGGACGCTTTTCCGAAGGAGTACCGCTAATGCATCGCGCGATAGATATGTCTATCGCGCCGCCTCCATTCTACTTTCATCTGTTGGCCGCGGATCACCTCATAAAGAAAGAATGGACGGAAATGCTCGCAGCCGCGGAACGAGCGTCCAGAGATGGTTGGTCATTTGGCCAGGCGATGCTCGCAATTGCTCACACTGAACTGTCGAACAAACGCGCGGCCCGCGAGGCATATGAAAGAATGGCAGAACTCGATCCACCGCTCGCTGAAGATCCAAAGAAGTGGCTTGAGGGGCACAATATGCCTGAAGTCCTTGTCGAAGCCGTCCTAGTGGGCCTTTCCGAAGCGCAAACCACTTCTCTAGAATAGCAGATGGAACGCTATCGGCAGGTGTTTTTGTCCGCGCTCGCACCGCAAGGGTTGATTGCGGCGAATGGCTAGTGTCCCGCCTTTTTGCAGATTAGTGCGAACGCAACCTCGAAAGATCCACGAAGCGACCTGGGCCAAAAGACTTGGTATCAGTAGGGCTGGTTCTGGTCCCAACAAATGACCGCAATTTCGGCTGAAGCAAGCATTGATTGAGATCTGCGCTGGGCGTTGCCCCTGTTTCTATTGGGGTGGCGCGCCACCGCCGTCTCTCCGCCACCCTGCGCCACCCCGCCACCCTTTCTGGTCTGCTTCGCTTGATATGGGCGCGAATCTACGCGTCATGTCAGGAGCGAAGGAGGCGAGTTGCATGGTCAACCGACTGCGATTGAATGAGAAAACCGTCCGGGACGCCGAGCCGGCGGAGGGGCGTGACTACCAGGTCTTCGACAGCGAGGTGCGCGGGTTTGCGGTCTGCATCTACCGCTCGGGCAGCCGGGCGTTCACGCTGGACTACCGCCACGCGGGCCGGCAGCGCCGGATGACCATAGGGCGCTGGCCGGAATGGACCACGACGGCGGCGCGGGAACGGGCGAAGGAGCTCCGGCGCGAGATCGATGCCGGGGAAGACCCTCTCGCCCAGCGCGAACAGGGCCGTGAGGCGCCACGGTTCCAGGACCTGATCGACCGGTACGTCGAGGTGCACCTGCCCAACCTGGCGCCGACCAACGCCTCGGATCAGAGGTCGATGCTGAAGAAGCTGGTGGCGCCGGACTGGGGCAACAAGCTGGTGACCGAGATCACCCCCTACGACGTCGAGAAGCTGCTGAACAAGATCGCCGCCGGACGGGCGCGGCCATCGAAGGCCAAGCCGAACAACAGAGCCCGAAAGCTGCAGGGATCGAAGCCCACCCCGATCCGGGCCAACCGCACTGGAGAGGTGCTGCGAAAGATGTTCACCTATGCCCAGAGCTGGGGCTGGCGGGATGACAACCCGGCCTCCGGCTTCCGCCGCCGGATCGAGAACCCTCGTGAGCGGTTCCTGAGTCAGCAGGAAATCCGCAAGCTGGCAGCGGCGCTGGACGCCGCCGAGGATCGCCGCGCCGCCGACATCATCCGGCTCTGCATGCTGACCGGCGCTCGAGTCGGTGAGGTCCGGCAGGCCCGGTTCGAGCATTTCAACCTCGAGCACCTCAGCTGGACGAAGCCCGCCAGCATGACCAAGCAGCGGAAGACCCACCGCCTGCCGATCTCCGACGAGGCCGCGGCGATCGTGCGTCAGCGCCAGATGCTGGTGCCCCGCGGGTCCCCGTGGCTGTTCCCCGGCGATGTGCCCGGCCAGCCGGTGAAGGAGATCCGGCGCTTCTGGATCCAGATCCAGAGGGAAGTGAACATCCCCGACGTTCGGATCCATGACCTACGCCATACCTTCGCCTCGCTACTGGTCAGCGGCGGCGCCTCTTTGGAGATGATCGGCAAGCTGCTGGGCCACAGCCAGACCCAGACCACGCAGCGCTACGCCCACCTGATGGACTCGCCGCTGCGCGCCGGTGTCGATGCCGTGGCCAGTGCCTTCCGGCCGCGGCCGAAACTGGTGCACGATGCGGAGGAAACGCGGAGGGCCGGCTGAGCGCCGGACCCGTCCGCATCGATTTCCACACCATCAGGCTGACATGCTCAGCGACTTCCAGGCAGGGGTGAGGCGCCGACGGATGGTCCGTTCGTCCGGCACCTCGCCGCTCTTCGAATTCACCGCGAACCATTCCTGAATCCGGCCGATCCATTCCGCCTGGGTCGCCGGAACGCCCTGTTCGTGAATCCGCAGCATCTCGGCGAGGAACGCATCGTCCCAATCGTATCTCGGCGTTGCGCCGCTATTTGCCGCCGGGCGACGCAGCAGGTCATGCTTGTCCTCGAACCGCTGAATGCTGCTTGTCGGCTTCGGGGACCGTCGCCGGCCCAGAACACCGGATGAACATCCAGTAATCGAGGAACAATATCTGGCGGGTCTTCTGGACGCGGCCACCATCGGGGTGACCGCCTGTCACCCTGTTGCAGGGTGCCTGCCAGACACTACCAGGGTGACTGCTGGTCACCACCCTGGTGACTGTCAGTCACCCCTTGAACCGTCTTCTTATACGACTCTTGGAACCTACCCCCCTTACCCCCCTTCAGGAGCCGGCAAATCAGAGCAGGGAGATTGCAATGAAAATGAACGAGAACCAGTTCGACGCAAACGATCCGCCCACGGTGGCAAACCCGCTGCCTCGATCTGGGAACGCGCCGGGGATGAGGCTGTTGCGCGAGTGGATGCGAAAGACGCTGAACGAGCGCGTGCGCGATCCGATCCCGGCAGCAGAGCGAGCCGAAATGATGGCGATCGAGCGCGTCCTGTCCGCCTCGTTGTCAGCCGCGACGACGAGTGAGGTGCGGCAGGCGGTGACCGGGCTGCTCAACCACTACTCGTCCCGTCCGATTTCGGAGAAGGCGGCGGCAGCCGTGCTCGAGGACTGGATCACGGATCTACGGACTTACCCAGCGGACATCATTCTGGCGGCATGCCAGCAATGGCGCCGGGAACCGAACACCTTTGCACCGACACCGGGTCACATCATCGAACGGGCAGAGCCGATCATGCGTGTGCGCCAAGTCTATCTGCGGATGGCGCGCGACGCGCTGGGCGTCGAGGCGGCACACCTACCCGAACGCAAGGCCGGCTGAAAGGAACGAACATGGCGAGCAGAAACCTGACACCGGCGGAAATCGAGGAGCGCTTCGAAGAGGCCGCACTGACGCTGAAGCGGATGCCCAACCCGCCGGGGAGCGGGCCATCGGGCTACGGATCGAGTTGGCCGGCCTATGTGCAGGAGGCGCGGCACGCCTATGGCTACCACGAGGCAAGGATGCGCGTGATTCCCAACGCGAAGGAGATCCAGCGCATGGAGGAGGCGCTCGACTGGTTGCGCCTCATTGACCATCCCGAGCAGGACCGCGCTACCATTGATCGGCGGATTGTCTGGATGCGGGCGGACGGACATCACTGGCGTGCCATCTGTCGCGCTGTAGGGCTAGGCCGGTCACAGGCTTGGCGGCGCTGGTCGGCCGCGCTTATCCATCTTTCTCGCGCGCTGGGCCGGCAAGGACGAAAGCCGACGAGGAGAGTTCCCACGAAGTCTTCGATCAATGACCCTCAGTCATAAGTGCATGTTAACAATTCGTCGCCTCGTCAGTCCCTCGCCGACCATAGCAAGACGAAAATCGAGCGACGTTGAGGTTCCAAGTGTTTAAACCAAGGTCGCAAGGAAACTAAGATTCTGATAACCAAGGATTATTATTAAGTTCTTGTGATTATTGCACTTTATTGCTACTGATCAAGGCCAGTTGCAGTGATCGAAATGCGTGGCTGCATCGAGGGAGACAATGAGCAAGAGCTATACCTTGTACATCAAGGCCTACACGCCCGAGACCATTCCGATGGCTCGGCTGGCTGAGTACATGCAAAATCTCGCCGCCATATTGGGTCACGAAACTGCCGTGCATTTCCAGACTCTCAAGCCAGGTAGCACGCAGCTTGTCACAAGGATCGACCATGAAGATGTGCCAAAGGTTGCAGCCCACCTCGCACAGGTGAAGCGCGGCGAGGGCACCCCTGAAGCCAGCAAGGCGCATGCTGAGATCGATCGCCTGCTTGCCGAGGACAACGCGACCGGCTTTATCTACGAAGACGAGAATGAGAGCGCGGAGGTCATTGCATTTCCGGGCGTGACAAGGCTAAGGCCAACAACTTACGGCCCGTTCAACCAGGAAGGTTCGCTGGATGGAATCCTGATTAGCGTCAGCGGCGCGGATCAGACCGTTCATCTCCAATTGCAGAACGGGGACATCAAATACACTGGGATCGACACCAACCGCGAGACCGCACGCCGTCTCGCCAAGCACATGTACGAACCTGTTCGGATTTTGGGTACTGGCCGGTGGCTCCGTGACCAAGATGGCAACTGGATTCTCAAGAAGTTCCGTGTTGATAGCTACAACGTTCTGGCTGCCGATGACCTCAAGGACGCAATCAACCAAATGCGTGATATTGAAGGCAGTGAGTGGAAGAGCTTGGACGACCCAATCGGTGCTCTGAAAGCACTACGTGAGAAGGGTAACGGTTTGCACTAATGGTTGTCTTCGATAGTTCGATCCTGTTGCTTGTTCTTGATCCCAACGCCAAAGCGCCTATCGATCTCGCCACAGGCTCGGCTGTTGAGAAGGCGGCCGAGCGGATCGAGTACTTGATCGAGAATCTCGCTACCGACAAAGAGAAGATCATTATCCCGACACCAGTCTTGAGCGAAGTCCTGGTACATGCCGGCGACGCCTTGCAGCCGTATCTCGACACGCTCAATGGCCAGTCCGTTTTTCGGATTGCTCCTTTCGACCAGAAGGCAGCCATTGAAGCCGCTTTAGCCATGAGTGATGCAATCCGGCGCGGCGGACATCGCGTTGACGCAGCTAGCCCCGATGCAACAAAGACCAAGATCAAGTTCGACAGGCAGATCGTTGCCATCGCAAAGGCAGAAGGCGCACATTCAGTCTATTCCGACGACGATGACGTGCACAATTACGCGACGCGATCCGGTATGAAGGCCTACCGTACGGCCGATCTCGACCTGCCGCCGGAAGATCCCCAACAATCATTTGATCTCGAAAGCGGTGACTAGCCTTTCAGGGGCTTTGCGACCACCTACCGGCTCTCTCCTGCTCGTCGGTTGCAGTGACAACCAATAGCAGCGACCGCATCACCGTGGTGCGGTGCAATCTCATTTAACGACAATGAGTTGCAGAGGGCATGGATGCGCTCTCGCCGCCACTGACGTCCGAGTCCTCGGATTCAACCGCGTCTTCGACGGCTCTGCACGTGTCCGATCCGTCGCCCGGACGGCGCGGCACGTGTCATAAACGGCGCGACAAACCGCCGGTTTCGCGGGCATATTCATGGCATGATCGGGAGGGGAGCCGATGCGAGGCCCCCGGCGCCCGATCCCCTCCCCGTGCTTGGGTCCTTCGCGGCCGTGCATCCTATGCGGGGGGCTTTTGCCCGGAAGTTCTCTAGCGACAGGGATTTTATTTGGGTCCGCACTTTGGGTCCGCGGGTCCGCACCATTCGGCATTGCGCCTCTTCAGAGGTTGAGATGTCGAGCGGGATCGGGAGGTTCGGCGCCCGGTCCTGCATCAAATCGTGTCGGGAATGTCTTCGGAGCGCGGCTGTCCTCGTGATTGCCGCGCTCCGGCGTGTCTGTCCATGTAGGACGATTGGACAGGAATCACGCCCGCGGTTTGTTGCACGTACTTCAGGCGTCGAACGCGTTTCTGAAGGCAACGAGCGCTTCTTCCGGATCACCTGATGCAAAGGCCTCCATGCCAACCGGGCCGGCATATCCCATCTCGCGGAGCGCCTTTGCAATCCCGGAGTAATTGATCTCGCCGGTTCCGGGCTCCATGCGGCCGGGCACGTCGGCAACCTGGACCTCACCGATCCACGGAAGGCAGCTGCGGCAGAGTTCCACAAGGTTCCCCTCGCCGATCTGCGCATGGTAAAGATCCAGGTTCAGCTTCAGTCGCGGATGATCCACCGACGAGACCAGCGCCAGCGTATCTTCGGCCCGGCCGAAGGGCGTGCCGGGGTGATCGACGGGAAGGTTGAGGTTTTCGAGCGTGAAGGTCACGCCTTCTTCCTCCGCCATCTCGCCTATGCGACAGAGCGTGTCTCGCGCCCTGAGCCACATCGCACCAGTGACAACCTCGCAGGGCGCGACGGGAAGCCCTCCATCGCCCAGCCCGGTACCGTGCAGGTTCAGCCGCGCAACTCCAAGCCGCTTGCCGACCTGCGCGGTCTCGCGGGCTGTCGCCAGCAGTTCATCAGCGCCTTCATTGTCGGTCAACCGGCCGCGAAGATAGCCGTTCATGATCGAAAATGTGGCTCCGGACCTCTCCAGCATATCGAGATCGTGGTCCGGCCAGTTCCAAAGACCGACCTGAAAACCGAGTTCTGTCAGACGCTTGACACGCCATTCCATGGGGCGGTCCCGCCAGAGCATCTCGGCGCAAGCGGCGAGCGTGAAGGTGTGAGGCATGTGCGTATAACCCGGTCGGCAGCGCTACATCAGGTGTTCGACATTTGGCGCGGGGACGAAGCGCCATTTGCGCAAGGGGCCGGCCATGACGTTGAGGTAATACATCTCGAATCCGTAGGGCGCGCCGCAAGGGTGGTGACCGCGGGGAACGCAGACGACATCGCCATCATGCAATGCCATAGTTTCGTTGAGTTGCAGATCGTCGGTGTAGACGCGCTGGATTCCGAAACCGTCAGCAGGGTTGAACCGGTGGTAATAGGTCTCTTCGAGATATGTGATGCGGGGATAGTCATCCTCGTCATGGCGGTGCGATGGATAGGACGACCAGTGCCCGGCCGGCGTGAACACCTCCGTAACCAACAGGCTGTCACAGAAGTCCTCGTTCTCCATGGCGATGTTGTTGATGTGGCGGGTGTTGGTGCCCTCGCCGCGCTCGGTCAGTGTGATGCCGCCGGGGCCAATCCGGCGGGCCTCGTGCCCCCCCATGCCGGGGGCCGAACACACGGCCAATACACAACCGGTGGTCGCCTCGGCCTCCCATTCCGTGCCGTTGGGCAAGTAAAGGCAATGCGGCGGGCTCTTCTCGAACACGTTCATCCGCTCGCCAAGCTCACCCCAGTTCTGCCCGGCACCTTGCAACTGCGCCTTTCCCTCGACCATCACGAGGATGACTTCCCTGTCACCCGTGGCTTCCGACACGCTCTCGCCAGCGCGCAGCCGGTAGAGCGAGAAGCCGACGTAACGCCAGCCAGCCGATTGCGGTGTGATCTCGTGTACCTTGCCATGTGCCCCGAAGGGTTTGTGAAGAAGACCGCTCATGCCAGACCCACCTCCTTGCTGATATCCTTGAGAGTGAGCAGACCCATCGACTGGTAGTGGAGCGGGTTACGCACGGCCGGGTCCTGCTCGGCCTCGATAACGATCCAACCCGCATAACCTGCGTCTTTGAGGATCCGCATCAGCGGACCGAAATCGACGCCGCCCTCCGGGTCGCCCGGGACCGTGAAAACTCCGGCGCGCACGCCGTCCATGAAGGACATTCCGGTCTCGCGAACCTGCTGCATCACCGCTGGGCGGACGTTCTTAGCGTGGAAATGGCTGACCCGGTCGATGTATTTCTCCAGGATCGGCGTGGGGTCGGTGCCGTTTGCACCGAAGTAGCAATGGCCAGCGTCGAAAAGAAGCTGTGTCGCCGGACCGGTCGCCGCCATGAATGCATCGATCTCCTCGGGCGTCTCGACGACAGTACCCATGTGGTGGTGATAGACGAGGTCGATCCCCTGGTCGGCGGTGTAGGCGGCGAGCGCCTCGACCTTCGCACCGAAGTCCCGCATCCCCTCCGGCGTTAGCACCGGGCTTTCGGAGAGAGGAGACGGGAGCCCCTGAATTGAGTTCGACGTCTCGCAGGCGATGCAGACCTTGCAGCCGTTGTGCTTGAGCTTGTCGAGGTGCGGCTGGATCGCGACCATCTCCGCTTCGACCGACTGAGCGAGCAGGTTCAGCGAATACCAGCCGGAGATGAACCTGAGCCCGTGGCTGCCGAGTAACTGCTTCAGAGCCTCGGGATCGTCGGGCCAGCGGTGGCCGTTCTCGATGCCGTCGAAGCCGATCTCCGCGGCCTCGTGCAGGATCCGCTCGGTGGGGATGTCGGCGCCGAGGCTGTGGTCGTCGTCGTTCGCCCAGGCGATGGGGTTGGTTCCAAAGAGGATCATGGCTCGTCTCCCTGCCGCGGTCCGGCGGCGGATCTGGATGGGCCGGACGGATCGGGCCGCCCGGGATTGGAAATCAGTCGTGGACGCGTTGCCTTGCGATGCCCGCAGCGTATCTCGCGCGGGCCTTTTCCAGCCGTCCCGTCCCGCCGGCCTGGGGCACGGCGACGTCCCACCAGTGGCCGCCGGCGCCCGTGCCGGACACGGCCTCGGTGTCGATGACGATAACGCTTGGGATGTCACGGCCCCGCGCTGCGGCGATCTTCGCCTCGAGATCTGCGATGGAGGCGACCTTCTCGGCATGGGCGCCCATTGAGGCGGCATGGGCGACGAAGTCGATCTCGGGCTGAATCGCGACGTTGCTGTCGCGGTACATGTTGTTGAACTCGGCACCGCCGCAGGCCTGCTGCAACCGGTTGATGCAGCCGAAGCCACGGTTGTCGGTCAAAATAACTGTAAACGGAACTTTGCGCATCACCGCCGTCGCCAGTTCCGAGTTCGCCATCATGTAGGAGCCGTCGCCGACGAAGCAGATGACTTCCTTTTCTGGCGTGGCGAGCTTGATCCCCATGGCACCGGCAATCTCGTAACCCATGCACGAATAGCCATATTCCATGTGGTAGCCGCCCGCCGTCGCCTGCCAGAGTACCTGCAGCGCGCCAGGCATGGTGCCGGCGGCGCACATGGCGACGGTGTTCGGCCCGGCCTGGCGCTGCACTGCGCCGATCACCTGCGCATCGCTCGGCAGACCCGCGTGGTTAGGCGCGGCGGTGACGGTGCGCACCGTCTCGTGCCAGTCTGTGCGCGCCTGCGGGTCGTGCCAGTCGAAGCGGGCCTCGCCGAGGCCGGCGGAGATCTTCTCCAGCGTTACCTTCGCGTCGCCCACCACCGGCAGCGCACCGTGCTTGGTCGCATCGTAACCCGCGAGGTTGATCGAGACGAGTTTCCGGTCCTCGGCCCCGAAGACGGTCCAGGAGCCAGTCGTGAAGTCCTGGAAACGAGTGCCGACGCCGATCACCAGGTCAGCGCGCGCCGCCAGGTCGTTGGCGCAAGCCGAGCCCGTCACCCCGGGCGAGCCGAAGTTGCGTTCGTCCTCAAAGGAGATTCCTCCCTTTCCGGCCTGGGTTTCCACGAAGGGAATGCCGTGCTTCTTCACGAACTCCGCGAGCGTCGCCTCGGCGCCGGAATAGAGAACGCCGCCGCCCGAGATGATCATTGGCCGCTCGGCCGCCTTGATCGCGGCCACCACCTCGGCCACCTCTTGCGAGTCGGGCTCAGGCCGGCGGATCCGCCAGACCCGCGGCTCGAAGAAGCTCTCGGGGTAGTCATGGGCCTCCGCTTGCACGTCCTGGCAGAAGGCGAGGCAGACCGGACCGCAATTCGCCGGGTCGGTCATCACCGAGAGCGCCCGCGGCAGGCAGGTCAGCAGGTGCTCGGGCCGCGTGATGCGGTCGAAGTAGCGCACCACAGGTCGGAAGGCGTCGTTGGCGCTCACTGTACCGTCGTCGAAGTTTTCCACCTGTTGCAGCACCGGATCGGGCCGGCGGTTGGCAAAGACGTCTCCGGGTATCAACAGAACCGGTAGCCGGTTGACATGCGCCAGCGCCGCCGCAGTAACCATGTTGGTGGCGCCCGGGCCGATGGAGGAGGTCACGGCCTGCGCACGCCGCCTCTTCTTCGTCTTGGCGTAGGCGATAGCGGCATGCGCCATGGTCTGTTCGTTCTGGCCGCGCCAGGTCGGCAGAGCCTCCCCGATCCCGTGCAGCGCCTCGCCGATGCCCGCCACGTTGCCGTGCCCGAAGATCGCCCAGACGCCTTCGATGAACCTATCGCCGTCGTCGGTCATCTGCACACTTAGCCAGCGCACCATCGCCTGCGCCGCCGTCAACCGGATCGTTTTCATGCCGCGTCCTCCATAGCGCTTTGGCGCACCTTGTCCCAAACCCCGCAAAGCCGCTCGAAGCGCTCGGCCATCTGCGCCACCGCCTCGCCGTCGGTGATCTCGCCCCTGAGCCAGGCTCGCGCCGCGTCGGCGAAAATCGTGCGCCCCACCGCGAAGCCTTTGACCAGCGGCTGCCGCGCCGCCAGTGCGAAGCTCTCGGCCAGCTCCGCTTCCGGCTCGTCGAGCCCGAGCACCACGATGCCGCGCGTGCGCGGATCGTTCGCCTCGATCGCGGCCACGGCGTTCTCCCAGGCCGCTTCGGTCTTGAAGGGTTCCAGCTTCCACCAGTCGGGGTAAACCCCCAGGTCATAGAAACGCTGAATAACTCTTGCTGTTGTGTCGTCCTCCACAGGGCCGACTTTCGAGGGGATCACTTCCAGCAGGAACTCCAGGGAATTGCGGCGCGCCACCGTGAACAGCCGGAGCACCGTCTCCTCCTGTGCCGTCCATGTCGTCGCGTCGTCGTCGGGATGGCAGAAGCACAGGCACTTCACCACTTGGTCGCGCGGCCATTCCGCCAGGCCGCCGAAATCAGCCCCGAGATGTGGCTCCAGCGTCAACGGCCGCGAGCCAGGCCATTCCACGGGCCGGCCGATCCAGAGTTCGGTGCCCTCCGCCTTGTAGAGCGCATCGCGGCCCAGCCTCTGATCGCAGAGGATGCCGTAGCCGGGCTGATCACCTTTCACTTTCAGCGCTGCCCGAAGACAGAGTTGCTTGAAAGCACCGATCTTCTTCGGCGTCGCACCTTCCATCTCCTCCAACTGGCTGCGGTGATCGAAGGCAAAGGTCCTGAGCGTGGACCAGTCGCCATGCCGGTTGGTTGCCCAGTGCACCTGCTCCAGTTCCGCGTCATGGCGCAAATCGGGACGAACGATGCCCCGCTTGAAGAAGAATTGCAGCTCCTCCCATGACGGGTAGGCCGGCGTGCAGCCGTGCCGGCTCACCGCGAAGGCGCCGCAGGCATTGGCGTATTTGAGCGCCGTCGGCCAGTCCTCGCCATCGAGCCAACCCTTCAGCAGCCCGGACATGAAGCCATCCCCTGCACCCAGAACGTTGAACACCTCAATCGGGAAACCCGGCCCCGTCTCGCCATCGTCCAGGCTGTCAGAAACCGGGCCGGTGAAGGCTACCGCTCCCATCGGGCCGCGCTTGCATATCAGCGTGGCGTCGGAAACCTTCCGCACCGCCCGCAGCGCCGCCACCGTGTCAGTTGAGCCGCCCGCGATATGGTGCTCCTCCTCGGTGCCCACGATCAGGTCGAAGAAATGCAGATGCGACTGCAGCTTCGCAGTGACCTTCGCGCTTTCCACGAAGCGGCTTTCGCCCTCGCCGTGGCCAGCAACGCCCCAGAGATTCGGGCGATAGTCGATATCAAGAGCGGTCTGGCAGCCATGCTTGCGCGCCAGCGCGAGCGCTTTCAGAACAGCGGCCTCCGTACGCGGATGGCTCAGATGGGTGCCGGTTACGACTACCGCACGCGCCGAGGCGATGAAATCCTCGTCAACGTCATCCTCGCACAGCGCCATGTCCGCGCAGTTCTCGCGGTAGAAGATCAGGGGAAACGACTCCTGGTCCCGGATCCCCAAGATGACCAGTGCCGTCAGCCGCTCCGGGTCCGTCTTGACCCCGCGCGTCTCGACACCGTGTCGCTGAAGTTCCTCAAGGATGAACCGCCCCATATGTTCGTCGCCGACGCGCGACAGAAGGGCAGATTTCATCCCCAGCCGCGCCGTCCCACAGGCCATGTTCGTCGGGCTGCCACCAATATACTTGTCGAAGGAGCCCATATCCTCCAAACGACCGCCAATCTGCGTGCCGTAGAAGTCAACACCAGCCCGGCCAATCGTGATTACGTCCAGTGGTTTGATCATCGCTTGTTCCTCAGATCGCTACGGGGCGGCCCTGGGAGCTCGCCATTGCATGTATTATCCGCTCGATGACGAGGCCCTCCGCGAAATCCGGACCGGCCTTCGGACCGCCGGCAATCGCTCTCAGCAGGTCTCTAGCCTCGATCACCTTTTGCTCGTTGAATCCAATCTGGTGGCCTGGCGCCGGACAGAAGGCGGCATAGTCCGGGTCGCCGGCGCCCGACAGGTGGCGGGTGAAGCCGTCCTCACCTTCACGGTGTACCCAGATCTCGTTCATTCGTTCCTGATCGAAGTGGATCGTGCCGTCCGTCCCGTGGACCTCCCATTGCAGGCGTCCCTTCCGGCCGCGGGCGACCCGGCTCGTGGCAAAGGAGCCATGCGCACCGGATGCGAACCGCACCAGCGAGAGTGCACTATCCTCGTTTTCCACCAGCTTCGGCCCGTCGGAAGAGTGACGCTCCCCAATCGAGATATGGGTCAGCGCCGTGACCTCCTTCACCGGTCCCATGAGTGCGAGCATCTGACTCACGAGGTGGCAGCCGAGGTCGCCCAGGGCGCCGAGACCGCCAGCCTCGTGAGTCATCCGCCATGACCACGGGAGTGATGGATCGGCGGAATAGTCCTCGTCATTGACGCCCCGAAAGGCCACTGGCCGGCCGATCGCACCAGATCTGATCAACCTCACCGCAGCTTGAAACGCAGGGTTGCGCAGATAGTTATACCCCAGCATCGTCACCTGACCGGAACGCTCGGCCGCCAAAGCGGCCATCGCCTCGGCGTCGGCCATCGTCAGTGCCATCGGTTTCTCCAGCCAGACATGCTTGCCGGCCGCGAGGGCAGCCTCTGCCATCGGGCGGTGCAGGCCGTTCGGCGCGGCAATCGAGACCACGTCCACCGCCGGATCGGCAACCGCCACCCGCCAGTCGCCCGTCGACCGGGCGAACCCGAACTGCCGCGCGAAGTCGTCCGCCTTTTCCGACGGGGTGTCACACAGGATCTCGAGCTGCGGGTGGGCTCCACCAAAGGTCGCGGCCACGCTGCGCCAGGCCATTGCATGACACTTGCCCATGAAGCCGGTGCCGATCAGGGCGACGCCAAGCGGCGCAGATGGCATTGGATTCGTCATATGCTGGCTCCCTTTCATCGTACCGTCGTTTCGGTGGTTCGGGCGTGGCGGCGGCAGATCGCCATGTGACGACGATCAGACGGTCCCGCCGAGCGACCCCTCGAGTTGGGCCAATTCCTGCCCGCCCGCCATGAGATCCTGCAGCTCCTCCGGGCTGATCTCGCCGCGCCTTGCGGTTCCAAGTGTCTTGCCGCGGTTGAGGACCGTGAAACGGTCCCCGACAGCGAGTGCGTGGCGAACGTTGTGACTGATGAAGACGACGCCGATCCCCTGTTTTCGAACGCGGTCGATGGTTGCGAGCACGTTCGAGGTCTGACGCACGCCGAGCGCCGAGGTCGGTTCGTCCAGGATCAGCACCTTGGCGCCGAAATGAACGGCGCGGGCGATGGCGACGGTCTGCCTCTCGCCGCCCGAAAGCGTGCCGACGGCCTGGTCCGGCCCCCGCAGATTGATGCCCATCTGCCGCATCTCCTCCACGGCGATCCGGTTTGCGGTCTCGGTGTCGAAGCGCTTGAAGAGGCCCTTTCCCTTGGTGGGTTCGCGGCCCATGAAGAAGTTGCGCGTGACCGACATCAACGGGATCATTGCGAGGTCCTGGAACACGGTGGCGATGCCGGCTTCCATTGCGTCGCGCGGGCTGGCGAAGTTCATGTGCTTGCCTTCGAAGAAGATCTCTCCCTTCGTCGGTCTGTGCACGCCCGACATCGTCTTGATGAAGGTCGACTTGCCGGCGCCGTTGTCGCCCAGAAGGCAGTGGCACTCGCCAGGGCGGACGTCGAAGCTGACGCCGGCCAGCGCGATAATGTTTCCGAAGTGCTTCTCGATATCGCGCATCTCGACGATCGGCGCGGAATCGGGCGCATCGCCGTGGTGGAAGTTGGTGTCTACAGTCATCTCAACGTTCTCCTGTCACGCGCTTGCGAATGGCGTTGTTGAACAGAACGGCGATCAGCAGCATCGCCCCGAGGAAAACCTGGAACCAGTCCTGATCGAAATTGGTGTAGGTGAGGCCGATCACGACCATGCCGAAGATGATCGCGCCGAAGAAGGCGCCGATGGCCGAGCCGTATCCGCCGGTCAGGAGGCAACCGCCAATAACCGCCGCGATGATCGCTTCGAATTCCTTCTGGAAGCCGCGTCTGGCATCGGTGGAGCCTGCATCCATCACCGTAATGATGGCAACCATCGCGGCGCAGCAGGCAGTCAGAACAAAGAGCGAAACCTTCACCCGGTTCACCGGCACGCCCGAGTTGGCGGCGGCGTTCTTGTCTCCACCAGCCGCGAAGATCCAGTTGCCGGCCGGTGTCTTGAGCAGAATGTAGGTGGCCAGCAATGCAATCAGCACGAACCAGATGATCTCGACCGGAATCCCCGGAACCTTGGGGGTTCCATTCTTGAACGTCTCGACAAGACCGGCATTTGCCAGGGAGGCGAAGAGTCCCTGAAACGCGTCGCCGGAGAAGAGCGGGGCCAGGAAGTCCCCTTCGACCGCCTCGCGAACGCCGCGGAGCTGCGTGGAGCCGCCCGTCGCCCATTTCAACCCGACGAGCGAGAGACCGCGCAGAATGAACAGGAAGGCAAGCGTCACGATGAAGGACGGCAGGCCGGAGTGAATGACGATGGTGCCGTTGAGCGCACCGAAACAGCCAGCAAAGATGAAAGTCGCGGGAATTGCGATGATCAGCGGAAAACCCCAGGTCACCGTACAAACCGCGAAGAATAGACCGGAGAAGGCGACCATCGAACCGATCGACAGGTCGAACTCTCCGCCGATCATCAGGAGCGCCGCGCCGATGGCGAGGATCCCGAGCTGGGCCGCGGGGGTCATGAAGTTCATGAAGCCCGACAGGGTGAACATCGCCGGGTCAGCGGTGATGGCAAAGAAAATCACAACCAGAATTACCCCGGCGATCGCGCCGAGCTCGGGTCGTTTCATCAATTTGGCGCCGAATGACTCGGGCTTGAGCCGTTCATCGACGACGAGTTGTGACGTGTCGGTCATGGAATCCTCCCCTATGGATGGAGTGGCCCCGAAAGGAGCCACTCCCAAATCGCTTGATGGCGATCAACGAATGCCCTGCGCGGACAGGTCGATTACCTGGCCGGCTTTTTCGGCCGTGATCAGGTTCGGGCCGGAGGGCACGTTGCCTCCGGGCATCAGACCGTATTCCGCATTCAGAGCCAGGAAATTGACCGCCATGTAGCCCTGAAGGAATTGCTGCTGATCGATCGCAAAGGCGGCATCGCCATCCACGATGGACTGAAGGAAGGGGGCGCTCAGGTCGAAGCTGGCAACCAGCACGTCGCGGCCGGAGGCCTTGGCGGCGGCAACGGACGGCTCGCCGGCGGTCGAAGCACCGAGCGCCATCACGGTATCAATATCAGGGTCGCTGTCGAGCGCAGCGCGCACCTTGGACTCGATCTCGGTCGGGTCGTTGGTCGTCGGCAGGACGGTGATCTCGTTGCCGAAGCCTTCCGCGAAACCCTCGCAGCGAAGGTCGAGGGCGACGTTGCCGACTTCCTGGTTCACACAGATGCCCTTGGTGCCGCCCAGTTCGGCAAGCTTCTCGCCGGCCGCCTTACCGGCGTCGAACTCGTCCTGACCGACATGCAGCAGGGCGCCAAGACTCTTGGAGACGTCGGAACCCGAGTTGATCGAGATCACCGGGATGCCGGCGGCGACAGCGCGCTCAATTGATGGCCCGAGCGCATCGGCGTCGGGAATCGAGACTGCCAGCCCGTCAGGCTCCTGGTTCACGGCGGCGTCGATGAGCTGCGACATGGCCACCATATCGAAGGTCTCGGGTGCGCGGAATTCCACGTTGGCGCCGGTGTGTTCGGCGGCCTTCTCCACGCCGTTCTTAACCACCGACCAGAACGGGTCGTTGGCCTGGCCATGCGCGACGACGATGATGTCGGCCGCGAGCGCAGGTGCGGCCACAGCAATGGTAGCCGCCACGGCGACTGTCGAAAGAAGCTTGTTCATTGGGTCCTCCCTTGGCTTCAAACTCCGGACGGCAAAACTCGCCATCCGCTCTCCGGCATCCTCTCTGCCGGAATCTTTTGAACCACCGCGTGTGCCCTGTTTGCTCTGCACCGCACGGATGGATGATACAGCGGCGTTCGGCGTTCCTGTCGCCTCATCGCCACGTATTTTATGTCAGACGGCCACGGTGACTGGTGCGCCGATACGTGCGGATTCCGCCGCCGCCTCGGCCATTGCCAACGCACTGATACCGTCCTGAAGTGTGACCGGCATTTCTTCGCCGGCCGCGATCGCTTCGACGAACGCCGCCCATTCTACCGCGTAGGCACGCATGTAGCGCTCAAGAAAAAAGAACTCTGGTTTGCCGCTGGTCACGCCGTCTTTGGTCGCCTTGGACACAGTGGTCTCGAGAATGTTATCTGCGGATAGCAACCCTTCGGAACCGAGCAGTTCGACCCGCTGGTCGTAGCCGTAGACCGCGCGGCGGCTGTTGCGGATGACGGCGATCCGTCCGTCCGCATAGGTCATGGTCACCACGGCGGTGTCCACGTCGCCTGCCCTCCCGATCTCCGGATCGACGATCGAGCTTCCGACGGCCATGATCTTCTCGGGTAGCGCACCCATGATGAAATTCGCCATGTCGAAATCGTGGATCATCATGTCCCGGAACAGCCCGCCCGACACCTTGATGTAGCTGACCGGCGGAGGCGCTGGGTCGAAGGAGGTCACCGACAGAAGCTCGCTTCTGCCGATCTCGCCCGCATCGGCGGCAGCCTTGACCGCCGCGAAATTCGGGTCGAACCGACGGTTGAAGCCGATCATCACCGGCACACCGGTCGCGCTTGCCTTCTCCAGGCAGGTCCGTGCGCGCTCCAGCGACAGATCCACCGGCTTTTCACAGAGCACTGCCTTACCCGCCGCGGTGGCAGCTTCGATCAGGTCGGAGTGCGTGTCCGTAGATGTTGCGATCAGCACCGCGTCGATGCCTTCGTCCGCGAGCATGTCCTCGATCGAACAGGCATAGGCACCATACATGACGGCAAGCGAATCTGCGGCCTCGGCTTTGACATCGGACACGGCGACAAGGCTGCTCCTCGCGTTTCCGGCAATGTTGACAGCATGCACCTGGCCGATCCGGCCCGCCCCCAGCAAACCCACTCTAAGCATCCGCGACTCCTCCCGACTCGCCAATCCGATTTCCAGCAAGATGCTCAGTTCTGCTCTCGTGAGCAAGAACTTTTTGCACACGGGAGCAAATTGATTGGCACTCGACTTCGGACGGGGTAGGATGCGGCGAAGGGAAGCCAATAGAATGTCGATACAAAAGGACGGAAAACTGAATCAAATTGGCACCGTGACCGCGGATCATGTCGCGGCCGAAGCAGGAGTGTCCCGGTGGACGGTCAATCGCGCCTTTCGTCAGGAAGCCTCGATCTCCGCCAAGAGCCGCAAGAAGGTTATGGAGGCGGCCGAAAAGCTCGGATACGTGCCCGATCTTCTTGCTTCGAGCCTTCGTTCGGAACGCTCGAACCTCGTGGCGGTGCTGGTGGACGACTTTGCCAACCCGCACAAGCTCGTGATGATGGAACGCCTTACCCGTATCCTTCGCAAGCACGGCTGGGACACGCTGCTCGTGAACATGCTCGGAGAGGCCGACACCTCAGCCGCGCTGCTGAGCGCCAGCCAACGCCGCGTGGATGCAGCGATCCTGATCGGGATCCAGTTCAACGAGGAAGTGCTGGCAACGGCCCTCGGCGCGCAGCGCGTTAGAAAGCTTATCATCTTTGCACGCGACTCCGAGAACCCAAACACGATCTCGATTTGCTGTGATGACGTAGGCGCAATGACCGCGATTGCCGACTACGTCCTGAACAAAGGTTACCGAAAGCCGCTGTTCCTTGCTGGTCCACAGACCGAGTCGGCGCATCTCAAGCGCAAGGACACCTTCCTCGAGCTCTGGAGACAAAATCGGGGCGACCTGCCCGCGAGTATTTCCGTTCCGTTCTACGATCCGCTTCTCGCATACGAGCGTACCGCGGACTATCTCGCTTCGCACGATCGGTCGGACTACCCTGATGTTGTCGTCTGCGAGAACGACGCCCTTGCTATGGGTGCAATCGATGCGATCCGCTTCCGGTTCGGTCTCCGTGTGCCGCAGGACATAGCCGTCACCGGCTTCGACGATGTCCCGCAAGCGGCGAGCCCGAATTATCGGCTGACGACCTACCGGCAGCCTATCTCTGCTATGGCCGAGGCGCTTGTCGAGGTGCTGAAGGGGAATAACGACCCGGCCCACCTTTGCGGATTCCTTGGCGAGATGATTGTGCGGGAAAGCGCCTAGCAGGCAAATAGAACGCAGGTCTCGGCCCCAGCGGGAAAGACGTTGCTTGCAGAGACGAACGCATGGTCGAGGACAGGTGGCGGAATCGACTGACCTCTGTTCTTAATGCTCCGGTTTCTGCAAGCTTTTGGTGCTGGTGCCCGAGACGGATCTACTCATTTCTTGGTCCAAACATTGGCCCAGTTTTGGAGGGCGGCCACATATCCCATATCGCCGTGCCGATGGGCCACTTCAACGCATTCGGCACCGCCGAGATGGTCCGCGCCGCCTGCCAATGACGAAATAGTGGCGTCAAGCGTCGAGCCGCCTCTCTGCGACATTGCATCCTCAGTTCGGGTTCTTCTGAGGCCGTCACGATTCGGAAAGAGGATTTAGAATGCGCTGTGGGTCGAGAAGTGACTCGATTTCGAACGGGCAGGTTTGTACCGCTTGCAGGTCTTTGGCGATCTTTTTCTTTTTTCGCCCCAAGCCGTGCTCGGCGCTGATTGTTCCGCCAAACTCAAGGCAGGTGCCATATACACATTTTGAGAGCTCCGCCGGATCAGCACTCGCGCTCGGCGAAAGATTGAAGTGAATGTTCCCATCTCCCAAATGG
The DNA here is from genome assembly GCF_042676185.1 of Tropicimonas aquimaris. Classification (NCBI taxonomy): domain Bacteria; kingdom Pseudomonadati; phylum Pseudomonadota; class Alphaproteobacteria; order Rhodobacterales; family Roseobacteraceae; genus Tropicimonas; species Tropicimonas aquimaris. Next base: position 714,866 of record NZ_JBHTJT010000008.1, on the reverse strand, counting down.
CCGAACGCCGAAACCAACACATGTGCATCAAGCTTTGATACCCGATCGCTGGCCACCCGAATGAATTCTGGAACCTCGGCAACTGGCACCGCGATGTCGTGCTTGATCTGAAAACCTGCCAGGCGCTGCCCCTCGACGATAGCCTCACGTAGAAACCAGAGGTCTCGTCTCTGGCCCTCACTGGCGGCGACGACACCATCACAGACCAGGTCTCTATCCATCGCAACCTCCAAGAGACTCATCAAGGTCTCCTGGAGGTGTTCCGCGTCCGGCCCACTGATCTCCATAAGGACGGCCCAGTCTGGCGTGGGATCGAGCGGCGACTGTGCGCCATCGACGTGGGCGGAGGCGAAAGAGAGTCCCTGGCGCGGGATCAATTCACAGGCATCGACCGCGCCGCCGGCATGTTGCAACGCAAGGCTGAGAAATTCCGGGCCGGCCTCAAGGCGAGACAGGGCGAGCCAGGCGGTCGCTCGGGCGGCGGGGCGCGGCACCAGCTTCAAGACCGCTGCGGTCACGATGCCGGTCGTTCCCTCGGCGCCGATAAAGAGATGTTTGGGATCGATCCCAAGGTTGCGTTTGCGCAGACTGGACAGGTCCGACCATATGCGTCCGTCTGGCAGCACCACCTCCAAGCCGAGCACAAGATCGCGCATCATGCCCCAACGCAACGCCATGGTTCCGCCTGCATTGGTAGCGATCAACCCACCGATTTGCGCCGAGCCTTCCGACCCGAGAGACAACGGAAAAAGCCGGTCCTCCGCCTCGGCCGCCGCCTGTAGAGTTGCAAGCACGCATCCCGCCTCCACAGTCGCGGCATTATCGCGTGCATCGACCCTGCGAATACGATTCATCCGGCCCAATTGCACAACGACAGCGGCGCGTTTGGTGACGGGCGTGGCCGCGCCGACCAAACCAGTATTGCCGCCTTGCGGCACGATCACGACACCCGCATCGCGACATATCGTGACAATCCGCGACACCTCCTGTGCCGTGGAAGGGCGTAGAACGGCTAGAGCTTCGCCTTTGAGTTCGCCCATCCAGTCAGTCAGGTATGGGGCCGCGGCGTCGCCCGTCAAAATGGCGTTTGTAGGCAGGGCACCCGACAGCACCTCCATGAAACTGGTCATCTCGGAAGGTCCCGCCCAAAGGTCATAGAAGTTCCACGATTCCGGATGGTGTCATGCTCAGTGCAACACTCAAAGGAACTCCTTGCTGCGGTGGCCTTGCTCACATGAAAAAAAGCAGCTTCGGGAACACCTTGCCCCGGCACATCGCGAGTTGTCTGCCAAAGGAACGATTGCGGATGGTTGGCGAAAAGGATGCCAGCGCGCTCGGCCCTTGGGAGCGCCACCGCGAGGGTATCTGTGCACAATAGGCGCGAAAGCTTGCTACGAGTTCCTACTCGACCAGCTACACGTCCACGGACTACAATCACCTCCTGCAATCCAGGGAAAGGCTTTGCGCCAACCGTCTCGTTTAGCACGTGTCGCACCCGGGGCGTTCCTTGCTTGTGCCGTTGAATTGAACGGGAGTTTTCGTGGCTTTGGAATGCGTGCCGTTTCGGGGAATTTGCAACGGTTTGAGCATACAGGCCCGCTTGGCCTGCTTTTCCTGGGCGCGCCTTGGAGCAATGGTCTACCATGAGATCGTCAGGCACAGATCGCCGGATGGCTGCCACGCACCGTCGCAAGCTCAGAATTGCGAGAATACCTTTGAATGTCTCTAGCCTCTTTTCGGTCATAGCAATTTGAGCGCGCGCTCGGAGGTGTCGCGAATGTGCTGCTCGATCAAGGCGGAGGCGAGATCGGCATCGCGGGCGAGCGTCGCCATCATGATTTCGCGGTGCTCCTCGAATTTCCGTCCGCCAAGACCCTCCGGTGCCCGCTTTGTCACAAAGCGATATCGATCGAGTTGGTCAAACATGATGGAGCGCAATCTAAACAGCCACCGCCCCGGGCATGCTGCGACTATGGCCTCGTGAAACTCGCGGTGGCGCTCGACCCATTCAGAATGCCGTTCCATGCGTCGTTCCCACGGCAACCCCTCGATAAGGCTCAGGCGATGGTGCACGGCGACGATGTTGGCTTCCCAGTCCTCGCCGCCATGTATAATGGCCTCTCGCACCGCGCGCTTCTCAAAGCTGATGAAGTGATCGGTAATCTCGATGAGTTCCTCGGCTGAAACCGGCGACACCTTGAAACCCTTGCCGGCCTCAACCGTCACGAACCCTTCCGAGGAAAGTTGCGAAAGCGCCTCTCGCAAGGTGCCGATGCTGACATCATAGCGCTTCGTCATGTCCGCGAATTTCAGGCGGGTTTCCGGCCCGAATACGCTGCTGACGATATCCGTGCGTAGGCGTGTTAGAACATCTCGTGAACTGGATGCCTCGGATCGCGAAGACGGGCCGCTTGTCGGGTTCAGGGTGCCTGAGGTCACACGTCGCTCCATAATAGATCGGCGGAATCGTAGCGCCATGCAGCTGGCGCCCCGGGTTTTCGAATATCCCATCCGATCGCCAAGCAACACCGTGATCGAGAATAGGGGTTCACGTACTAGACTTTCAATAGTATTCGTATTTTCGAAAAAGGAAAGAGTTACGAATGAAGCTGTTGTCTTTCGTGCTGAACGAACGGTCGTCCTGGGGAGCGGTCTCGGACCAGGGTATTGTGGACCTAGGGGCGCGCTCCAACGGTAAGTATGCAGATCTGAGATCCTTCATTGCAGCGGGAAGACCACGGGAGATGCTCGCCGGCATCGATGGGGCCGAGTTGGGTTTCGATGAGGTCGAACTGGCCCCAGTGATTCCAAACCCCGACAAGATCGTCATGGCGGCGATAAATTATCGCGAGGATTCTACCCTACCGGAAAACCTTCCTGAATATCCTGTTCTTTTCCTGCGCCTGCCATCCTCGCAGATTGCCCATGATGCGCCCCTGATTCAGCCCCGATCTTCGGAAAAGTTGGATTTCGAAGGCGAACTGGCAGTGATTATCGGAACGGGTGGCCGGCACATTCCGGCTGAAGGGGCGATGGCCCATGTGGCGGGCTATTCGATCTATAACGACGGCAGCGTACGGGATTGGCAAAAGCACAGTCACCAGTTCACACCCGGCAAGAACTTTTCCGGAACCGGTGCATTCGGGCCCTGGATGGTGGAAGCGGCTGACCTGCCTATTCCTCACAAGTGTGTGTCGTTGGTGACCCGTGTCAATGGCGTCGAAAAACAGCGCACCGATACATCGCGGATGATTTTCGACATCCCCTATCTGATTTCTTACATCTCAACTTTCGCACCGCTTGAGCCGGGCGACGTGATCGTAACAGGAACCTGTGCCGGATTCGGCAGCAAGCGTATGCCGCCTGAATTCCTCAAGCCCGGTGACGTCGTGGAAGTAGAGATCGAGGGGATCGGCGTCCTGTCCAACACCGTGGAAGCTGAAAAATAAGGTTACCAGGCCCCTGCCACGGCCACGGATAATCCTGCGATTTTCAATTTCCGAACAATTTTCGAAAATAATTGCGATTACCGAAACTCCGTGCTAGCAAGAATAAACCGGGGCCAAGGGGAGAGAGCTATGGGTTATCTGGTGAATTCGGTAGGGCACGTTCAGTTGAACGTGGTTGATGTCGACGCACTAGTCCGCGAATCATGCGATATTCTTGGGCTTCGCGTGACACGGGAAGAGGCCGGATGTGTCTGGCTTTCGTCCAATGGGCGCATGGCCGAGCTGGTGCTTCATGAGGCTCAGGAGAATTCGACCCGGTCAATCGGCTTCGAGGCTATCTCGGAGGCGGCGGTCGCACAGGCAGCAAGCCGTGTTGCCGAAGCTGGGTGCACGCTTCTGTCCGAGCAACCCAGTCTTGATTGTTGCGTGACCGGGGTGAGCTTCGTGACGCCCCAGGGGCATACGTTCGAACTTCACAGCCCCGTCGCGACAGAAATCTACGGCAACCGCCACGCAACCACCGGGATGGGGCCGCTGCGGATCGACCATGTGAACATCACTTCGCCCGACCCGGCCCAGACCCGTGCCCAAATGGAGACAATCATGGGGATGCGCCTATCCGAGAGGATGGTGGATGATGGGCTGAGCTGGATGCGGGGCGCAAATCGTCTGCATCACATTCTCGGCATCGTGCGGGGCGAAACAGGCTTGCATCACTATTCCTGGGAAGTGGCGGAATTCTCGGATTATTGCCGCCTTGGCGATCTGCTGGACACGATCGAAAAGAATTTCATCTGGGGACCGGGCCGCCACCGGCCGGGTGACAACACTTACGCCTACTACATCGACGCCTGCGGCGCGATGGTGGAATGCGCGGGCAACATGGCGCTGATCAACGATGATGACCGCTATGAGCCCAACGTGATTACCGCGCTCAAGCGGCCCGACAACGTGCGCGTCATGAATGTCTGGGGCGAGCCTGCTCCGCTGCCGTGGCGCGAGCACAGGTTCCCTTGGGCCTCCCCGGCGGCTTGAACGAACTCAAAAAAGGGTAGACTCGTGATCAAGATTGGAATTCTCGAAGGTTCCTTGCGGCGAGCGTCGTTGTCGCGGGCAGTGGCGCGCGCAGCTACGGGCCTCGTTCCGGAAGGGATGCAGGCTGTGGCTTTGCCCAACCCGGGTAGTCTTCCACTGTTCAACCAGGACATTCTGGACGAAGGAATGCCCGATCCCGCGGCCGCCATGATCGCTGCGGTCGAAGATTTGGATGCGATACTGATCGTTACGCCCGAATACAACTGGTCGATCCCCGGCGGGCTGAAGAACGCGATTGACTGGCTTTCGCGTGTGAACCCCAATCCGCTGGCCCGCAAGCCGGCAGCGATCTGGAGCGTTTCGCCCGGTCTTCTCGGCGGCGCGCGTGTCCATGAAAGCCTGCGCCAAACGTTGCACTGCCAGGAGGTGATTATCATGGCCAAGCCCGAGGTGCAGGTTGCGGGCGCCAAGGGCAAGGTGGATGTAGAGGCGGGTCAGATCACGAACGCCGAAACCGAAACCTTCCTTCGCGGCCACCTAGTTGCGTTTGAAGCATTTTGTCAATCTTGGCGTCGCGCCTGAGCGCGATATCGAAACTATCCGAAGAAAGGGCGCGACTCATGGAATATCCGCTTTCCTTCATGTCTGATGGCTTGAAGCTGTCCGGCGTTCTGCATGTGCCCGAAGGGCGCAAACCCGGTCAGAGACTGCCGACCTTCATTGTCTTGCACGGGTTCGTTGGAACCAAGGACAAATCCCATGTCGAACTGGTCGCACGGATGATCGAAGAGATGGGCTATTGCGTGTTCCGTATGGATTTTCGCGGCTGCGGGCAAAGCGAGGGCGCGCGCGGTGAGGTCCGGTGTTTCGATCAGGTGGCCGACACCCGCAATGCGTTGACGTTTATCTCCGAACGCGAAGAGGTGGATCCCGACCGCATCGGACTGACCGGGCACAGCTTTGGCGCGGCCGTCGCGATCTTTACCGGTGGGGTGGATCGGCGCGTGGCTTGTGTCATGTCGCTATGCGGATGGGGCGACGGCGAGCGGAAATTCCGTGGCCAGCACCCCACGCCAGAGGCTTGGGCCAAGTTCACCGGCATATTGGACGAGGGGCGCCGTCACCTTGCCGAGACCGGCGAAAGCATGTGGGTGTCGCGCTTCGATGTGGTTCCGATCCCCGAGGAGTTGCGCAAGAACCTGTCGCCTCATGCACAGTTCGAGGTCCCCGTGGAAACGGCGATCAGCATGTATCATTTCCGCGCCGAGGATGTCGTGGCCGATATCGCTCCGCGGCCGCTGTTGCTGTTCCATACGGCTGGCGATGTCATCACGCCGATGGAACAATCCATCAGCCTGTTCCAGAAGGCCGGCGCCAATGCCGAGCTGATGATCCCGACCGGAGTGTCTCATTTCCCGTTATCCGATGAAGACGCACCCTACACGCGCGCGTTGATCTCTGCTTGGTTGAAGAAATTCTTCCCGACACCGCTTGGCGATCACGCATGACCCGGTTTCGTGCCGAGGATCTGAAGGATTATGCCGAAGCGCTGTTGCATGCGGCCGGCTATTCGCCGTGTCACGCGGAGCGGACAGCGGATATCCTTGTCTGGGCGAACGCTCGAGGTGCGGATTCCCATGGTGTCCTGCGCATCCCGCGCTATGGAGAAATGGTCGAGAAGGGCATGATCGATCCCGCCGCCGTTCCGTCGGTCGTGTCGCAAGAGGGCGCAGTCGCGGTGGTTGAAGCAGCCCGCGCTCCGGGGCCTTCAGCGATGGTGACCGCGACAGATACGGCGGTGGAAATCGCCAGCCGCCTTGGGATTGGCTGGTGCTCGGCGCGCAACATCACCCATGCGGGCGCGGTCGGTTATTTCGCTCTGCGGGCGGCCGAGCGGGGATATCTGGGTATTGTAATGACCGCCTCGGGCCCCTTGATGGCCTATCATGGCGCACGGGTTGCCGGGCTGTCGACCAACCCGATCTCGATCGCAGTCCCCGGTCGCGGATTGCCGCTGTTGCTGGATATGTCCACATCGACCGTGGCGCTTGGCAAGATCATGCACGCCAGGGATGCAGGCAGGTCGATCCCGGAAGGTTGGGCCATCGACGCCAACGGCGCGCCGGCGACCGACCCCGCGAAAGTCTCGACCCTGACGCCGCTTGGCGGTCCCAAGGGATCGGGATTGTCGCTGATGATCGAGATACTGGCCAGCGTTCTGGTCTCCAATCCTGCAATCTCGGGCGTCTTGTCGGGGGGCAAGGGCGCAATGAACGGCGCTGCACTGGCCATCAGAATTGAGGCATTTTCGGATCCTGAAGTTTTTGCCAGCCAGATCGCTGAATTGGCCAGCAGCCTCAAGGCGCTACCTAAAGCACTGGGCACGGAGGAAATCCTGATGCCGGGTGAGCGCGGATTTCGGCTTGCCGAAGAACGCAATAAGACGGGCATTCCGATTGCGGAGGGCACGCTCAACCGACTGGCCGACATGGCCGCCAAGTTCGGCATTGCCGCACCGACATCCATGCCGCCCCCTTAGCGGCAAAGGTTCCGCGAGACCACGACAGTCACGACGCATCGACGCCAACAGGGAGAGGCAAAATGCAAGGCGTAGACCAAGTACAACCATCCATCGCAAAGCGTGCCTCGAGCGGTGGCGTGCTTCTGCTGATCGGGCTTATTATCCTCGTCGTGGCCTGGAATTACCCTGTCGGCAAACTGACTCAGATGGGGCCAGGTTTCATCCCGCGCGTGGTTGGGTTCGTGATCTGTGCGCTAGCTGCTGCGATCATTGCCATCGACTTATCGGCCCCGAGCCATGCGCGTGGCGAGAAAATCCACTGGCGAGGCCTGATCTTCGTATCTGCGGCGATCCTCATTTTTGCATCCGTTGTGGATAGGGTGGGCCTTGTTCCGTCCATGTTCCTAGCAGTCACCGTCTCGATGTTCGCGGATTTCGATGCACGCCCGCTGAACATACTGGTATACGCGATCCTGGCGACACTTGGCGGATGGCTTCTGTTCGTTGTAGCCCTCGAACTGCCGATCCCGGCGTTCTGGAGGTAATGATGATTGATCAGTTCCTCCTTGGCCTGGGTGTCGTCCTGCAACCTCAAATACTGATGTATGCGTTCATCGGGGTCTTTATCGGACAGTTGATCGGGGTCTTGCCAGGGATCGGGGCCATCACCGCGATTTCCTTGCTGCTGCCGGTGACCTTCTATCTCGATGCGACCACGTCGATGATCATGTTGGCCGGCATCTATTACGGCTCGCAATATGGCGGGTCGATCGCCTCCATTCTGCTGAATTTGCCGGGCACGCCGTCGTCGGTCGTGACCTGCCTCGAAGGTTACCCGTTGTCCAAGAGCAACCGCGGGGGACTGGCTTTGTTCGTGGCGGCGTTTTCCTCTTTTGTCGGGGGTATGTTTGGCGTTGCAATTTTGGTTCTGGCCGCGATCCCGATGACGATAATCGCCCTGCGCTTCGGTGCGCCGGAATATGCGATGCTGGTCATTCTTGGATTGCTGGCCGCCTCGCTGATCGGGACCGGGTCGCAGATCCGTTCGTTTGCGATGGTGGTTCTGGGGATCGCGCTAGGACTTGTCGGCGCCGACCAGACAACCGGCTATTACCGCTTTGTCGCGATACCCGAACTGGCCGACGGAATAAGCCTTGTGTCGCTTGCAATGGGTCTGTTCGGTGTCAGCGAGATCATCCGCAACGCGGCTGTCCGAAGCACACCGGGCCGCGTTATGTCTATCCGGATGCGCGATGTGATCCCGACAAGAGCCGAGGCGCGAACCCTTGGGTTGCCCATCCTGCGCGGCTCCAGCATCGGCAGTTTCTTCGGCGCCCTGCCGGGAACCGGAGCGGCGATTGCGTCCTTCATGGCCTATGCGATCGAAAAGCGCGTTTCACGCACGCCAGAGAAATTCGGGACCGGGCACCTGCCGGGCCTTGCCGGGCCAGAATCCGCCAACAACGCTGCGGCACAGACCGGGTTCATCCCAACGCTCACCCTTGGCATTCCCGGCGATGCCGTCATGGCGCTGATCATCGGTGCGCTGATCCTGAACGGCATAATCCCCGGTCCGCGTCTGATGGTCGATCAGCCCGAGCTGTTCTGGGGCGTCATCGCGAGCTTCTTTGTCGGCAACATCATCTTGCTGCTGATCAACATACCTTTGATCCGGCTTTGGGTTCTGTTGCTGCGCATCCCGTACCAGAAGCTTTATCCGGTGATCATCGTGATGATCTGCGTAGGCGTATATTCGCACCGCACCAGTGTCACCGATGTGGTTCTCACGCTGGCCTTCGGCATTCTGGGTTACGTCATGAAGAACTACCGGTTCGAACCGGCACCCGTGCTTCTGGGCTTTGTCCTTGGGCCACTGCTTGAGGACAACTTCCGGCGCGCAATGCTTATCTATCGTGGTGATTTCACTGTTTTCTTGACCCGCCCTATCAGCGCGATTCTCGTTGCGTGTTCGGTGGTGCTGGTCGTGTTTGCAATTCGGTCGAGTATCAAAGCCCGGCGAAAAACCGCCCGGGTGCTGTCGTGACCGGGAAAGTCCGTGCCCGACAGAGGGCGCGTATTAGGCCGAAGGGAGGTCCGAGGCCATAAAAAACAGGACGTCCGAAAACCTTGGGAGGAAGACAATGATCAAGAAACTACTCGTCGCTTTGCCGCTGACGCTGGCGCTGGCCGCGCCTTCATTCGCACAGGGTTTCCCCGATCGCGCGATGCGGATCGTTCACGGCTTCGGTGCGGGCGGAAATGCTGACACCGTGTCCCGCATCATGGCCGAGGCAATCTCGGCGGATCTGGGAGAGCCCGTCGTCGTGGAGTCGCGTCCTGGCGCAGGTGGCACCGTGGCTTCGGGTTATGTGGCCAGCGAAGCGCCTGATGGCTACACGATGCAGTTGCTTGTCGGCGGGCATGCGGTTGCCGCGGCGCTCTATAACGAACTGCCCTACGACTCTGTGAATGATTTTACCTTTCTTTCGACCCTGGGACAGTTCCCGTTCTTCGTCGCCGCGCGCGCCGGTGAGTACGAATCCATCACGGCCCTGATCGAAGCTGCACGAGCCGAACCGGGCAGCATCGTGATCGGCCATTCCGGCGTCGGCTCGACCCAGCACCTGACCGGGGAGCTTCTGGATCTGCAGACAGGTGCCGAGTTCATCCATGTACCCTACAAAGGGGGCGCAGCGGCCTCGACCGCTTTGATGGGCGGCGAAGTCAACGTGATCATCGACACCGGCACCGTGATCTCCGGTCAGGCCGAAGCGGGAGTCTATGACATCCTTGCAGTGACCTCGGCCGAGCGCTGGCCCGATGCGCCAGATGTTCCGACGCTGAACGAAACGGTTGCGCCGGGCTTTGATGTCGTTTCCTGGACCGGTCTTGGCGCCCCCGCCGGCGTGCCGGATGATGTTGTGGAGATCCTGTCCACTTCTATCGGAAAAGCCCTTGCGCAGCCTGACGTTCAGGAAAAAATCGCAGCCCTTGGTGCGGCTCCGGGCGGTTCTACCAGTGAGGAACTGAAAGCGCTGATCGAGCGCCAAATTGCGGTCTGGACCGAGGTCATCGCGGCCGCGGGTATCGAGCGGCGCTAAACCATTTCGGCGCACGGTGATCCTGTTGCCGTGCGCCGTTCTCACATCATCAAGACCATGAGGGCGGCATGACTGCGAAAACCCCGGAAGAACTCTACGCCACGATGCTTCGCCAGTCCCTCTGGGTCATCACTACGAGACCTGCCCGTGGCCCCGGAATGCAAGACCTTTTGCCCGCACATCTCGACTACCAGATAGCGATGGAACGCGAGGGAACCCTTTTCGGCGCAGGCCCGATCTTTGAAGACGGTGGAACCACCCCCACCGGAGGCATGATTATCGTGCGCGCCCCGGATGAAGCCGAAGCTCGTGCATTGGCCGATGCCGATCCTTTTCATGCCGCGGGGCTACGCCAGTACAGTTTGCATCGCTGGATGCTCAACGAAGGCGCGATGACCGTGACCGTCAGATACTCCGATCAGACCGCAGTCATCGGCTGATCCAAACACCCCGAACCACCGGAGACAGTCATGTCAGAACCGAAGCCGAACCTTGTCGGAGGCGACTGGGTCGCTGGGGACGCAGCGCCCAACATCAACCCGTCCGACACAACGGATATCGTGGGCCTCTATGCTCGAGCCAGCGCCGCGCAGACCCGAATGGCGATTGATGCCGCCAAGGCGGCTTTCCCTGCGTGGTCCCGCTCGACCCCATTGGAACGGCACGCTGTGTTGCGCGCGGCGTCCGACGAGATTCTGGCTCGCAAGGAGGAACTGGGGCAGTTGCTGTCGCGCGAGGAAGGCAAGACCCTGGCCGAGGGCATCGGTGAAACGGTCCGCGCCGCCCAGATATTCGACTTTTTCGCGGGAGAGGCACTGCGCCTGACAGGCGAAGTCCTGCCTTCCATTCGGCCCGGTGTCGGCGTCGAGATCACGCGGGAACCCATGGGCGTTGTTGGAATCATTACGCCATGGAATTTCCCTATCGCAATCCCAGCGTGGAAGCTGGCGCCTGCTCTTTGCTACGGCAACACGGTTGTTTTCAAGCCGGCCGACCTGGTGCCTGGTTGTGCCTGGGCGCTGGTCGACATCCTGCGGCGTGCCGGCCTGCCGGACGGGGTTCTGAACCTGGTAATGGGGCGCGGATCGGTCGTCGGCCAAACCATCGTCGACAACCCGGACGTCGCTGCCCTGACCTTTACCGGTTCCGTTCCGACGGGGGCTGCGCTGGCCGCGAAATCCGCGCAACTCATGCGCAAGGTGCAGCTGGAGATGGGCGGCAAGAACCCCTTCGTCGTCCTGGCCGACGCCGATCTGGACGTGGCCGTCGATTGCGTCATCAACGGCGCGTTCTTCTCGACCGGTCAGCGCTGCACTGCGTCATCGCGGATCATCGTTGAGGAGGCCATCGAGGGCGCGTTTCTCGACAAGATGACCGAACGAATGGCGGGCTTGCGCGTGGGCAACGCCCTTGAACCCGAGACTCAGATTGGCCCCGTTGTCGACGAGAGCCAACTTTCGCAAAACGAGAAATATATCGAGATCGGCCAGGATGAAGGCGCCCGTCTGGTGGCAGGGGGCGAACGCGTGAGCCGCGACACCGAGGGCTATTTCCAGATGCCTGCCCTGTTTGCCGATTGCAACAACCAGATGAGAATTGCGCGCGAGGAGATCTTTGGCCCCGTGGCCGCGGTAATCGCGGTCAAGGACTATGACGAGGCGCTCAGCGTCGCCAATGATACCGAATTCGGCTTGTCTGCTGGTATCGCCACCACCAGCCTGAAGCATGCCACCCATTTCAAGCGCAACGCCGAAGCCGGTATGGTGATGGTCAACCTGCCAACAGCAGGCGTCGATTTCCACGTACCCTTCGGTGGGCGCAAGGCGTCTAGCCATGGGCCGCGCGAACAGGGCCGCTATGCCGCCGAATTCTTCACCACAGTTAAAACTGCCTACACAATGGCCTGACACCGCAAGGACAAACCATGATCTACGAGATGCGCATCTATTCCTGCGTTCCCGGCGGTATGCCGGCACTGCTGCAGCGGTTCGAGAATTCGACCCTCCGGATATGGGAGCGGATCGGTCTGCGCCCGGTGGGCTTTTTCACCACTCTTGTCGGCCCCTCGAACCACGACCTGACTTATTTCCTGGCCTGGGAGTCACTGGAGGAACGCGAGCGGCTCTGGAACACTTTTGCCAGCGATCCCGAATGGCTCGCCGCGCGCGCGGCGCATCAAGAGGCCCATGGAGAGGTGGTCGCAAATATTGCGTCCAGTTTCCTCGCTCCAACCGCTTTTTCCACCATGCGCTAGGCGGAACATGACCGAGACCTCAAAAACCGCGCCCGGAGCCGCCCTTTCCGGACTGCGCGTGCTGGACATGACCCGGATCCTTGCGGGCCCGTGGGCCACGCAGATCCTTGCGGATATGGGGGCTGAGGTGATCAAGATCGAACGTCCCGGCGTGGGCGACGACACCCGCAGTTGGGGCCCGCCAAACGTTACCGACCAACAGGGCAGAGATCGTGGTGCCGCCTACTTTCATAGTGCTAACCGGAGTAAGAAATCGGTCACGGTCGATATGGTCCGGCCGGAAGGTCAACGGGTTCTGAAGGCATTGGCTGGCCAATGCGACGTGGTCATCGAGAATTTCAAGGTCGGCGGCCTTGCAAAATACGGGCTCGATTATGCCTCCATTGAGGCGATCAAACCCGATATCGTTTATTGCTCGATCACCGGGTTCGGGCAAACCGGGCCCTATGCGAACCGCGCCGGTTACGACTTCCTGATCCAGGCCATGGGCGGGCTGATGAGCGTGACCGGCCAACCCGATGGGACACCGGGTGCGGAACCGATGAAAGTTGGCGTGGCGCTCACAGACGTGCTCACCGGGCTTTACGCGGTCATCGGCATCTTGTCTGCTTTGCGACACCGTGATGCCACCGGCGAAGGGCAGCATATCGACATGTCCTTGCTGGATGTTCAGGTCGCCACGCTCGCCAACCAGGCGATGAATTTCCTGGCCACCGGCACCTCGCCGGGCCGCCTTGGCAATGCACATCCTAGTATCGTTCCATACCAGGCGTTCGCCGCGAGTGACGGTCACGTTATCCTCGCCGTAGGAAATGACGGTCAGTTTGCCCGGTTTTGCAAGGCGGCCGGCGCGCCGGGGTTGGCGAAAGACAAACGCTTTGCCACCAATCCAGGCCGGGTGCGCAATCGAGACGTGTTGATCCCCATCCTTCAGGGTCTGATGTCAGGGCGCAGCATGGACGATTGGATAACGACCCTGAATGCAGCCAATGTACCCGTCGGGCCGATCAACACCATCGAACGGGTTTTCGCCGATCCCCACGTCCGGTTCCGCGAGCTGCAGACATATCCCACAACGCCGGATGGCGGCGCGCTGGTGGGTGTCGGCTCTCCACTGAAGCTATCGCGGACACCGGCTGTTGCACCGCTTGCCGCCCCCGATCTCGGCGCGGATACGGGTGCGGTCCTGTCGCGATTGCTCGACCCGTCAACCTTCGATCTCGGGGCCCTTATGTCTGATGGCACGATAGGGGATACCCGCGCCAAACCCAAAGCCGGAGGCACTCCATGAGCGACAAGTTCCTGATCACGCAAGAGGACGGAATCGCCACGCTGACCCTCAACATGCCTGAACTGCGCAACCCGATCACCGACACCGACATGGTGGCCGAGATCTGTGCCGCCATGGACTGGCTCAATGCCGACCAGTCGATCCGCTGCGCGATCCTGACCGGGGCGGGCAAGGCCTTCTCCTCGGGCGGCAATCTGAAACACATGCGCAACAAGGAGGGCATCTTCGCCGGCGATGCGATTGCCGTGCGCAATGCATATCGCGCCGGGATACAGCGCGTGGCCAAGGCGGTCTGGTCCGTCGAGGTGCCCCTGATCGCTGCGATAAATGGCCCAGCTTACGGCGCGGGCTGCGACCTTGCGTTGTTCTGCGACATACGTATCGCGTCCGAGACTGCGACATTTGCCGAGAATTTCGTGAATGTCGGCATAATCTCCGGCGATGGCGGGGCATGGATCCTGCCTCGTCAGGTTGGCCTGTCACGCGCTGCTGAAATGGCCTTCACGGCTGATCCGGTTGACGCCCACACGGCCTTGGCCTGGGGCCTTGTTTCGCAGGTAACAGCACCCGAAGAATTGCTCGACACATCAATGACCTTGGCCCAAAGGATTGCCCGAAACCCACCGAGACAGCTTCGCTTGACAAAGCGACTGATGCGGGAGGGAACGGTTTCCACGCTCGATCAAGTCCTCGAGTTATCTGCGGCCTACCAAGGAGCCGCGCACCAGACGGCAGACCACGAGGAAGCAGTCGCAGCGCTTCTTGAGCGTCGGGTCGGCGTATTTTCCGGCGACTGAAACGTGGACCTGTCGCGGGATTGTGCTGCTCCTTTGACCGCTTATCGTGTCGCAAAAGGAGAACACAGATGGGATCACGCCCAACAGAGGAATACCGCGCTGCAGCGGTGCGCGAAGCATTGACCAACGGGTCGCCGCGAAAGCAAGTAGCAGCGGATTTTCGGATTGAGTTTTTAAAGCTGAGCCGTTGGATACCAAAGACAAGGGCAGTCCTGAGAAACCCAAGATCCAATCAGATCTTGAACGCGAGATCGCCGAACTTCGGAAAGAGAACCGTCAGCTCCGGGAGGAGAGGGATTTGAAAAAACGGCCACGGTGTTCGTCGCGGGAAGAAGCAGGTGGGGTTCGCCTTCGTCGAAGAACTCCGCTACGAAATCCCGGAGCACCGACTCTGTGATACAATGGGTTTTAGCCTTGGGATTATCGCGCCTAGCGCCGCCGTCCGCTCAGCGACAGATGGCGCAAGGACAAGGTGGTCCTGGCCGCTCACATTCGCGGGCATTTCGCCCAGTCTCTAGGCAGCTATGGCCGCCCACGCACGACCGAGGAGTTGATGGGACTTGGCCTCCATGTCGTTCTTCGTCGTGTCGACAGGCCGATGCGTGAGAACGGCAAATCTGTGAAAAGAGGCAAGAAGTTCAAGGCCACGACAGACAGCAAGCACAGCTTCAACATCGCGCACAACCTGATGGATCGCGACTTCTCGGCAGATCGCCCGAACCGGAGATCGGCCGGTAACATTAGCTTTGTATGGACGCAGGAACGCTGGTTTTTCCCGGCAGTGATCCTCGACCTTCAATCTCGCCGCACTGTTGGATGGGCAGTGAGCAACCGGACGACACGCGATCAACCCAATCGAGCGCCCGAACAAGGAAGTGACGCGCTGACATGGTCGGGATCGTCCCCAACGAGGCGTCCATCACCCGGCTCATCGGCGCTGTCATGTTCGAGCATAACGACGAATGGCTTACCTCAAGCCGCTACATGACGATCGACGCATTCGCCCAGATCGACCACGAGAAGTCCAATCCTATTCTCAGAATAGCAACCCAACAGGCTTGAAAATGACCTCAGTCCATTTGGGAGATTACGCCAGCTTGACGAACGTGACCTTGTCGAGTGAGACAAACCGTTCACGGGATAGCAGCACAAATCGGAGACGAGCAATCACCTCCGTGAACTTGTTCGCAATCAGCAGGCATCCGACGGTGTATCCGGCTCTCGGCTGCAACGATGCACCAAAGTGAGACCGCTGCGATCCAAATTGGGTACTGAGGCGCAAGAGGCTACCGAAGTCGAACTGGACAGACCACGCGAGCATTCGGCCGGAACTCTGAAGTTCCACGTTCGTGGCCGACTCATCTTAATGAGAGGCGTGCACCATGGTCGCTCGCACCACGGCTGGCGGACGAGCGATTTGGTGAGCAAGTGGTGAGCAAGAAAAAACAGCTTACGAGCGCCTTTGCGGGCGCGTCCGTAAGTATTTGTTTTTCCAGTGATTTTTGGTTGCGGGGGTAGGATTTGAACCTACGACCTTCAGGTTATGAGCCAGAGTATTGAGAGCTACCACTACCGTCGCCGCTTCTGCCGGTTTTTCTCGCGACGTTCTTCAACGAGGGGGTGATGCCGGCCAAGCGCCCGCCACGGGCCATTGCCCTTGGACCAGTTCAGAAACTGGCTGAAGCTGTCGACCTGGTCGTCGTTGCGAGCCCGCGGAAAAGCCTGGAGTTCATGTTTGAAGCCCGCAAGCCAGGGGGCCTCGGCCGGAAGGAAGACCTTGCGTTCTTCGACCGGAGCACAAGATGCGTTGAAGCGGATCTCCTTCTCTTTCTCGGGTCGTATCCGCTCATAGCGCCGTCGATCTTCCGGGAAGAGGTCATCGAACAGGGGGCGCCCGGTTGCCGCGTCTTCAATGAGGACACGATCCGGATCCCATTGGGCAACCAACTGCAACGTTTTGCTTTTGAGGTCCGGATAGTCCAGTTGGCCCCGCCACACATCTAGCAGATACCACTTGTGTTCCCGGAACCCCCAGGTCGTGCAGACCGAGAAATCGGAACTCGGCGACGAGGACATTCCTGTATCCCAGCTTTGGACAATCAGTTGATACCACCGCCGGTCCTCGACGGTTTCGTAGGTGCCAAACCACTCCCAGCGAAGCGGCGACCCGTCAGGGGCGATCGGGTTCTGCTGGTACTGACAGTTGAAGATGACCGATCCCATTTCGCGGCGCATGCGGTCCAGCGTCTCGCGGTCGAGCCGCTCAGGGAACAGCAGATCACCGGGGCAGCGGCAATGGACCTGTTCCTTCGTGTTCCCGATGCGGACGCTCTCGTTCTCCTCGGCGATCGCCGGCAGGTTGAGATGCCGATAGGTTCCCTTGTCGAGCAGGTATCCCGGCGGATCCAGTTCATGGAGCCGTTGA
Source organism: Tropicimonas aquimaris (assembly GCF_042676185.1). NCBI lineage: Bacteria > Pseudomonadati > Pseudomonadota > Alphaproteobacteria > Rhodobacterales > Roseobacteraceae > Tropicimonas > Tropicimonas aquimaris. The sequence continues at coordinate 697,993 of NZ_JBHTJT010000008.1, read as the reverse complement.
GCGATCATCACCACGCGGCCTTCGGCCTGGTTGTTGAACCGCGACAGCAGCGATCCCTCGATGAACTCCTGCGCGCGAAGAAGTTCCGCTTCCGAGTTTGCGTCCCCGGCCTTCAGCAGATCGTCGATGATGATGTAGTCGGCCCCGTGGCCTGTGACTGAACTGCCGATGGAGACGGCCTTGCGGCTGCCATCTTTCGTTGTCCGGATTTCCTCGGCAGTGTTGCCTTTCTTCGCGAGCCGGGTCGAAGGAAACATCTGCTGATACCATCTTGAGGACATGACCCGCCGACAATCGTCGGAATGCTTGCGCGCAAGATCGAGCCCGTAGCTCGCAACGATGATTTTGGCCCCGGGGTTGTGCCCAAGGATAAAGGCGACATAGGCAACCGCCACCGTCACGGATTTCAGACACCGCGGCGGGATGTTGATCACCAACCGCTTGTTCTCGCCGATGCGTACATTGTCGAGCTCATGGCACATCGCCTGGACGTGCCACGCCGGTTCAAACCGGTCATTCGCCCCCTTGTGGAGGGTGTCGAACACCCGCCACACGAACAAAAAGAAACTTTTCCGGCTGCGCTGAAGCGCGGCCAGACGAACCTGATGCGGATCAGGAGCAGTCATCGACTCCCTCCTCATCCTCAGTCGTCGCATCGTCGCCATCTTCCTCTGCAAAAAAATGGCGAAGGATGTCGTAGTCCACCTGCTCAGCCGTGTCGGAAAGAGCAGTGCCCGCGGCGTCGGCGTCGAGCCGTCCGGACAGGTCGGCATCGAAACGCGCGAGCATCGTCAGGGCTTTCATGTCACCCTTCAGGGCCGTTGCGACAAGGCGCTTGGCTGCGGCCTCCGCTTTGGAGATCTTCACCTCACGATTGCCCTCGCGAACGGTGACCTTGGTCTCCAGTTCACGCTGCAGGCTGGCATTGAAACCCTTCGCGCCTTTCGGCCGGCCCTTCGGATTGCCCGACTGGCCCTTCTTGAACTGCGTGCGTTTCGGAGGCCGGCCGTAGCCGACCTCGTAGTTTTTCTCGGGCTCAGACATGGCTCGCCTCCATCGGATTGGCAGTACCGACAGCCGCGGTATGGTCATCGAAGGTTTCGCCGGTCGTGGCATGCACTGCCGTCTTCCCGGACATCTCCTGCCAACGGCGGATGGCAACATCGACATAAGCCGGGTCGAGTTCGATCAGCCGCGCCCGACGACCGGTTTTCTCGGCGGCGAGGAGCGTTGCGCCAGAGCCGCCGAAGGCATCCAGCACCACACTGCCGCGGTGGCTCACATCCATGATTGCATCGACAACAAGGGCGGTCGGTTTGACGGTCGGGTGATCGGCGAGATCCGCCTCGCGAGCTTTGCCGAAGCTGTTGACGCCGGCATAGTCCCAGACATTGGTCCGGTTGCGACCGTGCTTGCCCAACTCGACATTGTTGATGTGCGGCGCGCCCGGCTTTTTGAAGACGCAGATCATCTCATGCTTGGAACGGTAGAGGCTGCCCATGCCGCCATTGGTCTTGTTCCAGACACAGAGGTTGATCAACTCGAGGCCGCAGGACTTGCCTGTCGCGATCAGATCCCCGATGTGCCGCCAGTCCATGCAAATCATGCCGACGGCACCCTCGGCCATCTTGTCCCGGGTCCCGGTCAGGAATGTCGCGAGGAAACTGCGGAACTCAGAATCCGACATCTCGCCCGAGGCCATGGCGAACTCGCGATGTTCCCCGCCATTGCCCGAGCGGACATGGCCGTTCACCGGCACGTTGTAGGGCGGGTCGGTGAAGACCATCCCGACGCTCTCGCCATCGAGGACACGGGCATAGCTGGCCTCCTCCAGCGAATTGCCACAGAGAATGCGATGATCCCCGAGGACCCAGAGGTCGCCGGGTTGGGTCACAACCGGCTTCGACGGATCGGGCGCCTCGACGGTTTCCGCAGGTGCCGCCTCGGCCTCGCCGGCACCACCGATGATGATATCGAGCTCCGGCATCTCGAAGCCGGTGATGTCGAGCGTGAAGTCGAGGTCGCCGTCGAGGCTCAGGTCCATCAGCTCGGTGAACTCGATCTGCAATGCTTCCGGGTTCCAGTCGGAGAGTTCGGCCAGTTTGTTGTCGGCGATCCGCAGCGCCCGCACTTCGGCCGGGCTCAGGTGATCCGCCACCACGGTCGGAACTGTGGTCAGGCCGAGCGCATTCGCAGCTTCCAGGCGCCCATGGCCAGCGATGATGACGCCGTCGCAGTCAACGAGGATAGGCGCGACGAAGCCGAACTTGGCCACCGAGGCCTTCAGCTTGCCGACGTTCTTCGCCGTGTGGATACGGTTGTTGTTGGCATAGGGTTTGAGGTCAGCAACCGGGGTCTGGACGACCTTGTCAGCCATCCAGATGGGTTTGGTCGATGCCGGGGCGGCGGGTTTTGTGGGGCGGGCACGCATTTGTGTCTCCATTCATAGGTGCCGTGGGAACGGCGAAGGTCAGAATGGATCGCGTCGGGAATACGGAGAGAGCATACACAGCAACTCCCCGGACCGATGGATCCGGTTTGTTGCCGCTTCGAATGCTCTCTGCTGGGCATGGTGCCCATGTGAGTGCTGCCAGGGTAGCGATTTAGCCCCCGTAATGAAGCAGGCAGGATAGCGCCTATCATTGCGCAGCTGTTCTCGTCAAGGATGAAATTGCCTTAATGAATTGTAAATAAACAAAAATCGTGGGCATGCTATAATTCTGCCTGTCCGGGTTGTGCAGCGCGCAGCCGAGCATCGAGAGAGGCAAAACGTGATCGGTTGCCGGTTTCGACAGGTGCTCTGTGAACGAACATGAAAGGATCTTTCGAGCATGCGCCATTGCACAAGTTCCGCTGGACTGTTGCCGCGATCAGAGCGTCACTGACAACACGCCCGAACAGATCGGGCTCTCCTCGGTACCGGGGCTGGCATCCCGCCGGCCCGCTACCTGAGGAGAAGACCAATGACCAAGCGCAAGCAGACAAAGACCGACAAGGTGCGTGCGATGCTCGCTCGCCCCGAGGGCACGAGCATCGAGGCGATCTGCAAGGCCACCGGATGGCAGCCGCATTCCGCCCGGGCGGTCCTGAGCGGTTTACGGAAGGCCGGTTACACGGTCGAGCGGCAAACGGCCCTCGAAAAGGGCAGTCCGTCCCTCTACCGGATCACGGCCGAGGCCGAGGCGTCCGAATGATCCGCGTCGCCGATCTCGAAACTATGGACCGGGCCGCGTTGATCGCGGCCTGGACCGAGATCTTCGACACCCAGGTGCCGAAAGGGCTAAGCCGGTCTTTCCTGCGCCGGTTCCTTGCCACCGAGATCCAGACCCGCAGATCCGGTGGTCTGCCCGCCCGGGTCCGGAAGGCGTTGATGCAGAGCGATGATCTTGGACGTCGTTCGAAGACGGCCAAACTCGAGCCGGGCAGTCGGTTGCTGCGTGAGTGGAACGGCGTCACCCATGTTGTCGAGGTCACCGAGGACGGGTTCCGCTGGAATGGCCAGAGCTGGCGGTCCCTGTCGGTCATCGCTCGCGAGATCACCGGCGCCCATTGGTCCGGACCGCGGTTCTTCGGCCTCAACAGAAAGGCCCGGTCATGAGCAAGCCCCGGATCCGCTGCGCCATCTACACACGCAAATCCTCCGACGAGGGGCTTGACCAGGAATTCAATTCTCTCGATGCCCAGCACGAGGCCTGTGCCGCCTATATCGCCAGCCAGCGCCACGAGGGCTGGAAGATGCTGCCGGCGCGCTACGACGATGGCGGCATCTCCGGCGGCACGCTCGAGCGCCCCGGGTTGCAGCGGCTGCTCGCCGATATCGATGCCGGTCGCATCGACATGGTCGTGGTCTACAAGATCGACCGGCTGACCCGCTCGCTCGCCGACTTCGCCAAGCTGGTCGAGCGTCTGGAAGAGAAAGATTGCTCCTTCGTTTCCGTCACCCAGGCCTTCAACACCTCTTCGTCGATGGGCCGGCTGACACTGAACGTGCTGCTTTCCTTTGCCCAGTTCGAGCGCGAAGTCACCGCTGAGCGGATCCGCGACAAGATCGCCGCCTCGAAGAAGAAGGGGCTTTGGATGGGCGGCGTTCCCCCACTCGGCTACGACCCACATCCGGATCCGATGCGCCGGGAACTCGTGGTCAACGCGGCAGAGGCCGACGTGGTCCGACAGATCTTTGCTCTCTATGCCACTCATAGGTGCCTGAACCTCGTCACCCGCGAAGCTGAAGACATTGGCCTGCGCTCCAAGTGCCATGTCTTCTCGACCGGGAGGGTTCAGGGCGGCAACAGCTTGAGCCGCGGCCAGATCCACAAAATTCTCACCAACCCGATCTATCTTGGCTTGATCCGGCACAAGGAGAAGACTTTCCCCGGCAAACATCCAGCCATCGTCGATCAGGGTTTATGGGACGAGGTGCAGGACCTTCTGCAGGCCGCCAGTGCCCGGCGGCGCGGCGTTCCAGCCGGACAGCCCAGCAGTGATGCAGCACCGCTCAAGGGCAAGTTCCGGGACGAAACCGAGGATCTGCTCACCCCGACCCATACCCGGAAGAACGGTAAGCATCTGCGCTACTACATCTCGAACCGGCTGGTCTCCGGCGGTACCGATCCGACAGGGTGGCGCCTGCCGGCACCAGCACTCGAGGCAACCGTTGCCAAACTCATCGCGGGTCATCTCGCGGAACATGCGAGCCGCCATGCCGTTCTCTGCTGCAAGGACGCTCTGCAATCTGTCGCCGCGTCAGAAGCCGTGGAGAGGCTCTCGCACCAGATCCGGTCCGACGGAATCCTCGCCGCGAGCACACTGATCACCAAAGGGGCCCTTGGAAACGGACGCATCACGATCGAGCTTGATGTCGGTGCCATTGCCGATGCAACTGGCTTGTCGGTAGAAGACTTCAATCCGGGTTTGCTGACGCTCGAGCAACCGTTCGCCTTCCGTCGTCGCGGTGTCGAGATGAAGATCATCGCTGGCAACATCGCCCAAGCGCCCGATGTCGCGATGATCCGTGCGCTGCGCAACGCTCACGGCTGGTCGGACTCGGTCAAGTCCGGCACCTCGCTGAAACGACTTGCCTCTGAGGTGAACGTCTCCGAACGATACGTCGCGCGCATCATCGCGCTCGCCGGTCTTTCGCCGAAGATCCAGGCCGCCATCGTCGACGGCACCCAGCCGATCGATCTCACGCTGGAGCGGCTCCTGCGCAACAGTTTGCCGTTGGAATGGAGCGCTCAGAAACAGGTGCTCGGATTCGGCGCCTGAACCGCTTCCCTGATCGCGCGGACATTTTCCCTGTTCCGTCAAGAAACATTCCCTGTCCGGGTCCAATAATTCCCTGTTCTTCGGAGTAGGGAAATCCTCCTTAAGCCACTGATATCGCTCGCAAAATCGGCTGGATTCAAAGCCGAAATCCCTGCAAATCATCAATTTTCCCTGTAATTCGGGCCGGATCAGGGAAAACCACCCGAAAGCGGACCGGCGGTTCGGGCCAACTGAGACACCTCGAGTCTTGCTCCGGGAATAGCTGGGAAAGGTGCGTCTCAGGTCTTGAGCGCAGCGCTTAACCGACTGGAAAAACGCCGTTATTCGGCGCAAAATGGACATGGAAAAAAGAGACGATTGTCGGTGGCGGAGAGACAGGGATTCGAACCCTGGAGACGGTTTCCCGCCTACACACTTTCCAGGCGTGCGCCTTCGACCACTCGGCCACCTCTCCGATGCGCGTGGGTTTATCCGCAACCCGGGGAGACATGCAAGGGGATAAACGCGCTTTCGTGACAGCTCGGTGCTAGTCGACCAGGTGCATGTTCACGCGGCGGTTTCGGGCGCCCTTCTTCTCGATCTTGCCGATGCGGATGCGGCCGATCTCGACCGTCGTGGCGACGTGGGTGCCGCCGCAGGGCTGCAGATCGATCTGGGCGGCACCCTGCCCGATGCGCACCAGCCGCACCCGGCCCTGGCCCTTGGGCGGGGCGACGGACATGGTCTTGACCAGGCCCGGATTCGCTTCGAGTTCCGCGTCGGTGATCCAGTCCTCCGTCACCGGAAGATCGCGATCGATCAGCGCCTGGAGCGCCGCCTCCAACGCTTCCTTGTCCTCGGGCGCCTCTGGCATGTCGAAATCAAGCCGGCCCTTGTCGGAGGAGATCGCACCGCCGGACACCGGCAACGGGATCGCGACCGACAGCAGGTGTAGGCCGGTGTGGACGCGCATGTGTCGGAACCGCCGTTCCCAGTCCAGCGCCTGGCGCAACGCGGTGCCGACGGGCGGCAGGCCGGCGGGTTCGGCTGGCACCAGCACGATCTGGTCGCCCTCGCCCTTGAGAGTCGTCGCGATGCGCAGGATCTGGTCCCGCCAATGGAGCGCGCCGCTGTCGCCAGGCTGGCCGCCGCCCTGCGGATAGAAGATCGTCGCATCCAGCACGATGCCGCCCTCGGCCGTATGGGCCACCACCGTGCCGATGGTTTCGCGGGCGTAGGGATCGGATCGGAACAGCATTTCGGTCATCGGACGTCCTCGCTTGGAAATTCCGGGTCGGAATCGGGTCGGATCGGGCCGGGCGCCGAACGCGAGCCCGTGTCCGTGCCAGTATCGGGCAGCGGCGGCGGCGCGGGCGTCGGCTTCCCGCCGCGCAGTGCCTCGGGGTTGCGCAGCCAGATGTCGCGCTGCGCGAAGGGAATCTCGATCCCCTCGGCGGCAAAACGTTCGGCGATCTGGTGATTGAGCTCGCTGCGGGTACCGAGGCCGAAGTTGATGTCGCGCAGGATCACCCGCATCTCGAAATCGAGCGAATCCGCGCCGAATCCCTGGAAGACGATCATCGGCGGCGGGTTGACGATCACCAGCGGGTGCGCCTCGGCGATCTCCTGGAGGATCTCGGCCACCTTGCGCGTGTCGCTGCCATACGCCACGCCCACCGTAAGGATCAGCCGGCCGGTCAGGTTGCCCCGCGTCCAGTTTGTGACCTGCCCGGTGACGAAGTCGGAGTTTGGTACCACGACATCCGTCCGGTCGAACGTTTCGATCGTGGTCGCGCGCACGGAAATCTTGCGCACCGTCCCCATCACGCCGCCGACCTCGACCCAGTCGCCTTCGGTCACCGGGCGCTCGATCAGCAGGATCAGCCCCGAGACGAAGTTCTGCACAATGTTCTGCAGGCCGAAACCAACGCCCACGGAGAGCGCACCGGCGACGATGGCAAGGTTGCTGAGGTCGAGCCCCGCGACCGAGACGGCGACCACGGCGGAGAGCGCGATACCGACATAGCCGAGCCCCGAGATCATGGCCTTCTGGGCGCCCGGGTCGAGCGAGGTGCGCGGCAGGACGGAGGAGGACAGAGCGCCCTGCACCAGCCGGGTTAGCAGGAAGCCCGCACCGAAGGCCGTCACAAGCACCACCAGCAGCGAGGGCGATATCTGGGTGCCGCCGATGGTGAATCCGTCCCGCAGATGGGTCCAGATCTCGGACAGGTCCGCGACGCGCGCCCCCCAGATCAGCGCGAAGAGCGGAAGTGCCGCGATCACGATAAGAAAGTTGATGATCACCGGCAGTAGACCGTCGCGCGCCTGGCCCGGCTCGGAGAACAACCCGATGATGCCGGAGGACAGGCGCTGGAGGTAGGCGATCAATGCCAGCAGCCCCAGCGTAAGCCCCGGCGACAGGGTCAGCCCGATGCCTGCCCGCGTGTAGCCGATCATCGCGACCAAGGGGCCGATGAAGGCCAGCAGAGCGACGAAGCGTCCTATGGCGCCAAAGAGATTGTCGAAGAAGCGCCGTTCGGCCGACTCCGGGTCGGCATCGTCGGCTTTGTCCACCCGCTTGCCGCTCGACACCAGCAGCCGCGCCAGCCCGTTGACGCAGATCGCCGTCGCGACGATGATCGGAAACGCGTAGGCCGAAACCGTGGCAGAACCGAGCGGAAACAGGTCGACAAGCTGGGCGACGACCACAGAGAGGCCCATCAGCACCCCAAGCGAGGAACTGTAGAACCGACCGCGCACACGTTCCCGCGACGACAGTGTCAGACTGGTGGGCCAGTTGTCGTCCTTGGGGAAGGTCTGTCCGCCAAGCCAGCGGGCGAAGGCGAAGGCGATACCGCCGCCCGCCATGGAATCGATCACGGATTCGCCCACGGGTCCGAAGGCGGCGGTCAGCTTCAGCGCCGCCGCCAGAACCGCCAGCCCGATCAGCGGCAGCAGGAACTGGTTGATGGAAAGGATCATCGCCGCGACGAAGCGCTTGTCGCCGCCCGGACGGTTCTTGACCATGCGTCGCACCGTCCGGCCTATCCAGCCGCGACCGGAAACCAGCAGGAGCAGGGCCAGCGCAAGCATCAACACGATGGACGGCAGATTGTTCCGGAATTCCTGGCGATGGCTGTCCTGGGAGATCGACTCCCGAACCTCCCCTGTCAGAGTGCTGACAATCTCCACGGCGTCCTCGAGCGCCGAACGCAAGCTAGCCGGCATGATCGGCGCCGGGTTCCGCTCCAGCAGGCGCTGTGTCTGGCGTTCGCGGATCAGTCGGTCGAAACGGCCGATCAGACTCTGAGCAAGGGCGTAGCCTTCCTCCGCCCGCACGACCGGCGCGAGGCGGGCCTGGTATTCCTCGTTCAGGGCCGTTCGCCGGGCCGCGACGTCCTCGGCCTCGGTCGTGCCCTCCTCGGGGGGCGGGCCGAGCGCGTCGATCTGGCTTTCCAGCGTTCCGATCCGGTCGGAGTCGCGCTGCTGCTCGACGTTGAAACGGGACCGCCAGTCGTTGAGGGCGCGGCGCAGGCTCTCGAGCTCGCTGATCGAGGCATCGCCCGAGTCGAGCATTTCCTCCGCCGCGGTCGCCTGCTCCTCCCAGGCCCGGTATTCCTCATCATTGAGCGGTGCTTTAGCCTGGGCCGCCGCAGCAGTGTCCTGTGCCGCCTCCTGCGCCCAGGCCGCTCCCGAAGACAGACCGGCCCCGCCTGCCCCGTTGCCCAACTGGGCGGACAGCAGCGCCGCAGTCGCAACGAGAACCAGCAGCGCGGCAAGCAGGCGGCGCATGATCACGTCTCCTCGAAGACGGCCGGCAGATTACGTGGCGCTCCCTCGAGCCAGTGCGGCACCGGCAGGCCCTTTTCCTTCAGGAATGCCGGGTTGAAGAGCTTGGACTGGTAGCGCGTGCCATAGTCGCAGAGCACGGTGACGATGGTGTGGCCCGGCCCCATCTCCTGCGCCATTCGCATCGCGCCGGCCAAATTGATGCCGGAGGAGCCGCCGAGGCAGAGCCCTTCATGCTCCAGCAGGTCGAACACGACCGGCAGCGCCTCCGCGTCGGGGATCTGGTAGGCCATGTCAGGGCGGAAACCCTCGAGATTGGCGGTGATCCGCCCCTGCCCGATCCCCTCGGTGATCGAGCCGCCCTCGGGGGCTGCTGTTCCGGTAGCGAAGAGCGAGTACATACCCGACCCCATCGGATCGGACAGCCCGACCTTCACGCCCTTCGGCTGAAGTGCCGCGCCGACGCCGGCCAGCGTGCCGCCCGACCCTACGGCGCAGATGAAGCCGTCGACCTTGCCGCCGGTCTGCTCCCAGATCTCCGGTCCTGTGCCCTCTACATGCGCCTGCCGGTTCGCCACGTTGTCGAACTGGTTGGCCCAGATCGCGCCATTGGGATCGGTCCGGTTCAGCGCCTCGGCCAGCCGGCCGGAATATTTCACATAGTTGTTCGGGTTCTTGTAAGGCACCGCCGGCACCTCGACGAGCTGCGCTCCGGCGAGGCGGATCATGTCCTTCTTTTCCTGGCTCTGGGTCTCCGGGATCACGATGACCGTCCGGAACCCCATCGACGCGCCGACCAGCGCCAGCCCGATGCCGGTGTTGCCGGCGGTCCCCTCGACGATCGTGCCGCCGGGGCGCAGCGTGCCCTTGGCGATCGCGTCGCGGATGATGAACAGCGCCGCACGGTCCTTGACCGACTGGCCGGGATTGAGGAACTCGCACTTGCCCAGGATCTCGCAGCCCGTCGCCTCGCTGGCCGCCCGTAGCCGGATCAGCGGCGTATTACCGACGGCATCGGCGAGGTCTGTCTTGATCTGCATCGTCTGGGCTCCATCAACTAGGCTGCCCCCCTTGCTATCCGAGGGCGGGGCCGTGTCAACTGCCCGAGCGCAGCGTCTCCCTCAGACGTGAGAGGTAGAGAACCAGCAGGATCAGCGGCCCGACGTTGATCTCGCCGCTGTCGAGCAGCGCCATCGCGCGGTCGAAGCTGATCACGTGGCTGCGAATGTCCTCGCCCTCGACCTCCAGCCCGGCAACACCGGCCACCTCGTCGGGAAGGTCCGCCGTCGCGATATAGCCATAGAGAAATTCGCTCTTGGCCCCCGGCGTCGGGTAATATTGCGCGACAAGGTGCAGTTGGCCGAGTTCCAGCCCGGCTTCCTCCAGCGCCTCGCGGCGGGCGCTCTCCTCGGGCGTTTCGCCGCCGTCGATGCGCCCGGCGATCGCCTCCAGCATCCAGGGCTGCGCATCTCCGCGGGCGAAGGGCCCGGCGCGGAACTGCTCGATCAGAAGGACACGGTCGCGGACCGGATCGTAGGGCAGCACGGTCACCGCATCGGCCGAAATGAAGGCCGTCCGGTTCAGCTCCGGCCCGTGCTCGCCAGAGAACTGGCGGTGGCTGAAATCGTATTCCTCCACGGAGAAGAACTGCGAATAGGCAAGGTTGCGGCGCCGAAGGTGCACGTCCTCGGGGCGCGCACGGCGGCGCAGGGTCGTCGGCGCGGCCTTGCGCGCATTGAGCCGCGCCTGCGCCCGCGCCCGCATCGGGCCAAACCGCCGCGCCACCTCCGCCGGCGGGCGCTGGTCCATGTCGGCCATCACCTCCTCGGCAGTCAGGCAGCTCAACGGTCCCCAGCGTTCCGCCCATTCGGAGAGAAGCCAGCGCGAACCGGGTGTCAGACCGACCTCGGGCGGCACATACATCCGCGCCTGCACCGTGCCGTCATCGGTCTGCACCTCGACCGGGACCAGCCGATAGCCGAAACCGCCTTCGTAGTAGTCCAGCCGCGCCAGCGCCTGTTCGCCTGGCGCGTCCAGCAGCAGGCCCTCGGCCTCCGCTCCGACCCGTTCCACGATCATGGGAAAACTCTCGCCCTCGGCCCAGACAACCGCATGGTCCAACAGCCGCGCGGGACGAGTTTTGCCGCCACCGGCGTCTCCGGTCACCACCTCCCGAAGAGGCGCATGACACAGGCTGCCATAAAGGAAGATCGGCGTCATGATGTCAGCCCCCGCTGCTCGGAGCGGGCCTGGGGTTCAGGCCCAGCGTTCGGACGCCCATTCCGACAGGAAGGCTGCGAGAATCCCCCCGCAGATCAGAATGATCGGCACCTGCGGATCGCTTAGCATCAGCAAGAAATACTTTGCAATCAGGTCCATCACGGCAGCGAGAGCTTCGGTCGGCCCATCGTAATACAACCGCGTCGAACGCTTGAGCATCTCGTAACAGGCCCAGATCAGCAGGACGTAGAACAGCATGACGCCGGTGGTGCGAACACCGGCACCAGCGGCGGAGTAGTAGCCGCGCCCGGCAAGACGCCCCATCGTCATCCAGCCGCACAACATGCCGACAAGCGTGTTGAGCGGTGTCAGCATACCGAACTGCGTGCCCTCGGGCAGCAGAGGTTTGTAGACCTCGGAAGCGAAGAAGGCCACGAAGGCAAAGGCCACGGCGGCAAAGAGCTTGGCGGCGGTCGGCATTCGGGTCGAGGCTCCTTTGTGGGGCGCGTTTCACGCGGTCCGATTGACGGTGATCTGCGTTACATCACAGTTTCGGGACAAAAATGAGGCAGCACAGGCACAAAGATAGAACTCCCACATCCGGCGGAACCGCTCGTCGAAGCCGAGCGCCGAGATCTCGTCCCACCGCTCGTTGAAGGTGGCGTGCCAGCGGCGCAGCGTCTGGCTGTAGCTGTCGCCGAACTCGACCGATCCCAGCACCGCCAGTCCGGCCTTCTCGACCTCGGCGCGCAGCACCGAGGGGCTGGGGAGCATTCCGCCCGGGAAAATGTACTTCTGAACGAAATCGACACCCTTGCGATAGATATCGAAGCGGCGGTCCTGCACGGTGATGATCTGGAGCGTGGCATTCCGCCCGGGCTCGAGGCAGTTGCGCAGGGTTCTGAAATAGGTCGGCCAGTACTTCTCGCCCACCGCCTCGAACATCTCGATGGAGGCGATCCCGTCGTAGCGGCCGCGCTCGTCCCGGTAATCCTGCATCCGGATTTCCACCTGATCGGCAAGACCGGCACGGGCGATGCGGGCGCGGGCGAAATCGTGCTGCTCCCGGCTGATCGTCAGCCCGGTGACCTTAACCCCGCGCTCGCGCGCCGCGAACTCGGCGAAACCGCCCCAGCCGCAGCCGATCTCCAGCAGGTGATCGCCGGGCCGCGCGCCCATTCCGTCCAGAAGGCTTGCGTATTTCCGGGTCTGGGCTTCCTCCAGCGTCTCGTCGCCCCTGTCGAAACGGGCCGAGGAATAGGTCATCGTGCGGTCGAGCCAGAGCTGGTAGAAGTCGTTGCCGAGGTCGTAATGGTAGGAAATGTTGCGCCGGGCCTGGGCGCGGCTGTTGTCGCGCAGCCGGTGGCGCAGCCGCTCGTAGAGCCGCACCAGCGCCATGCCTCGGAACTCGTCATAGATCTCTTCCTCGGCGCAATGGACATAATCCATGAAAGCCTGCAGGTCGGGCGTGGTCCACCAGCCGTCCAGATAGGCCTCGCAGAAACCGAGATCGCCCTCGCGCACCAGCCTGGCAAAGATGTCCTCGTTGACCACGTCGAGCCGCGCCACCGGACCGGGGCCGGTGCCTTCGGCACGGAACACGCGGCCGTCCGGCAGGGCGATGTCCAGCCGCCCGCCGGGCACGAGGCGCGCCCGGTCGAAGACGTGGGAGAAATAGCGCGGCAGCCCGGTTTCGCCCGTGGTGGTGGTCCTGATCTGCATGTTCCCCTCCGGCATGACGCCCCTGTCCCCTGTTCCCGGCCCGCTGCGGCCGCGACGGGACGATCGGACCCGAGCCTGACCCGCGCGTCAAGCCTCGGGCCGCAAACCTTTGAGAAATCGGCCAGCCCCGGCCGTCGGCTCAGCCTCGGCGTTCCTCGTAGGCTGCAAGTGCCCGCGCCCGACCGTCGGGCAGCGAGACCACCGGCTCCGGATAGGCATCCCCCGGAGACAGGTTCCAGCTTTTGGGGATCGCCTCGTAATAGGCCAGCGCGGTCTCCGAGGGCGCGCCCTGCCCCTCGCCAATCCAGCGGTGGAGGTAGCGCTCCTTGGGGTCGAACTTCTCCCGCTGGGTCTCGGGGTTGAAGATGCGGAAATAGGGCGCCGCGTCGGGGCCGGAGCCCGCCACCCACTGCCAGCCCATGGCGTTGGAGGCCGGGTCCCAGTCCACCAGGTGCTCCTCGAACCAGCGCTGACCGATCCGCCAGTGGGTCATCAGGTGCTTGGTCAGGTAGGAGGCCACGATCATCCGCACGCGGTTGTGCATGGTCCCTGTCACCTGCAACTCGCGCATCCCCGCGTCAACCAGCGGGATCCCGGTGCGGCCCTGTTTCCACGCCAGCACCTCGGGACGGTCCTCGTCCTCGCTCCACGGGAACGCATCCCATTCCTCGCGCCAGTTGCGTTCGAGGATATGCGGGGTGTGCCAGGCGAGGTGCCAGGCAAACTCGCGCCAGACCAGCTCCTTCAGGTAGGTCTCCGCGCCCGCATTACCCTCGTGCCAGGCCCGCATCGCGCCATGCCAGAGCGTGCGCGGGCCGATCTCGCCGGTGGCGAGGAAGGCGCTCATGCCGGAGGTACCGTCCGCCGCTGGCGCGTCGCGGTCGGCCTTGTAGCTGTCGAGCGTCTCGTCGAGGAACCGCTCGAAGCGGCCGCGCGCGGCGACCTCGCCCACATCGACATGGCGCTCCAGAACGTCCGCCCCCCGCTGCATCGCCGCCCCCATGGCCCAGTCGGCGAGCCGCTCGCTCTCGGGCCAGGCCTTCGGCGCGGCAATCCGCTTGGGCGCGGCACAGGGCGGCGCAACCTCCCTGCCCTTTACCGCCTTCCAGAACGGCGAATAGACCCGATACGGCCCACCATCCTTAGTCTGCACCTCCCAGGGCTCGAAGAGGAGCGCGCCCGCAAAGCTGCGCGCGCCGATCCCGGCGTCCTTGAGCCTCGCCTTGACGCCCGTGTCCCGCTCGACCGATGCCGGGTCGTAGGCGCGCGTCCAGTAGACATCCGTCGCGCCGGTCTCCTCGGCTAGCGCCTGCAGCGCCTCCTGCGGCGGACCGCTGCGCAGGATCAACCGCGAGTCCTTTGCCTCCAGCAGGTGTGAAAACACTTCCAGACCGCGCCCCAGCCGCCACTTCGGCGCCGCGCCCAACCCGTCGGTCAGCGCATCGCGAATGAACACGGGGATCACCGGGCGACCGGAGGCGCAGGCATCGGCCAGTGCGGGAGCGTCGTGGAGCCGCAGGTCGCGGCGCAGCCAGAGAAGGATCGGGGATGCAGACGTCATGATGCGGCCTCGTTGGGGAACCTTGATCTAGCCCGTCCTGAAGAAGGGCAAGCCGTGGCCACCACTTGCCGGCGGCTTTGGCCTCAGCGGCCGAGCAACGCGATCCGGATGACGTCCCATTCCTCCTCGACCGTGCCCGGATGCCGCATCCTGCCGGACCTGCGATACCAGTAATCGGCGTTGGATTCGTCGCCCTCGATCCGGTGCACCAGAGCGTGGATCCAGTCGAACGCCGGCTCGCCCTCGTGCTGCTGACAGATCTCGTGCGCCGCCTCCATCTGGGGACCCGTCCGGAGGCCGCCCGCCTTCAGGTGATCCAGCGCGGCGCGTATCTGATCGTCGGACATGGTGGCTCTCCCGTGGCTGTTCCCTGTCGCCATCCCGGAGGAACGACAAGGCTCATTAGAACGGCAGCGCGCACCGGGACGCAAGCGCCGCTAGAGCGTTGCGTCGAGCGCCGCGATCAGCATCTCGATCTCCGCCGGGCTGGTGTAATGCACGAAGCTCAGGCGCAGAACGCCCTTCTTGCTGTCCACCCCGAGCGCCTCCAGCGGCCGCACGGCATAGAAATCGCCGCCCCCCGCCATGATCCCGTGCTCGGCCAGTTCGGCCGCCACGCTTTCGGCATTGCGGTCGAGCGCCACCGCTACGGTCGGCGCCCGGCCCTCCGCCTGTCGCGGACCGATCAGCCGCAGGTCGTTGCGCCCGGCGAGGTAGTCCAGCAGCGGCTGCAGCAGCGCGCTTTCGTGGTCGCGCATGAGCGCGTGCACCGCGTCGCCGGTCTCGGCCGGGCTCTTCCCGGCGATTCCGTGATGGGCGGCCAGCGCCTCGACGTAATCGACCATGCCGGCGCAGGCGGCGACCTGGGCATGATCCGGCCCCGCCGGCGTGAAGCGCTTGTAGAGCGTCTCGCCATTGAAGAAATGCGCCTGGTTGGGCAGTTCGAAACCAAGCTGGCGGCGGATCACCATGATCCCCTGGTGCGGCCCGTAGGTCTTGTAGCTCGAGAACAGATACACATCCGCCCCAAGCGCGCCCACGTCCGGGAAGCCGTGCGGCGCATAGGACACCCCGTCGACGCAGACAAAGGCGCCCTCGGCATGGGCCAGCGCGGTGATCGCGGCGACGTCGTTGATCTCGCCCACCACGTTGGAGCAATGCGGGAAGCCGACCAGCCGGACGTTGCCATCGGCCAGCAGCGGCTCCAGCGCCTCGGGGTCGAGATGCCCGGTCTCGGGGTCGATCCGCCACTCGCGCACCTCGATCCCCTCGTCGGCGAGCCGCCGCCAGGGGCCGGAATTGGCCTCGTGGTCCTGGTTTGTCACCACGATCGCTTCGCCCGGCGTCAGCCAGCAACGCACCGCATTGGCCAGCACATAGGTGTTTTGGGTGGTCGATGGCCCGAAGCTCAGCTCATCTGTCTCGACACCGAGCAGCGCCGCCAGCCGCGCGCGGGCCTCGTCCATCTCTGCGCCTGCGAGTTCGGAGGCGGCATAGGGCGCATAGGGCTGTACCTTGCGCTGGTGGTAGAAGCGCGTCAGCCGGTCGATCACCGGGCCGCAGGTATAGGAGCCGCCCGCATTCTCGAAAAAGGCCTGGCCATCCAGCGAGGGTTCCGAAAAGGCCGGGAACTGCGCCCGCACGAAATCCACATCGAGTGCCATGGGTCCTCTCCATTCCGCCGCGTATGATCGCGCCATAGAAAGGACAAAGGACGGCGATGCGCAAGCACCGCCGCCCGTCAATCGCCCCGACATTCCCCGAGGTCAGCGCGGCTCGCTGGCCAGCCCCTTCCCGATCGCCACGCACATCAGCAGCAGGATGATGGTGAATGGCAGTCCGGTGGAGATCACCATTGCCTGCAGCGCCGTCAGCCCGCCGCCAAGCAGCAGCACGATCGCCACGGCGCCCTCGAAGGTGCACCAGAACACCCGCTGCGGCACCGGCGCGTCGACCTTGCCGCCCGCGGTGATCGTGTCGATCACGAGGCTGCCGGAATCCGACGAGGTGACGAAGAAAACGATCACAAGGATGATCCCGAGCGTCGAGGTGAGGCCGGAGAGCGGCAGCCCTTCGAGCATCGCGAAGAGCGAGAGCGGCGGGTTGTAGCTGTCGATCACCTGCGCCTTCACCGGGCTGTTGACCGGGTCGGCCAGCACCTGCTCGATTGCGGCGCCGCCGAAAACGGCCATCCAGAGCACGCAGACGAGGCTCGGGATGATCAGCACGCAAATCAGGAACTCCCGCACCGTTCGACCACGGCTGACCCGGGCGATGAACATGCCGACGAAGGGCGACCAAGAGATCCACCAGGCCCAGTAGAAGGCCGTCCAGCCGTTCATGTAGTCCGTATCCACGCGGTTGATCGGATTGGAGAAGGCCACCAGATCGCCGACATAGGTGACGAGCCCGGCACCGAAATCGGAGAGGATCACCAGCGTCGGCCCGACCAGCAACACGAACAGCAGCAGCACAGCCGCCATCACCATGTTGATCTCGGAGAGCACCTTTACCCCGCCATCGAGACCGCGCAGCACCGAAACCAGCGCGACCACCGTAATCAGCGTGATCAGAACCACCTGCACCTCGACGTTGTTGGGCACGCCGAACACATGCTCCAGCCCCGCATTGGCCTGCTGCGCTCCGAAGCCGAGCGAGGTGGCGAGGCCGAAGAGCGTGGCGAAGACGGCCAGCGTGTCGATCACGTGGCCGGTCCAGCCCCAGACGCGCTCGCCGAAGATCGGGTAGAAGGCCGAGCGGATCGTCAGCGGCAGCCCCTTGTTGAAGCTGAACAGTGCAAGCGCCAGCGCAACGACGGCGTAGATGGCCCAGGGGTGCAGGCCCCAGTGATAGATCGTCGCCGCAAGCCCCATCCGCTTGGCCGCCTCGACATTGGCCTCGATGATCGTGCCGTCCTCGGCGATCGGCGACGGCACCCCGAGCGGCTCGGAAATGGCCATGTGATAGACCGGTTCCAGCACCCCGAAGAACATCAGCCCAATCCCCATGCCCGCGGCAAAGAGCATGGCGAACCAGCCGGCGTAGGAATAATCCGGCGTCGCATCCTGGCCGCCAAGGCGCACGCTGCCCCAGGGCGTGACGATCAGCACCAGGCAGAACAACACGAAGATGTTTGCCGCTCCGAGGAAGAACCAGTTGAACGTGCTGGTAAGCCAGGGCCGGAGCGCGCCGAAGGCCTCGGTCGCCTGCTCGCGGAACACCAGCGCGTAAAAGACGAAGAGGACGATCGACAGGCCCGAGATCAGGAATACAGGGTTGTGGACGTCGAAACCGAACGGTCCCACGCTGCCCTCGACATTGTCCTGGCCGATCTCGTAATCCGTCTCGATCAACTCTACCGGCCCTTCCGGCTCCGGAATTCCCTGCGGTGTTTCATCTGTCATTTCAGTCCCTTTCCGGAAAGTCTTCAGGAATCGTCGAGGTCATGCGCGGTCAGGTGCGCACCACGAAGACCGAGGCCCTGGAATGCATCGCGATGGTGCCGCCGTTCGACGGCCAGACGTAGTCCATCGGGTTCGGCAGGTGGCTCGCCATGACGATCAGGTCCGCCTCGATCTCGCCCGCCGCGCGGATCAGCGCGGGATCGAGGTCGATGGTCGGGTCATGGGACAGGATCGAATGGAAGCCCGTCTCGATCCCCTCGGCCTTGCCTTGTTCCTCGGCGAAGCCGGCCAGCAGGCGCGCGAATTCTTCCGGCGTGTGGGCCAGCTTGCTTGGCAGCGCTGTCGTCACGCCGGCATAGGTCACCGGCGCGCCATAGAGCCGGGACAGGTCCGCGGCGCATTTGAGTGCCTTCTTCAGCGTGCCGATATGGGCGAGATCGACCGGCATCATGATGCGGCTGAACATCTTTCACTCCCTGATTTTTCCGCAGCGTACCAACTCGGGAACGCGTCCCGGGAAACTCTTCGCGAGGCCGTTACGGGCGAAGCCCAATGGCCGGGCTGCGGTCTTGCGATCCTGCGGCCGGGAGCAGACCCCGACGCCGCGCACGGAGCAATCCTAGGGCATTTCGAAGGAAAAAGCGAATTTCTTCCGATGCTTGTCTCTGAATGAGCCGAATTTCCGATGCGGCCGCGCGGTTCACACCAGGGACACACGACGCACTAAGGGGGGGGGAGACGCGCAGCCCGCGCCCCCCGCAAGGCTGGTCGGTTTCAGGCGTTGACGTTCACCACGACACGCCCCCGTACCCGGCCCTTGAGGATCTCGGCGCCGAGCCTCGGCAGATCCTCCAACCGCGCCTCGACCATCATCCCCTGCAGCCGATCCATCGGCAGATCGGAGGCGATTCGCCGCCACGCCCGCAGCCGCGCGTCATGGGGCTGCATTACGGAATCGATCCCCAGAAGATTCACGCCCCGCAAAAGGAACGGCACCACCGTTGCCGGCAGTTGCGCCCCGCCGGCAAGCCCGACCGCCGCCACCGAGGCGCCGTGTTTCATCTGCCCCAGCACCCGAGCCAGCATCGCGCCTCCGACCGCGTCGACACAGCCCGCCCAGGTCTCCCGCTCGAGCGGACGTTTGACGGTATGGTCCAGCTCGTCCCTACTCACCATCTTCGAGGCCCCGAGCAGCGCCAGGTATTGCGCCTGCTCCAGCCGCCCGGTGACGCCGGCCACCTCGTACCCGAGATTGGCGAGGATCGCCGTCGCGATGGAGCCCACGCCGCCGGTGGCGCCGGTCACCAGCACCTCGCCGGCGTCTGGCGTCAGTCCGTGATCCTCCAGCGCCATGATCGCCAGCATCGCGGTAAAGCCGGCGGTTCCCACCGCCATTGCCTGTTTCGTGGTCAGCCCTTCGGGTAGCGGCACCAGCCAATCGGCCTTGACCCGCGCCTTCTGCGCATAGCCGCCCCAGTGCAGCTCCCCCACCCGCCAGCCGGTCAGCACTACCTTGTCGCCGGGGCTGTAGCGCGCGTCCTCGCTGGCCTCCACGGTGCCGGCAAGATCGATCCCCGGCACATGCGGATAGGTCTTCACGAGGCCCCCGCCCGGGCCGATACAGAGCCCGTCCTTGTAGTTCAGGGTCGTGAACTCTACCCGAACCGTCACCTCGCCCTCCGGGAGGCGCGACTCGTCGATCTCCTGCACCGAGGCGCTGGTGCTGCCGTCCTCGGCCTGTTCCACGATCACGGCGCGCATCGCCCGACCCTCCCTGCTGTTCCGTTGCTGCCGGACCGCGGGCCGGCGTCAGATATCCTCCGGCATGAACACGAGGTCCGTGGCTGCCGGCTGCGCCCCGGCCGCTGTCAGCATTGCATGGACCTGGCCGCGGTGATGGGTCTGGTGATTGAACATATGCGCCACGCAGGTTGCAACCGGCCGCGACATCTGCCGCCCGGTAGTGCCCGAGGTCCAACGAAGCTCGCCCCGCAACGCCGCCGGTCGCAGCTCGCGCGCCCAGAGCTCGAGCCGGCCGTCGGCCCGCATCCGGTCCGTCTTCCACGCGGCCAGGGTCGGACAGAGTATGACGCTCTCCGCGATCCCGCCCTCCGGCCGCACCCAGTCCGCGATCCGCGACATCCACATCCGGTCGGCCCACAGCAGGTGATTCAAAGTGGCGAAGATCGATCCGAAGAAGGCGCCGCGTTCGCGGGTCAGCTCGCTCTCGTCCAACGCCTCGCAGCAGGCGATCACCGCGCTGTTCTGCCAACGGTTGTAGCACGCCAATTCGCGGGCGTAATCCACTGAAATCACCGGACGAAGCTCCGTCTGCAGCCGTGCGATGGCAATATCTCGACGCCTACGCGCCCGCTTGTCAATGAGAATGCCGCGGCGCAGCAGCGCCACCCGCCGCGCGCATCGCGCGCGGCCACCCCCAACCGCCGGCGGCGCATCCTCGATGCCGCCCCGGCGGGCGGGAGCGCCCCGGCAAAGGTCTCTAGCTGCTGCCGATCAGGATACCCGCCGCCAGGACCAGCGCCCCGCCGAACACTACCTGCAACGCCGCCCGCCAGAATGGCGTGTCCATGTAGCGTTTCTGGATCCAGGCGATGGTCCAGAGCTCGACGAAGACGACGATCACCGCGATGATCGTCGCGGTCCAGAAGTGCGGGATCAGGTAAGGCAGCGCATGGCCCATGCCGCCCAGGGTCGTCATCACGCCCGAGGCTATGCCCCGCTTGACCGGACTGCCCCGCCCCGACAATTCGCCATCGTCCGATGCCGCTTCGGTGAACCCCATCGAGATCCCCGCGCCCACCGACGCCGCGAGCCCCACGAGAAAGGTGTTCCAGGTGTCGCCGGTCGCAAAGGCCGCTGCAAAGATCGGCGCCAGCGTCGAGACCGACCCGTCCATCAGCCCCGCGAGCCCGGGCTGCACCCAGGTCAGAACGAACTGGCGATGCGCGTTGCGGTCCTCGGTATCCACCGCCTCTTCGGTCAGGTGCGTCTCGGCCAGGTCGTCCGCCCGCCGCTCGTGCTGCGCCTCCGCCGCCGCGAGGTCGCCCAGCAGCTTGCGGGTGGCGGCATCGGTCACCCGGCCGGCGGCCGCCCGGTAGAACCGCTCCGCCTGGAATTCCATGTCCCCCGCGATCTCGCGAATCTTCTCGAGCGGCAGCGATTCCATCAGCCAGACCGGCTTGCGGGCATAGAACCCGGCCACATGCTCTCGCCGGACCAGCGGAATCACCTCGCCGAACCGGCTCCGGAACAGCTCGATCAGCGCCGCCCTGTGCCCGTCCTCCTCCTCCGCCATGCCGTCGAACACGGCCGCGGTGGAGGGATAATCGCCGCGCAACCGTGCCGCGAAACCGCGATAGATCTGCGCGTCGTCCTCTTCGGAGGAGATCGCGAGGGCGAGGATTTCCTGCTCCGACAGATCGTCGAAGCGCTTGCGGCTGGAAAGGAGGGAGCGCATGGGGATACCGGGCATGAATTAGAATGATTCCAAAATATCATCCTTCCCCGCGCCCGCAAGCCTCGAATGGCGCTTGAATCGTCGCAGCCAAAGCCCTATTTCTATCATGTCTCTTCGGGGACTATGGCGATAAACGCGCTCGTAATAAGCGGCTCGGACCCGGGGGCGGTACCCGGCGGCTCCACCAAAAATCCCGCGTTGGGGGATCATGGGGCCGAAATAGGATCGACGGACGTCTAAAGGGGTTTGCTTTCGCTCGGTGAGGTACCACCGTTACCGGTCCGATAAGCATAATTGCCAACGACAATCGTGCTCCGGTGGCCGTCGCTGCGTAAGCAGTGACCAAAACCGAAATCTAAGCCCAGTCGCCTAGCAGCGGTCTGGCGGGGTTCGCAGGCACCTGGCAACAGAAGCCTGCACTTCTATCCCTCCTTTTATGCACCGGTTCAGCAATTGTTCAGCAATGGTCCGTAGCTTGGCCCATGCAATCAGGAGTTGAGCCATGGGTTCCAAGACAGACTTGCTTCAGGGCTTCTACGACCGGGTCTGGGTCGACGGCGCGATTGACGAAGCCGGGCGTTTTTTCGACACCTCCGCGGAGGCCAGCGGCCTCATGCCGGATCTGGCGGTCGGAGCCGTGGAGTTCCACGAATTCGTCGCGGCGCTGCTCGAATTCCTCGACGTTCAACGCGTCACCTTCGAAAAGACCGTCGAACAGGGCGAGTGGCTGGCGGTGATGGCCAGTTTCGAGGCGAACGTCCTCGCCAACGGCCAGACGATCACCGGCAGCGGGATGTTGATGGCGCGGATCGTCGATGACCGGATCGTCGAGGCTTTCAACTGCATCGATTTTCTGGGCCTTTTCGAGCAGCTCGGGCTGGTGCCGCCCGACGCCCTCGCCCTCGGCATGGCCGGCCACTGCTTCCAGTAGAGCAGCGCACATCTCGACCCCGCCGCGCCAGGGCGAAGTTCTCCCGACAATCTTCCGATCGCCCGTGCGCGGCGCCGCACCGGCAGCCCAGTCCCCCCACCCGGGGTCGGATTGACGCTCGCTTTGCTGCGTGAAACAAACAGGGCGCATGCGGCACTCCAGGGCCGTTGGAGAACCAGGGAGCCGTCGTTGATCAGCCTGCCGCACCGGACCGTTTTCGTGCACATTCCCAAGTGCGGCGGTCAGAGTATCGAGGCAGCGTTCTGCGAGGATCTCGGACTGGACTGGAACCGGCATCGTCACCTGCTGCTGATGTTCGAGCGGCCGGAGAACGGAAGCTGGGGCGGCTCCGTCAATCGCCTCGCCCACCTCCCGGCCCGCGACTACGTCCACCACGACTACCTGCCCGGCCGGCTCTGGGACACGTTCTTCACCTTCTCGACGGTGCGCAACCCGTTCGCCCGCCTCGAATCGCTCTATTTCTACTCCCGGGCAAACAAGCGGGCGGATTTTGCGGCCTTTGTGAACCGCATGGTTCCGCGGCGCGTCGCCAACGAGATGTACCGCCCGCAATCGACATTTCTCACGGATCCGGACGGCAAGGTGCTCGTCAGCCGGATCTACCGGCTCGAAACGCTCTCCCGCGACTGGGCCGACATTCGCCAGCGCGCCGGCCTCTCGACGGATCTTCCACACAAGAACCGCTCCACGCGCGCACCGCTGGAATGGACCGATCCGATGCGGGACATTGTGCGCGAGGTCTATGCCGATGACTTCACGCTGCTTGCCTATGATCCGGAAACCGGGGCCGCGTTGGGCGATGCGCTGCCTTCCGGCACCGGTTCGGCCATGGCGGGCGCGCCATCGCATCGCCCCGGATGACCGTTTTTCCACATGCCGCCCCGCCCCGCCAAGGAGGGGTATCATTCAATTCCAAATCCCCTATGCTGACGCTGACGGGGATAGTTAACAGAGAGTCCTGACCACCCATGTCGCAAAGTATCGACTACGGAAAACTCATGCACCGGGCGATGCGCGGCCTGATCCAGGAGGTGCTTGGCGAAGTCGCCACACGCGGACTTCCGGGCCAGCACCATTTCTTCATCACCTTCGACACCACGCACCCCGACGTTGCGATCGCCGACTGGCTGCGCGATCGCTACCCGGAGGAGATGACAGTGGTGCTCCAGCATTGGTTCGACAACCTGGACGTGACCGACGAGGGCTTCTCGGTGACCCTGAATTTCGGGGACACGCCGGAGCCGCTCTATATTCCCTATGACGCGATCGCGACCTTCGTGGATCCCTCGGTCGAGTTCGGCCTGCGGTTCGAGACCGGTCACGCCGACGAGGACGACGAGGACGATACGCATGGCTCCGAGCCTTACGACGAGTCCGACGAGGAAGCGCCGCTGGCCGAGAACATCGAGCCCGAGCCCGCGCCGGTGAAAGACGCGGAAATCGTGAGCCTAGATTCCTTCCGGAAGTAGAGCCGCCTCGCTGCGATCCTCAGCCTGCCGCCGGGCCCATGGCATCCTGCGCCAATTGGCCCGGCCCGGCGGGCTTCTGTTGCTGTTGCCCCGTCCCGAACCTGCGGATAAACCGCATCCGACCGCCAACCGGAGGATGACCGCGATGTCGCAGACCCGCACCGAAACCGACAGCTTCGGCCCGCTTGAAGTTCCCGCAGACAAGTACTGGGGCGCGCAGACCCAGCGTTCGATCATGAACTTTCCCATCGGATGGGAAAAGCAGCCCGTGCCGATCGTCCGCGCGCTCGGTGTGATCAAGAAGGCCTGTGCCATCGCCAACACGGCCTCGGGCAAGCTGCCGAAGGACCTCGGCGAGGCGATCCAGACCGCCGCGCAGGAAGTGATCGACGGCAAGCTGGACGACAACTTCCCGCTCGTGGTCTGGCAGACCGGTTCGGGCACCCAGTCCAACATGAACGCCAACGAGGTCATCGCCAACCGCGCGATCGAGCTTCTGGGCGGCGTCATCGGCTCCAAGGACCCGGTGCACCCGAACGATCACTGCAACATGGGCCAGTCGTCCAACGACACCTTCCCGACCGCCATGCACATCGCCACCGCCATGCAGGCGCGCGACGTGCTGCTGCCGGGCCTGCGCAAGCTGCACTCGGCGCTGCAGGCGAAGGTCGTGGAGTTCGACGGCATAATCAAGATCGGCCGCACCCACACCCAGGACGCCACGCCGCTGACCCTGAGCCAGGAATTCTCCGGCTATGTGCATCAGCTCAAGAAGTCCATCGAACGCGTTGAAATCGCGCTGAAAGACATCTACGAGCTGGCCCAGGGCGGCACCGCCGTCGGCACCGGGCTCAACACGGTCGAGGGCTGGGATGTGGAAGTCGCCGGCCACATGGCCGACATCACCGGCCTGCCCTTCGTCACCGCGCCGAACAAGTTCGAGGCGCTGGCCGCGCATGACGCGATGGTCGAGATGTCCGGCACGCTGAAGACCGTCGCCGCCTCGCTCTTCAAGGTCGCCTCGGACATCCGCCTGCTCGGCTCCGGCCCGCGCTGCGGCCTCGGCGAGCTGCTGCTGCCCGAAAACGAGCCCGGCTCGTCGATCATGCCCGGCAAGGTCAACCCGACCCAGTGCGAGGCGATGACCCAGGTCTGCTGCCACGTCATGGGCAACGACATGGCGGTCGGCATGGCCGGCTCCCAGGGCCATTTCGAGCTCAACGTCTACAAGCCGATGATGGCCTACAACGTGCTGCAATCCATGCAGCTTCTGGGCGATGTCTGCTCGGCCTTCACCGACAATCTCGTCGAGGGGCTGAAGGCCGACCGGGAGCGGATCGAAAAGCTGCGCGACGAGTCGCTGATGCTGGTCACCGCGCTGGCCCCGACCATCGGCTACGACAACGCCACCAAGGTCGCCAAGACCGCACACAAGAACCGCACCACGCTGAAGGAAGAAGCGATCAACCTCGGTTTCGTCGACGAGCCCACCTTCGACGCCGTCGTGCGGCCTGAAAACATGGTTGGCCCGAAGCCGAAAGGCTGAGCCCGAAAGAGCGCAAGATTGCCCCGTCCGCACGCCGCGGGCGGGGTTTTCGTTTGCAGTGTGGGTGGTTACGCGGCGCCCTTGATATAGCCCTCCGCCGTAGGCCCGATTCCCGAATGGGAATTTTTGCCAAGAAGAAGAGTGGTTCGCCCTTTTCGAGGCAGTTGCGCTAGCCGGCCCAGCCAGAGCAGGCGGTTTCGAGATTGAGCGGCCCGCTGTCGAACCAGCCGAGCACCTCGCTCCCTCCCGCTGCGCCCTTGCTCAACACCACCGCCACCCACGAGCCTTCAGGGATATAGCCGAACCCGATCCTGTCGCCGCGCTCGATGGACGCCAGTTGTCGAGCGCCGCGGGCGTATCCGGACATGAGCGGCACGGTGGGACCGATCCAGTTCAGGCAGGCCGAAGCGCCGTTGTCAGGCAGCGGCATGTCGGACAGACGGCGGTAGTGCTCCATCAGTGGAAGCTCCAGGTACGTGGATCCGGTGTTGACCTTGCAGCCGATCTGCCGCTCCAGCCCTTGGATCGCGGCGACCTGCCGGGATTGCGGCGCGGCCAGCGCCACCTCCTTGCCCAGGCAATCGCCATTGTCATAGAGCGCCTGGCCGAGCGCGGTGCCGAAACAATAGCCGGCCCGGTCCATGATGAGGTTGCGCATGAACCAGAGCTGGTTGCACTCAGTCTGGCCGTAGGGCCAGACATCGGCGCCGGCGGGCGATGCGAGGGTCAGGAAGGCGGCGAGGAATACGCGGCGAAGGGACATTGAAAACACCTCATGAAAATGGCGGAACGCCTTGGGGTGCCGCCAGTATTCATGGGAAGCCAATGCCGGTCGAGACCTGTCGATGATATCTTTCACCAGCGCCGCCACGGCGCTAGGATGTGCACATGGCAGACCCGATCAATCTCAACCGGTTTCGCAAGACCAAGGCCCGCAAGCAGGCGCGCGAGGACGCGGACCGTAATGCAGTTCTGTACGGCCTGCCAAAGGCAGAGACGGCGCGCGCGCGTGCCGAGGCGGAGCGGATTGCCCGCCTGCA
This sequence comes from Tropicimonas aquimaris, assembly GCF_042676185.1. Classification (NCBI taxonomy): domain Bacteria; kingdom Pseudomonadati; phylum Pseudomonadota; class Alphaproteobacteria; order Rhodobacterales; family Roseobacteraceae; genus Tropicimonas; species Tropicimonas aquimaris. Next base: position 671,568 of record NZ_JBHTJT010000008.1, on the reverse strand, counting down.
CGAGGGCGGTCGGCGCGAGGACGGCTCCCCGCGGGACGAGACCGGCCACTAGGGCTTTTCCGCCACAAGGATTCCACGCCTGATTCGAGGGACTTGCGCGATGGAGCGGCAGGGGCAATCCTGATCTCACAAGAACGAGGCGCGCCACGCGCCCGCGCCGCGACGACGGCCACGAGCAGGATCGGACCCCAAGGGCATGGAAAACGCCCCCAAGAGAGCCTTTGCACGGGCGCATCCCGTGCCGCATGCGGAGCGTATTCCAAAACCACTGGTTTTGCGCCCGGAACATCTGTCGGACGGACCGGCGAGGGAATTGCGTCCCGGTGCCTGGCTGGTTTCGGCAGTCGCCGCCGAGGCGCGGATCATGACGCCGACCGGCCCGTGCCCCGCGGGACGGCTCGTGCCGGGCGAATGTGTTCTGACCCTTGGCGCCGGCGCATGCCGCGTGTTGTGGACCGGACGGCGCTGCGTGACCGGCGCTCAGCTTGCGGACTCCCCGAATTTCGGCGCGGTCGTGGTGCCCGAGGGGGCATTCGGCGGCGGCGCGCCGCGGCGTCCGCTGCGGCTCTCACCTCATGCCGGGGTGCTGGTGTTTCCCGAGGGCGGACCGGCGGAGGGGGTGCTGGTCCCCGCGCGCGATCTCTGCGGCCATGCCGGCATCACGATGGCCCCGGCCGCGACCGTCACCTATGTCCAGCTGCTGCTGGAGCGGCACGCGGTGATCGTGGCAGACGGCCTGCCGGTGGAGAGTTTTCATCCCGGCGCTCTCGATGAAGGCCCCTGGAACTGCGGTCTTCGCGCCGAGATTCTGAGCGTGCTGCCGGACCTGGAGCATGACCTCGGCCTCTACGGCCCCGAGGCCCGCGGCCGGGCGACGCGCCGGCAATGAGCCGTCCAGTCAAGCGTTCGCTGACCCTCTCGGGGCACCGCACCAGTGTCTCGCTCGAGGACGAGTTCTGGCGCGCATTCCGCGAGATCGCCGCCGAACGCGGGCAACCGATCAACGCGCTTGCCGCGGAGATCGACCGCGACAGGGGGCTGGACATGGGCCTTGCCTCGGCGATCCGGTTGTTTGTGCTGGCGGAATATCGCAGACGGCTTGATCTGTAGATTTTTCAGAGACTTGCGTGGCGTCGCTCGTGCAGGCGCAGCCAGATCCCGTCCCGCGCCCTTACGGTGAGTTGCGCTTGTGGCACCGGCACTCGCTCGGCGACGGTTTCATACCTGAAACGGTCCACCAGAAGCGCCAACAGCAACACTCCCTCGATCATCGCGAACCCCGCGCCCGGGCAGACCCGCGGGCCGGAAGAGAACGGGATGAAGGCGTCGCGCTGGCACCGCCGACCGTCCTCCGTCTTCCAGCGGTCCGGGTCGAAGCTATCTGGATTCTCCCAGATCCGGGTGTGCCGATGGAGGTGCCAGGGCGAAAGTACGATCTGGCTGCCGGTCGGCACCGCCCGGTCGCGGAATTGCTCCAGCCGCGTGGCCTGGCGCACCATCATCGGCACCGGCGGATAGAGCCGCAGTGCTTCGCGGAACACATCCCGTGTGAAGCTCAGGCGGGAAAGGTCTGAAAAACCGAGACTTCCCGCGCCAAGCGCTTCGACCTCCGCCGCGACGCGCGCCTGCACCTCCGGGAACTCCGCCAGCAGGTAGAGCGCCCATGCCAGCGCGGAGGCCGATGTCTCGTGTCCTGCCAGAAAGAAGATCGCCACCTGGTCGACCATCTCCCCGGTGTCGAACGGTCTTCCCGTCTCCGGGTCCGGCGTGGTCATGATCTTGGTCGCAAGGTCGTCGGGCGCGGTGCCTGCCCTTATGCTGGCCATTCGCTCTTCGGTCAGCCGCGAAATCAGCTGACGAATGCGCGACGCGCTGCGCCGGGCCCGGGTGCCATGTGGCCGCGGCAGCCAGCGCGGCAGAGGCAGGAAGGCCGCGAGATTGACCAGCGGCTGGCTCCGCTGGAAAGCGCGGAACTCTCCGAACACCTCGGCAGCGACCTCGTGCTCGATCGGGATCGAGAACAGGGTGCGAAAGATCACATCCGCCGCCGCATGGCTCGCCTCGGCCTCGATTTCCACCGGCTGTCCGTCGGCCCGCACGGCGAGCCGGTCCACCGCCGCCTCGGCCGCCGCCAGCATCGCCGGGAAGGCCTCGCGCAGCCGCCCCCCCTCGAAGGCCGGGTCGATGATCCGCCGCTGCCGCTCCCAGGTCGCGCCGTTGGTGACGAAGACGCTGTTGCCCAAGAGCGGCGCCAGCCCCTCCCGAAGCCGGTCGGACTTGGGAAAATCCTCCGGCCTTACGTTCAGCACCGTCTTCACCAGGTCGGGCTGGTTGACGAGAAAGCTGCGGAAGAACGGCGTCCGGAACTCCGCCATCCACGCACGGTAGAGCCGCTGCGGCTGGGCAGACAGAATGTCCTCGCGAAAGAGGCGCAGGTAGCGCAGCAACGAGACCCGGTCGGCCCGGGCGGTCGGCTTGGGGGGCAACGCGTCGGTCATCTCAGGCCGCCATGGATCTTTGCCGCGACACCGGCCGCCGGATCGCGCCCGCCGACGGGGTCCTGTGGGCGAACCTCGCCCCGAGCGTCTGTGGCCCTGCGGTGATGCGGAAATAGTCGTAATCGCCCGGTTGGTCGAAGGCGCAGAGATACTGGAAATGCAGCCGGAAGAACCGCCAGCGCAACGCCCTCCAGCGCTCCGGGCTCAGCGTCTGGCTGAAGGCCGCCGACAGGATCAGCGGCCAGCGTTGCCCGTCCGGCGCCACCCCGCTGACAGCCGCAGGATCGCAGAGTGCGAAGGCACAGCCGTCCCCGGGCGCGGTGACATCGACCCAGACGAGCGCCTCGCTGGCCGAGAGGAAATGCAGGTCCGCCCGCAACCGATCCGCCGTGGGCAGGAAGGACACCATCGGGATCACCTCGCCCAGGGTCAGCAGCGACAGCGCCGGACGCGTCGCCGCCACCCGCCCCTGCCGGATCAGATCGGCCAGGATCGACACCGCGAGATGGGCGCCGGAGGAATGGCCCACCACCAGCACCTCGTCGACGTCGCTTCGGCACGCCGCCTCCACCACGTCCGCGAACTCGGCCATCCGCGTCTCCAACTCCGGCGGGTTCGCGCCGCCGAACTTGGCCGAGAAGGCGTAGTTGTGCATGAGGTAGCGGGCGAGGACGAGATTGTCGTGCCGGGCGAACCAGGTGAGCACCGGCGGCACCACCGCCAGGCCGGCCAGCCCGAGTCCCCCCGGCGCCACGCGGGCGATCGCCCAGCCGACCGCCGCGGCAAAGACCAGCGCGACCAGCAGTTGCAGGATCAGAACCACCAGCGGATAGATCGCCGCGATGGCCGGCCCCTTGCGTAGCCGCAGGACGCCGCCAAGCGCCCCCGACCTGACATAGATGCGCAACGTACGCAGCGCCTGCAGATAGGTCTGGACCAGCCCGCGGTCCATCGAGGCCTTGACGATGTCGGACCAGCCGAGCACCGAGATCTCGCTCTCGACCTCCGTACCCTCGATGCGGGCCCACACCGACCAGCCGTAGGGGTCACCGCCCCGTCCGGCAATGGCGATCTCGTAGCCCGAGATTTCGGCCTGCGCCTGCGCCTCCTTGCGGTAGAGTTCACGATAGCGCCGAGCATGGAAGGGATCGTAGCCGGGCACATAGATCACCCGCCGCCGCCGCACCGGGCCGCCTGCCGCTGGATCAAGGCTCTGGCCCATCTCTTCTTCTGTCCAAAAATATACCGGGGGAGTCGCCACCGGCCCCGCCGGTGGCGGCGGGGGCAGCGCCCCCTGCCCCTCAGCCCATCCGCCGCAGCCGCTTGAACAGCGACGACGTGTCCCAACGCCCGCCACCCATCTTCTGCACATCCTTGTAGAACTGGTCGACCAGCGCGGTCACCGGCAGGCTGGCGCCGGTCTCGTCGGCGGTCGACAGGCAGATGTTCAGATCCTTGCGCATCCAGTCGACGGCGAAACCGTGCTCGAACTTGTCGTCCAGCATGGTCTCGTAGCGGTTGGACATCTGCCAGGAACCGGCGGCGCCCTGGCTGATCACCTCGACCACAGCGCGGCCGTCGAGCCCGGCCTTCTCTGCGAAATGCAGCGCCTCGCTCAGCCCCTGTACCAGCCCGGCGATGGCGATCTGGTTGGCCATCTTGGTCATCTGGCCCGCGCCGCTCTCGCCCAGCCGCCGGCAGATCTTGGCATAGGCCGCGATGACCGGCTCGGCCCGCTGGTAGGCGCCGGCGTCGCCGCCGCACATCACCGAGAGCTGGCCGTTCTCGGCGCCGGCCTGGCCTCCCGAAACCGGCGCATCGACGAAGCTCACCTGATGGCTGTCGGCCAGGGCCGCCATCTCGCGCGTGACCTTGGCCGAGACCGTGGTGTGATCGACGAAGACCGAGCCCGGCTGCATCGCGGCCAGCGCCCCGGCCTCGCCCGCGCAGACCTCGCGCAGGTCTTCGTCGTTGCCGACGCAGGACATCACGAAATCCTGACCGGCCGCGGCCGCGGCCGGGGTCGGCGCCACCGAGCCGCCATGCGCCTCCGCCCAGGCCTCCGCTTTCCCGGCGGTTCGGTTGTAGACCGTCACCGTGTGACCAGCCTTCACGAGGTGTCCGGCCATCGGATAGCCCATCACCCCCAGCCCCAGAAACGCAACCTTTGCCATGTTTTCCCTTTCGTCAGGCTTGTGCCTCCGCCGGTCCCGCGCGATGGCACCGCAAAAGCGGTTCCAACCGCCGAACTGGCGCTTTAGGTTCACCAAAGACCTACCCGGCTTGTCGCGGCGGTCAATAGAAAGGGGCAGAATGGAAGGGCTTTTCCGCTGGACGCTGCGGCTGTTCATGGTGCTTGTCGTGCTGATCACGGGGGCGGCATCGCTCGCCTATTACTTCGCGGCGGGCTCATTGCCGGATTACAACGCGAGCTACCGGCTGAAGGGACTCTCGGCCCCGGTGGAGATCGTGCGCGACAATGCCAACGTGCCCCATATTCTCGGCCAGACCGACGAGGACAGCTTCTTTGGCCTTGGATTCGTCCATGCCCAGGATCGTCTCTGGCAGATGACGCTGCTGCGCCGGACCGCGCAAGGACGGCTGTCGGAGCTCTTTGGCGCGCGCACCGTGCAGACTGACGAGCTGATGCGGCGGTTGGACATCTACCGCCTCGCCAGCGCGTCGGTCGAGGCGCAGGACGCCGACACACAGAGCGCGCTGCGGGCCTATGCCGCCGGGGTGAACGCCTGGATCGAAACGGTGAACAGCGAGGCTCTCGGCCGCGGCGCGCCCGAGTTCTTCCTGTTCTCGCCGGAGATCGCGCCCTGGCAGCCGGCCGATTCCATCGCCATCGCGAAACTCATGGCGCTCGACATGACCGCCCACATGCAGAACGAGATCCTGCGTGCCCGGGCCTCGCTGTTGCTGCCCTCCGAGCGCCTGATCGACCTGATGCCCGATGTGCCCGCCGGCCTTGAAGGCACGTTGCCCGCCGATTACGGCGCGCTCTTTCCCGACCTGCCTCGCCATGCCCGCGCCTCCACCTGGCAGCCCGATCCGCTTTCGCCGGTCGGACCGGCCGCCTTCGCCGGGGCGTCCAATGCCTGGGCTGCGGCGCCGGAACGCGCGGCGGCAGGCGCCGCGCTGCTCGCCAACGACCCGCACCTGAAGCTGACTGCGCCCTCGATCTGGTATCTCGCCCGGCTGGAACTCTCTTCCGTCGGCGTGATCGGCGGCACGATTCCTGGCATGCCGATCGTGCTCTCGGGTCGCTCCGACCGGCTCGCCTGGGGCATCGCCGTGGCCTACGCGGACGATCAGGACCTCCACATGGAGGAGCTGAACCCCGCCAACACCCAGCAGTACCGCACACCGAACGGCTGGAAGGACTTCCGCACCGAACGCTCGATCATCCGGGTCGCCGAGGAGGCGCCGGTGACAATCACCCTGCGCTGGTCCGACAATGGCCCGGTCCTGCCACGCAGTCATTTCGACCTCGACCAGGTGACGCCGGCCAGACATGTGGCCTCCCTCTCCTGGACCGGTCTCGACGCTGCCGATACCTCGCTCAGCGCGGCGATGCGGCTGATGCGGGCGTCCAGCGTGGCCGAGGCGGTCGAAGCCGGACGGGATTTCATCGCCCCCGCGCTCAACGTCGTCCTGGCCGACGGCGATACCGTCGGGCTGCAGGTCTTCGGCGCCATACCCGACCGCGATCCGGCGCATTACAGCCAGGGCCGTATGCCCTCGCTTGGCTGGATGCCCGAGAACATCTGGCGTGGCCGGAAACCCTACAACAGCAACCCGCGCCGGATCTCGCCGGCTTCGGGCATCGTCGGCAACACCAACAACCGCACCACCGAGGCGCCCTTCCCCGATCATGTGAGTTTTGTCTGGGGCGACACGCAGCGGATCCAGCGCTGGCGCAAGCTGATGGCCGAGCGCGAGGTCCACACCCGCGAGAGCTTCATCGCGGCCCAGCTCGACACCGTGTCCGTCACCGCCCGCTCCCTGCTGCCGCTGATCGCGCGCGAGCTGTGGTACACCGGCGAGGCGGCCGAGGACGGCACGCCGGAACGCCAGCGTCAGGTCGCGCTTGAGCTGCTCGCCAACTGGAATGGCGAGATGAACGAGCACCTGCCGGAGCCCCTGATCTACGCCGCCTGGCTGAGACAGCTGCAGCACAAGCTCATCGTTGACGAGATCGGTCAGTTGGAAAGCGAGTTTCCTCATCCGGACCCAATCTTCATCGAACGGGTCTTCCGCGACATCGACGGCGCCTCGGCCTGGTGCGACATCCAGCAGTCGACGATCACCGAAACCTGCGCCGACACCGCCCGCATTGCTCTGGACGAGGCGCTGCTCTGGATCGGGGAGCGCTATGGCACGGCGCTGGAGAGCCTGAGATGGGGCGACGCGCACCAGGCACGCCACGATCACCTGATCCTTGGCGACATTCCGGTGCTGCGCTGGTTCGTCAACATCCATCAGTCGACCTCGGGCGGCGACAACACGCTGCAACGGGCGCTGACCGCCGGAACCGGCCCGAACCCGTTCGACAACGTTCATGCCGCCGGTTATCGCGGGGTCTATGATTTCGCCGATCCCGACGCCTCGGTCTTCGTGACCGCGACCGGCCAGTCGGGGCACCCGCTGAGCCGGCATTACGACGACCTCGGGGAGCGATGGCGGCGCGGCGAATACATCCCGATGTCGCTGAACCCCGAGCTGGCGCGGGCCGGCGCCGTTGGCACGACGATGCTGGAGCCGCGCTGAGCCCGCAGGAAGCGAGAGGTCAGCCCCTCTCGCTCCCTAGGTATCTCGAAAAAGGATGAAAGGAGCGGCTCAGAGCCGCTCGAAGGTGTCTTTCTGGCGGGCGGTCCAGCGGACCTCGATATCCCAGCCGCTGTCATCCTGCCGCTCGGATGTCACAAGGCGGTTTTCGTGCAGCCAGGCGTGCTTGCGCCCGTCGGAGAAGGCGAGCCGCACGGTGTCGTCGCTCCGGATGCCGTCCAGCGCCTCGGTGACGGCCTCGACCAGCACGTCGAGCCCTTCGCCCGTCCAGGCCGACAGCGTGTGCACCTCCGGCCGGCGGGCGGCGAGGGTCTCCACCGCCTCCCGGCTCCCGGCCGGCACCAGGTCTATCTTGTTCCAGACCTCGATCCGGGGCGTGTCCTCGGTGACGCCGAGGTCCTGCAGGATCGCCTCGACGTCCCGCGCCTGGGCCTCTGTTTCGACGTGGCTGATGTCGCGCACGTGGATGATCAGGTCGGCGGAGAGGACCTCTTCCAGCGTGGCGCGGAAGGCGGCGACGAGCTGGGTCGGCAGGTCGGAGATGAAGCCCACCGTGTCCGACAGGATCACCTTCTGTCCGGTCGTCAGCTTCACCGCCCGCATCGTCGGGTCCAGCGTGGCGAAGAGCATGTCCTTGGCCAGCACCTCCGCCCCGGTCAGGCGGTTGAACAGCGTCGACTTGCCGGCGTTGGTGTAGCCCACCAGCGCCACCACCGGGAACGGCACCTTGGCGCGGGAAGCGCGGTGCAGGGCGCGGGTCTTGACCACCTTGCCGAGTTGACGGCGGATCCGGGTAATCGCCTCGTCGATGGCGCGCCGGTCGGCCTCGATCTGGGTTTCGCCGGGGCCGCCGACAAAGCCTAGTCCGCCGCGCTGGCGCTCCAGGTGGGTCCAGGCGCGGACAAGGCGGGTGCGTTGGTAGCTGAGCGCGGCCAGTTCGACCTGCAGCACACCCTCTCGGGTGGCGGCGCGATCGGCGAAGATCTCGAGGATCAGGCCGGTGCGGTCGAGCAGTTTGACGCCCCATTCCTTCTCGAGGTTGCGCTGCTGGACCGGCGTCACCGGGCCGTCGATCAGGACCAGGCCGATCTCCTCAGCCTTGATCTGCTGCTTGAGTTCCTCGAGCTTGCCGGTGCCGAACAGCGTGCCGGGCTGCGGCATCCGCACCGGCACGACGGCGCCGCGCACGACATCAAGCCCCGGCAGAGCCTCTGCCAGGGCGATGGCTTCGGCCAAGCCGGACGCCGCGGGGCGCCGGTGCTGGTCGGACTGGATATCGGGATGCAGGACGAGCGCGCGTTCATCCGGTCCGGAACGCGCCCCTTCCCCGCCGGCGGGCTGGGTCAGTCGTCACCTTCGTAGAGATTGATGGGCTGGGACGGCATGATCGTGGAGATCGCGTGCTTGTAGACGAGCTGCGACTGTCCGTCGCGGCGCAGCAGCACGCAGAAATTGTCGAACCAGGTGATCACGCCTTGCAGCTTGACTCCGTTTATCAGGAAAATCGTCACGGGGACCTTTGTCTTCCGGACGTGATTAAGGAATGCATCCTGCAAGTTCTGCTTATCTGCAGCCATTATTCTTGCCTTGTATTGTTATAGTTAGCGGATCGCCATCTTTCGATTCCGGGCGACAACCCACCCTTCGCGACTCACTATTATATGGGAGCGCGGCAGATTCCAGCCCCGATCCCGCATAACCCTCAAAGGTATTTCGCACCTGCGGCAATCTCTCACGCCTCATCTGCGCCAGAACTGCGGATTGAAGAGCGCCAGAAGGGCCAGCGTCTCCAGCCGGCCGAGCGCCATGGCGAACGCGAGTATCACCTTTCCAGGATCGTTCAGCGCCGCGTAGCTGACCGGATGATCCAGCACCACGTGCCCCGCCGGACCGGTGGTGGAGAGCGCGGCCACCGCCATCACCATCGACTGCTCGAAATTCGCGCCGCTGGCTGACAGCGCCATCGACACCGCGGCAAAGGAAACCGCGAAGAGCATGAAGAAGATCCAGGCAACATAGGCCCCCTGAGTGCGGATGCCCCGCGCGGCAGCGCCGGCGCCGCCGACCGAGTGCGGATAGACGAGCCGTTCCAGCTCGCGCTCGGAATGCTTGTAGAGCGCGTAGACCCGAAGCAGTTTCACGCCGCCCGCCGTTGTCCCGACGCCGCCGCCGATCAGCGCGAGCCCAAGCAGCACCAGCCCCGGCGTCTGGAGCCCCGACCAGGCGCTGGCGATGTCCCAGTCGGCGCTGACGAACCCGGTGGTCGACAGGAACGACAGCACGCTGAAGGTCGAGCCCCAGAGCACGTCGATGGCGGAAGGCAGCGCGTCGATCGTATTGACCTCGTAGGCGCCGATCCAGTGGCGCAGGAACAGGAAACTTGGCACCAGGATGACCAGCGCCGCGCCGATCCGCGCCTCCGGGTCTGCCGCGATGGCCTGCAGCCCCCGTTTGCTGAGCGAGCCGGTGAAGGTCAGCCGGGTGATCGCGAAGGCGAAGAAGAGGAAAATCAGCGCCTCGCCCGCCGTGCCGGCCTGCGACTGCTCCATGCTCCCGAGCGGGCTGATGCCGCTGGTGGCGAGCGTCGACATCGCGTGGCAGATCGCGGCCAGCGGAGCCTCGCCGAGCGCCAGCAGGCCGATCCAGAGCACGAGCGTCAGGCCGGTGTAGATGGGCAGGAGTTGCCGGGTGTAGCGCCAGAGGCGTTCGCGCGGGGCATTCGCCTCAAAGCCCGTTCCCCGCCGGCCGGGCCGTGCGCCGGCCCCGAGCCGCGCGGCCGAGATCACCTCGAACCCGCCGAGGTTCATCGAAGCCATCAGCGCGTAGGCAGCCACCCAGAACAGGAACCCGCCCATCCATCCGACCAGGGCCCGCCACAGGTGCAATGGGTCCGGCAGCCGAGAGGCTTCGAAGAGCGTGGCGCCGGTGGTGGTGAGCGACGAGACCATCTCCACCCAGGCGTTCATGTAGGTCGTCGACTGCACGACCTGCTGGAACGGCACCGCCAGCATCAGCGGCAGCAGCGTGTAGGCCGCCACCAATGCCGCGAGGTGGCTGCGCACCAGGCTGCGGGAGCGGTGGTTCGCCATCGCAAGCGCAATGATTGCGGTCAGAAAGAAGAAGAGCGCCGCCGACTGGCCGAAGACATGCGCCACCCGGTAATCCTCGATCGCGATCCCGTGGATCGCGGGCACCAGCATTGCCAACGCGCCGATGCCCATGAGGAGCACGATCAGTGGGAGTTCGAGAAGGCGGGCCATCGTCCGGGGCGGCTCAGAAGAAGTCGATGGAGACCTGCAGCAACTGCTCCACCTCGCGCACGTCGTCTGCCATGGCAAAGATCATCACGATATCGCCTTCGAGAATCCGAGTCGTCCCACGCGGCTTCAGGATCTCGTCGCCCCGCTTGATCGCGCCAACGAGCGCGCCCTCGGGGAACTCGATCTCGCTGATGACGCGGCCCGAGATCGGCGAGGTCGACAGCACCTGCGCCTCGATCATCTCGGCTTCCGCATCGCCGATCGAATAGACGCTGCGGACCCGGCCGTGCCGGATGTGGCGCAGGATCGAGCTGACCGTGGTGGCCCGCGGGTTGACGTAGGCGTCGATGTCGAGCGGCTCCATCAGGCTCACCAGCGTCGGGTCGTTGACCAGCGCGATCGCCATCTTGCACCCGGCGGACTTGGCGCGCACGGCCGCGAGCAGGTTCACCTTGTCGTCGTCGGTCACGCAGACGACGGCATCCGCGCGGTCGATGCTCGCCTCCGCCAGCACCTCCGAATCCATCCCGTCTCCATGCAGAACGATGGTGCGCTCCAGCGCGTCGGCGGCGCGTTCGGCCTGGGAGCGGTTGCGTTCAATCACCCGGGCGCGGATCCGGGTCTGGCCCTTCTCCAGCGCCTTGGCGACCGCGAGCCCGACGTTGCCGGCCCCGATGATTACCACCCGCTCCTGCCGGTGCGTGGGTTTGCCGAAGATCTCCAGCGTGCGGTTCACATCCTCGGAGACGGAAACCACGTAGACCTGGTCCTGCGCGAAGAGCTGGTCGTTCGGTTCGGGCGCAAACAGCGTGCCTTCGCGGCGGATGCCCACCACGACCGCGCGCAGGGTCGAGAACAGGTCGGTCAGCTGCCGGAGCGGCGTGTTCAGGACCGGGCAATCCTCGTCGAGCTGGATACCGAGGAGCTGAACGCGCCCATCAAGGAAACTCTCCGTGTCGAAGGTCGTCGGCGCAGCGATCCGCTGGAGCGCGGCCTCGGCGACCTCCTTCTCCGGGCTGATCACCACGTCGATCGGCAGGTGATCCCGCTTGTAGAGATCGCGGTAGATCGCCTCGAGATAGGATTGAGCCCGGAGCCGCGCGATCTTTCGCGTCACGCCGAAGACCGAGTGGGCCACCTGGCAGGTGACCATGTTGACCTCGTCGGAATGGGTCGCGGCGATCACCATGTCGGCGTCGCGCGCGCCGGCGCGGTCGAGCACGTCGGGATAGCTTGCAAATCCTGCGATCCCGCTGACATCGAGCGTATCGGTGGCCCTGCGAACAAGATCGGGGTTGTTGTCGACGACGGTAACGTCGTTCTGCTCGCTGGAAAGGTGCCGGGCGATCTGCCAGCCGACCTGCCCTGCCCCACAGATGATGACTTTCATCGCTCCAGCCTGTTGCCTCATGCGGTTGGCACAGGGATGGCAGAGCCCGGAGGGAGCGTCAACGCCTCGCGACACCGCCCGGCGATGAACCCGGCCGCCGGTGCTCCCTGGGGACCATCCGGCGGCAGGTAAGATCGGACCTCACTCAGCCGCCTGAGAGGCCTCCTCCACATGGGCAACGCGCGTGCCGGCCTTTGAGGATGTGACCACGCCAAGCGACTTCAGCTTGCGGTGCAGCGCCGAGCGCTCCATGCCGACGAAAGTTGCCGTGCGGCTGATGTTTCCGCCGAACCTGTTGATCTGGGTCAGCAGGTATTCCCGCTCGAAAAGCTCGCGCGCCTCGCGCAGAGGCAGCGTGGCAAGCGCGCCAGAGAGAACGACGCGCCCTTCATCCGCCTCGCCCCGTTCGGCGCCTTCGAGCTCGCGCACCCCTATCAATTCCCCCGAGTCGCCCAGGATCAGCACCCGCTCGATCACGTTCTTGAGCTGGCGGACGTTGCCCGGCAGGTGCATCGTCTGCAGTAACGCCTCCGCCTCATCGCTCAGTTCTCGCACCGGCAGACCCTGGGTGGCGTTCAGGTTCTCGATAAAGTGCCGCGCCAGTTCGGGGATGTCCTCGCGCCGTTCGTCGAGGCCAGGCACCCGGATCGGCACCACGTTCAGCCGGTGAAAGAGTTCCTGGCGGAAGTTGCCGGCGTCGATCTCGTCCTGCAGGTTGCGATTGGTCGAGGAAATCACCCGGATATCGACACGCACCTTGTCGGAGCCGCCCACCCGCTGGAATTGCTGGTCGACAAGCACCCGCAGGATCTTGGATTGTGTGCCGAGAGGCATGTCGGCGATCTCGTCGAAATAGAGCACGCCGCCGTTCGCCTCTTCCAGCAAGCCCGGCTCGACGCCGCGGTCGCCCGCCTCGCGGCCGAACAGCACCTCTTCCATCCGTTCCGGCTCGATCGACGCCGAGTTGACAGAAATGAAGGGCGCGTTGGCGCGGTTGGAATTCGCGTGGATGTAACGCGCGGCGACTTCCTTGCCCGACCCGGCCGGCCCGGTCAGCATCACGCGGCCGTTGGAGCGGGTCACCTTGTCAAGCTGGGCCCTGAGCGCCTTGAAAGCGGCGCTGGAGCCGATCATCTCGGAGGTGGTCACGTCCTTGCGGCGCAGTTCGGAGTTTTCGCGCCGCAGCCGCGAGGTTTCCATGGCGCGTCGAATGACGACCAGCAACTGGTCTATATTAAACGGTTTTTCGATGAAATCGTAAGCGCCCTGCTTGATCGCGGCGACAGCGATCTCGATGTTGCCATGCCCCGAGATGATGACCACCGGAATCTCGGGCCGGTCGCGTTTCACCGCCTTGAGGATGTCGATCCCGTCCATCTTGCTGTCCTTCAGCCAGATGTCGAGGATCATCAGCGCCGGCGGTTCCTGCTCGATGGCGCCCATGCATTCCTCGGAGTTCGCGGCCAGCCGGACCGAGAACCCCTCGTCGCGCAGGATATCGCCAATCAGCTCGCGGATATCGCGTTCGTCGTCAGTAATAAGTATGTCGCCCATATTCCTGTACTCCCTCAATTGTTTCACTCGGCCGCCTGGTCGAGCGTGGCTGCGCACGGCAACCTGATTTCTGCCAGCGCACCGTGGTGCGCGTTGCCTTCAAACGTCGGCGCGTCGAGCAATTCGAGCGTGCCGCCGTGTTCCTCGATGATCTTCTTCACGATCGGCAGACCGAGCCCGGTGCCCTTGGCCCGCGTCGTGACATAGGGCTCGAACAGCCGGCTGCGATCCTCCGGCAGGCCGATGCCGTTGTCAGCGATACGGATCACGGCATGTCCTCCACCGGTCTCAAGGCTCACCCGCACCTCCGGCACAAAGCCATCCGGAGCGCCCGCTTCCTCAAGACTTTCAATGGCCTCTCCGCCGTTCTTGATGAGATTGGTGAGCGCTTGGCCAATCATCGTCTCGTCGACCAGCGCCGGTGTCGGCGCCTCGGGAAGATCCCAGCTCAGAGTCTTGCCGAGCTGCTGTTTCTGAAGTGTCACCGCATCGCGAACCAGCCGCGTCAGGTCGGACTGACGCCGGTCGGGCTCGGGCATACGGGCGAACTTGGAGAATTCATCGACGATGCGGCGCAGATCCTCGGTCTGGCGAACGATCACGTCGGTCATCGAGGTCAGCGCCTCGGCATCCTCGGCATCTAGCTTGCGCGAGAACTTGCGCTGGAGCCGTCCGGCCGAGAGCTGGATCGGGGTCAGCGGGTTCTTGATCTCGTGCGCGATCCGCCGCGCCACGTCGCCCCAGGCGGCCATCCTCTGCGCCGAGACCAGCTCGGTCACGTCGTCGAAGGCGACCACATAGCCCTCGAGCTCGCCCTCCACCGAGCGGCGTTCGGCCAGCCGGACCAGCAGGTTCTCGACCTTGCCGTCGCGGGTCAGGCGGATCTCCTGCTGGGTGACGGTGCGCTCATCGTTGCGCAGGCGCGCGAGCAACCCTGCGAATTCCGGGACCGCCTTGGCAATTGCCTCGTGGTGGTCGCCGGCTTCCGGGTCGAGTCGCAGCAGGTTCACCGCGGCGGGGTTCATGAAATCCACCCGCCCGTCCGGGTCGAGGCCGATAACCCCCGCCGTGATCGAGGTCAGCACGGTCTCGAACAGGCGGCGGCGCGCCTCGATCTGGGCGTTGGTCTCCAGAAGGGTCGAGCGCTGCGCCTCGAGCTGGCGGGTCATCTGGTTGAACATCCGTCCCAGCGTGGCGATCTCGTCGTCGCTGGATTCCTCGCGGACCTGCACCGAAAGATCGCCCTTGCCGACCTTTTCCGCCGCAGCGGCCAGCCGCCCGATCGGCCGCGACAGACGTTCGGCAAACCACAGGCCAAGCCAGATCGCAGCCAGTATCAGGATCACCGCGAACCCGAGATAGAGCAGCGAGAATTCGAACAGGATCCGCCCGCGCTCGTCCTCCAGCTGGTTGTAGAGCCGGATCGATTCCTGGGTTTCGTCGAGCAGCGACAGGATATCGCCGTCGACATCGCGGCTGACGTAAAGATAGCGGTCGGCGAAGGCGTCGAGCTTCACCAGCGCGCGGAACTCGTTGATGTCCCAGTCCTCGATCACCACGATCTCGCCGGCCTCGGCGCGGGCAATCTCCTCGACGGAGGGTTGTTCGTAGTCGAAGAGGTAGGATCGTTCGCCCCGCGAGCGCAGCTGGCCCGTGGAGTCGATTACATAGGCTTCGCGCAGGCCCCGCTGAACCTGAGCCTGCCCCTGAGTCAGCAGTTGCCGGACCTCGCCATCCGTGAGACCCAGGCCGACCCCACCGGCCGCATCGAGATAGTTGGCAAGGCCCTGAGCGTCTTGGCGCAGGTCCCGCAGGTGTTCGCCCTCGTAGGCCTCGGCCGCGGAAAGCGATGCGCCCACCACGTTCCGCACCCGGTCCGAAAACCAGCCTTCAAGGCCGATGTTGATCGTCAGCCCGGCGAAGATCGCGACCAGAACCGCGGGAATAAGGGCTATCAGCGCGAAGACGCCGGTGAGTCGGAGGTGCAGCTTGGAGCCTGCGGAATCCTTGCGCCGGGCACCGAACATCGCCGCGACGCGACGGAGCACGAGGGCCGCCACGACGAGGATATACACGAGATCAACAAGCAGAATGAGGCGCAAGCCGGGAGATCCGGCCCCCTGCCCCAGCGGACCCATCAGCAAGAAGGTCCAGACCACGAGCAAAGGGCCAAGCACAACCAGGGCCAGGGTGGCCATGGTCTGCACCGTTCGCGAGCGCCTGAGCTCTGCGAAGGACTCCAAATTCAGCCGCGAGAGAACGCCTGCCAAGCTTCGCCTCGTGATGTTTGCGCCACCCAGATCTGGTTTGACCCGGTGACGTGACCGCCATATCCCGTGATCGTTCCGGAGGGCGTGCCCCCGATGCCACGGCTCTGTTGCGGTTTTACATCAACTTGCGGCGTCGTGTCACGCGAATATCGAGGTCGGTGATCTTCTTGCGCAAGGTATTGCGGTTGATGCCGAGAAGATCGGCGCATTTCGCCTGATTTCCGCCGGTTGCGTCCAGCGCGATCTCGATAAGCGGTATTTCCACTTCCTTAAGGATGCGCTGGTACAGGCCCGGGGGCGGCAAGACTCCGCCGTGCAGGTCGAAATAGCGCCGCAGGTGCTTGGCCACGGAGGCCGAAAGCTTCTCGCCGTCGCCCCCGCCGACCAGCGGCTCGATCTCGGGCTGGTTGCCCAGCACCATCTCGACCTCGCTGCGGCCGATCTCCTCTTCCGGCGAGGTCACGACAAGCCGGCGGATGGTGTTTTCGAGTTGCCGCACGTTGCCCGGCCAGGAATAGGCGCGGATAAGGTCCATCGCGGAGCCGGAGAACCGCCGCGTGCCAACGCCGTCACGTTCGGCGCGGGCGAGGAAGTGCTCGGCCAGCAGCGGGATGTCGTCCACCCGCTCCCGCAGGCTCGGCACGGTGAGTGTGACGCCGCTCAACCGGTAGAACAGGTCTTGCCGGAAATTCCCGGCCTCCATCTGCCGCATCAGGTCGCCCTGGCAAGTCGCCATGACGCGTGGCGCCGTGTCGGAAAGCGCGTCCAGCATCCGCACGATCCGGCCCTGGGTGTCGGAGTCGAGGTCGCTGACCTCGTCGAACAGAACCGAACCGCCGCGCGCTCGCGACAGGATCGCCGCCGGGCCGTCGAGCGTCGACAGCTCCTCCGCTCCGGCCACCACGAATGGCAGCGTACGGCGGTCGGAGAAATCGTGGATCGCGCGAGCGATCAGCGATTTGCCGGTGCCGGATTCGCCGGTGATCAGCACCGCGAGATCGGTGTTCATCACCCGCGCCACCAGCCGATAAAGCGCCTGCATCACCGGTGTGCGGCCCACCAGCGGCAGATCCTCGGTGCCGCCAGAGGGCCGTTCCTCGGCCACTGGTCGTGTCTGCTGCACCCGGCGCTTGGTCTCCAGTGCCTTGGAGGCACGCTTCATCAGATCCGGCAGGTCGAAGGGCTTGGGCAGGTAGTCGTAGGCATCCGCCTCCGCCGCCTGGATCGCCGTCATGATCGTGTTCTGCGCCGAGATCACGATCACCGGCAGGCCGGGCCGTTCCTCGGCGATCTTGGGCAGGGTGTCGAGCCCGTTGCCGTCGGGCATGATGACGTCGGAGATCACGAGGTCGCCCTTGCCCTCCTCGACCCATCGCATGAGCGTGACGAGGGACGAGGTTGCGTGCACCTTGCAGCCGGCGCGGGTCAGCGCCTGGGTCAGTACGGTGCGGATCGTGCGGTCGTCGTCGGCGACAAGAACGGTGCCGTCCATCTATGGGGTCTCCTTGTCAGAATCCTGCTGGATGTGTTTGGGGGCGATCGGAAGAGAGATCCGGAATACCGTGCGCCCCGGCACGGAATCGACCGATATCCAGCCCCTGTGCTCAGCGATGATCTTGCTCACAAGCGCCAGCCCGAGCCCGGTCCCGTTTTCGCGGCCGGACACGAAGGGCTCGAAGATCTCGTCGGCGATGTCGGGCGGTAGCCCGGGGCCGCTGTCTATGACCTCGACCTGCAACGGCACGCGGAAAGCCTGTTCCCCCTTGCGGCGGACCCGGAGGCTGGGCTCGTAGAAGGTCCGTAGGGTGATCGTGCCGCTTTCGGTGCCGGAGGCCTGGGCGGCGTTCTTCAGCAGGTTCAGGAACACCTGCAGCAACTGGTCGCTGTCGCCATAGGCGGGCGGCAGGGAGGGGTCGTAATCCTCCTTGATTGCCATGTGGGCAGCATAGCTGATGATCGCCGACTTGCGGGCACGGTCGAGCACGTCGTGAATATTGACCGGCTTCGCCTGCGGTGGGCGCAAATTGCCGAACTGCTCGACCTGGTCCAGTAGCTTCACGATGCGCCGGCTCTCCGCGACGATCAGGTCCGTCAGTTCCAGGTCTTCCTTGGACAGATTCATCGACAGCAGCTGCGCCGCCCCGGTGATGCCGGCGAGCGGGTTCTTGATCTCGTGCGCCAGCATCTCCGCCATGCCGATGGCGGATTTCGCCGCCTTGTCGGCCGAAATGGAGCGGCCCAGACGCCCGGCGATCTCGCGCGGGGAAACGAGGAACAGCAGCCGGTTGGTGTCGTTGCTGATCGGGGCGATCTGCAGGTTGCACTCCACCGGAGCGCGCTCGCCGGTGCCCACGTCCACGTCGTTGATGAACAGCGGCGAACGGTTCTTGCGGACCCGCGCCAGCGCTTCCTCGATCGGCGCATCGATCACCAGCCGGTCATAGACCAGCTCGCCTTCCAGCCCCTTGATCGTCTTGTTCAGGAACAGCTCGGCGGCCGGATTGATGGCGGTGATCCGGTCCTGCGGGTCGAGAACCAGCGCAGGAATGGGAAGCGACGCCCAGATTACTCCGGAGCCCGGCATCATGCGGCCTCCCGGGCGTCAGTGTCGAAGGCTTGCAGCACCAGCCGTTGAACCTCTTCGTTATCGGTTTCTGTTTGGAGACGGCGGCGCAGCCCGGCAGGGTCACCGGCATGATCGAGGTACCAGCCAAGGTGCTTGCGGGCCATGCGGTTGCCCAGCACCGGACCGTAGAACGACAGCATCGCCTCGACATGCGCGCCGACCATCTCGGCCAGTGCCCGCCCCCGCGGCACCTCGGGCGCGGGCGTGCCGAACAGGCCCGCTGCGATCTCGGCCAGCCGCCACGGACGGCCCTGTGCCCCGCGGCCGACCATCACGCCATCGGCGCCGGATTGGGCCAGCGCGGAGCGGGCGGTGGCCACGTCGACGATGTCGCCATTGGCGATGACCGGGATCGAAACCGCCTGTTTCACCGCGGCGATTGCGCCCCAGTCCGCACGTCCCTTGTAGAATTGCTGGCGGGTGCGACCGTGGATCGTCACCATCTGCACCCCCGCGCCTTCGGCCCGCCGGGCCAGTTCGGCCGCGTTCAGGCAGTCATGGTCCCAGCCGAGCCGGGTCTTGAGCGTCACCGGGATCGACACCGCGCCGACCACCGCTTCGATCAGCGAAAGCGCGTGGTCAAGATCGCGCATCAGCGCCGAACCGGAGGCCCCGGCCCCGCTGGCGCTCGTCACCTTCTTCGCCGGGCAGCCCATGTTGATGTCGATCAGCGCCGCGCCGTTGGCCTCGACCATCCGCGCCGCTTCGGCCATCCAGTGCGCCTCGCGCCCGGCGAGCTGCACCGAGGTGTTGGCCTCGCCAAAACCCAGCTCCGCCTTCTCTCGAACCCCGGGCTTGGCCTGCACCATCTCCTGGCTGGCAACCATCTCGGACACCACGAGCCCCGCGCCGAAGCGGGCCACGAGCTGCCGGAACGGCAGGTCAGTGATGCCCGCGAGTGGCGCGAGAAGAACCGGGGGTGTCAGGGTCAAGTTTGCAAAGCAAACCGTCAATTGCTCAATCCTTGTGCAGTCAAATCGTCGTATAGCGAAGCTGGGGCCGGTTCCAAGCTGAAGAGCACATCAATATGACCGCCAAACGAACATTGCACAAAAAACAGGCGAACTTCCGCCCGGTCGGCTTGCCCGTTGCCCTGCCTTCAGTCACCGATTAGACGGAAGCCATGACAGAGCCCTCATTGCCATCCGCTTCCCCGGCCCCTTCCAGAAAGGTCGCGGCACTGATCGTCGCCGCCGGTCGCGGCACGAGGGCCGGCGGAGATATTCCCAAGCAATATCAGGTTATTGCGGGAAAATCTGTACTGGCGCATACGGTCGAGCGTTTTCGCGCCCACCCCGGCGTTCACAGCCTTCTGGTGGTGATCGGGGCCAAGGATGACGCGCTGGCGGCTTCGGCCCTGCCCGAAGATGTGGCACGCACCCCGGGTGGCGCCAGCCGCGATGCCTCCGTACGGGCCGGGCTGGACGCCCTGCCCCGGGACATCACCCACGTCCTGATCCACGACGGTGCCCGACCCCTGGTGCCGGATGCGGTGATCGACCGGGTGCTCGCGGCGTTGGAAACCCACCCCGGCGCGGCGCCCGCGCTGACGGTGACGGACGCGCTCTGGCGGGGCGAGGACGGCCGCGTTCTGGCCCCGACCCCGCGCGACGGCCTCTTCCGGGCGCAGACGCCGCAGGGATTCGACCTCACCGCGATCCGGGCCGCCCATGCCGCCCATCCCGGCGGCGCCGCCGATGACGTGGAGGTCGCGTTGTTGGCCGGGCTGGACGTTGCGATCGTCGAGGGGCACGAAGACAATATCAAGGTCACATTGCCGGGCTGCTTTGCCCGTGCCGAACGGATGCTGGCGAAAGGAATGCCGATGGATGTGAGGCTGGGCAACGGCTACGACGTGCACCGCTTCGGGCCGGGAGGCCACGTGGTGCTCTGCGGCGTCGAGGTGCCGCATCCGCGTGGACTGCAAGGCCATTCGGATGCCGATGTCGGCATGCACGCGATCACCGATGCGCTCTACGGCGCGCTGGCCGAGGGTGATATCGGGCAGCACTTCCCGCCAAGCGATCCGCAGTGGAAGGGCGCCGCGAGCGAGATCTTCCTGCGCCACGCGGTCGGCCGGGTCGCCGAGCGCGGGTACCGGATCGCCAATGTCGACTGCACGCTGGTCTGCGAGCGCCCCAAGATCGGCCCCCATGCCGAGGCGATGCGCGAAGCCCTCGCCGCGATCATGGGGCTCGAGGCCGGAAGGATCAGCGTCAAGGCGACGACCTCCGAGCGGCTCGGCTTCACCGGACGCGAGGAAGGCATCGCCGCGATCGCCACCGCCGCGCTGGTCTCGGCATGACCCCCGCGCGCTTCGTTGCCACCGTCTTCGGGGTCGGCCTGCTGCGCCCCGCGCCCGGCACCTGGGGCTCGCTGGCCGCGATCCCGCTGGCCTATGGGCTGCATGTGCTGGGTGGCTTTCCGCTGCTGCTGATTGCCACCCTCGCCGCGCTCGCCATCGGCTGGTGGGCGACGGCGGTACACAGCCAGGCGGTCGGCCACCCCGACCCCTCCGAGATCGTGATCGACGAACTCATCGGCATGTGGATCGCGCTCTGGCCGCTCTCGGCCGGACTCTGGCATGCCGGTGTGGATCCGCAAGTCTTTCCCTATCCCGGCTGGATCGGCGCCTTCGTCATGTTCCGTCTGTTCGACGTCTGGAAACCGGGGCCCGTTGGCTGGGCAGACCGCCGGCACGGGCCTGCGGGCGTGCTGCTGGACGACGTGATCGCGGGCTTCCTTGCCGCGCTAGTGGTCTCGGTCGCCGCCTTCATCTCCCACACCTGGCTTATGGGATGAGCGCCGTGCTGGTCCAACTCGCGACCCTCGGTCCGCTCGGACGGTTGCCCGTGGTCGGCGGCCTCCTTGCGACGGTTGCTGGCCTTGCTGCGGCCATCGGGATGCACAGCCTGGTCGAGGCGCCGAGGGCGCTGATCGTCGTCTGGGCGCTGCTGCTGACGCTGGCGATGCTCAGCGTGCCGCGCGCGCTCGCGGCCGGCACGCCGCCGCGGCAGATCGTGCTCGACCGTTTCACCGGCATCTGGCTCGCCGCGGCGCCGGTTCTCCCGTTCATCGGAATCGCCACCACCGAACTCGGTCAGACGGGGTTGCTGGCGCTCGGGCTGCCGCTGGTGATCTACAACCTGATCCTCGCCGGCCCGCTGCGACGCATGGGCGCCAGCTCCCGCCCACTGCTCCAGCTCGCCGACGACCTGATCGCCGCGACCCTGACGCTGCTGCTCGCGATCGGCATGATGGCAGCGCTGATCGCCAGAAGCGGAGCCATGCCGTGACCGACCTGATCCGGATCGCCGATCTCACCACCGTGAGCGCCGAGACCCTGCTCGCCCGTGCCCGCGCCCGTGGCCTTGTCGTGGCGACCGCCGAGAGCTGCACCGGCGGCTTGATCGCCGGCGCGATCACAGAGATACCCGGCTCCTCGGACATCTTCGACCGGGGTTTCGTGACCTATTCCAACGCCGCCAAGCGGCAGCTTCTTGGCGTCTCCGAGCAGAGCCTCGATACGTTCGGTGCGGTCTCGGAAGCGGTGGCGCGCGAAATGGCCGCCGGCGCCCTGATCCGCTCGGAGGCCGACCTTGCCGTGTCTGTCACCGGCATCGCAGGCCCCGGCGGCAGCGAACAAAAGCCCGAGGGCCGCGTCTGTTTCGGCCTGGCCCGCAAGGGGCACGCCACGGTCGCCAAGACGGTCGATTTCGGCGCCCTCGGACGGACGGCGGTGCGGCAATACACGGTGAACCACGCGCTGGAACTGCTGATCGGCGCGCTCGAAGACGCCCCTCTGCCGCCCGAACGGATCGCGCCGCCCCGCCCCTGAGCTGCCACCTCGGGCCCGGAACTGGCCCCACTTCTGGCATGCAAGGCTGCGAGGCCCAACCTCTTGTAATAAAGTCATTTTAAAGCCATGCGACAGCCCGCCGCAAGAATTCTGTGGCTTCCGCTGCGTCCGGTAAGATATCAACTGTTTACAAACCTTCAGGTCGTTTTTACAAATATTTTCAAATTCGGAATGCTCGGCGGGAGGGCCTGAGCAGGTGGCTTTCGGGAGGATACCATGAGACGAATCTGGCTTTTGAGCAGTGTCGCGCTGTCGGTTCTGGCGAGTGCGGCGATGGCCCAGACGCTGACCAACCCGGGCTTCGAATCCGGTTGGGGCGGCTGGACGGATGTCGATCCGAACAAGGACGCGACCTCGATCTCCGGCGATTTCAACAGCGGGGCGAAAGCGGGCAAGATCAGCAAGGAAACCGGGCATTTCGAGCAGGCGATCACGCTCTACCCGGATTCCGAATACGAGCTGAAGGCATACGTGCGCGGCCCGGGCGTCATCGGTATCGAAGTCGCCGGCCAGGAGCACACCGCCGCCTCCGAGGGCGACGGCAACACCTGGGTGCCGCTGAGCGTGCCCTTCAGCACCTCCTCCGATATCGACGGCCGCGTCTTTGGCGGCTGGGGCGGCGCGGAAGGCCGCTTTGACGATTTCGAGCTGGTGGCGATCTCCGGTCCGGCCCTTGCGGCAGCGGAAGAAGCGGCGAAGGGGCCGCGCGAATACACCACCCTGCCAGACGCCTGCGAGGAGATGAGCCAGCTGCGCGTCGTCTCGGTGTCGGCGGAGGGCGATTACGACAAGGACTACGCGCCGGAGCTGGCCATCGACCACGAGTTCATCGTCGATTCCCGATGGTCCGCCCAGGGCGCCGGACGCGAGATCATTCTCGACCTCGGGATGCCGCAGACGCTGAAGGAACTCGGGCTCGCCTTCTACAAGGGCCACGAGCGCAAGAACTTCTTCGAGATGGCCGCGTCCCCGGACGGCGAGACCTGGCTGCCGCTGATCCCGCGGACGGAATCGGCCGGCAAGACCACCGCAATCCAGCGGTTCGACTTCGACGACATGGTGGCGCGCTACGTCAAGGTCATCGGATTCGGCAACGAATCGAACGACTGGAATTCGATCATCGAGATCCAGCCCTACGGCTGCGGCATGGGCATGATCGAGTCCACCGGCGACGGCTCGGACGTGGGCGCCTATTCCAACAAGGGCCTTTACGGTCTGTTCAACGACGTTCCGCCGTCGGAGAACTTCGATCTCTCCGCCTGGAAGATCACCGTGCCCTACGACAAGGACGGCGACGGCAAGGTGGACGAGATCCACGAACAGGAGCTGACCTCCGGCTGGACCGATCCGGAGGTTTTCTACACCGATCCCACCACCGGCGGCATGGTGTTCCGCTCGATCCCGGGCGGCACGACCACCTCCGGCTCCAGCTATCCACGCTCGGAGCTGCGCGAAATGATGCGGGCCGGCGACACCTCGATCTCGACCCGCAACGACGATGGCACCCCGAACAAGAACGGCTGGGTCTTTTCCTCGGCCCCGGCGGAGGCGCAGGAAATGGCAGGCGGCGTCGACGGCGTCATGACCGCGACGCTTGCGGTCAACCAGGTGACCAAGACCGGCGAGACCGGCAAGGTCGGTCGGGTCATCATCGGCCAGATCCACGCCAAGGACGACGAGCCGATAAGGCTCTATTATCGCAAGCTGCCGCACCACAAGTTCGGCTCGATCTACTATGCGCACGAGCCGGTGGGCGAGGATGACAAGTGGTTCGAAATGATCGGCACCCGCAAGGACAACGCCGACAACCCGGCCGACGGCATCGCGCTTGACGAGATCTTCTCCTACGAGATCAAGGTTTCGGGCAAGGAGATCGACGGCGCGGTCCATCCGATCCTGGAAGTGAAGATCATCCGGGATGACGGCACCGAGGTCACCTCGAGCTACGACATGTACGAGAGCGGCTACAACGTCTCCGACGACTTCATGTATTTCAAGGCCGGCGCCTATTCGCAGAACAACACCTCGCTGCCGGGGTCGCGGGATGCGGACCAGGTGACCTTCTACAAGCTCGACGTGCAGCACTGACCGTCCCGTCCACTCACGAAACAAGGCCCGCCGCGCGACCTGCACGGCGGGCCCTTTCATGCGCGGATCGCGGTTCCTCGGTTTACCCGTTGTTCCAGCGATAGCCCTGCCCGGCTCCCTGAGAGTTGCCGGGCCCCTTGCCACCGCCCCGGCGCCCGAAATCGGCCGTTGTCAGCACGCCATTGCTGTCGCTGTCCATCCTCTGCAGCCAGGATTTCGACCCAGCCACGTATTCGGACCGTGAAACGACACCGTCGCCATTGCCGTCGAGCGCGTAGCGCTGGACGCCGCGGTTGCCCTGAGCGCTGTTGCGCCCGAGTTCGGCGACCGAGAGGACGCCATCGCCGTTGCGGTCAAGGCTCGCGAACTGTCCCGCGCGGCCTTTCTCGACCTCCGCCAGCGTAACCCGGCCGTCGCGGTTGGCGTCCCAGCGGTCTATAGCCGCTGCGCCAGGCACGGCCTGTTGAGCGGCGGCCGCGGAGCCGGCGAGAAGGAGAACAAGGGTCGGGAGTGCGAAGCGTTTCATGGGATGGCCTCCTGCGCATCATGAATGCATATCCATGATACGCATTTTGCAGCCGAGTTCCGTCGAAAATATTCCGCCCGTCAGACAGACCTCAGCCGTAGAGTTCCTTTGCGCGCTTTTCGAAGGCGCCCATGATCTGCTTCTGCGCCTCGGTGAAGAACATGCCGGCGGCCTTCTGCAGGATCCTGTTCTTGAATTCGAACTCCACGTGGTAATCCACCTCGCAGCCGCCCTCGACATCGCGGAAGGCCCATTTCGAGATCAGGAACTTGAACGGCCCGTCGATATATTCGCTCACGATCGTGCCGGCCTTTTCGTCCAGCGTCACGCGGGTACCGAACTTCTCCCGGAACACCTTGAACGAAATCACGAGGTCCGCGATCTCGATCATCACGTCCCCCTCCGGATGCCGCCCACGGATCCGCGCCGCCGCGGTCCAGGGAAGAAATTTCGGATAGGACTGGATGTCGGCCACGAGGTCGTACATCTGTTGTGCCGTGTACGGCATGACGCGCTTGTCGGAATGGGTGAGCATCGTGCGGCGATTGGCCCCTGTCGGTTGGTTCCCGTGTCAGGTTCAAGATGTCGTAGACAATGTCGGCAAGATCAAGGGAAGCCAATGTCTTCGCGACCATACGTCATCGACCAGATGATCTCCGCCAAATCCATCGCCGCCCGAATCGAGGAGCTGGCGCGGGAGATCGAATCGGAATTCGCAGATACCGACAAGCTGGTGGTCGTGGGACTGCTGCGCGGCTCCTTCGTCTTCATTGCCGACCTGGTGCGGGAGGTGGAACTGCCATTGGAGGTCGACTTCCTCGAGGCGTCCTCCTACGGCAACTCCATGAAACCCAGCCGTGAAGTACGGATTCTCAAGGACTTGCGCGGCGAGATCGAGGGACGCGACGTGCTGGTGGTGGAGGACATCATCGACACCGGGCACACGATGGCGCGGGTCGTGGCCTTCCTCGGCGCCCGCAACCCCGCGCGCCTGCGCACCATCTGCCTGCTCGACAAGCCGGCGCGGCGGGAAGTCGACTACAAGGCCAGTTGGACCGGCTTCGAAATCCCCGACAAGTTCGTCGTCGGATACGGAATCGACTTCGCGCAGCGCAACCGCAACCTGCCCTTCATCGGCTCGGTGCGGTTCATCGACGAGGGCAGCAGCCCCGCCGGAGACGGCTGCGACGCCTGATCCATGCTCGGTCCCCACTGGTTTCTGCGCATGAAGCGCTGGGTGCAGCACCCTCCGTCCGGACGCCGCGTGGCGCTGGTGTTCGGCGTGGTGGCGGCCTGCCTGCTGATCGTGACGCTGGAGCGGCTGGGATACTGGCCGGAGTGGATGACGGCCGAACGGGTGGGCCGGATGCCGGGGCGCGGCGGTTTCTGATTGTGCGGAAACCTGCCTAAAAGTCAGCCGCCGACCCTTTGCGCCGCATCGCAGAATTCCATAGGGTGCCGACGACAGGGAGAAGCCCAGCCAGCCCCGCGGGGGCGAGCGCCTGCATCTCCCCACCACCGCAAGGGGCTGACATGCGTCGCTTTTTCACCATCCTCCTCCTTCTGGTGCTGGCCATTGTCGGCGCCGGGCTGTGGTTCACCCGGCCCGATCCCCTGCCGAGCGATCTGGTCACCGGGGTGCAGGGGGATGCCGGGGCCGGGCGCAACGTGTTTCTTGCGGCGGGGTGCGCCTCCTGCCACGCCGACCGCGGTGCCGAGGCGCAGGAGGCGCCGCTGCTTTCCGGCGGGCGGCGGCTCACGACCGACTACGGCACTTTCATCTCGCCCAACATATCGCCGGACCCCGTGCACGGGATCGGCGGCTATTCGATTGCCGATCTCGCGAGCGTCCTGAAGCGCGGCGTGACCCCGGACGGCAGGCACCTCTACCCGGCGATGCCCTTCACGACCTACACCCGGATGAACGTCGCCGACATCGTGGACCTCAAGGCCTATCTCGACACCCTGCCCGCCGACAGCACCCCGCGACAGGCCAACCAGCTCGACTTCCCCTATTCGCTGCGCCCGCTGCTCGGTTTCTGGAAAAAGGCGTACCTGACCGATAGCTTCGTCGCCGCGGCCCCGAGCCAGCAGCTCGAACGCGGCCGCTACCTGGTAGAGGCGCTTGGCCATTGCGCCGAGTGCCACACCCCGCGCAACCGCTTCGGCGCGCTCGACCGGTCCCGCTGGATGGCGGGTGCCCCGAATCCCGCCGGCCAGGGCATGATCCCCAACATTACGCCCGCCGCGCTCGACTGGACCTTGAACCAGATGACCTGGTACCTGCAGAGCGGCTTCGCCCCTGACCACGACGAGGTCAGCCGCGAGATGGAATCGATCATCGCCGGGCTGAGCCAATTGCCCGAGGCAGACCGGGAGGCCATCGCGGCCTACCTCGCCGGGCTCGCTCCGATGGAATAAGCGCCCCGCCCTTTGGCCGACCGTGGCCACATGTTACCTTGCGTCGCGAACGCGGGACAGGAGGGCGCCATGCCGACGGGAATGGGAATGCCGCAGCCGCAACCAGGGCGGCTCTGGCTGACCGAGGGCGGGATCGAGACCGAAATCATGTACAAATGGGGGTTCGACCTGCCCCATTTCGCGATGTTCCCCTTGCTCGACGATCCGGCAGCCCTGCAGGCGATGAAGGACATGTGGCGGCGCTCGCTCGACGTCGCAGCGCGGCACGGGTTCTCTTTCGTGATGAACGGGCTCGATTATCGCGCCAGCCCCGACTGGGCGGCGCTGCTCGGCTATTCGCTCGACGGGCTGGCCGAGATGCAGCACCGCTGCATCGATTTCCTTCGTGAGCTGCGGGACGAATATGCCGGCCGGATCGACGAGATGCTCGTCTGCGGCACGCTCGGGCCGCGCGGCGATGCCTATGGTCTGAACCGCGATATCACCGAGCGGAGCGCCGAGGATTACCACGCCGTGCAGCTGACCAACCTGCGCGCCGCCGGGGCCGATATGGCCTGGGGGATGACTTTCAACAATATCCCCGAGGCCATCGGCGCGGTACGGGCGGCTCGGGCGGTGGGTCTTCCCATCGTTATCGGCCTGACGCTCGACAGCACCTCCCGCCTCCGGTCCGGCCCCACCCTGCGGCAGGCGATCGAGGCGATCGACGCCGCCCCCGAGGGCGGGCCGGAGTATTACATGATCAATTGCTCGCATCCCGTCGAGTTCGAACCGGCCTTCGACGGCGGCGACTGGAAAGGCCGCATCCGGGCGCTGCGGCCCAATGCCTCGAAGATGGAGAAGATCGCGCTCTGCAAGCTCGGCCACCTCGAGGAAGGCGACCCCGAGGAACTCGGGCGGATGATGGGCGATCTTGCCCGCCGGATGCCGCAGGTCGACATCTGGGGCGGGTGCTGCGGCACCTGCGACACCCATCTCGACCTGATGGCCGGCCAGGTAAAGGCGGCGCGGCAGGCGGTGGCGCAAGGCGCTGCGCGAACCTAGTCGTCGTCGAATGCGATCGGGCTCTGCCGGGCGCGATTGACCCTGAGGGTAAACACGTCCGGCCGCGCGTAGTGTCCGCAGACATCGAACTTGCGCCGCGACGCCCGTGCCTCGGCCACATCGATCTCGGCGACCAGCAGCCCCTGCTCCTTGTGCATGGGCCCGGCGAGCACGCCGCCAAAGGGCTTGTAGATCACCGCGTCGCCGGGGTTGACCCATTCGTCGGGGTTCGGGAAGAGCTCGTCGCGAAACGGCACCGCCTCGGGCACGTCCGAGGCCTTTATCGCGCTGGCACAGCCGACCACCCAGCAGCCGCCCTCGCGCGCGATGTGCTGCATCGTCGCGAGCCAGGTGGCGCCGCTGTCCCAGGTCGGGGCACAGTAGATATCGATGTTCTGGGCGTAGAGCGCGAAACGCGCCAGCGGCATATAGTTTTCCCAACAGAGCAGCGCACCCACCCGGCCGACGGCGGTCTCCACCACGTTGAGCGTGGATCCATCCCCGAAACCCCAGACCATGCGCTCGGGGTTGGTCGGCATCAGCTTGCGGTGATTGTTGAGCATCGCCCCGTCGGCATCGATGATCGCCACGCTGTTGAAGAGCGTGCTGCCGCTGACCGCGCCATCGAGTTCCTGATGACCGAGCACCACCACCACCGAATGCTCCCGCGCGGCCGCCTTGATGGGCGCGAGGTCGTCCTTGCTCAGGTCGATCGAGTTGGCCTGGGTCAGTGCGAACAACTCGTCCGTCTTTTGCATCCCGGCGCCGGGGCTGAGCCGCCAGACAAAGGTGGGATAGCCCGGCAGCCAGGTTTCCGGAAACACGACAAGGCCGCAGCCCTGCCCTGCGGCCTCGGCCACAATTTCGACGGCGCGCTCGATGGAGCGCGCCTTGTCGAGATAGACGGGCGGATACTGTACGACAGCGATTTTCATGAGGGTTCCTCCGGGGAGCAACCTTAACCGCTTCCGTAGCGTTAATCAAAACGCACCGGCTTGGGACGTTCTGCGGCGACCCCGTGGCGGCGAACCGTCAGGCTTGCCCGAGCTTCGCCAGCCGTGCCGTGCGAAGGCGTTCGAAATCGTCGCCGGCGTGATAGCTGGACCGGGTGAGCGGCGTTGCCGAGACCATCAGGAAGCCCTTGCCGAAGGCGGCCTGCTCGTAGGACTTGAACTCCTCGGGCGTGACGAACCGCTCGACCGCGTGGTGCTTGGGCGTCGGCTGCAGATACTGGCCGATGGTCAGGAA
This sequence comes from Tropicimonas aquimaris, assembly GCF_042676185.1. NCBI lineage: Bacteria > Pseudomonadati > Pseudomonadota > Alphaproteobacteria > Rhodobacterales > Roseobacteraceae > Tropicimonas > Tropicimonas aquimaris. The sequence continues at coordinate 641,990 of NZ_JBHTJT010000008.1, read as the reverse complement.
ATCGATATCGGCGGCCCGCATGTCGTCCATCACCTGCAGCACGCCCTGCTTGTCCTCGCCGAGGCCGACCATGATGCCGGACTTGGTGAACATCGTTGGGTCGAGCTCCTTGACCCGCTGAAGCAGGCGCAGCGAGTGGAAGTAGCGCGCGCCGGGGCGGACGGTCGGGTACAGGCCCGGCACCGTCTCGAGGTTGTGGTTGAAAACGTCAGGTTTGGCCTCCACCACGGTCTCCAGAACCGAGGGATCGCATTTCAGGAAATCGGGCGTCAGGATCTCGATGGTCGACTCGGGGGAGCGGTGGCGGATCGCGCGGATGGTTTGTGCGAAATGGTCCGCCCCGCCGTCTTCAAGGTCGTCGCGATCGACCGATGTGATGACCACGTGCTTCAGGCCGAGTTTCTGCACGGCATGGGCCACGCGGCCGGGCTCGAAGGCGTCGAGCGCCGAGGGCTTGCCGGTCGCCACGTTGCAGAAGGTGCAGCCACGGGTGCAGATCTCGCCCATGATCATCATGGTGGCGTGGCCGCGGGACCAGCACTCGCCGACGTTCGGGCAGCCGGCCTCTTCGCAGACCGTGGGAAGGTTGTTCTCCCGCAGGATCTTGTGGGTCGAGTTGTAGCCCTCGCCGCCAGGCGCCTTCACACGGATCCAGCTGGGTTTCTTCGGCTGGGCATTGTCGGGCCGGTGGGCCTTTTCCGGGTGGCGTTGGCCGGGGATCTTCAGGTCGCGCATGTGATACCTCGCAGTTCCATCCCTCATATAGGTCCGGCGTCACAAAACCAATTCCCCTTTGTACCGCGCAACCCCGCCATGCATCCAGACGAAACGACCGCAGGGCGCCGGGCGTAGCGCCGCACCAACGGAAAAGGGCCACCCGCCGGGTGGCCCTGTGAGTTCTCTCGATCCTTGGAGTGCAGTGTCAGCCGATCATGCCGCGGCCCGGGCCATAGGTCTCCTCGTAATGCCGCGCCAGACGCGCCAGCGCGATGCGCAAGACGATCTTGCCGGACCGGGCCGACCAGCCGAGCTGGCGCTCGGTCGCTTCGAGCCCTTCCAGGAAACAGCAGCAGCGCAGCACCATGTCGCCAAGACCCGGGCCCAGTTCGTGCAGCGCGCGGGCCACCCGGTCCCGGGCGCCGGAGGGGCCGGAGGCCGGGTCGCCCGATCCGAAACCGCCGCGGGCGCCGCCAGTCAGGAAGCGCTCCCAGTTCTGCGCCACGCGCGGCCCCATCTGCGCCAGTTCGAAATCTTCCCGCAGCCGCTCGGCGGCGACAACGTGCTCGGGCTCAAGGAACGGCGTGCCGTCCCGGTCGCGGCGGCGCGCAAGCGTCACCACCGGGCTTTCGGCCATGTTGTAACGCACGCGGCGGCGACGCGGAGCGCCGCCCTTGTCGCTGTCCAGCACGACCTTGCTGCCCCAGTCGCGGTGCTGATCGCCGAAGGGCGTCGCCGCCTCCGCGAAACCGCCCGCCGTCCCGTCCTCGGAGAGCATCCGCTTGAGCGCGGACCGGCCGGACGCGGTGATGGTGTAGCGCGCCACCCGCCCCGGATTGCGGCAGCCGATCCATTCCTTGAGGGCAAAGGCCTGCGCCACCGCGCGGTCCACCACGGCGGTCCGGGTGGTGCGCCCGTCCGGCATCTCGCGCAGCACCGCGGCCTTTTCCATGTCGGCGGCGACGGCCAGGACGGCGCCGCTCTCCGACAGGCGCCGCAGGATGCGGCGGGCCTCGCGCGTCACGGTCGCTTCGTCGCAGACCGTCTTGGGCGCGTCGGTGGGCATCGGGAAGTGGGCAGTCATGGGCAAGGGCTCCTCAGGTCCGGGGCGATTGGATCGTTCGGTCCTGAAATGCCGTGCGCCGAGGCTCGAGAGCGCCTCGTCCACCAACGGATCGTCCCGCCGCAGCTCGAAGCGGCGGTTCCGGCGCAGGATGGTCGAGGCATGGCATCCCTCGGCGCGGGCGACCTCTCGGATCGAGAGCCCCTGCTCGGTATGCCGAAGGTAATGCATCGCGGCCTGTGGCACCCATCCGGGCACGTCGCCCGCCGGAGTTTCTTTTGACTGGCCTTCCATGCTGCCCCCTTGACGTCTCCTGCCTTCCGTTTTCCTCGCCCGGCCGAAAGTCCGGCGAATTGGTTACGCACAGGTTAATTTCAGAACCTGACGGCAGGATTGTTTAAAATTCGCAAACAATTCTAAGTGCCGCGCGCGGTCTTATCCACAAGACCGCAACACCGCCCAAATCCGTGCCACGTTTTTGCCACATTCACGGAGACAAGCGATGCATGACCTTTCCACGACCCTCACCAACCTCCGCCGCCCGCGCCTTCTGCTCCGCGCCGCACGGATGGGCATGACGTCCTATAACCGCGGCCGGGACCTGAAGCGGATTACCCGCGGCGATGTTGCCGAAGGCTCCGGCCGGGTGCTGCCCCGGCTGCTGGCGCTGGAAGAGGATCTCGAACACAGGCGTTGCAGCGGCGACGCCGGCTATTCCCCGGCACGCCATGTCGACATCCTGATCGCGCTGATGGCCGAGGCGCGGCTCTGGCTGCGAACCACCGCCGCCGTCTGACCAAGCCTACTGGGAGCGGTCAGCCCCTGCTCCAGCCTGCCCCGACGCCGGAGCCCACTCACACGAAGGCGTCGGGCATCTCTTCCTTGCGACGCGCGACAAAGGCGTCCAGCGCCTCCCACAGGCCCGCGTCCATCTCCGGCGGCTGGTATTGTTCCAGCAGCCGCCGCACGCGCGCCGAGGCCAGGGTCGCGGTGTCGCGCGCGCCTTCCTCGTCCCAGGTCTCGAACGGCTTGTAGTCGAGCAGGTCGCTGCGCCAGAAGGCATCCTTGAAATGCCGCTGGGTATGGGCGCATCCGAGGTAATGACCGCCCGGACCCACCTCTCGGATCGCGTCCATCGCCTGAGCCTCGTCATCGCTCGAAACGCCAGCTGCCAGCTTGTGCAGCACCCCGAGCTGGTCGGCATCCATCACGAATTTCTCGAACGAGGCAACCAGCCCGCCCTCCAGCCAGCCGCAGGCGTGGAGCATGAAGTTCACGCCAGAGAACAGGCCGGCATTCAGCGAATTGGCGGATTCGTAGGCCGCCTGCGCATCCGGCAGCTTGGAACCGTTGAAAGACCCCGCCGAGCGGTAGGGAAGCCCGAGCCTCCGGGCCAGTTGCCCCGCGCCATAGGTGATCTGCGAGGCCTCGGGCGTGCCGAAGGTCGGCGCGCCGGAATTCATGTCGATCGAGGTGACGAAAGCGCCGAAGATCACCGGCGCGCCGGGCCGGATGAGCTGGGAATAGGCGACGCCGGCCAGCACCTCTGCCAGCACCTGCGTCAGCGTACCCACCACCGAGACCGGCGCCATGGCCCCGCCGACGATGAAGGGCGAGATGATGCAGGCCTGGTTCGCCGCGGCATAGACCTCGAGCGCGCCCATCATCGTGGCGTCGAAGGTGAGCGGCGAGTTGATGTTGACGAGCGAGGTCATCACCGTTCGCCCGTCCAGCCCGCCGAACAGGATCTCGCACATGTCGACCGAATCCTGCGCCCGGCTCGGCTCGGTGACCGACCCCATGAAGGGCTTGTCGGTCAGTGTCATGTGCGCGAGCAGCATGTCGAGATGCCGCTTGTTCACCGGCACATCGGTCGGCTCGCAGACGGTGCCGCCGGAATGGTGCAGCCATTTCGTCATATGGCCGAGCTTCACGAAGTTCCGGAAATCCTCGATCGTGGCATAGCGGCGCCCGCCAGAGAGGTCGCGCACGAAGGGCGGGCCGTAGACCGGGGCCAGCACGAGGTTGCGCCCGCCGATCTCCACCGACCGCTCCGGGTTGCGCGCGTGCTGGACGAAGCTGCCCGGCGCCGTGGCGCAGAGCTGACGGGCCAGACCGCGCGGGATATGCACCCGCTCGCCCCTTACATCCGCCCCGGCCTGCCGCCAGCGCTCCAACGCGCCCGGGTTCTCGACGAAGGCGACGCCGATCTCTTCCAGCACGGTCTCGGCATTGTTCTCGATGATCCCGAGCACCTCCTCGGTCAGCATCTCCACGTCGGGAATCCGGCGCTCGATCACCTTGGCGCATTCGATCCGGACCGCCGAGCGCTCCGCCCGTCGGGCCGCCCCGCCGCCACCGCTGCGTCCGCGCCGCCGCCCTGCTGCTTCCGACATGTCTCGCCCTCGTCTGGATCCTGTTCGACCAGTATCTACCCTCTCGCCGCACGTTCTCAGCGAAAGTTTGCGGCCTGTGGAGGACAAATGCGACATCCGGGCGCCTGTCCGGATCAGGCGGCAAGTTCCTCCGCGTCGGTGAGGCTCCCCTTCACATCGAGGATGATCGCACCGGCCCGGTGGCGCGATTCCACGTGCCGATAGGCGGCGCGGATCTGCTCGAGGGGGTAGATCGTGTCGATCACCGGGCGAAGCTGGCCGGCCGCGATCATCGCGAGCAGATCTTCCAGGTACTCCCGTCGATCCTCGTTCACCCCGACCCGAACGGAAGGCCCCCGCCGAAACCGGTTGGTCAGGGCGTGCAAAATGTCCCGCGTCCCCATGTTCAGCGGCACGAAGCGCCCCTCCTGCGTCAGGGCCGGGCGGGCCTTCGCCAACGAGGTGACCCCGATGGTGTCGAGCACGACATCCCAGCTTTCTCCCGACGCCGGGAAATCTTCCGCGCGATAGTCGATCACTCGCTCCGCCCCCAACCCGGCCACGAAATCGGCATGGGCCGCGCTGCAGACGCCCGTGACCCGCGCGCCGAGCGCCCGGGCGATCTGCACGGCATAGGCCCCGACACCGCCGGAGGCTCCCAGCACCAGCACCGATTCGCCGGGCCGGATCTCAGCGAAGTTCCGCAGGAACACGAGCGCCGAGGTGGCGCCGAACGGCAGTGCCGCTGCCTCGTGGAAGCCAAGATCGGCGGGCTTGTGCACGATCGCCCCGTCTTCCGACACCAACACGCGCTCCGCATGGGCGCCAAACGCGCTGAAGCCGAACACCTCGTCGCCTTTCTGGAAACGGGTCACGCCGCTGCCCATCGCCACCACGCGGCCGGCGAACTCCCCGCCCAGCACCGTCTTGCGGGGACGGCACAGGCCGAACATCAGCCGCCCGATCAGGCGGAACGGCGGCGGAAAGGCCGCCGCGCGCAGCCGCCAGTCACCGGTCGTCACCGACCCCGCGACCACCTCCACGACGACCCCTCGCTCGCCGGGTACCGGAAACGGAACCTCCGCCAGCGACAGGACCTCCGGCCCTCCGTAGTTTCTGTAGACCACCGCTTTCATAACCAGGCTCCACGATCCTTATCCTGGCACCTGGATAATCCATGCGAAGGGATTCGGTGAATTGACCGAATCTGTCGGATCGCTATGCATATTCGCATGGATTGGAGATCCGTCACCTTCGACTGGAACCGCGCCCGCGCCTTTCTCGTCACCGCCGAGGAAGGCTCGCTCTCGGCCGCCGCCCGCGCCCTCAACGTCGCCCAGCCGACGCTGGGGCGGCAGGTGTCGGCGCTGGAGCAGGAACTGGGCGTCGCGCTCTTCGAACGGGCCGGCCGCGGGCTGACCCCCACTCCGGCAGGTCTGGAACTGCTGGAGCACGCCCGGGCGATGGGCACCGCGGCCACCCGGCTCTCGCTGGCCGCCAGCGGACAGAGCGAGGAAATCGCGGGGCCGATTTGTCTCACCGCGTCGGATCTGTATTCGGCCTACCTCGTGCCGCCCTTCGTCGCCCAGCTGCGAAAGCTCCACCCCGGGATCACGGTCGAAATACTGGCCTCCAACGCGCTGAGCGACCTGCGCCGCCGTGAGGCCGACATCGCTATCCGCAACACGCGGCCGGAAGACCCCGCGCTGATCGCCCGGAAGATCCGCGACGACACCGCCCGGTTCTACGCCACGCCAGACTACATCGCCGGGCTGCCGACGCCCGTCACGCTGGAATCGCTGAGCCAGGCGGAATTTATCGGCTTCGACCACGGCCCACGCTACCGGGAGCAGTTGAACGCTCTCGGCCTGGCGCTCGAGGAAGGCAACTTCCCGATCGTGACCGCCGACCACGTGGTGCATTGGCAGCTGATCCGGCAGGGCGCGGCCATCGGCGTCGTTCCGACGGCCCTCGGTGAAGCCGATCCCGCTGTCGCGCGGGTCCTTCCCGAGCTGCCGCCGATCACCTTCCCGATCTGGCTCGTCGCCCACCGCGACCTCGCCACCTCGCGCCGGGTCCGCACAGTCTTCGACCTGCTCGCGGAGTTTCTTGCCACGCCCGGCGGTCCCGACATCTTGCAGGACAGCGCTCCGGTATAAGGTCCGACGACCGCCCCCTTGTTGGCCGGGACACCGGCGACAGAAGCACCGGACCGAGGGGCCATCGAAGCTCTCCCTGCCACCGCCGCGATCTTTCGGAGAAAGATCGTTTCCGTCCGGGGGCGCGACCTGCGCTGACCTCTTGCGCCGAACCCAAAGCCACCCTAGTCAGTCGCCATGACCAGCCAGATCCACGACCGCCTCCTGATCATCGACTTCGGCTCCCAGGTGACGCAGCTCATCGCCCGTCGCCTGCGCGAACTGAACGTCTATTGCGAGATCCACCCCTACCAGAACGTCACCGACGCTTTCCTGGCCGATTTCGCGCCGAAAGCGGTGATCTTCTCGGGCGGTCCGGACTCGGTCTGCCGCGAAGGCAGCCCGCGTCCGCCGCAATCCGCCTACACACTGGGCGTGCCGATCCTCGGCATCTGCTACGGCCAGCAGGTGATGATGCAGGACCTCGGCGGCAAGGTCGAAGCGGGCGAGCACGCCACGGCAGAGTTCGGCCGCGCCTATGTCACCCCGGCGCCGGCGAAGCTCTCCATCCTCGATGGCTGGTTCGAGGGCGGACGCGAGCAGGTCTGGATGTCCCACGGCGACCACGTGAGCGCGATCGCGCCCGGCTTCGAGGTCTACGGCACCTCGCCCGGCGCGCCGTTCGCCATCACCGCCGATACCGAGCGCCATTTCTATGCCGTGCAGTTCCACCCCGAGGTGCACCACACCCCGAACGGCCGGCGCCTGTACGAGAACTTCGTGAAGCTCGCGGGCTTCAAGGGCGACTGGACCATGGGCGCCTACCGCGAGGAAGCGATCGCCAAGATCCGCGAGCAGGTGGGCGACGGCAAGGTCATCTGCGGGCTCTCCGGCGGCGTCGATTCCTCCGTTGCCGCCGTGCTGATCCACGAGGCGATCGGTGACCAGCTGACCTGCGTCTTCGTCGACCACGGCCTGCTGCGCCAGGGCGAGGCCGAGGAAGTCGTCTCGATGTTCCGGGACAACTACAACATCCCCCTCATCGCCGCCGACGATTCCGAGCGCTTCCTGGGCGAACTGGAAGGCATCAGCGACCCGGAAGTGAAACGCAAGACTATCGGCCGGCTGTTCATCGACGTCTTCCAGGAGCACGCCAACGAGGTCGGCGGCGCCGAGTTCCTGGCCCAGGGCACGCTGTATCCGGACGTGATCGAGTCGGTCTCCTTCTCCGGCGGCCCCTCGGTCACCATCAAGTCGCACCACAACGTCGGCGGCCTGCCCGAGAAGATGGGCCTCAAGCTGGTGGAACCGCTGCGCGAGCTCTTCAAGGACGAGGTCCGCGCGCTCGGCCGCGAGCTTGGCCTGCCCGAGCGGTTCATCGGCCGGCATCCCTTCCCCGGCCCCGGCCTCGCCATCCGCTGCCCCGGCGAGATCACCCGCGACAAGCTCAAGATCCTGCGCGAGGCGGACGCCGTCTATATCGACCAGATCCGCAAGCACGGCCTCTACGACGAGATCTGGCAGGCCTTCGTCGCCATCCTGCCCGTCCGCACCGTCGGCGTGATGGGCGACGGGCGGACCTACGATTACGCCTGCGCCCTGCGCGCGGTGACGAGTGTCGACGGCATGACCGCCGACTACTACCCCTTCACCCACGATTTCCTTGGCGAAACCGCCACCCGGATCATCAACGAGGTGCAGGGGATCAACCGCGTCACCTACGACATCACTTCCAAACCTCCGGGAACGATCGAGTGGGAGTGAGACTGACCGGGCATTTCGACGTGCCCGCCGACCGACTGGCGGCGGTGACACGCGCCCTGCTCGACCACATCCGGCTCACCCGCGCCGAGCCCGGCTGCCGTCTGTTTGACGTTCAGGCCGATCCGGAAGTTCCGGGCCGCTTCACCGTGTCCGAGGAATTCGTCGACCGCGCCGCGTTTGAGGCGCACCAGGCGCGCATCGCCGGCTCGGACTGGGCCGGGGCCAGCGAGGGCATCGACCGCCACTACCGGATCGAGGAAACCGAAGGGTGACAGGAACGCCGCTGCTGCAGGTCACGAAGCCCGCCGAAACCGGCGACGGCGGGCTGACACTGTCGGCGTTGATGCATGACGAAATGTTCTTCCTGCCCGCGTTTCTCGATCATTACCGGGCACTCGGCGTCACCCATTTCGCTCTGCTCGACGATGCCTCGACCGACGGATCGCGCGACTATGCCGCCGCCCAACCCGACGTGACGCTCCTGGAAAGCCCGCACCGCTACGGTGACATGCTTCCCGGTCCGGACGGCCGACAGGAGAAGGCGAAGATGCTGTGGCGGCGCGAGTTGCTGGCACGCTGGGGCTCCGACCGTTGGACGCTGCATCTCGATCTCGACGAGTTCGTGGACCTGCCGGACGGGCTGGACCTGCCGGCGCTGTCCGAGCGGCTCGAGGCCGGCGGCCACGATACGGCCTATGGCGCCATGGTCGACCTTTACCCGGAAAAACTGAACGATTTAAATGAGATGGAAGGCGATCTTCGGAGTCTTCTGGATTGGCCGTGGTTTTTCGACGCCGTTCCGCATGTCGTGCCTCAACCCTTCGGGCCGCCTGTCGAGGTCTATGGCGGCACCCGCGGCCGCCTGACGCTGCAATACGCCCTGCCGCACAAGCCCATTCCCATCGGACGCCGCCTGACAGGCTTGATCTGGGGAAACACGGCGCCCTATTTGCACCGGCTTCGCAAGGCCGTTCTGCTCAAGTGGTCTCCCAAACGGACGATGCGGAACGAACACACCATCCGACCGGCCCGCACCGCCCGCATGATCCTTCCCATTCGGCACTACAAGTTCACGCCCGCCCTCTCGGCCAAGATAGATTTCGCCCTCGCCTCTGGCGCCTACGCCAAAAATTCCGGTCAATACAAGGTATTTGATGATCTTCTCGATGTGATCTCAGAGCAAGGAGGCTCGTTCCTTGGCGAAATGTCCCGGCCTTACACCGGGTTCGAGGGGTTCAAGGCCGCGGGTATCGCGCGGGGATTCTGACACTGCGCCCTTGCATCCTCCGCGATTTCGCGCAACGCGTTGGAGACTCCCCATCATGACCCCGGAAAGCGACCCCCATGTACCAGGCCCATCCCCTGCGCGCGGCTCTCTGGATGTCCGGTGCAATCGCCTCCTTCTCGCTGATGGCCGTGGCGGGAAGGGCCGTGTCGCTGGAGCATGACACGTTCGAGATCCTGCTCTACCGCTCCATCGTCTCCTTCCTGATCGTGCTGGTCGTGGGCGGCGCGGCGGGGGCGCTCGGGCAAATCACGACGCGCAACATGAAATGGCATCTCGCCCGCAATCTCAGCCACTTCACGGGCCAGAACCTTTGGTTCTATGCCCTCGCTATCCTGCCGCTGGCGCAGGTGATCGCGGTGGAATTCACCTCGCCGATCTGGGTCGCGCTGCTGGCGCCTCTGGTGCTGGGCGAACGGCTGACAGCGGTGCGGGCGCTGGCTGCGCTGATCGGTTTCGTCGGCGTCCTGATGGTGGTGCGTCCACAGGTCGGGGGGATCTCGCCCGCGATGGTGGCGGTCGCGATCTCGGCGGTGGGCTTCGCCGGATCGGCCCTCTTCACCCGGCGCCTGACCCGCACCGAGACCATCACCTGCATCATGTTCTGGCTGACCCTGATGCAGGCCGTCATGGGGCTGATCTGCGCCGGAATCGACGGCGACATCACCCTGCCCTCGACGCGTGCCATGCCGTGGCTGGCACTGATCGGGCTCACCGGCCTCGCCGCGCATTTCTGCCTGTCGAGCGCGCTGGCCATCGCGCCCGCCGCCATGGTCATGCCGATGGATTTCATGCGGCTGCCGGTGATGGCGCTGATCGGGCTGCTTCTCTATTCCGAACCCGTCGACGCGATGGTGGTGCTCGGTGCGCTGGTCATTTTCGGCGCCAACTGGCTCAACCTGCGCGTGCGTCCCGAAAACCGCAGACCGGAAACTGCGACTTGAATGTGACGGAGCGTCAAAATTGACGCAGCCATAAACCCCCCTCATAGGGTTTGCGGACTAAAAGACAAAAAACGACGGCGTGAACATGCGCCATTTACTGAAAATCTAGGGAAGAGACCACCATGAAGAAGCTTCTGACCGGTGCTCCGGTCATTGCGGCAATGGCCAGTGGAGCCTATGCCGGAGGACTCGATCGCACCGGCCAATCGATCAACGTCCTGTTCGAGGAAGGCGGCGCGACCGGCAGCTATTTCGAGCTGTCCTTCGCACAGACCAGCCCGGATCTGTCGGGCAAGGGCGTGGGGATCGCGGCAGCCGGGTTGCCGAGCGGCACCAGCTATTCGGATGTCGGAAACAGCTTCTGGAGCATCGGGACCGCTCTGAAGGTCCGCTTCAGCGGCAAGCTGTCCGGCGCGCTGATCTTCGACCAGCCCTATGGCGCCGACGTTTCCTATTCCGGAAACCCGGGCAGCACGGAGCTTGGCGGCACCAGCGCCTTTGCCGAGACCAACGCGATCACCGCGCTCGTCCGCTACAAGTTCGACCAGCGTTTCAGCGCCTATGGCGGCCTGCGCATCCAGACGGCCGAGGGCGAGATCGACCTCAGCGGCCTCGCCTATGGCCCGACCGAGGCGATGTACCCGGCGCTGCCGTCGGAGGCCCGTCGCTCGGCCAACGGCTACAGCGTCGACCTCGACCGCGATACCGCGCTTGGCTATGTCATCGGCGCGGCCTACGAGATCCCGGAAATCGCCCTGCGGGCGTCGCTGACCTACAGCTCCGAGATCACCCACGAGATGAAGACCAAGGAAAGCGGTCCGAACGTCGAGGTGACCATTCCCGGTCTCGGCGGTATCCTCGTGAACCCCTACGAAGGTTCCTCGACCACCGACGTCAAGACGCCGCAATCGGTCAATCTCGACCTGCAGACCGGCATCGCGGAAGACACGCTGCTCTTCGGCTCGGTTCGCTGGGTGGACTGGAGCGAGTTCCGGATCGATCCGAAGAATTTCGTGAACGCCACCGGCGGCGGGCTCGTCGAACTCGAGGACACGACGACCTACCAGATCGGCCTCGGACGCCGTTTCAATGACCAGTGGGCGGGATCGTTCGCGGTCAGCTACGAAGCGGAAACCGACAAGCTCGTCTCCCCGCTCGCGCCCTCCAACGGCCTCTGGGCCGTGGCGCTCGGCGCCTCCTACGACATGGGCGACATCAAGATCTCCGGCGGCGCCCGCTACACCTGGCTCGGCGACGCGACGCCCGAGACCGGCACGCCCGACGTGGCGCGCGCGGACTTCAAGGACAACACCGCGCTGTCGCTCGGCATGCGGATCGCCTACGCCTTCTGATCGCCACCAAGCAGACCGGACGGCCCCTCCCTCGCGGGGCCGTCCAACCGACGCCGCACTTCGACTGCTTCGCCAGTCCGCCGCCCGGGCTCACCTGCGGCACTGGCATAGCCCCAATGTCCCTTTCGCTGAAGCTTGCCGAGGTCGCATTCCGGCCACCAGCCGGTGACGTGTGACTTTTGCATGGGTACGCAGCGTCTCGGCGACGAGCCTCCCCCGGATCCACCGCCCGCGGCCGATCTCGACTTCGCACCGCCAATGCCTTGGCCTCGGCATCCCTTGGTGCCGTTCCCTTGCCTGCAGAGCAAACGTCCTGCCGTATCGCAGGGCCGCGCCGTTTCACCGGACCCGCACACCACAGGCGAATCGCTCTGGATCAAACCCGGCCGGGCCGCTACCAATCGAGCCATGAGTTACCCGCCCCGCCTCTATCCGGACGCCGCCACCTGGGACGCCGCTCCGCAGAAACGCATCCTGCTCTTCGGCATGTCCGGGTTGGGCAAGACGCATGTGTCCCGGATGCTGCGCGCCGACGGCGCCTGGTTCCACTACTCGGTCGATTACCGGATCGGCACCCGTTACATGGGCGAGCTGATCTCCGACGACTTCAAGCGCCACGCGATGAAGGTGCCGCATCTGCGGGAGCTGCTGCTGTCGGACTCGATCTATATCGGATCCAACATCACCTTCGAGAACCTCGCGCCGCTATCGACCTATCTCGGCAAGCCGGGAGACGAGGCAAAGGGCGGCCTGCCGATCGAGGAGTACCGCAAGCGGCAGGAGCAGCACCACGTGGCCGAGCGGGCCGCCCTGCTCGACACGCCGCATTTCATCGAGCGGGCCAGCGACATCTACGGCTATCCGCATTTCGTCTGCGATTCCGGCGGCTCGATCTGCGAGGTGGTGGACCCGGCCGATCCCGAGGACCCGATCCTGACCGCGCTTGCGGACTCGATGCTGCTGGTGTGGATCAAGGGGTCCGATCATCATGCCGAGGAGCTGGTGAGCCGCTTCAATCGCGCGCCCAAGCCGATGTGCTACCGCCACCCGTTCACCGAGGCCTGCTGGACCGAGTTCCTCGAGCAAAACGGCGTCTGCGAGGAGGCCGTCGACCCCGACGCCTTCGTCCGCTTTGCCTATCGCCGCGCGATGGCGGCCCGTCAGCCGGCCTATGCCGCGATGGCGGAAAACTGGGGCGTCACCGTCACCGCCGAGGAGGTCGCCGAGGCCGGCAGCCCCGAGGCTTTCATCTCGCTGGTCGGGCGCGCCCTTGAGCGCGGCTGAGACCTGACCTATCTGAACGGCCTCAAACAGAAAGAAGAGCCATGCCGATCAAACTGCCCGAAACCCTGCCCGCCTATGATGTCCTTCTGAACGAAGGCGTCATGGTCATGGGCGAGGACCGGGCCGCCCGGCAGGACATACGCCCGCTGCGCATCGCGCTGCTCAACCTGATGCCCAAGAAGATCCAGACCGAGACGCAGTTCGCCCGGCTGATCGGGGCGACGCCGCTGCAGATCGACCTGCACCTGATCCGGATCTCCTCGCACGAAACGCGCAACACCGCCGCCGAGCACATGGAGGCGTTCTACAAGCCCTGGGTCGAGGTGCAGGACGAGAAATTCGACGGCCTGATCATCACCGGCGCCCCGATCGAGCACCTTCCCTTCGAGGAGGTGACCTATTGGGACGAGCTGCAGCAGATCTTCGACTGGACCCAGACCAACGTGCATTCCACCCTCGGCGTCTGCTGGGGCGGGATGGCGATGATCAACCATTTCCACGGCGTGGCGAAGCACATGCTGGACCACAAGGCCTTCGGCTGTTTCCGGCACCAGAACCTCGCCCCCGCCTCGCCCTATCTGCGCGGCTTCTCGGACGACCTGCTGATGCCGGTCAGCCGCTGGACCGAGATCCGGCAGGACGAGGTCGAGGCCGTGCCGGCGCTGATCCCGCTGTTGTCCTCCGACGACACCGGGCCGGCGCTGGTGGAAGACCCCGAGCACGGGGCGCTCTATATCTTCAATCACTTCGAATACGACAGCGGCACGCTGAAGGAAGAGTACGACCGCGACGTGTCGGAGGGGCGCGAGATCAAGGTGCCGGTGAACTACTACCCGGACGACGACCCGCACAACCCGCCCACCAACCGCTGGCGCAGCCATGCCCACCTGCTTTACGGCAACTGGATCAACGAGATCTATCAGACCACGCCGTTCGACCTGAATGCCATCGGCACCGGGCACTGGTAAGGGCGGCGGGCCGGATCACGGCTACCCGCCGGTCGGCCGGCTCCTGCCCGTCGGCGGGGGCGTGGTCCATGCCCTGACCACCGGCAGCGGACCAGACGTGGTGCTGCTGCACGGGGCCTCTGGGAACCTGCGCGATTTCACCTTCGATCTTGTCGGGCGGCTGGCGCGGGATTTCCGCGTCACCGCCTTCGACAGGCCCGGACTCGGCCATTCCGATCCGCTCCACGCCGACGGCGAGAGCCCCGCCGAGCAGGCCGCGGTGCTGGATGCCGCCGCGGGGATGCTGGGCCTCGGCCGGGCGGTGATTGTCGGCCATTCCTTCGGCGGCTCGGTCGCAATGGCCTGGGCGCTGGAGCATCCCGAACGCGTGGCGGCGGTGGTCACGCTCGCCGGCGCCACCATGCCCTGGCCGGGCGATCTCGGGCCCTGGTATCGCATCGCCTCCACTACCTTCGGCGCCGCGACCGTGGTGCCGCTGGTCTCGGGCTGGTTGCCGGACAGCTACGCCCGGAACTCCGTGGCCTCGATCTTCGCCCCACAGCAGCCCCCCGACGGATACCTCGAGCATGTCGGCATCCCGCTCACCCTGCGCCGCGCGGCGGTCCTGCGCAGCAACGTGCGGCAGGTGGCGGGGCTGAAACCCCATGTCGCCGCCATGGCCCGTCGCTACCCGGGCCTTTCGATCCCGGTCGAGATCGTCCACGGCACCGCCGACACGATCGTTCCGGCAGCGGTCCATGCCCACCCGATGTCCCGTCTGCTGCCCAATGCCCGGCTCACCAAACTGCCCGGCATCGGGCACATGCCTCATCACGTTGCCCCGGATGCAACGCTGGCCGCGATCCGAAGCGCCGCGGTCCGGGCCGGATTGAACTGAACTCCATCCACGGACATACTGGAAAAAAAGAGGGAAATTCGATGTCCAGCCTGCCCTTCGATGGTGCCATCAGTGAGTTCTACAAGAAAAGTGCCCCGGAAAGCGTCCGCAAGGCGATCAAGGGTTCCGAAGGCAAGCCGATCCTCAACAGCAGCTACCCCTACCAGGAACGGATGGGGCGCGACGAATACGAAGACACGCTGCACAAGCTGCAGATCGAACTGGTGAAGCTGCAGGCCTGGGCGCATCGAGCTGGCGAGCGGATCGCCATCGTCTTCGAGGGCCGCGACACCGCCGGCAAGGGCGGCGCGATCAAGCGCTTCATGGAGCACATGAATCCGCGCTCGGCTCGCGTGGTTGCGCTGTCTGCGCCCACCAGTCGCGAAGCCAAGCAATGGTATTTCCAGCGGTACATCGAACAGATGCCGGCGGGCGGCGAGATTTGCCTGTTTGACCGGTCATGGTACAACCGGGGGGTCGTCGAGAAGGTGTTCGACTTCTGCACGGAACAGGAGCGGCAGGCATTCTTCAAGCAGCTCCCCGATTTCGAGAAACTCATCGTCGAGGATGGAATCCGGCTGTTCAAGATCTGGCTCAACATCAGCCAAGCCGAGCAACTCAACCGGATGCTTTCGCGCGAGCATGATCCGCTTAAGCAGTGGAAGCTTTCCAAGATCGACGTCGACGGCCTCAGGTTCTGGGAAGAGTATTCCGAGGCTATCTCGGAGACCCTGCACCTCACCCACGAGATCTATGCCCCCTGGACCGTGATCCGCGCCGACGACAAGCGCCGGGCCCGCATCGCCGCGATCCGCCTCGTGCTGAGCCAGGTCGACTATGACGGAAAGAAGGAGAAGGTGGTCGGGAAGCCGGATCATCTCATTTGCGGGGGCCCTGCCCTGATACATGCCTAAGAAACGGGGCTATCATCACGGAAATCTGCGCGAGGCGCTGATCGATGCGGCGCTCGGGCTGATCGAACATAAGGGACCGCAGGGCTTTTCGCTTTCGGAAGCCGCGAAGGACGCAGGCGTAACCCCGGCCGCGGTCTATCGCCACTTCCAGGGGCGCGAGGATCTGCTGACCGAGATCGCTCGGCAGGGGTTCGAGATCTTTGCCGATCTCATGGAATACGCCTTCGACAAGGGGCAGCCTTCGGCGCTCGCCAGTTTCGAGGCCACCGGCCGCGCCTACCTGGCCTTTGCCCGCAAGTATCCCGGCCATTACCAGGCAATGTTCGAGGCCGGGCTGTCGCTTCAGTCGGACCCGCAGCTTGCAAGCGCGGCGGAGCGGGCCAGCGGGATCCTCGAGCAGGCAGCAGAGCGCCTGATGGAGCAGCTCCCCGCGGGGCGCAGGCCGCCGCCGCAGATGGTCTCGGCCCACATCTGGGCGATGAGCCACGGTGTGGTCGAACTCTATGCCCGCGGTGCGCCAGGCAGCCGCGCCCCGTTCCCGGCGGACGACCTTCTGGAAACCGGCATCGGAATCTACCTGCGCGGCCTCGGCCTGTTGCCGCCAGACATCTGATCCTGACATGGTCGACAGCACGGGGTGCGCGAATCATCGCAGGGCGGATTCGCCACGCTGCGCCTTCGGATGTTCGCGCTAACTATCTGGTTTTCCAGCGGTTCGCCTTCCGGGCCAAAAGGCAATTTCTCCCAACAGACCAATGAATTGCCGCGATTCGCCTAGCTCACCGCGCGAAACGCTTCCGCATCGCAGCATTTCTCGGGTATCCTGCACTTCAAGCAATCACGGCCATGGGGAGGATGGTGATGACTTGGAGCGATATCCTGCAGGATTGGCACGGACAGCTCTCACGGCTTCACGACCTCTTTCCCCATGCCGATCCGGTCGCGTTGGCCCGGTTTCGCGGCAACAAGCGCCTGCTGGCGGAGTATATTGCAGATACTCATGACCTGACCGAAGCCGAAGGTGCCGAAGCCATCGAGTGGCGCCTCATGCCCGGCGCCGCGACGCGGGACGTGGGAGCCTTCGCCTGCGCTGCGGAGTGAGGCTGCTGGCAGACCTCCGCACGTCGAGAGCACAGATCAGGTGAGCGACGTCACCCAGAGGATCGTGGCGTCATCCTGGCTCAGAGAAATCACGTTATGGCCCATCGTCGCGTCGTAATAGGCGCTGTCGCCGCGGCCCAGGTCGACCGGCGCGTAGAACTCCGTGAACAGCCGGATCACCCCCGTCAGGACCAGCAGGAACTCCTCGCCCTCGTGGCGCACCCAGCCGTCGAACTCGTCCATCGAGCGCGCCCGGATGCGTGCCCTATAGGGCAGCATCTTCTTGCTCGTAAGTCCGTCGGCCAGCAGTTCGTGCTCGTAGGTAGCCGTCGCATGGGCAGCGCCGTCGCCGGATTTGTTCACCACCATGCGCCCGTTGGCCTCGACCTTCGGCGGCGGCGTGAAGAGTTGCGGCACCGAGATGTTGAGTCCCTCGGCGAGCTTCTTGAGCGCGTCGTAGGTGGGCGACATCTGCCCGTTCTCGATCTTCGAGAGCGTCGAGCGCGCCAGCCCGGCCTGTCCGGCCGCCTGTTCCAGTGTCCATCCCTGCGCTTTGCGCAGCGCCCTCACCCGCTCGCCGAGGTCGAGCGGCTCGACACGCTCATCCTGTCCGCTTTCACGCGCGATCCGGATGAGGTGCTTGGGGTCGGAGGGATAGCTCTGGTCGGTCATGGACGGGTCATAGGGGATGCCCAGAGGCATTTCAATCCGCGGCTTCGAGCGCATCCAGTCGGCAAGGTATGCTTGCACCGGGCACGGCGGTCACCCTTCTGCCCAACGCCTCTCTGCAATCGTGGCCCCAATGGCTAAACCTCGCACGACGCCCTACGCGCCGAAGGC
This sequence comes from Tropicimonas aquimaris, assembly GCF_042676185.1. Classification (NCBI taxonomy): domain Bacteria; kingdom Pseudomonadati; phylum Pseudomonadota; class Alphaproteobacteria; order Rhodobacterales; family Roseobacteraceae; genus Tropicimonas; species Tropicimonas aquimaris. The sequence goes on along the minus strand of NZ_JBHTJT010000008.1, from coordinate 624,368 downwards.
GCGCCCGGCCCAACGGGAGGAGGCGCATCTCCGATGCGTCGACGACGGGCGGGAGCCGACCGCCGGTGGCTCCGCACCCCCAACGCGCCAGGCGACGATCCGGCCTTCCGAAGCTTGCCCCACGCGCCCGCCTCCGCTAGCCGAATGACATGACAGCTTCGGTCCATTTCGAGACGGCCCCCGTGCCCCCGCCCCCCTCCTTCAACCTCGCCGCCCATGTGCTGGCGCAGGCCGACCGGCTTGCCGACAAGACGGCGCTCGCCATCGTCTCGCCATCCCGTGCGTCGCGGTGGCGCTACGGGGCGCTGGCGCAGGCCGTCGAAGGTATCGGCGCGGGGCTTCTGGCCGCCGGGCTCACTCCAGGCGACCGGCTGCTGATGCGCCTCGGCAACGAGGTCGAATTTCCCCTCGCCTTTCTCGGTGCGATCTGGGCCGGGATCATCCCGGTGCCGACCTCGGCCGCCCTGACGTCTCCGGAGATCACCGCCATCGCCGCCGAACTCCGCCCCTCCGCCATCGTCGCCGCCCCCGACGTGGCCCTGCCGGACGGAAGCGACGCCCGGCTGATCCCGGCCCTTGCCCTGCGCGAGATGGAGACGACCCCGCCGTGCCCGCCGGCGATGGGGTCTCCCGACCGGCCCGCCTATATCGTCTACACTTCCGGCACCTCCGGTCGACCGCGCGGCGTCGTCCATGCACATCGCGCGATCTGGGCCCGGCAGATGATGTGGGAGGATTGGTACGGGCTGCAGCAATCCGATCGCCTGCTCCACGCCGGCGCCTTCAACTGGACCTACACGCTCGGCACCGGCCTGCTCGATCCTTGGGCGATCGGCGCCACCGCCCTGATCCCCACCGCCGGCGTGACGCCCGACCAGGTGCCGCTCCTGCTCAAGCGCCACGACGCGACGATCTTTGCCGCCGCGCCGGGCGTCTATCGCCAGATGCTGCGTGGCGTCGACCGCCTCGACCTGCCAAGGCTGCGCCACGGCGTGTCGGCTGGCGAGAAGATGCCGGACGCGCTCCGCGACGCATGGCAAGCTGCCACCGGCACGGAGGTACACGAAGCGCTCGGCATGTCCGAATGCTCGACCTACCTCTCCGGAAGCCCCGCTCGCACCGCGCCACCCGGCAGTTCCGGCTATCCCCAAAGGGGCCGGCGGCTGGCGGTTCTCGATGCCGCGGGGCAGCCCGTGCCGCGCGGCACGCCCGGGACGCTGGCGATCCACCGAAGCGATCCCGGGTTGATGCTTGGCTACTTCGAGGCCGATCGCGAGACAGAGGATCGCTACCAGGGCGATTGGTTCCTGACTGGAGACACGGCTTCAATGGCCGGAGACGGCGCGATCACCTATCTGGGCCGGGCCGACGACATGATGAATGCCGGCGGCTACCGCGTCTCCCCGTTGGAGGTAGAAGCGGTCCTCTGCAGCCACCCGGGCATTATCGAAGCCGCCTGTGTCGAGGTCGAGGTCAAAGCGGACACAACGGTCATCGCCGCCTTCTACGCCGGCCCGGAAGCGCTGTCTTCGGAAGCGCTCGCTGCCTTCGCCGCCGAACGGCTCGCCCGCTACAAATGCCCTCGCCTCTTCACCCATCTGCCGGCCCTCCCTCGGTCCGGCAACGGCAAGATCGACCGCAAGAGCCTGCGTCGCGCCCCCTGATCCAGCCCGCAGGGCTCCCGCCCGTCGTCGACGCATCAAAGATGCGCCTCCTCCCGTTGGGCCGGGCGCGCGCTTCGCGCGCGTCAGATCGCAGCTCCACCGACCCTCTCGCCACCCACCCGCCGCAGGCGGGCCACGCCCAACCGCTGCCGAGCGGGCCCGCAAGGGCACGCGAGCGCAGTGGGCGGGAGAGCCCGGCTTGTGGTCGGGCGCACCGCCATGCCGACGAGGGACCGCGACTTTTCCCTTGGCATCGGGCACATGGCTGCTACACGAGGCGGCATGATCAAGCTCGACATCCTCTCCGACCCGATCTGTCCCTGGTGCCTCATCGGCAAAACCTTGCTGTTACGCGCAATGGAGCAGCGCCCGGACCACCCCTTTGCGATCGAATGGCACCCGTTCCAGCTCAACCCCGACATGCCGCGCGAGGGAATGGACCGCCGCGCCTATCTCGAGGCGAAATTCGGTGGAAAGAAACAGGCGGTAGAGGTCTATGCCCGGATCGCCGAGGCCGCCGAGGCTGCGGGGCTGGAGATCGACTTCGGCGCCATCAAGCGCACGCCCAATACGCTCGACGCCCACCGCCTTATCCATTGGGCCGGGATCGAGCAGCGCCAGACCCTCGTGGCCGGCGCTCTCTTTGACGCCTACTTCCTCGAGGGGCGCGACATCGGCGATGTGGACGTCCTGGCGGACATTGCCGACAGCGCCGGCATGGATGCAGCCGTGGTGCACCGCCTGCTGGAGAGCGATTCCGATATCGAGGACATTCGCACCCGCGACGCGAATGCCCGCGAACGTGGCGTGACCGGCGTACCGACTTTCGTGATCGCCAACACCCATGTCGTGCCCGGCGCGCAGCAGCCGGATCTCTGGGTGAAGCTGATCGACGAGATCAACGGCCAGCTCTAGCGCGGCCCCGGCCCGGACGGGGCGGCGGAAGCTTGCGCACAGGCCGCTGTGCAGATTCTCACAATTGGCGGATCAGACCCCTTCGTGTTAGCGGCAACGCTCAGAAGGATCCCTGACATGCCAAAACGCCTGCCCCGGGTCGAATTCATCGCGCTCATCGCGATGCTGTTCGCCACCATTGCCTTTTCGATCGATTCCATGCTCCCGGCCCTGCCGGAGATCGCGCAGGAGCTGACACCCGAGAACCCGAACCGGGCGCAGCTGATCCTGACCAGCTTCGTGCTGGGCATGGGGCTGGCGACGATCTTTACCGGGCCGCTGTCGGACACCTTCGGGCGGCGTCCGGTGATCCTGGGCGGCGCGGCGGTCTACATTCTGGGAGCGATCATCGCCTGGCGGTCGAGCACGCTCGAGATGATGCTGCTCGGGCGTCTGGTCCAGGGCTTCGGCGCCGCCGGTCCGCGGATCGCCGCCATCGCCATCGTCCGCGACCTCTATGCCGGCCGCGAGATGGCGCGGCTGATGTCTTTCGTCATGATGGTGTTCACGCTGGTTCCCGCCGTCGCGCCCACGATCGGGGCTGGGATCATCGCCCTGACCGGGTGGCGCGGCATCTTCGGCTCGTTCCTGCTGTTTTCCCTGGTCAGCGCCGCCTGGATGATGCTCCGGCAAGAAGAGACCCTTGAGCCGGCCAACCGACGTCCGTTTCGCCCGTCGTCGCTCTATCGCGGCGTCGTCGAGGTGCTGTCCAACCGCGTCGTGCTGATCGCCGTCGCGGCGCAGGGCTTCTGCTTCTCGATCCTGTTCGCCAACATCAGCTCGATCCAGCCGATCTTTGACATCACTTTCGGCGAAGGCGCTCATTTCCCGCTCTGGTTCGGCATGATCGGCCTGTTTGCCGCCGGCTCCAGCCTGCTGAACGCCAACCTCGTCGGCCGCTACGGAATGCGCCGGCTGGCGACCTATGCGCTCGCGCTGCAGTTTGCCTTTTCAGCCATCGTGTCGGTGCTCTTTGCCGAAGGTTGGCTGCCGGCGAACAGCGGTTTCGTCATCTACCTGCTCTGGACCTGCTCGGTGTTCTTCCTGAACGGACTGACGCTCGGCAACCTGAACTCCATCGCGATGGAGCCGATGGGCCATCTCGCGGGCCTCGCGGCCTCGGTGCTGGGCTCGGTGGGCACAGTGATCGCCGTGGCGCTGGCGGTGCCGATCGGGCTGGCCTTCGACGGCACGCCGCTGCCGCTCATGGTCTCCACCGCGCTGCTGGCCGCAATCTCTCTGATCCTCGTTCTGCGGATCAGGCGGGTGCAGGGCGCCCTGCCCGCCTGATCAGCGCGCCTTGGCGGGCGCCGCGCCCCTGGCATGCTCGGCAAGGTCGCGCGCGATGGCGAAGGCGCCCTTGATCTTGTCGGCGTTGTTCTTCCAGTCCCGTCGCACGACGATCTTGTTGTCCTTGATCTTGGCGAGGCCGTTCTGGCCCTGCACGAAGTCCACCAGCCCTGCCGGGTTGGCGAACTTGTCGTTGTGGAACTGGATCGTCGCGCCCTTGGGCCCACCGTCGAGCTTGGCGATGCCGGCGCGCTTGCACATCGCCTTGATCCGCACGATCAGCAGCAGCGTGTTTACCTCTTTGGGCAGCTTGCCGAAGCGATCGATCAACTCGGCGGCGAAGCCTTCCAGCTCCACCTTGGTGGTGAGACCGGAGAGCCGGCGATAGAGGCCTAGCCGCACGTCGAGATCCGGCACGTAATCCTCCGGGATCAGCACCGGCACGCCAAGATTGATCTGCGGCGCCCATTGGCCATCGTCATCGGTCAGCCCCTCGAAGCTGCCCGACTTGATCTTGCCGATCGCCTCTTCCAGCATCGTCTGGTACAACTCGTACCCCACCTCGCGCATCTGGCCGGACTGCTCCTCGCCCACCAGGTTGCCGGCGCCACGGATGTCGAGATCCTGGCTGGCCAGCGTGAAACCCGCGCCGAGCGTGTCGAGCGAGCCCAGAACGCGTAGCCGCTTCTCGGCGGCATCGGTCAGTTTCATGCGCGGCTTGGTGGTCAGGTAGGCGTAAGCGCGGGTCTTGGCACGCCCCACCCGGCCGCGGATCTGGTAGAGCTGCGCGAGCCCGAACATGTCGGCACGGTGCACCACCATCGTGTTCGCGGTCGGAATGTCGAGGCCGCTTTCCACGATGGTCGTCGCCAGCAGCACGTCGTACTTGCCGTCGTAGAAGGCGTTCATCCGGTCGTCGAGCTCGCCCGCCGCCATCTGGCCATGGGCCACGACATAGGAGACCTCCGGCACATGGTCCTTCAGGAAGGCCTCCATGTCGGGCAGGTCCTTGATGCGCGGGACCACGAAAAAGCTCTGCCCACCGCGGTAGTGCTCGCGCAGGAGCGCCTCGCGGATGGTCACGGTATCGAACTCGCTGACATAGGTGCGGATCGCCAGGCGGTCGATGGGCGGCGTGCCGATGATCGACAGGTCCCGCACACCCGAAAGCGACATCTGCAAGGTCCGCGGGATCGGCGTTGCTGTGAGCGTCAGCACGTGGATGTCGGAGCGCATCTCCTTGAGCCGCTCCTTGTGCTGCACACCGAAATGCTGCTCCTCGTCGATAATGAGCAGCCCGAGGCTGTGGAACTTCACCTGCTTGGCGAGCAACGCATGGGTGCCGATGGCGATATCGACGGAGCCGTCGGCGATGCCCTTGCGGGTCTCGGTAGCTTCCTTCGTGCCGACGAAACGCGAAAGTTGCCGCACCTTCACCGGGAAGCCCCGGAACCGATCGGCAAAGCTCTTGGCATGCTGGCGGGCGAGCAGCGTCGTCGGCGCGATCACGGCGACCTGCATCCCCGACATCGCGGCGACGAAGGCCGCGCGCATCGCCACCTCGGTCTTGCCGAAACCCACGTCGCCGCAGATCAGCCGGTCCATCGGGATGCCCCGATCGAGGTCATCGAGCACGTCCTCGATGGCCTTCAGCTGGTCGTCCGTCTCCTGGTAGGGGAAGCGGGCCGAAAACTCCTCCCAGGCGTGGTGATCGATATGCAGGACCGGCGCCTTGCGCAGGGCCCGCTCGGCCGCGATGCGCATCAGCTTGTCGGCGATCTGGCGGATACGCTCCTTGAGCTTGGCCTTCTTGGCTTGCCAGGCCCCGCCGCCGAGCTTGTCGAGCAGCCCTTCCTCATGACCGAAGCGACTCAGAAGCTCGATGTTTTCCACCGGCAGGTAGAGCCGCGCGCCCTCGGCGTATTCGAGGTGGATCATCTCGTGATCCGCGCCGAGCGCGTTGACGATCTCCAGCCCCATGTAGCGGCCGACGCCGTGGTCGACATGGACCACGAGGTCGCCGGGGCTGAGCGATTGCGCCTCGGTCAGGAAGTTCTCCGCCCGCCGCTTGCTGCGCGGCTTGCGGATCAGCCGGTCGCCCAGCACGTCCTGCTCGGAGATGACGGTCAGCCCGGTGCCTTCGAAGCCATGCTCCAGCGCCCAGACGACGAGGTAGAGCCCGCCCTTGCCCTCGGGCACGTCGCGGAAATCGGTGATCTCGGTCGCGCCGACGACGCCCTCGTCCTCCATCAGGCCCGCGAGCCGCTCCCGCGCGCCCTCGGAATAGCTGGCGACGACGACCTGCCCATCCTGACGTTTCTTCTTAAGGTGCTCGGCCAGCGCTCTGAAAAGGATCACGTTTTCCTGCTGGCGCTCGGGCGAGAAATTGCGCCCGATCCGCCCGCCGGCGTCGATCGCACCGGGGCCGGTGCCCTGCGGCAGCGCGCTCAGCTTGAGCACCCGGTGGCCGGCGATCGCGGCCTCCCAGCCGGCATCGTCGAGATAGAGCGTGGCCGGAGCCGCGGGCTTGTAGACGGAATCCAGCCGCGCCTTGGACTTCATGGCCTCCAGCCGGTTGTCGTAGCTGTCGACGATCCCGTCCCAGCGAACCAGACGCGCGGCGTCGGTCTGGTCGTCCAGCATCACCGCGGCGTCGGGCAGATAGTCGAAGAGCGTCTCCAGCCGCTCGTGGAAGAACGGCAGCCAGTGCTCCATGCCGGCGTGCTTGCGCCCCGCGCTGACCGCCTCGTAAAGCGGATCGTCGGTGCCCGCGGCGCCGAACTCGATGCGATAGGTCTGCCGGAACCGCGTGATCGCCGCCTCGTCGAGGATCACCTCCGAGACCGGCGCCAGCTCCACCGCCTGCAGCTTCTCCGTGGTGCGCTGGTTGGCGGTGTCGAAGCGGCGGGCGCCGTCGAGTACATCGCCGAACAGGTCGAGCCGGATCGGGCCCGGATGGCCCGGCGGGAAAACGTCGATGATACCGCCCCGCACGGCGTAGTCGCCCGGCTCCAGCACCGTCGGCGCCTGGGTGAAGCCCATCCGCACGAGGAAGGATTTCAGCGCCGCCTCGTCGATCCGCTCCCCCACCCGTGCGGTGAAGGCCGCCTCGCGCAGCACCGCCCGCGCCGGCACGAGCTGGGTTGCGGAATTGAGCGTGGTGAGCAGCACGAAGGGGCCGGGAATGCCCGCCGTCAGCGCCGCCAGCGTCGCCATCCGCCGCGCCGAGATCTCGGAATTGGGCGAGACCCGGTCGTAGGGCAGACAATCCCAACCCGGAAAATCCAGCACCACGGCGTTGGGCGCAAAAAAGCCGAGCGCCGCCCGCATCTCTGCCAGCCGCTTGTCGTCGCGCGCGACATGGACGACGGGCGCGCCCTTTTCCAGCTCGCGGGCGATGAGCAGCGCGTCATAGCCTTCGGGCGCACCGCCGACAGTGATATGTGCTTGAGCTTTCATGACCGCAGTCACCTATGCCAGTGACCCGCGGTGTCAACGGGCATTCGCGCCACCGGCCCCGCTGCGCACGATTCGGCGGCGCATTACGCGCCACCGATCACGGGCATGATGGCCTCGGTGGTTTCAGGCGAAGTCGAAGGCGTCTTCGGCACCCCGGATTTCGGCCCGCGTGACATCCTCCAGGAGGATCCTCGTCGCGTCGTTGATGACGATCAGGGTATCGTCGCCGCCGCCGCGCTTGATGAACCGCAGATCCTCGAACTGCAGACCGGTATCGACCATGTCGAGCATGTCGCGATTGACGTTGAAGTCGGTGATCCTGTCCCGGCCGCCATTGGTGCCGTAGACAAAGGTATCGACCCCGCCGCCGCCGGTCTGGACGTCGTTGCCGCCGCCGCCGATCATGCGGTCGTTCCCGGCATTGCCGAAGGCCCTGTCATTGCCTTCCCCGCCCCGGACCTCGTCGGCGCCGCCGTTGCCGCGAAGCGTATCATCGCCGGAATTGCCGATCAGGGTGTCGTTGCCCTTGCCACCCTCAAGCGTGTCCTTGCCGGCGTCCCCCCTGACCATATCGTTGCCGCCGCCACCGTTCATGGTGTCTGCCCCGGCCTTGCCGAGAAGCGCATCGGCCCCGCCTTGGCCGAGCAGGGTGTCGTTGCCCTTGCCTCCGTCCAGCGTGTCCTTGCCGCCCCCTCCGCGCAGCGTGTCAGCGCCGCTGTTGCCTTTGAGCATGTCATTGCCGCCGAGCCCGACGATCACGTCGTTGCCGGCCAGGCCGCTGATCGTGTCCGGACCGGGCGTGCCGGTCAGGTTGTCGTCTCCGCTGGTGCCGCCTTCGATCGCGAGCACGGCGAAGTTGTCGGGGTCGACGATCGGATTGTCGTCATCGTCCAGCACCTTGACCGTGCCTCTCGATGTACCGTCGGTCATCCAGAGCTCGTAATCGCCACTGACGCCATCCCGCGCGCTGAAGAACACGTGATCCCCCGCCGCGATCAGGTTGAGCGGGCTGGAGCTTAAGGCGCCGGAATAGATGTCCTTCAACAGCCGCGTGTTGCCCGTGGTGCCGTCGGTCACCCAAAGTTCCGTGCCCTCGCCCGGGCGATAGGCAGTGAAGACGGCTTTCGATCCGTCTCCGAAGGGGGTGATATACCTCGGATTGGAACTGCCGGACCCGTTGTTGATGTCGAGCAGGAGGCTCGCGGCATTGCCATCGGTGACATAGAGTTCCCGGCCCGTGCCCGTGTCCGAGGCCTCGAAGACCGCCCGGTTGCCGAGCGTGGTGATCTCGTCCGGACTCGAGCTGTTGGTGCCGCTGTAGATATCCGCGATCTGGAACGTGCCGCCGGTCGTGCCATCGGATCGCCAGAGTTCGTAGCCGTCGGAGGCAGTGCGGGCGGAGAACAGAATTGCATTGCCCAGCCGTTCGAAGTCGGTGGGATTGCTGCTGCCTGAGCCGGACTCGATGTCCAGCAGAAGCACGGTTCCCGAAGTGGTCCCGTCGGTGATCCAGAGTTCGCGACCCGAGGTGGACTCGAAGGCATTGAAGAGCAGCGATCCGTTGAGCACGCCATCCTGGTCGAGTTGGGGGAACGAGCCTCCCGAGCCGGGTTCGATGTCCTTGATCCGTTGGGTGCCTCCGGTCGTGCCGTTCGACCGATAGAGTTCCCCCCCGGTGCTGCCGTCGTTGGCGCGGAACAGCAGCAGCCCGCCGAGATCAACGAAATACGCAGGAGAGCTGGACCCGTCGCCCGGGTTGATATCCCGAACCAGTTCGGTGCCGGCAGCGGTGCCGTCCGTCTTGAACAACTCGTATCCGCTGCCGGGAGTGTCGGTTCTCGCCTCGAAGAAGATCGTGTCCCCGACGAGCGTGTAGTCATTCGGAAAACTGCTATCCGTGCCGAAATAGATGTCTTCAAGCAGCTCGGTTCCGCCTGGGGTGCCATCGGTAACATAGGCCTCGGTCCCCGACCGTGCGCTGTTGGTGGCGGTAAAGAACACTTTCCCCAGACCGGCGGTGGGACTGTAGGGGGAGGAGTTTCCTGCCCCGGCGTTGATGTCCTTCAGGAAGGTAAACCCCGTTCCATCTCCGAAAACGGCGTGCGGCTCCCGGCCGAGTGAGGAATCGACCGCATTGAAAAATACGAGATAACGCATGAAAATCTCCCGAACTTTATACGAAAATAAATAGAATTGGGACTTCCAGTTTCACATGGAAACAGGCTTCGGACAACCTGTGCTTTCCGCAGCGTCAATATTTGGTTTGGATTTTTTCATGAATCCGGCGGACGCTTGCATGACGAAGGGGCTGAAGCCCCTCGTCAACCGTTGGCTAGAGCACACCCAGCGACATGTTCTGCCACATGCCCCAGAAAGCGGTGATGAAAATCGCGATCATCCCGATCAACTGGGTGAGGAAGCGATGGATGTGCAGCATGCGATAAAGGCCCGCGCCGTCGGCCGCACGGATCTTGCGCGCCGTGCGAATCGACAAGACGAAGACGAGCGCCATCGGCAGCGCCAGGAGGAACACCGCCTGGGCGAATTCGATCCAGTAGACGAAGCCGAGGATCGCCAGCGTGGTCAGGAAGAAGCAGCCGATGGCCAGCATCCAGATTCCGGCGGTCTCGGTGATGTAGAGCAGGCGGTTGACGTTGACGCGCACCAGGTCGCGCATGTCCTCCTCGGCCTGACCGCCATTGCGGCGGGCGCGGGTGACCATGTCGTAGGGAACGCCGAGCACCCAGTGGCTTGCAGTGGACCAGACCACGGCCAGGGCGATCCAGTACCAAAGGTTCGAGAACGATCGCATGTCGATCAGTTCGAACGCCATCTGGTACCAGTCTTGCACTCCGCATACTCCTGATTTGCCTGCCGTTCGCGCAAGACAGTTCGAAGGACCTGCGCGATGAGGTATCGCCACGGACCCGAAGGTGCAACCCGCAGCACCGCTTGCGCGATTTGTCACCCTTGAGGTGGTTGCCGATCCGTCGCAGTTTGCGTCATTGCACGCACAACAGAGGATCAGGCAGAGCCATGCGCCCCACCCAAGCCCCCTTCCCCTCCGGCCGCCTGCGTCGCCTTCGCAGCAGCGCACCGCTGCGTGCCCTGGTCCGCGAAAACGGGCTCGGCGTGGACGACCTGATCTGGCCGGTCTTTCTGTGCGCCGGAAACGGCGTGTCCGAGGAGGTGGCGTCGATGCCCGGCGTGTTGCGCCGCTCCGTCGATCTGACGGTCGAGGCCGCGGCCGAGGCGGCCGAACTCGGCATACCGGCGATCTGCCTCTTCCCCTACACCGACCCGGCGCTCAAGACCGAAGGCTGCGAGGAGGCCTGGAACCCAGGCAACCTGACCAACCGGGCTATCCGCGCGATCAAGGCCGAGGTGCCGGACATCGCGGTAATGACCGACATCGCGCTCGACCCCTACAACAGCAACGGCCATGACGGCATTGTGGTGGACGGCGAGATCGTCAACGACGAGACGGTCGAGGCGCTGGTCAAGATGGCGCTGGCCCAGGCCGCCGCCGGCGCCGACATCCTCGGCCCCTCCGACATGATGGACGGCCGCATCGGCGGCATCCGCAAGGCGCTGGAGGGCGCGGGGCATCGCAGCGTCGCGATCATGTCCTATGCCGCCAAGTACGCCTCTGCCTTCTACGGACCGTTCCGGGACGCGGTCGGCGCGACCGGCGCGCTCAAAGGCGACAAGAAGACCTACCAGATGGACCCGGCCAACAGCGACGAGGCGATGCGGCTGATCGAGCGTGACCTGTCGGAAGGCGCCGACATGGTGATGGTGAAACCCGGGATGCCCTATCTCGACATCTGCCGGCGGGTGAAGGACACCTTTGGCGCGCCGACCTTCGCCTACCAGGTCTCCGGCGAATACGCGATGCTGGAGGCCGCGGCCGCCAATGGCTGGCTCGACGGCGAGAAGGTGATGCTGGAAAGCCTGCTGGCGTTCAAGCGCGCCGGCTGCGACGGGATCCTGACCTATTACGCCCCGCGCGTGGCGCGTCTCCTGAAAGGTGCCTGAGAGGCGGCCGCAGGCTCGGATCAAGGCCGAACGCACACATTGCCGTGACGGCAGCGTGACATGTCTGCCGCACTGCTTTATAAGACTGATCAACCGGCGTGAAACGCCGGAGCAACAGGCATTCAGGCGATATCCAGGGGCAGTACCATGGAATTCAAGAACACACTCTCCCGCCGCGGTTTCCTCGCAACGGCGGCAGCCGGAACCGCGGTTCTCTCGGGTTGCGCAAATGGCGTCGGTTCGAATGGCGGCCCGCGGATCGATCAGCGGGTCGACGCGACGCGCAACTTCCTGTTCACGACCTATCCGGGCACGGCCGAGCTCGAACAGAAGGCCTCGGGCGTTCTGTTCATGCCGCTGATCACCAAGGCCGGTTTCGGCGTGGGCGGCAGCTATGGCACCGGCGCACTCCGGATCAACAACACCACGGTCGACTTCTACGAGGCCATCCAGGCCAACGTGGGCTTCCAGGCCGGCGCGCAGCAATACGCGCACGCGCTGTTCTTCATGACCCCCGAGGCGCTTCAGGCGTTCCGCACATCGCACGGCTGGTCGGCCGGCGCCGATGCCGAATACGCCTGGATCGATCAGGGCGGGAACCTGTCTGCCGAGACCCTGACCACCGCGGAACCCGTGATCGCGCTGGTCTTTGCCCAGGCCGGACTGATCGCTGGCGCGACGCTCGAAGGCACCAAGTACCGTCGCATCATACCCTGATCTCGGGCGATCGACACTAGTCCTGCGCCACGTCGAGCCGCGCCTCTTCGGGCAGCGGCACGGCGGGAGCAGACGCGTGCACGGCATTCTGATGCACCCGAATACGCCAAAGATGATAGCTGACCCGATGCAGCCAGCGGAGCGCGGTGATCTGCGCCTGCGCCGCCTCATCCGGGATTCTCCCATGAACGGCCTCCGCTACGAGGCGATCGCGCGGTGATTTGCGCTGCTCGCGCATGATCGCGCGGAGCCGATCGAGCATCCGCTCCGTCGCCTCCGGATCGTCGGGCCGGGCATGGCGGGCTGCGGCCCCTGCGAGCAGACGGCGCAGGCGACGCAGGCGCCCCGAATGCGACAGCACCTCGATCCTGTCGGCCAGGTCGCAGCGATAGAGCAGCCGGAACAGGTGATCGAGCGCGTGGAAACTGCCGGCGACCTGGGCAGCTATGGCAGGGGCGCCCGCGGGCACCACGATCTCCCCCAGATAGTCCTGCGTTTCGGCCAGCGCCGCCTCTAGCGTCACGCGGGAGTGGTGCGGTGCATCGGTCGGCGGCCGTCCGTGGAGCTTCAGGACGAGGTGATCGGCCAGCGCCGTCGAGAGCCCGTCGACCGCCACCACCGTCACCTCGGTTGCAATCCGTGGCACGGACAGCAGGGTCGGGTCGAGCCCGCGGGTCAGCGGCCCGGCGCGCTCCGGCACCATTCACTCGATCATCCGCGCGAAGGGGCGCGCGAACGGCAACACAAGAACCACCCCGAGAGCGTTGAACATGCTGTGAAATCCCACCAGCGCGATCTGCCCGTTCCCCTCCGCGATCAGCGGCGCGACGAGGGTCGAGAAGGGCCCGAGCAGGAAGGGCCCGAGCAGGAAGAAGGCCATGACACCGGTCAGGAGGTTGTAGATCACATGCGCAAGTCCGGTGCGCCGCGCCATCGTCCCGCCGCCGACCGTCGCCAGAAGTGCCGTGACGGTGGTGCCGACATCCATCCCGATCACCATGGCCGCCGCCTGCGGAAAGCTTATCGCCCCGGCCCCGAGGGCCGCGAGCGCGGTGGCGACCCCGGCCGAGGAGGATTGTGTGACGAGGGTGATTAGCAGGCCGATCCCCACCAGCTCCAACCGCCCAAGCAACGTGTCGGATGGAAAATCTGTGGGGGTGACGACCCCCTCGAAAGCGGCGAGCGCCAGTTTAATCTGGTCGATGCCGATGAAGAGCAGGCTGAACCCCGCGAGCGCCAGCCGGGCCCGCGAAAGCTGCGGCCTGCCGGACAGGTGCAGCAGCGCCCCGAGAAAGACCGCCGGCAGCATCGCCGTTCCGAGGTTGAGCTTGAAGCCGAGCGTCGCGACGATCCAGCCGGTCATCGTCGTCCCGATATTGGCGCCAAAGATGATCCCGAGCGCCTGTGGAAACGTCAGCATGCCCGATGCGACAAAGCCCACGGCGGCGACGGTGGTTGCGGAAGACGACTGGATGGCGGCGGTGGTCAGGGCTCCTGTCACCGCCCCGCTGAGCGGGGTGTTGGTGAAGCGGCCCAGCATCTCCCGCATCTTTCGCCCGGCAAGGCCCTTCAGGCCGGCGGACAGCATCGACATGCCGACCAGAAACACGCCGACCCCGCCAAGCGCGGAGAGGACACCCCAGATAATGGTCGAAGTGTATCACCCTGTGGTTTCGGTAAGAAGTGCCGACCGCCGGGTAAAAGGAGCGCTTTGGGGCGGGCCGTTCGGGCGATCTCAGTCGAGCATCCAGCGCCCGTTCGGGTAGAAGGCGTGGAAGGCGAAGGCGAACATGACGTCGTGGGCGACGTCCCTGCCCTGCCCGTCGCGCACCCGGATGGAGCCGACATCACGGCCCCGGGCGATCTGGCCGCTGTCGAGCGCCGAGGCCTGCCCCGCCTGCCAGGAAATGGTGACCCCGGCTTCGGTTATCTCTCCGGAGGCAGCCAACCGGTCGAGCGGCCAGGCGCGCGCACCCACCCGGACGACCCGGGCCATGGCGGGGATCCCGTGCGGCGGCATCTCGCCGTTGTAGAGGAACGGGGTGCGGGAGCTGTCGTAGTTGGCATATGGGTTCCGGCCATAGGACCGGTTGTAGTCGGGCTCGGCCATGACCAGCCCTTCGGGGTTGCGGCTGCGGAACTCGGCCCAGCTTTCCATCCAGCTCGGCAATTGCTTCAGCTCCGTCCCGGTGTAGTGACCGACGATCCCCTCGCCGATCGCCTGCTGCCACCAGCTCTCAGTTTCGCGGTCGTACATCACCATGTCAGAATAGCGCAGCTTGCCGGAGACGCCAAAGCTAAGCGTCCGTCCCCCGACCCTGCGGTCAAAGGTGAGCGCGGAGTTGCAGAGCGGGCAGAAGGTCACCGCCACCGGCACGCCGCCCACGGTGTCGTTGACGATCTCGTGCCAGGTCAGGTAGCGGATCGGATAGGCGCGCGGGGTCGCATTGCCGATCTCCACGGTGATGACCGGTTCTCGGTCACCGATCCGGGACTCGTCCGCCGCGCGGTGGAAGCCCGGATCCGAGATCGCCGGGATCCCGTCCTTCGGCGGCCCGCCGGAGATGATCTCGCCCCAGTCCCGGATCGAGGTCTTGGCGAAATCGGTGTCGGGCCATTCCCGTTCCCAGATCCCGGGATTGGCCAGTGCCACGCCCGACCACAATGTCAGGATCGCCGCTGGCCACAGCATTCGCCTCCACATCACCCTCTCCTCCCCGGTTGGCAACGCTATGGCCTAAGCCTGACAGGCACGGAGCCATCCGGCCAGCCAGGCTCACGCAGGGTTCAGCGGCCGTTGGAGGCGCGTGATCCGCCGTGATCGAGCGGGCGCGCGGCAAGGAGCACCACGAGGACCGCCGAGACGAAGACCGGCACGAGGTGCCGCGAATAGGCGAAACCGACCAGGAATGGCGCGCTGTAGCTCACCGCCAGCAGCAGGAACAAGCCGCCGGCGCGCCGGCGCACCGGGCTGGTTTCACGGCGCAAGAGCCACGTTAGGCTCAGGCCCAGGGCAGCGAAGAGGAGCACGCGGTTCACCAGCATCGAGCCGGTGTGCAGCACCACCTTGGCGGTCCGGTTCCGGTTGAACTCGAAATCCCGGATACCGAAAAGCATGTTGGAGAGCTTCCGGCCGGTGTTTCGGAGGGCCTGGCCGGGGTGCTCGGTCACGAAGTCCCGGGCGAGCCCCGTGTAGTACCGGTGCGCCTCCCATTCCGATCCGAACTGCGGGGCCGCAGCACGGGCCTCGGCGGCAAGCTCGTCCAGGTGGCGATCGGGATAGAGCTCGGCGAAGCGCGGGTTGTTCCCCTTCCAGAGGTTCCAGCCGTTGGTGGAGGAGCTTGTGGAGGCCGCGGCAAAGGTGCCCGTCCTCGCCGCCGAATAACCACCCCACGCCACCGCTGTCGCGAGAACCGCGAGCAGCGGCAAGGTCCGGAGGAGCGGCGAGCTCCATCGGGTCGTGAAGAGCAGCGCGACCGCGAAGGTGCCGCAGAATAGGAAGGCGGAGCTCTTGGTGAGATAGGTGACGGCCAGCAGTCCGGCCAGAAGCAACCTGTCCCACGGCGTGCGCTCCGCGATGGCCAGCGCGAGGATGGACGGGATCAGAAAGCCGAGCAGCGCCTCCTCGTAGCTGAGGGTCAGCATGGTGAAGGCGTTGAAGGGAAACGCGAAAAGGAGCAGAAGCCCGGCCGCCGCCACTCCGGCCGGAACCATTGCACGGCGGCAGCAGAGCGCGAAGCACGCCGACAGCAGCCCACCAAAGATCAGGTTCTTGGCCACGAGCATCGCCGGGATGCTGCCCGTCCAGCTCCACAGGAGCGCGTAGAGATGCGGCAGGAAGGGCGGCCGGCCGATGTAGTCTCGATAGCCGTCGCTCTCGACGTAGTAATGCCCCTCCTGCAGGATCGCCTCGATCCGGGGTCCGAAGCCGGCCGGCATGTCGAAGATCGTGTCGTAGCCGATGCGATAGGCGAGAAGGAAGGCGGAAACCACCCCGGCAATGCCCAGACAGAGCAGCGCCGCACCCGTCCAGAAGATAGCGGGCCGGTTCATCGGCAGGGCGACGGCCTGCGGGTCATTGGGCGAGGTCTGCCGCCAGCGCGCGCGCATCCCGGAGCAGGTCGACGAGGTCCGGGTCCTCGATCCCGAGCGCTTCGAAATGCCTGACGATGTTCTCGAGGTATTCTAGACTGGTGCCGAGGATGCCCTTTCCCGTCGCGATATGGCGGACCTGCGCCTCGCGGGAGAGTGTCAGGTCGATGATATCGGCGCTCTCGTCGGCCACGAAGGCCAGCGCCCGGACCGGCCCCGCCACCGTCTCGGCCATCAGGAACTCCGGCGCATAGGCCGGCCCGATCCGCTCGCGGCGCCAGAGGATCTCTGTCTCGACGGGAATGTCCGCCTCCGCGATCCGGAACACCAGCCCGTCGCAGCCATCGCCTGGGGCAAGTCCCGCCATCAAGCCCGGCGCGTCCGGCGTGCCCCGCCCGCCAACCTCGACCAGGCAGAAGACGCGCTCGTGATCCGGCACATGGGCCCGGCGCACCTCCCGGAAGCGAAACGCCGGGTCCCACATCAGCGAGCCGTAGCCGAAGACCCAGAGATCCCCGTCCGTCCAGTTCTCGAAGAGCTGCTTGCGGCAGGCCTCCCGCTCCTCGTCTGGCATACGGAATTCGACCATCCCCGGCGTGGTCTCGATCAGCTCGTCCAGATCGGAGGGCTGGAAGGTGCGGAAGAAGGAGTCCTCGGGGTCCTTGATCAGGCCCCGCAGACCCGGATGGAGATGGAAGGGATCGTTTTCGGACACCTGGTCCCTCCTGTTCCGCGCGGGCTGGGCGCCGGGGCCTGGCCGTTCCGACGGACCCCGGCAAGCTTGCATCCCCGGCGCGACGGCCGCGCCGGGCCTGTCTCAGCGTTCGACGCTGACCGAGACCATCCGGTCGGGATCCGCCACCGAGCCGTTGGCGGCGGCGTTCCCCTTCTTGATGGCATCGACCACGTCCATGCCCTCGATCACGCGGCCGACCACCGTGTACTGGCCGTTCAGGTGCGGCGCCGGGGCGAACATGATGAAGAACTGGCTGTTGGCCGAGTTCGGGTTCTGCGAGCGGGCCATGCCGACGACGCCCCGCTCGAAGGAGACATCGCTGAACTCGGCCGGCAGGTCGGCCATCTCGGAGCCGCCCATGCCGGCGCGCGAGGTGTCGCCACCCGCCTTGCCGAACTGCACGTCGCCAGTCTGGGCCATGAAGCCGTCGATCACGCGGTGGAACACCACCCCGTCATAGGCGCCGGAGTCGGCCAGCGCGGCAAGCCGCTCGGCATGTTGCGGGGCCACATCGGCCAGAAGGTCGATCACGATCCGCCCCTCGGTCGCGCCGCCGACCTCGATCACGAGGTTCGGCCCGGCCGTGTCCTCGGCCGCCACGGCCGGGCTCTGGCTGCCGTTGGTCATCAGGAAGAAGCCGGCAAGGATGGCCAGCCCGACGGCAAAGAGGCCGCCGGCGAAAAGCTTGCTGTCAGACATCGGCGGCCACCTTGACCGAGATCATGCGGTCGGGGTTCGCGGGCGGCTCGCCACGGGTGATGGCGTCGACATGCTCCATACCGTCGATCACGCGGCCATAGACGGTGTACTGCCCGTTCAGGAAGTCGTTGTCCTTGAAGTTGATGAAGAACTGGCTGTTGGCCGAGTTCGGATTCTGCGAGCGGGCAGCGCCCAGCGTTCCGCGCGAATGGGGCAGCTTGGAGAACTCCGCCGGCAGGTCCGGATGCTCGGAGCCGCCGGTGCCGGCGCGGCGCAGGTCACCGCCGGCCTTGCCGTGGGCGACGTCGCCGGTCTGGGCCATGAAGCCGTCGATCACACGGTGAAACACGACGCCGTCATAGGCGCCGGCCCGGGCCAGTTCCTTCATCCGCTCGCTGTGCTTGGGCGCCACGTCGGGCAGCAGTTCGATCACCACATTACCGCCCTTCAGCTCCATGATGATGGTGTTCTCGGGATCCTTGATTTCGGCCATCGGGCCCTCCTCGATCTTGCATGGCGGGTATTCCCCCCCGCGGGTCGGCGCGACCCTAAACCGCGTTAGCGGAAACCGAAAGCCCATAGCTGCCTCCGGGGGCTTGCGATAGGAAGCGCGTGAGCCTTTCGAAAGGAGCCTCTGATGAGCTGGAAGACACTCGACGACATGGACCTTGACGGCAAGATCGTGCTGGTTCGTGTCGATATCAACGTACCCGTCAAGGATGGCGTGGTGACCGACGCGACCCGGATCGAACGCATCGTGCCGACGATCAAGGGCATTCTCGCCAAGGGTGGCAAGCCCGTGATGCTGGCTCATTTCGGCCGGCCCAAGGGCCAGGTCGTCCCCGAGATGAGCCTGAAGATCACCGTGCCGACGCTGGAAGAGAAGCTGGGCCAATCCGTGACCTTCATCGAAAAGCCCTCCCGCGCGGAACTCGAGGCCCTGCCCGCCGGCGCAGTGGTTCTGGTGGAAAACACCCGCTTCACCCCGATGGAAACCGACAATGACCCCGAGATGGCGAAGTTCCTCGCCTCGCTCGGCGACGTCTACTGCAACGACGCATTCTCCGCCGCCCACCGCGCACACGCCTCGACGGAGGGTGTGGCCAAGCTTCTGCCCAACTGCGCCGGCCGCCTGATGGCGCAGGAACTCGGTGCGCTCGAAGCCGCGCTCGGCAGACCGGAGCGCCCGGTGGTCGCCGTTGTCGGCGGTGCCAAGGTCTCCACCAAGCTCGACCTGCTGAGCAACCTGATCGAGAAGGTTGACCACCTGGTGATCGGCGGCGGCATGGCCAACACCTTCCTCGTTGCCAAGGGCGTCGAGATCGGCTCCTCGCTGGCCGAGCGCGACATGGCCGACACTGCCCGCGCCATCCTGGCGAAGGCCGAGAGCACCGGATGCACCATCCACCTGCCGGTGGACATCGTGGTCGCAGGTGAATTCGCCGCCGGTGCCGCCAACGAGATCCTGCCCGTGGACCAATGCCCCGCCGACAAGATGATCCTCGACGCCGGCCCGGCCACGGTCGAGGCGCTCAAGGGCGTGTTTGCCCAATGCAAGACGCTGATCTGGAACGGGCCGCTCGGCGCCTTCGAGATCGAGCCGTTCCACAAGGGCACCTTTGAGGCCGCCCTGGCCGCGGCCGAGCTGACCGCCGAAGGCAAGCTGATCACCGTCGCCGGTGGCGGCGACACGGTTTCGGCACTCAACAAGTCCGGCGCGGCGGAAAACTTCACCTACATCTCCACCGCAGGCGGCGCCTTCCTCGAATGGATGGAAGGCAAGGAATTGCCCGGCGTGGCCGCCCTCGGCTAAGGCCCGCCCCGGGAACGACCGGGAAGGCCGGCCCCCTGCGCCCAGCCAGTGCGGCAAATATCGAGCTGATGACGCCCAGCCAATCTCCATGCTGGGCGTTTTTTTGGGGGGCAGTTCAGCTTGTTCGAGGAACAACAGGGCGGACGTCCCCCAGATACCTATCGACGAATTCCTTGACTGAAAGATCGGCTATCTGCGCATAGCCAAAGCTGGATCGCACTTGGAGACGGCTTGCTCGGCGGACACCACGGGCTTTCCAAGAGTTGTAGGGGATTCCAATCAAACCTGTTAGGTTGGAAGTTGCCGTTACGTCAGACGTACACGGCAGAAACAGGGGGAATCCAGATGACGACGGTTGTTGTAACCCACGCGGTTGGGAACATGGACACATGGCTAGGCGGAGGAGAGGTGCGCACAAAAACCTTCTCCGGCTTTTGTTCGGGCCACCGGATATTCAGGCATTCCGATCAAGATCGAGTGTCAATCGTCTTTGAAGGCGCAGATCTTGATAAGATGAAGGCCATACTAGGATCGTCAGAGGCCGCAGCGAGCAAGGCTCAACACACAGTGATCGATCCGATTGAATTCTACATCGAAGTTGAAGGCGGCACCTGATCTTCTGAGTTGGATCAGGAGATGGTGGAGTGCTCAGATTCACCCGCGCATCTCCGCCGGCACCAAGATTGATTAAACGCTGCGGGTAAAGGGGGCGAAGGCGCGGCATTTTGGGTTGGGGCTTATCACGGCCATCTGACAATCTGAGCCGGATGTCCGCAAGGTCGGCAAGGCCCTCGTTCAATTGAAGCGCCCCTTCGCATCATCGCGGCCCTTCAGCAATCACTGCATGCGCCGGCCATGCGCCCGCCCTTTTTCCATTATCCGCGAGGGCGAGACCTTTTCCGAAGTGCCGCAACGGAAGCGACTGCGCTAGACCCTGATCAACCTGCTGATCTCGCAGCATTTAATTTTTATCGCGCAAGACTTGCACGCCGCGGGTCCGCATCCCAATTACGATCAATCCGGGCGCGAGGCTCCGCCCGGCGACTGCAGGCGCGAGAACGTGCCGAGAGTGCCCTCCTCCATGGATCGAAACACCACATGCGCCTTCTTCTTGCCAGCGCCCTCGCCACCCTGAGCGTCCTGCCCGCCGCCGCCGATGAAACCGAAGGTCTCATCCTTGCCTATGACCGCGTGGCGAGCATCCTGGTGCTCGAAGACCTGACCGTCTGGCCGCTCGCGGCCAACCTTGCGGTTCCCGAAGACCTGCAGGCCGGCGACCGGGTGTCGATCGATTTCCGGAGCGATGGCGAGAATGGCGTTGCCGCGGTCAATGCTCTGACCCGCACCGCCACCGCCCAGTAAGCGGATACCGGCAGAGGCGCACGCCTTCTACCCACCGGGCCGGTCGCCTCACCGAGGCCCGGCCCATCTCCGCTTCTGCGGAGGTCGGGCGTTTCAACTCGCCCGCCCACTCTCTATGATGTTCGAACACCCGGTCGAGCGCCGCTCGAATGCATGGAGTTCCGAATTGCGCAGAGCCATTGCCCTCGCCCTCGCCACCCTCACGGCCCCTTTGCTTGCCGCCGCGCAGGGCGTGCCTGTCTCCGATTATCGAAAGCAGTGCGTCGAAGAGGTAAAATACCTGACCGTAACCCCTCGTCCCGAAGGCAGCCAGAAGCTGGGCGATTGCGTGCGGGACGATATCACCACCGGCCAGATCGACATGCAGTCCATGGGATTCGCGGTGATGTCGGCCAACCCCGGCCCCAATGTCCAGAAACTGCTCGACGCCGGGTTTCCGGCGAAGACGGCGCAGGGCGCGGTGGTTGTCGGCACGCTGAACAAGCTCTTTCTGGAGGGCAGGCTCGCGAGCACGGCCTATCTCGACGCCATGGCGCCGCTGATCGATGCCGGTGCGCTCGTGCTTTTCGGCAACGGCCCGCTGGATATCCTGAGCGAGTTGCTCCGCAGCGCGCCGGAGCCCGAAACGGTCTGCGGCTTCGCCGAGATCGTCGGCGGGTTCGACGTCTTCGAGGACCGCGCCCTGCCCCGTTCGCTGGCCGACACCAATCCCGCGTTCGGCGCGGCCGAGCGGGATGTGCTGGCAGACTGCGGCCTCTGATCCCATCCCTTCTTCTGCCTTGAGGCTTTCCCTGCATCCGGGGACTGAGCCGGTTTTGGCCGCCACCGAAGCACCGCTCTAAAATGCGTCGAAACCGTGTTTCACGCGCCAGAAACCTGTTTTCACAGCTCTCATCCTGCGACTTGGCGTCCAGTTAGCGCTAACTCGCTTGCGTCCCGATTAACAGGCTTCTACCCCGCAACTGCAATCCACAGCATAGGGATCGAATCCATGAAAGCCACCAGAGCTGTTAGCCGTATCCTCGCGAATTACGAGGGCGAAACGCCGGGCGTGAAGGCCAACCTCTGCCGCATGCTCATGTCCGGGAAGCTCGGCGGCACGGGCAAGATGATCATCCTGCCCGTCGACCAGGGGTTCGAGCACGGCGGGCACCGTTCCTTCTGCCCCAACCCGGCAGGCTTCGACCCGCATTACCACTACCAGCTGGCAATTGACGCCGGGCTCAACGCCTATGCCGCCCCTCTCGGCTCGCTGGAAGCCGGCGCCGACACCTTCGCCGGCCAGATCCCGACGATCCTCAAGGTGAACTCCGCCAACTCGCTGATGTCCGGCACCGCCGCCAAGAACCAGGCCGTCACCGCCTCGGTCGACGATGCGCTGCGCCTCGGCTGCTCGGCCATCGGCTTCACTATCTATCCCGGCTCCGACGTGATGTTCGACATGTTCGAAGAGATCGTCGAGATGCGCAAGGAAGCCGCCTCGAAGGGCGTCGCCACCGTGATCTGGTCCTATCCGCGCGGTGAAGGCGTGACCAAGGACGGCGAAACCGCGATCGACGTCGGCGCCTATGCCGCCCACATCGCCGCCCTGCTTGGCGCCCACATCATCAAGATCAAGCTGACCACCGACCACGTCATGCAGGACGAGGCCCGCAAGGTCTATGAAGAAAACGGCGTCGACATCTCGACCCTGACGGCCCGCGTCAAGCATTGCGTCGACAACTGTTTTGACGGCAAGCGGATCGTCGTCTTCTCGGGCGGCGCCAAGAAGGGGGCCGACAGCGTCTACGACGACGCCCGCGCCATCCGCGACGGCGGCGGCAACGGCTCGATCATCGGCCGGAACTCCTTCCAGCGTCCGCGCGCCGAGGCGCTCGACCTCTTCGCCAAGCTGGTGGACATCTACAAGGGCAAGGCCTGATCCCACGCGCCGGCGTGCAACATACGCCGGCATCGAAAGACAACACGGCCCGGGACCTGCGAGTCCCGGGCCGTTTTCGTTGCCGCAATTGAAAGGGTTCCCGGCCGGGGCCCATCTACCTATGATTGCAGGACGAACCCTGGGAAGGGCAGTGACGCCGGCGCGAATGCGGCGGCCAACAAAAGTAACGGGAGGATGGGCGCCATGGGGGTGGACCTGATTTCGGCCGCAGCGGCCGGAACGATGTATGGCCTTCTGCAGGCGCGCACCGAACGCGCGCCAGATGCACCCGCCTATCAGCAATTTGACAAGGCCACGGGCGCATGGAGCAGTGTCACCTGGCGCGAGGTATTGGCGCGAGTAGACAAAGTCGCGGGCGCGATGGCCACCCTGGGCCTCGCCAAGGGAGACCGGGTCGCGATCTTTCTCGGCAACTGCCTCGACTGGGTCTGCTACGACATGGCCGCGCACAAGCTCGGCCTGCCGGTTGTGCCGCTTTATACGAACGATGCGGTCTCCAGCACTGCCTACGTGCTGTCGGACGCCCGGCCAAGGCTGGTTCTCATGGACAATGCGGCGCGCTGGCAGAAGATCCGGGACGCAATGGAGCGGTCCGATTTCATCGACACGGTCTGGATCCACGACCCTGCATCCGACGATACCCTGCCCGCCCCGGCTGTGGCCTTTTCCGATGCCCTCGAACTGGCTTCCGGGGTCGACACTCAGGAGCAGAGCGGCCCGGAGGACGTGGCCGCGCTGATCTACACCTCCGGAACCACCGGCGCGCCGAAGGGTGCCATGTTGACCCACCGTGCGCTGCTGGCCAATGCCGAGGGTGTGGCCGCCGTCTTCCCGCCGGTCACCGACGATGTCTTCCTGTCGATCCTGCCGCTGGCGCATGGGTTCGAACGGACGATGGGATATGTCCTGCCGATGCTCGGCGGCGCCTGCGTGGCCTATGCCCCGTCGTTGCTGCGCCTGCGCCAGGACATGGCGACCCTGCGGCCGACGGTGATCATGGCGGTGCCGCGCTTCTACGAATCGATCTACTCGGCCGCCCGGCGCTCCGCGAGCGAGAGCACCGTCCGCCTGCGCCTCTTCGAGATGACGGGGCGGATCGGTTGGCAGCGCTTCGCCTCCCGCGCAGGCGTCGGCCCCGGCCCGAGCCTCGGCGAACGGCTGATCTGGCCCCTGCTGGACCGTCTGGTGGCACGCAAGGTCCAGGATGCCTTCGGCGGCAGATTGCGCGTGGCGGTGTCTGGCGGCGCGACTTTCCCGCCGGAAATCGCGCGAGACCTGATCGGTCTCGGAATCCCGATGGTGGAGGGCTACGGGCTGACCGAGGCCGGCCCCGTCGTGACCGCCTCCCTGCAAAAGGATTACGTGCCCGGCTCCGTGGGCTTCGCTCTGCCCGGAATCGAGGTGCGTCTGACTGACAAGGGGGAGATCCGGGTCCGCTCGCCCGCCGCGATGAAGGGTTACTGGCAGAACCAGGAGGCGACGGAGGCAATGATCGACCCGGAGGGCTGGCTCAGGACGGGCGATCTCGGCGCGATCGAGGGCGGGCGGATCAGCGTCACCGGCCGGCTCAAGCACATCCTCGTTCTGTCCAACGGCGAGAACGTCAATCCCCGGCCTATCGAAACCGAGCTCGAGGCCGACCCGCTGTTCGATCAGGTCTGCGTCGCCGGCGACGGCCGTCCATACCTGTCGGTGCTGTTGGTACTGAAAGGCGAGATCTGGGCAGAGCTCGCAGCTTCCCATGGCCTCGACCCCGAGCGCCCGAATGCCCCCGAGGCCGAGAAGGTTCTGCTGCCTCGCATCAAGGCGCATCTCAAGGATTACCCGTCCCATCAGCAGATCCGGGCCTATCACGCGATGCTGGAGGAATGGACGGTGGAGCAGCGCCTGGTGACGCCGACACTCAAGCTCCGGCGCGAACGCATCGTCGCCGCCTTCGCGGAGCAGATCGCCGCGCTCTACGCGCGGGACCGCGGTTGATCCCGCCTGAGACCGGCGCCGCCCGGTGTTGCAGCGGCGACTCACTACGGCCACCGAAATCAACAATCGCGATTGGCGCGATGCTTCACAGTTCCAATACCCCGGCGAATGTGACAGTTTTCTCGAACAAGCCCCCGATCAGAGGCGGCCCCGAGGCAGAAGAATGAGCAGTTCCCAGTCGCGTCCCGCATTCAAATCGGCCGTCTTCCTGACGGTGAGCCTGTCGCTGGCGATGTATTTCACGTTCGCCGCCGTTCAGGGCGATTACGGCCTGTTCCGCCGCATCGAGATCGAGGCCGAGACCCGCGCGATGGAAGCCGAGCGTGCGCGTCTCGAAGTGGCTGTCGCCGAGATGCGCAACAAGACGCAACGCCTGTCGGAAGACTACCTGGACCTCGACCTGCTCGACCAGCAGGCCCGCGAGATCCTCGGCCTGATCCGCGCCGACGAGATCGTCGTCCGCTGATTCCCCGTCACGGGCATCGGGCGGCACGAACCGCAGGCCTTCCCCCTCTCGACACTTCCACATCGAGCCAACTGGGAACTCGCTGGCCAAGTTGATCGATTGTGATGTTTGCGCAAACGTCGACGGTTTACGCACTGTTACAGGCGAAACCCCGCGCCTTGCCGGAGCCTGAAAGCCAACTGCAACACTCCACCGCCGCCGCCTCGTCATGTCACCGTCCCGCGGCGTGCATAACGGCTTTTCGATCGCCTGGGGCTCATTCGCTGCCTCAGCGGCACTTTTTAGTATGCAGTGGAACGCAGGGTCTGCTAGTTGATAATTCAACGTTAAACTACTTTTCGAAGAGGGAGGCCCTGCGTATGGCAACGCGACGGACGACAAAGAAACCGAACGTCTCCAAGGAGGAGTTGCTCGGTTACTACCGCGACATGCTTCTCATACGACGGTTCGAGGAAAAGGCCGGCCAGCTCTACGGCATGGGCCTCATCGGCGGTTTCTGTCACCTCTATATCGGTCAGGAAGCGGTGGTTGTCGGCCTGGAGGCCGCGGCAGAGGAAGGCGACAAACGCATCACCTCGTACCGTGACCACGGACACATGCTTGCCTGCGGCATGGACCCGAAGGGCGTCATGGCCGAGCTTACCGGTCGCGAAGGCGGCTATTCGAAGGGCAAGGGCGGCTCGATGCACATGTTCTCGAAGGAGAAGCATTTCTATGGCGGCCACGGCATCGTCGGCGCCCAGGTGCCGCTTGGCGCCGGTCTCGCCTTCGCCGACAAGTATTTCGAGAACGGCCGTGTGACCTTCACCTATTTCGGTGATGGCGCCGCCAACCAGGGCCAAGTCTACGAGACCTACAACATGGCGCAACTCTGGAATCTGCCGGTGATCTTCGTGATCGAGAACAACCAGTATGCCATGGGCACCAGCGTTGCCCGCTCCACCAAGTCGCCGAGCCTGTGGGAACGCGGCGCCGCCTACGGCATCGCGGGCGAGGAAGTCGACGGGATGGACGTCCTGGCCGTGAAGGCCGCGAGCGAAAAGGCGGTGGCCCAGTGCCGCGCCGGCAACGGCCCCTACATCCTCGAGGTCAAGACCTATCGCTACCGCGGACACTCCATGTCCGACCCGGCGAAATACCGGACGCGCGAAGAGGTGCAGAAGATGCGCGAGGAGCGTGACGCCATCGAACATGTGCGCCAGCTTCTGCTCTCCGGCAACCATGCAACCGAAGACGAGCTCAAGGCGATCGACAAGGACATCAAGGACGTCGTCAACGAAGCTGCCGAGTTCTCCAAGGAGAGCCCCGAGCCCGCGCTCGAAGAGCTCTGGACCGACATCTACGCCGAAACGGCGCCGCAGAACGCCTGAGGGGGAAACACGAAATGGCAACCGAAGTATTGATGCCCGCATTGTCACCGACAATGGAGGAAGGCACCCTTGCCAAATGGCTGGTCAAGGAAGGCGACACCGTCTCCTCCGGCGACATCCTGGCCGAGATCGAGACCGACAAGGCGACGATGGAATTCGAAGCCGTCGATGAAGGCATCGTCGGCAAGATCCTCGTCGCCGCCGGCACCGAGGGTGTGAAGGTGAACACGCCGATCGCCGTGCTGGTCGAAGAGGGCGAGGACGCAGATGCCGCCGTGGCCTCTGCCCCCGCGCCGGCCGCCGAAGCGCCTGCCCCGGCCCCCGCGCCATCTGCACCCGCCGCCGCCGCTCCCGCAGCGCCGGTCGCGAGCGCGACGCTGGAGCCGGATTACCCCGAAGGCACCGAGATGAAGTCGCAGACCGTGCGCGAAGCCCTGCGCGACGCCATGGCCGAGGAGATGACCCGCGACGAGACGGTCTATCTGATGGGGGAGGAGGTTGCCGAATACCAGGGCGCCTACAAGATCAGCCAGGGCCTGCTCGACCAGTTCGGCGCCAAGCGCGTCGTCGACACGCCGATCACCGAGCACGGCTTTGCCGGCCTCGCCGTCGGTTCGGCCTTCGGTGGGCTGCGCCCCATCGTCGAGTTCATGACGTTCAACTTCGCCATGCAGGCGATCGACCACATCATCAACTCTGCCGCCAAGACGCTCTACATGTCCGGTGGCCAGATGGGGTGCCCGATCGTTTTCCGCGGTCCGAACGGCGCCGCCGCCCGCGTGGCCGCCCAGCACAGCCAGGACTATGCCGCCTGGTATGCGCAGATCCCGGGCCTGAAGGTCGTGATGCCGTACTCCGCCTCCGACGCCAAGGGCCTGATGAAGACCGCGATCCGCGATCCCAACCCGGTGATCTTCCTGGAGAACGAGATTCTGTATGGTCGGTCCTTCGAGGTCCCCGTTCTGGACGATTACACCGTCCCCTTCGGCAAGGCCCGGATCTGGCGCGAAGGCACTGACGTGACGATCGTGTCCTTCGGTATCGGCATGACCTATGCGCTCGAAGCAGCCGACAAGCTGGCCGAAGAAGGCATCTCCGCCGAGGTCATCGACCTGCGGACCCTGCGCCCGCTCGACTACGACACCGTCCTCGCATCGGTCATGAAGACCAACCGCTGCGTGACCGTCGAAGAAGGCTGGCCTGTGGCATCGATCGGCAACCACCTGTCCTCCTACATCATGACCAACGCCTTCGATTATCTCGATGCGCCGGTCCTGAACTGCACCGGCAAGGACGTACCGATGCCCTATGCCGCGAACCTTGAAAAGCACGCCCTGCTGACGACCGCCGAAGTGATCGACGCCGTCAAGGCCGTGACCTACCGCTGAGGAGCGAGACATGCCGACCGAAGTTCTGATGCCTGCCCTGTCTCCGACGATGGAGGAAGGGACGCTCGCCAAATGGCTTGTCAAGGAAGGGGATGAAGTGTCCTCCGGCGATCTCCTGGCCGAGATCGAGACCGACAAGGCGACGATGGAGTTCGAAGCCGTCGACGAGGGCGTGATCGGCAAGATCCTCGTCCCCGCCGGGACCGAGGGTGTGAAGGTCAACACACCGATCGCGGTCATGCTCGGCGACGGCGAGAGCGCCGACGATATCGGGGCGAGTTCCGCCCCCGCGCCGGCAGCCGCCGCTCCCGAGGCCGCGGCCGCCGCTGCGGTTCCCGCTGCGGCAGAACCCGCCACATCCGGCGCCCCTGCCCCGGCAGCCCCCGTCGCCTCCGACGGCTCGCGGGTCTTCGCCTCGCCCCTTGCCCGCCGGATTGCGGCCGACAAGGGGCTGGACCTGAGCCAGATCAAGGGCTCCGGACCGCGTGGCCGTATCGTCAAGACCGACGTGATCGATGCGCAGCCGTCCGCTGCCCCGGCGCAACCCGCAGCCGCCGCCCCGGCGGCAGCCGCACCGGCCGCAGCCCCGGCCGGGCCGTCGACCGACGCCGTGCTCAAGACCTACGCCGACCGGGAGTTCGAGGAGGTTGCGCTCGACGGAATGCGCAAGACCGTCGCCGCCCGCCTCACCGAGGCCAAGCAGACGATCCCGCATTTCTACCTGCGCCGCGACATCAAGCTCGACGCCCTGCTCAAGTTCCGCTCCACGCTGAACAAGCAGCTCGAGTCCCGCGGCGTGAAGCTGTCGGTGAACGACTTCATCATCAAGGCCTGCGCCCTTGCGCTCCAGCAGGTTCCGGAAGCCAACCGCGTCTGGGCCGGCGACCGCATGCTGCAGCTCAAGCCGTCCGACGTGGCGGTCGCCGTGGCCATCGAGGGCGGGCTCTTCACCCCGGTTCTCAAGGACGCCGAGATGAAGTCCCTCTCCGCGCTCTCGGCCGAGATGAAGGATCTCGCCGGCCGTGCCCGCAACAAGAAGCTGGCGCCGCATGAGTACGTGGGGGGCACCTTCGCCATCTCCAACCTCGGCATGTTCGGCATCGACAATTTCGACGCCGTCATCAACCCGCCGCACGGCGCCATCCTGGCCGTCGGCGCGGGCGTGAAGAAACCGGTGGTGGGCGACGATGGCGAACTGACCGTGGCGACCGTGATGTCGGTCACCCTCTCGGTCGATCACCGGGTCATCGACGGTGCGCTCGGGGCCGAACTGCTCAAGGCGATCACCGAGAACCTCGAGAACCCGATCGGCATGCTGGCCTGATCCCGTCGGCGCCTCAGGGCGCCGACACGCCAAACTCGCGGAGGACCGCCTCGGCCTGCGGTCCCCGCAGCCCGTGATCGGAAAAAAGCCAACCGCGCGCCCCGTCTCGCCCGAACTTGCTGCTCACGTTGTCCTCGTGATTGACCGCATAGATCATCGCCGGAAACGGCACCGCGTCCAGCGGCTGGCCCATTGCGGCCATGTGGGGGCCCAGCACCTGGTGGTTGAGCGGCAGGGTGCAGAGGATCCGCTTGGCGGTCCGCTTTCTCGAAAGATCCACCCCGATCACCCCGCAGGAGCCGCACATCTCGTCAAAGGGCATGCCGGAACTCTCCGCCGACAGCCGCGTCACCAGTGGGCGGTTCACGTCCCACATGTAGCCATCCGCCACGATATAGCCGCGCCCGTTGTTGTCCGACCGGAGGAACGTGCAAAGCCCGGGATGCGCAACATCATCCGCATCCAGCATCACCACATAGGCCGGTCCGTCCAGCTGATCTACGATGGCCCGTGCCCCTATCCTGTGTTTGGCCTGCTTGTCGATGCCCTGGATGCGGTTCAGGCCTTTCGGCGCTGGCACAAAACGCAGATCGTGCCGCGTTTTCAGCCCCTCGGGCAGGTCCTGCCCGCAGAGGAAAACACTGATCCCGTCGCCTTCCTGCCGGTCGACGCTCTCCAGCGTGGTCCGGAGTCGGGCAACCACGCCGTCCCAATCCGCCGCATCCTCGCGACCGATCAGCTTGATGAGGAAAACAATCCGTGGCGCTTTTCCGGCATCGAACCCGGGAAGGGCGAAACGCCGGTGCATGGCAGTGAACGGCCCATGGACCCGGTTCAACCACCAATAGGGGTCGCGCAGACGCCGGCCCGCCTCGGTCAAAGAGATCATCTCAGCCCGCGGCGCCGTCCTTGATCACCTGGTCCATCGAGACCCCGGGCTGCGAGCAACCCGCCTCCCCGACGATCCGGGCCGGAACTCCGGCAACCGTCACATGCGGCGGCACCGGTTCGAGCACCACAGATCCGGCCGCCACGCGGCTGCATTCGCCGATCGTGATATTCCCGAGGATCTTCGCCCCGGCCCCGATCAGCACGCAGTTTCCGACCTTGGGATGACGGTCGCCATCTTCCTTGCCGGTACCGCCCAACGTAACAGAGTGCAACATCGACACGTTGTTGCCCACAACGGCGGTCTCGCCGATCACGATGGAATGGGCGTGGTCGATCATCACACCGCGCCCGATCTTCGCCGCGGGGTGAATATCCACGCCGAACACCTCGGAGACGCGCATCTGCACGAAATAGGCCATGTCCTGCCGGCCGTTCCGCCACAGCCAGTTGCCGATCCGATAGGCCTGGATCGCCTGGTATCCCTTGAAGAACAGGATTGGCTGAACGAACCGGTGGCAAGCCGGGTCGCGATCCACCGTGGCCACGAGGTCGGCCCGCGCCGCCGCCCCAAGATCGGGATCGTCGGCATAGGCCTCGTCCCCGATCTCGCGCAGGATCTGCTCGGACATCTCGCCCGATGCCAGCTTCAGCGACATACGGTAGGCCAGCGCACGCTCCATCGTCGGATGGTGCAGCAGGCTGGAATGGATCAGCCCGCCCAGCAGGGGCTCGGACGCAACCGCCTCCGCACCTTCCCGCTTGATGCGCGCCCAAACCGGGTCGACCGTCGCCAGACGCTCCTTGATCTCGGCCATTGCCAGCCTCCTGTTCACGGTGGAGATCATATCATTTAATCGGAACACCGCGCACAAGAAACCCCAGAACACGCAAAGTTGGCTGGCAAGACCCGGCCTCAGCCCGGCAGGGATATCCGGTAGCAATGCAGCGCAAGCCGCAACTTCCCGCCGCCGAACGTCCCCCCTGTCGGCGTCAGCCGCACCGCGGTCTCGGCATAGAACGTCATCGGCTGTGACAGCAGGCCGGTGCAATAGGACCCCGCGGCCACCCCCATGCCAGCGCCGAATTGGCCTTGCGTCGCCGGCGTGCCGAGGCTCCAGCTCGAGAGCCCCCCGGTCAGGGTTTCGGTCACCCGCGCCGAACAGGCAAAGACCATCGACTCCTTCGGAATCATCAGCGTCGTGTTCTGCGCGCTCCCCGCCGTGACAACGTGCTCGGCTCCGATCACCTCGATCCGCGACGCCGCCCCGCTGTCTGTTCCGGCCAGCCAGTCCGTGCTCCAGGCGCCGTTCAGGAATACGGCGGAACTGTACTCGTCCTCGATCCAGGCCCGCCACCCCGCAAGCGGCTGTGCAAATACCCAGCCACCGTTGGAGCCGATGGCGACCCTGCCCGCCTGCCCGCTCCAATCGCCTTGCGCCCCGGTGGCCACGGCATAGCAATCGCCATCCACGACGCCCGAAGCCGGCGGCTCGGTCAGCTGCCGGGACTTCAGCCGCAACTGGGTAAGCCCGTCCAAACGGACCAGCGCTTCGTTCACGGTCACATGTTTCTGCGCCTGCGCGGGTTGCAGCAGAGGCAGGGTCAGCGAAGGGGTGTCAGTCATTGATCTCAAGACTCCTGAAAGGTCCGGCTCCGAAACGGTCGGAAATCTGCGCGACGCTGAGCGTGAAGCCCCCGTCGCTTCCATCGAGCGCGCGTTGCGCGGCGCTGTAGCTCCAGTTGGAGGTCCCGACGGTTTCTTCCCTGAGGACGACGCCGCCCGCCTCGACCCTGAGCAGGTAAAGCTCCCGCTCCTCGCCCAGAGGCACCTCGTAGGCCTGCCAGCTGTCTCCGTCTGTTCGGGTTCGCCGTACCCAGGTGAAGCGCTTGGTGCCGTCGGCATCCGTCGAGACCCGAAGATGCGCCGGCCTGTAGGGCCGCAGCCCCACCCCGTCGAAGGCCTCGACCATGTGGGTGTACGAGGTGCCGTCGTAGGATTGCGAGGCCGGCCCGACCCGGTAGTGCCGCTCGAGCCCGCGCAGCGCATCCGCCATCTCGATCTGCCGCGGCGCCCCGTCGAGCAACACGACGAGACTGCCGACCGGCCACTCCGCTGGCATCACCCCATCTGTGCCCACCTGCCCACGCAAGCGCAGGCCAAGCTCGTAGGTGTCGGTATCGACCAGTGTCGC
This sequence comes from Tropicimonas aquimaris, assembly GCF_042676185.1. Lineage (NCBI taxonomy): Bacteria > Pseudomonadati > Pseudomonadota > Alphaproteobacteria > Rhodobacterales > Roseobacteraceae > Tropicimonas > Tropicimonas aquimaris. Next base: position 591,991 of record NZ_JBHTJT010000008.1, on the reverse strand, counting down.
CTCGGCGAACTGGAACACCTCCCAGTTCGCCCCACCGGCATCCCCGATCGCGGCCACGTTGCCTCCGTTCAGCAGCGCGGTCTCGGTGATCGACGACAACAGTCCCGATCCGAACCGCACGCGCAAGCCAGCCCCTCGGTCGAGGACCCCCGGCTCGGCCCGCGGCAGAATGCTCTCCGTGATGCCGATAGTGGCGCGGCTCTCGACCACGCTGTTCAGCTCGTACCCGTCATCCTCGCTCGAAGAATACAGCGCAACACTTCCCGGCCATGGTCGCGCCGTCACGGCAAGATAGGGCGCCACGGGATCCTCGCTACCGGTCAGGAGCGGAAGATCCATCAGGACGGGGTAGACCGGCATGGGCGCCAGATAGGGTTTCAGCCGAAGTCCTTCAGCCACATCCGCCGCCGGGCGATAGACCCCGGGCTCCACCCGCACCGCTTCGAGACTCAGGGCCTCGCCCGCCTCTACTCGGTCGACACGATACAGCATCTCATTGCCGTCGCCCGTGATACGGATGACATCTCCCGCAACCACGTCGCGCCGGGAGGGCGGCAGCTCCAGCCGAACCGTCTCCCTGGCGACGCGCGCCTCCGCGAGCCACCTCTCCACGACCCTCTGCGCCTCCGCCCCGGAGAGAGACATCGGCAGCTCGGAGGTCGACACGACAGCATCCGTCTCGTCCGGGAACACGGCCTCCGCCGCCCGAGTGTCGAAATCACCCGCCGCCTGCACGTAATTCAGGCGTACACGCCCTGACATCTCGGCCTCCGGCGCCCGGACCTTCTCCACCCGTCCCTCGAGTTCGGATGTGTAGGCCAACCACTCCGGATCGAGATCCAGATCGACGCGCCCCGTGCGGGTCCGGAAATGCAAGTGTCCCTCGTGCTCGCTCGCATCGAACCCGTGCGCCAGCATCAACGGCTGGATCGCGGATCGCGCCCCGGCCACCTCCTCGATGGCATAGCCATGCACGATCCCGTGCAGCGACGAGACATCGACGTGCCCGACCCCGGAACGGGCGCAGATCTCCGACACGACCGCGGCAAGCGTCTCGGAACTGGTCCGCCAGTTCAGCCAATGGCCGGTGACATAGTTCTCGCCATCCTGCCAAAGCGTATCGTTGGCGGGAAAACTCGGGAACGGGCGCGCATCCCATGCCCAGACATGGGCCCGGTCCATGTCCACCATCGGCCCGCCGTATAGGGACGAAACCGGGTTGTTCCCAGCCTCCCGCCAATAAAGATGCATCGCCCGCAAATATTGCGCCTGGATCAGGTCATCCCGGGTGCCACTCGAATAATGCGGCACGGTCGACTCCGACGACTTGGGATCGACGAACTTGTTCGGCTCGTTGGTGCCTTTGTCGATCGCGGCGCAACCGAGTTCGGTGAACCAGATCGGCTTGCTCTCCGGCTCCCAATCGGTCGGACCATTCTGGCGGACGCCCCCGATGCGCTCGTGGTGCCGGTTCTTCCACCAGTTCAGGATGTCCTTGTAACGGAACACCCAGGGCTCGCCATGCGCCCCATCGGCGATCGGCACCCGGTCCTGAGCGTCTCTCCCGGCCTCGTCGGCATAGTACCAGTCATACCCTTCGCCGCCGGCGATGTTGCTGCGCAGGTAGCCAACATCATAGATCGACTGCCAGTCGACATCTGCATGGTCCGGTCCGTCGCGCCAGTCGGACAGCGGCATGTAATTGTCGATCCCGATGAAGTCGATATCCGGATCCGCCCAGAGCGGATCGAGGTGGAAGTAGACGTCCCCCGTCCCGTCCTGCGGCTGATATCCGAAATACTCACTCCAATCAGCGGCATAGCTGATCTTTGTTTCCGCCCCGAGGATAGTCCGCACGTCAGCCGCAAGCCGCCGCAGCTCCGCCACGGCCGGGAAGCTTCCCTCCTCGCCGCGAATTCGGGTCAGGCTGCGCATCTCAGACCCGATGCAGAACGCATCCACCCCGCCCGCCAGCGCACAGAGATGCGCGTAATGCAGGATGAACCGCCGGAAAGACCATTCCTGCGGGCCGATCAGGTCCACCGTCGACGAACCGGGCGCAAAATCTGTCACTGTCGCCTCGCCGAAGAACTCGAGCACCTCGTCCGTGGCCACGGCCGTTCCGTCCGGGCTGCCCGGCAGTCCCGGAGCCAGCGAGGTCGTGATCCGGCCGCGCCAGGGCAGCACGCTCTGACCGGTGCCGCCCGACCAGGGATCGGGGAGCGCATTGTCCCCCATCTGCTCCATCAGGATGAACGGATAGAACAGCACCTCCCTGCCGGCGGCCTTCAGAGCACGGATCGCCTCGATCACGGACTGGTCGGTCGGCGTGCCACCATAAACGGCCCGCCCGTCCTGCTTCGGCACCGTCCCCGCATCCGCCCGCTGAAGTCCGCTGACCCGCCACGGCATCCGGTTCCCGTCAACCTCCGTCTGCTCGACCTTCGGCCGGATCCGGCAGGACCCACAGCGCAGATCGTCCCCGAACCAGGAAACCACGAATGAAACGGAACTGCACTCCGGCAGTTCCTCGGTCAGGTGCTCCAGCGAGGTCGCAAAGTCCGTCTTGCCGCTCGGAGAATTGACGTTCGCAGAAGTTTTCCAGCCGATCCCGTTGGAATACTCGACCGGCGTGGTCGCCAGCGCATATTCCCCGGTGCCCGGGATCATCGCCACCGCACCGATCATCTCCGACAGACTCCGTGCCTCCTCCGGCACATGGGCGGAATCGGTCGCCCGGATCACCTCGAAGGAGAACTGCGGCACGCGATTGCCAAAGGCGTCGAGCTGGAGATCCTCGAAAACGACATATGCCAGCCCGCGGTAGGCAGGCGCATTCTCGGTGCCCTCCACCGCCTCGATCTTCGGGTCCGGCAGCTGGTCTTCGGTCCCGGAATAGAACCGCATGTTCAGTCCGTCGCGGTCAAGTTCGACCCCATCGGCCCAGATACGCCCCACGCGCAGGATCTCGCCCTCACAGAGCGCAATCGCGAGGCTGACGGAGTATCGGTAGCTTTTGGTCGTCGTCCCGCCGCCACCGCCCTTCCCGCGCACGGTGCTCGTCTTGGACTTCTCGAGGAATTTCGAGGACCAGATGACCTGTCCGCCAAGGCGCATGCGCCCGTAGACCTGGTTGATCGCCGTCCCTTCACTCGCACCCGTCAGCCGGAAGCGCTCCAGCCGGCCGGTCTCGATGACCTCGCTGCCCCCGCCCATCAGCCGCTGATCGATCACCCTGCCAAGCGTCGCACCGACGGCACGCCCGATGACAGCGGTGGAGATCCCGAAAGCCGTGCCGCCGACCGCGCCGCCAATCGCCGCGCCGGCCGCCGCAAGTACAAGTGTTGCCATCATCGAACTCCTTGCGGAAATGCGAAACGCGCCACGATGCGCTTCCTCCAGGGATCGGAGAGCGCGGATTCCAGCACGCTGTGACCGCTGTAGGCGTGAATGAAACTTGGCCGGCCATCCCGCTCGGCGACGATGCCAAGATGCTTCGCAACACCGGCCGCGCGCATCCGGAACAGCACAACCTCACCGGGCCCTGGTGCACGAGGAAGCTCGAGACGGACGAGGTGCCGCTCTGCTGCCCGCCAGAGCCGCTCGTCACAGGCTGCCTCCGACCAGTCCTGCGTGTAACCGGGTACGGCTTCCGGCTCCTCACCGAAAAGCTCCCGCCACACCCCTCGGACAAGCCCGAGGCAATCGGCACCCGCGCCCTTCACCGAGGCCTGATGGCGATAGGGCGTCCCGATCCATCCGCGTGCCAGGCCGACAATGCGGGCCCTGTCCTCGACGGCCGCAACCGACATCGCTTGGGGGTCAACCATTGAGGCTTCCTCCATCGTTGTCGTCATCCTGCTTCGGATATGCGGTGAGCCAGTCCTCACCCGGAATATGCGGAAAGCCGCGAAAGTTCATGAAATTACCGAATTTCTCTCGACAGGTCGACGCCCGCTTGTCGCAGCCCGCCTCCAGCCGGACCGTGTCTCCGACCGCAAAATCCGAAGGCAACGCCTGCCAAAGCTCCACCACCCGCGCGCCATCCCCGAGCCGGTCTCGCTTGACCAGCCCAACCAGCCCGCTGGCGACCCCGTCCTGGACGACAAGCCGGCCCCGTTCGAACCAGCGGTCTTCATGCTCGCCGGCATCCGGAAGCGTGAGCACCGTGCCACCCGAGATTGAGAGCACGATGGCTTCGAGCGCAAAGCCCGGAGCGTCAGTGTCGAAACCACACCGGACATCACCGAGCACGGCAGAACAGGTGGCTTGATAGACATTCCCCTGCGGCTGGTTCAGCCCCTCCGTCACACCGCGAAGCTCCGCCTTGAACAGATCGCCCGACCGGGTGACCTCGCCGAGACTTCCCGCAAACTGGACCATGCGGTCCTCCGTATCCTTCCAGTTCACCAGCCATGAGGTCACCGTCGCGCCGTCGTAACGCCCCGCACCGATGTCATCCTCGGTGATTGCCGCCCCGCTCAGCGCGCCCACGGCCTCGGTGTTGTTCACCGCCAGCCCGGTCGTCTGCTCGAGCGCCGAGGCGGTAAATCCGGAGGCTGCAGCAAATGTCATGCCGTCGAGCACGACGTCGACGTCGTGGTCGGTGAACCCCAGCTGTTTTCCATCCTTTCGAACGACCAGCCAGCAGCGACACACCGTCGTGCAGCCGCTCGCGAGATGCTCCAGCAGACGCTGGCCCGAAGCACTGAAAACCGCCATCAGACCCGCACCTCGACGACCGGCACATCCGGGATCTCCCCGGCTTCGAATCCCACCGCCGAGATCCGGATGGACTCGGTGTCGAACCGGACCGGCACGTCGAACTCGAACCCGGCCGTCACGCTGGCCCCGATTGCAGGCGCCGTCGCAAAGGTCACGATCCCGGTCGTTGAATCGACGCTCCAGGCACTGTTCGAACTCTGCACCGCACCATCGACGGCCATGCGCACCGTGCCAGCCACGGGCTTTCGGATCGGGCGGACGTATTCCGAGCCGCCCGACAGATAACGCCGGCACAGTTGGAACTCGGTCGCCACTCCGTCGCCCTCACCCAGTATCTGGTCCGTCGCGCTCACCTCGAGGGACGGAGCGCAGGACTTGAAGTCCGTCCAGTCCTTCCAGCGAAACCCGTGCAACTGCCCACTCCGGCCCTCGAAGAAGGCGATCAGCAGCTGCAGATCGTCCAGCGACCGCACCCCGACGCCCGCATCATAGCGCCGACGGGAATGCGCCCAGGGCGTGTTGCGCTCCTCGAACCCGTTGGCAAGCGTGACGATCTCGGTGCGCCGCTCCGGCCCGCCGATCGAGCCAAAGCTCAAGGCCGCCGGAAACCTGACCTCGTGAAACCCCATGTCCGATACTCCTCGATTGCCTCACCGGTTGCGCTGGCCGCGACCGAGCATTCGGCCGACCTGGGCCGCGATCTGCGTCTGGCTCTTGCGAAAGCCCTCCGCGTCCGGCGTGGAAATATTCATGACGACCTGCACCGACCGCGCACTGCTCCCGTCTGCCTTGACGCCAAGCTTGCCGTCCGCACCGCGGGTCAACGGCATGATCGCCTCAGGCCCCGCCTCACCCATCAGCCCGGTGCCGCCGCGCATCGGAAAGGTCGTGGGCGCGGTCACGACACCGCCCCTGGCAAACGGCATCACCCGCCCTTGCGTGAAGCTCGCGCCATTGGCGAAGGCGGCCGCACCGACCCCGGCGATGCCCGAGGCGATCATGTCGCTCACCTGGCTCGTCACCGGCTTGATCGCGGCCGAGTAGGGCGCGTTCACGATCGACTGCGCAACGAGCTGGAGGGCGTCCGAGGCCTTCAAGCCGTCGAACACCAACCCGTCGAACGCCCGCCGCAACCCGCCGCCAATGCTCGACGACAACGTGCCGACGCTCGCGCTTGTGCTCGCCATGTTTTGCTGCATCTTCTGCAGCTCGCCACCAAAGACAGCCACCAGCGAGCCGGCGCCGTTCAAGGTGCTTTCCAGCGCCTCGATCTGCGTGTCGAGGGCCTCCACGTCATCCGGGTCAAGCGCCATCGCCGCCCCCTTTCCATGTGTCGGGATAGGCGCGCGCCAGCTCGTCGAGCCGCGCACGCGTCAACGGTGCCTGGGTGGCGTCCGCCCCCAGCATCACCATCAGTTCCACCGGGGTCAGCCTCCAGAAGGCCTCCGGCGCGAGCCCGAGCTGGCACAGCCCGAGCCGCATCAGGCCAGCCCAGTCCATGCGCTCAGCCCTGACTGTCCGGCAGGGAGAAGGCCCGGGCCAGCAATTGCGCCGCCACCTTCGCCGCCTCCGTCGCGCCGCCGGCGACCTCGACCGTCAACAGATCGGCCACGGTCCCGCCCCAGCCGCCGCCGCGCAGGCCGGCGACCACCAGCGCAAGCACATCGCGGGCCGAGAACCGCCCCGCCTCGAAGCGCTCGACCAGGTCGATCAGCGAGCCTTCCGCAAGCCCCGCCTCAAGCTCCGCAAGGGCGCCAAGCGTCAGCTTGCAGACATGCGGCTCGCCGTCGAGGTGAAGCGTCACCTCCCCCGTCCACGGGTTCGCCATGGATCAGATCGCCGAGAACAGCAGCGCCCCGGCCGAACCCAGCGACATCTCGTAGGTGGCCTCGCCGTCATGGCTGCCGGAATACTCCAGCGAGGTGATCTGGAACGCCCCCTCCACCGTGCCGAAGTCGGGAATGATAACCTGGAACATCGGCGTCTCGGCGGCAAAGAACGCCTCCCGCGCCCGCTCGTCGGTCTGCGCGTCCTTGAAAACGCCCGAGCCACTGATTGACGCGCTGCGCACCCCGGCGCCCGCCATCAGCTCGCGCCAGCCGCCCTGGCTCTCCAGCGACGTGATGTCGATCGTCTCCGCGTTGAAACTGATCCGTGTCGCCCGCAGGCCCGCCGCGGTCTGGAACTGGCCACCGCCAGTCATGTCGATTTTGATCAGAAGATCCTTGCCGGATTGTGCGCCCATGGCCGTTCTCCGTTGTCGTGTTCAGGTTGTTGGATGTCATTCGTCCTCGACCCGCGCCTCGTAGCGCAGGTCGATGCGTCGCTTGGCGCCGGACCCCACGCGCCGGGCCTCGGCCTTGAGGAACCGCATGTACGCGATCCGCCCCCGCGTCAGCGCAGGCGGCGCGCCGTCAAGCGCGTCCGAGATCGCCACCGCAACGGCCTTGGCCCCGAGAAATCCGCCGCTCTCGCTCACCACGCTGACGGTGAACCGATGCCGCGCCCCGTTGCCGGTCTTGTCGCCCGCCGGAAGCACCGTCTCATGGCCGAAACTCACGTAAAGCAAGGGAACGGTGCCCGAGGGAACCGCGTCGTAGACGTCGCTGCCGACCAGCGCCGAAACGCCCGCATCCGCCAGCAGGTGCTGGTAGAGCGCCGATTGCAGCGCAGCAGCCGTGCCATAACTCATGCCGACACCTCCTCTTCACGGGTGAAGCAACTGAGGAAACGTCCCCTCGCATCGGCGTCGGCCACGGCAAGGATCCGGAACACCCGGGCGCCCTCCCGGAACCTCTGGTCCGGCTTCGGCCGGCTCGGTGCGCCGGGCGCCGCCGAGCGGACGGTGATGCGGTAGGGCACGCTGGAGAGCGTCAGGAACTCCTCCTCCGTCTCCTTGCCCGTCCCGGCCTTCACCTCGGCCCAGAGCGTCCCAAGCACCGTCCAGCTTTCCTCGAAGCCCCCGGCGCCATCGGGCGTCCGCTCCAGCGTCTCCAGCGTCAGCTTGCGGGTGAGATCCGGTTGCAGCACGCTCATCGCGCGCCCCCGCCCAGAAGCCGGACGTTGCGCCACCGGTCCACCAGCGACGAGACCCCATACGGCATCACCGCCCCGCCCACGCGCATCTCGTGCCGGTATTCGTAGTAATAGGCCGCAAGCAGCATCACCGCCTGTGCGAGATCGGCGGGAACGTCGGCCCAGGTCGGCCCGAACCCAGCGGTGAACTCGATCACCACGGAGCCCTGCGGCGGGATCGTCGGCAGCATGCTTCCCCGCGCCATCATCAGCGGGCGATGGGTGTCCTGCTGAAGCCGATACTTGGACGGCTCGACAAGGCTCTCCCAATCCAGGCAGTCGACGATCCTGACCGCGTTGATCACGCTCACCGGCGCCACCGGCAATGTCTGCGCCCGGCCGTCGCGCCAGCCCATCAGGCTCAGGCTGAAATCCCGTTCCAGAAGCGCCTTCCCAGTCCAGGCCTCCACCGCCGCGATGGCGGCCCTCAGGAATGTCTCCAGCAGGCTATCTTCGGCCCCCTCGTCGGCAAACCCGGTGCCAAGGCGCAGGTGGTCCCTGAAGTCCGCAACCGGCAGTGCTGCCGCAGGCGCTATGCTCTGCTCGACTAGCATCATGCATCTCTCCGAATGTTTTCGCCCCTCGAAGGCTGTAACGGCAGGCGCGCACCCCGCATCGCTCGGACGGAGGGGAGCAGCTGGACAACGCGGTGAGAACCTCATGGCACGCACCTGCCGGCGGACCCGACCTCCCGAGGCCGGACCCGCCATTCCCGAGAGCGTCAGCTCACCGAGAATTTCAGGACCTTGATCGCGGCAAAGTCGCTCACGTCGCCACCCACGCGCTTCGTTGCGTAGAACAGAACGTGCGGCTTGGCCGAGAAGGGATCACGCAGCACCCGAAGGTCGGGGCGTTCCGCCACGGTGTAGCCGGCCGAAAAGTCGCCAAAAGCGATGGCGGTCGCGCCGCTCGTGATGTCGGGCATGTCCTCGGCGATCAGCACCGGATAGCCAAGCAGACGCGCCGGTTCGCCCGCGGCCAGACCGTCCGACCACAGGAAGCGACCGTCGCCGTCCTTCAGCTTGCGCACCGTGCCCGCGGTCTTGGAGTTCATCACGAAGCTCGCACCGGCCCGGTATTCAGCGCCCAGCGAATAGACCAGGTCGATCAGCGCGTCGGCGCTGGCAAAGGCACCGTCCGCGCCCGAGGCGACATAGCCGATGCTGCCCCAGCTCCAGGCCGCATCATCCACCGTCGGATGGGTGAGGAACCCGGTCGGCTTGTCCACGCCATCGCCGTTGACGAAAGCTGCGGCCTCGGCGCGGGCGAACTTGTCGGCGATGCGTCCGGCGAGCCAGCCGTCAATGTCGAAGGCGCTGTCATCCAGCAGACGCTGGCTGGCCTTCGGCATCGCGGACAGCTCGTGCAGCGGAATGGTGATCCGCTCGATCTGCGGCGTGTCGGTCTCGATGGAGCTGCCGGTCTCGGTCGCCCATCCCGATCCCAGCTCGCCGTGGTCGATCAGCACGTCGAAGGAGGTCGCCTCCACCGTCACGACATTGGCAATCGAGCGGATCGAGGCGTCGGTCTTGAGCACGCTCTTGATCACCGCGGCGGTCTCCGGGTCGACGAGGTAGCCGCCATCGGCCGCCACCGCTGTGGAGAGCGCCTTGCCCTCGAGGTGCAGCCCGCGCAGCGCGTCGTCGTCACCCGAGCGCAGATAGGCCTCGAAGGCCTTCTGATGCGGAGCCCCCTCGGCCTCGGCGGAGGTGGCAAGCGCCGGGCGTCCGGCAATCATGGTTTTCCGATCCAGCATGGTCAGTCGCTCTTCCTGCTTGTGAATGCGTGTCTTGATATCGGCCTGAAAGTCCCTGAAATCGTTCAGGAAACCGATCATCGCCGAATTGAGTTCGGGCACATCTTGCCCGGTCCGAGCCTTGGTCTCGGCTGTGCTCATCGCTTGAGTCCTTCCAGCAAGGGCTTGGGGAGGTCGGCGCGGATCACTCCGCCGCCAGGTCACGGCGGGCCGCTTCCAGCGCCTCCGCCAACTCGCGCATCAGGCCGGTCTCCGGGGTATCCCCCTTCGCCCCAACCCGCGCTTCGGGAAGCATCGGGAAGGTCACCAACGACACCTCCCAAAGCTCCAGATCGTGCAGGAGCCTCTGGCCCCGCGCATCCTTCTCGGCCCGCTTCGTGCGGTAACCGATCGACAGGCCATCGATTGCGCCTGCGCCAATCAGCGCGGCCGCCTCGCGGCCCTTCTCGACCTCGGTAAGGATCCGGCCCTTGACGAAGAGCCCGCGCTCATCCTCCCGAACCTCGTCCCAGACGCCAATCGGCTGCGACGGGTCGTGCTGCCACAGCATCTTCACCCGCCGGTCAGCCGAGGCCATCGCCTTGAGCGAGGCAGCATAAGCCCCAGGCTGCACCACATCGCCGCCTTGGTCGCTCTTGCCGAACAGCGAGGCATAGCCCTCGATCACCGCGCCATCGGTCACCGTCAGCGCGGCCTCCATCTGGCAGAACTTGCGCTCCAGACCGGAGCCGAATTTCATGTTCATGATCAGATCCCTCTCTTTCGCCCTCAGACGCCGCCATCCACGACGGGCGGCAGGCCCAACAGGGCGCGTTTCTCCGCATCGGTCAGAAAGCTCGCGGCCCCGATCCGCGCCCACTGCGCCTCCCGCTCCACGCTGAGCGCCGGGATCTGGTCGAGGTCCGGCGCGAGTGTCACCACCTCGCCCGAGAAGCGGGACAGCCAATCGGCAATCGTCGCGGCCACCCGCGTCGCCAGCGGCAGCACGGTCAGCCGGTAGAATGCCCGGTTCGCTTCCTGGTAATTGGCGTAGGTCATGTCGCCCGGGATTCCGAGCAGCATCGGCGGCACACCGAATGCGGTCGCGATCTCGCGCGCCGCGTCCCGCTTGGTCTCCTGGAACTCCATGTCCGACGGCGAGAACCCCATCGGCTTCCAGTCGAGCCCGCCCTCGAGCAGCATCGGCCGCCCGGCGTTGCGTGCGCCCTGGTGGTGCATCTCCATCTCGCTCAGGAGCCGGTCGTACTGATCGGCCGTCATCGTTCCCGGCCCGCCATCCGCACCCCGGTAGACAATCGCCCCCGAAGGCCGCGCGGCATTGTCCAGCAACGCCTTCGACCAGCGCGAGGCACTGCTGTGCACGTCGATCGCCGTCGCCGCAGCCTGCATCGGCGAGAGCCCATAATGGTCATCCTGGGGATGGAAGCTGCGGATGTGGCAGATTGGGGCGACCTCTGCAGCCATGTCGAACCGATGTTTCCGCCCTCCCACCGTATATTCATAGGCCACGGGCCAGCCGTCCTTCCCCGGCACCAGGTTCATCCGGTCGCTTCGGAGCACGTGCAGCTCGAATGGCATGCCTCCCGAACCAACCGCCTCGATGTATCCGTTCCCGGACAGCAGGATCTGACCGAAAAGCGCCTCCAGAAGGTCCGCCCGGCCTTGCACGCCGTTGGGCCGCGCCAGCAGTGACAGGACCGGATGCGTCTCGTACCGCCGGCCCGTGTCCTGGCAAACCAGCGGCACCGCCGCCGCGGCCTCGGCGATCAGCTTCACGCAGCGAAACCCGATCGGATTCCCGACGAATCCGCTCTTGGTCAGCGAGGCCGTATCCCTCGGCGACCACACGACCCGCCCGGCCCCCTGCCAGGCAATGACCGGCCCCGTTGCCGAGGCCTTGCGTTCCGGAGGTGAGGCCGTCTGCGCCTCCCCATCGGACCGTCGCAGGAAATCCAGTACCATGCGCTCTTGCTCCTTCGTTTCCCAAGGGGCGCGACGCCCCGGCATTGCTCGTCCGGCCCCCTGCCAGACGGCAGGGGGCGGGCACTCCGGGAGAGGGCGCGCGCTCAACCGGCGCGCGCCACAATCTCCCGTCTGTCTCTTGAAGTTTCGCTCCCCGGCGAGAACGTCACGCCAGGCACCTCTAGGACCGCGAAGGCCGCGTGGCAGGCTCAGGGTATTTTCACCAAGAAGAACCGAGCATCGCTTCTTCTTGGCCCAAATACCCAAATCCCGTTGCCGGCCCTACTCTCCCGCGACGACCAATTGGCGCTGCGGGTTCACAGCGTCCTGAGCCTTGGCCGCCGGAATTGCCCCGCCGGCCCGATCATCAACTCCGTCATGGCCCAGACCAGCGCATCGAGCCGGTCGGGCGAGCCCCTGCCCTCGTAGCCGCGCGTCGTCATCCGGCACATCTGATCCTCGAGGTCTCCAAGCCCACGGAGATGCCTTACCCGCCCCTGCTCGTAGAGCGCGGCCACCGGCTCTGCCCGCGCCGCCTTGCCCCGTTGCGCCCGCACAGCCCGGAAGGGCAGCATGGGGTCGATCTGGTTCAGGACCGTCTGCACCAGATCGCCGCCCTGGTTGACCTCGGCCACGAGACGATCCGCCCCATGCCTCTCTCGCGCCGCCACGGCCGCATGTGCCCAGGCCATCGGGGAAGACGCCGAAACGCTGGCATCCTCCAGCACCCAGGCCACCCAGTCCTTCGGGTCGCCCTTCATCTCTGCGCCGACAACCACGATCCCGCATTCGTCGGACCCTGCGTGACCCGTCACCGGCGGGTCCACCGCGACGACGATCCGGTCGAGCGCAGGCGGCGCGTCCCTCCGCGCCCGCTCGATCAGCTCCGAGGTCCAGAGTGCGCCCTCGCTATCCTCGACCAGCACGCCGTCCAGTTCCTGGCGCCCAAGCCGTGTGCCGCCGTAACGAGCCTCGACCTCTGCCAGGAAACTCGCGGCCAGGTTCGCCCGGTTCGCCTCGGTGGGCGCCGATGTGACGACCGTCGACTCCCGCTTCAGAAGATCCTTCAGGACCTGCATGTCCCGCGGCGTCGTTGTCACACATTGCTGCGGGTTGTCCCCAAGCCGAAGCCCGAACTGCAGCATGGACCAGGTTTCCTCCGCCTTTTTCCACTTCGCCAACTCGTCCACCCAGGCACAGTCGAACTGTGGCCCTCGCAGGCTCTCCGGCTCGTGCGCCGAGAAGACCTGCGCCACCGCTCCGTTCGGCCAGACCAGCCGCTTGCGGCTGGCCTGCCATTCCGGGGCCCGGTCGGGGGGCGAGCAGGCAAGGATCCCGCTGTCCCCGAACACCATCACCTCGCGAACCTGCTCGACGGTCTCGCCCACCAGCGCCACCCTGCGAGCCCGGCCGGCATCCCGGGGCCGCGGGCCCTCGACCTTCGACCGCACCCATTCGGAACCGGCGCGGGTTTTCCCCGCGCCGCGCCCACCCAGGATCACCCAGGTCTTCCAGTCACCCGCCGGCGGCAACTGATGCGGCATTGCCCAGAACTCGAACAGCCAGGGCAAGGCACAGAGCGCCGGTTGCGACAATTGATCAAGAAACGCCTCCAGCACCTCGGGCGGCTCGGATGCGAGCAATTCTGCTCCCGATCTCATCGCGGGCCGCGGTAAGGTCGAGAGTCTGCTGATGAACATTCCCGACGAGCTTCCTGCGAAGGTCTTCGACATGGCGCGCCTCTTCCATCATGGCGACGGAAGCCTTGCGGAGTTCCGAAAGGACCCCCCTGAGCTTCCCTGCACGATCGGTCTTCCCCTGACCGATCTCCTCAATGATATCCGTCAGCTCCCTGGAGCCGCTGCGATAGAGCGTAATGGCCTGATCAAAATACTGGCCGGACTGGTCACCCGATTGCTCGGTTTCGAACGTCTTATCCATGGTATGAACCTGCTCTTTCTCATGCCTCCGCACGAGCGAAACGAAAAAGCGCCGAGACCATCGGTCCGGCGCTTGCCCACTTCTTCCAGCTTGACTTGTTTCTACTCTGGACCGTTCGCCGAGTCAAGTTCGACGTCTGCCGCGCGAAATGAACACCGCGCGGCAGGTTACTGTTTTTTAACCTTTTCCCTACTGGTTTGCCCGCTGCGCCTCGATCTCTCGCCAGCGCTGAACGTTGCGGTTGTGCTCCGCGAGCGTCTCCGCAAAGGCATGGCCCCCTGTGCCATCGGCAACAAAGAAAAGGTAATCGCTCCCGGCCGGGTTCAGCGCCGCCGCGATCGACTCGCGGCCCGGGTTGGCGATCGGGGTCGGCGGCAGGCCGGTGATCACGTAGGTGTTGTAGGGCGTGGCCCGGCGCAGTTCGCTCTGGCGAAGCCCACGGCCGAGCGGCGCCTTACCCTCGGTCAGCCCGTAGATCACCGTCGGGTCGGTCTGCAGCCGCATCCCTTCCTCTAGGCGATTCACGAAGACGCTGGCGACCAGCGGACGCTCGTCCGCCACGCCGGTCTCCTTCTCGACGATAGACGCCAGCGTCAATGCCTCGAGCGGGGTCTCCAACGGCAGTCCCGGGGCACGCGCGGCCCATAGGTCTGACAAAATCGCCGCCTGGCGCTCGGTCATCTCGGTCAGAAGGGTCGCCCGGTCACTGCCCCGGGACAGCTCGTAACTGTCCGGCGCCAGCGCCCCCTCGGCCGGAACCTCGGCAATCTCGCCGCTCAGGAACGGCGCCTGCTTGAGCTCCTCGACCACCTGCCAGCTCGTCACGCCCTCGGCGAGCGTCACCCGGTAGCGGGTGCTCGGGTTCTCGAGGATCGCGCTCAGCCCTTCCGGCTCCGGATCGACGCCCGGCACAAAGCTCGCCAGCTCGACGTAGGTCTGGCTCGCGGGATCAAGCTCCCGCACCAGCATGTTCGCAGTGGCCACACCAATCCGGTAGTTGATCTCCGTGCCGCAAGTGCTGCGCCCGCTGGACGTGATCGCACCAAGGATCTGGTCCACCGAGGCACCCGGCTCGACAACGAAGCTGCCGGCCTTCAGCTGGCTGGCACGGTTGCTGTATTCGGCACCCAGCCGAAACACCATGGCGTTGTCGATGGCGCCCTGCGCAAGCAGGTCCTCCGACACCCGCGACAGGGACGCGCCCGACGGCACGACCACGCAGATTGCTTCCTCCAGCGGGCCCTCGCCCGCGTATTCGCTGCGGCCCCAGGCGAGGATGCCAGCCACCGCCAGCATCAGCACCACGAAGACCGTCAGCGCGTTCGAGGCGATTGCCCGGGCCATCAGGCGTCGACCTTGCCCATGACGAGGCTGGCGTTGGTGCCGCCAAAGCCGAAGGAGTTCGACATGACATAGTTGATCTCACGCTCACGCTTGGCGTTCGGCGCGAGGTCGATCACCGCACCTTCCGGAGGCGTGTCGAGGTTGATGGTCGGCGGCGCTACCTGGTCGCGGATCGCGAGAATACAGAAAATCGCCTCCACCGCGCCCGCGGCGCCAAGAAGGTGCCCGATCGACGATTTTGTCGAGGACATCGTGACCTTGCCCGCGGCATTGCCGAGCAGTCGCTCGACAGCGCCCAGCTCGATCGTGTCCGCCATGGTCGAAGTTCCGTGCGCGTTGATATAGTCGAGATCCGAAGCCTCAATCCCTGCGCGTTTCAAAGCCGCCTGCATCGCCCGGTATCCGCCATCGCCGTCCTCGGACGGCGCCGTGATGTGGTAGGCATCGCCCGACATGCCGTAGCCCAGCACCTCGGCGTAAATCTTTGCGCCACGTGCCTTGGCGTGCTCGTATTCCTCGAGCACCACGACGCCCGCGCCCTCGCCCATGACGAAGCCGTCCCGCTCGGAATCCCAGGGGCGGCTCGCACTCTTCGGATCGTCTCCGCGCTTCGTGGAGAGCGCCTTGCAGGCGTTGAAACCGGCAATCCCGATCTCGCAGATCGAGCTTTCCGCCCCGCCCGCGACCATCACGTCCGCGTCGTCCAGCGCGATCAGCCGCGCCGCATCGCCGATGGCATGGGCGCCGGTCGCACAGGCGGTGACCACGGAGTGGTTCGGTCCCTTGAAGCCGTGGCGAATGCTCACCTGACCACTTGCTAGGTTGATGAGCGAACCGGGGATGAAGAACGGCGAGACCCGCCGGGGGCCCTTCTCGTTCATCAGGATCGCCGTATCGGCAATGCTGCTCAGCCCGCCGATGCCCGAGCCGATCATGACCCCGGTGCGCAGACGGCCCTCCTCGTCCTCGGGCGTCCAGCCGGCGTCACGCACAGCCTGGTCGGCCGCCGCCATCGCGAACAGGATGAAATCGTCGACCTTCCGGCGTTCCTTCGGCTCCATCCAGTCGTCGGGATTGAATGTTCCGTTGCTACCGTCGCCCTGCGGAACCTCGCAGGCATACTTGGTCGTGACCCTGGCCGGGTCGAACCGCGTGATCGGGCCCGCGCCGGATTCGCCGGCCAGCAGGCGGCTCCAGGTCTCCTCGACGCCGCAAGCCAGGGGGCTGACCATTCCCAGACCGGTGATTACCACTCGCCGCATGTCGTGCACCTTGGTGTATTGTTGTCTTTCGGGGGGTGATACACGCGCCGCTCTGGCGGCGCAACAATCCGAGGCCGCGGCCAAAACCACGCGCCCCGTTCAGCGGCGCACCGCCGATCCCCTAACCGAAGACAGTCAGAAAGAGAAATGGCGCCTCCATCCGGAAGCGCCAAACGGTTCGAACAAATGTCGAGCCGGAGTGCAGTCAGGCGGCTTCGGTGATGAACTTCACCGCGTCGCCGAAGGTCTGGATGGTCTCGGCCGCGTCATCCGGAATCTCGATGCCGAACTCTTCTTCGAAGGCCATCACCAGCTCCACGGTGTCCAGCGAGTCGGCGCCCAGGTCGTCGATGAACGACGCGCTCTCGGTCACCTTGTCCTCGTCGACGCTCAGGTGCTCGACCACAATCTTCTTCACGCGATCCGCGATGTCGCTCATGTCAC
Source organism: Tropicimonas aquimaris (assembly GCF_042676185.1). Taxonomy (NCBI): domain Bacteria; kingdom Pseudomonadati; phylum Pseudomonadota; class Alphaproteobacteria; order Rhodobacterales; family Roseobacteraceae; genus Tropicimonas; species Tropicimonas aquimaris. Next base: position 575,482 of record NZ_JBHTJT010000008.1, on the reverse strand, counting down.
TTCCTCATGCGTTGGGGCTTGCTGCCCCGTTCTTGTCCGCGCCCGCTCGGGCTTCTTAAGTTGTCGCCCCCTCTGCGGGGGCAGCTCGTCCCCGTCAGGCGCGGGGCATCTTCCCGACCCGTCCCACGGACGGGCCCCGGGCCGAAAACTGTGCCGCCTTTAGCACGTTCCCCTGCAAATGCAAACGCCTTGCCCTTGAGGGGAACTTGCCGTCCGCACAGCCTCCGGACCACTTCCCGGCAACATGGGCAAAGCCGCTGTTCAGCGCAAGTCCGCAGTCCGCAATACCGGTCTGCAGCAGGCTTCAGATCATCGCCATTCCGCCATTCACATGCAGCGTTGCCCCAGTGACATAGCCCGCTTCGGGGCTGGCAAGATACAGCACGGCCGCCGCGATTTCCTCGGGCGTTCCCATGCGCGCGGCCGGGATCTTCGCGTTGATCGCCGACTTCTGGTCGTCCGTCAGCTTGTCGGTCATCGCGGTGGCGATGAAGCCCGGCGCCACCGCGTTTGCGGTGATTCCCCGGCTCGCGACCTCGTAGGCGATCGACTTCGTCATCCCGATCATGCCGGCCTTGGAGGCGGCGTAGTTCACCTGTCCCGGGTTGCCCGTGGCGCCGACGATGGACGAGATGTTGACGATCCGCCCCCACCGCTTCTTCATCATCGGCCGCATCACCGCCCGGCAGAGCCGCATCGTCGAGGTCAGGTTGACCTCGATCACCTGCGCCCATTCCTCGTCCGACATCCGCATGAAAATCTGGTCGCGGGTGATCCCGGCGTTGTTCACCAGGATGTCGAGCCCGCCCATCGCCTCGATCGCCTGCTTCGGCAGTGCCTCGACGGCCTCGGCATCGCCAAGGTTGCAGGGCAGGACATGCGCCCGCTCGCCCAGCTCGGCGGCCAACGCCTCCAGCGGCTCTACCCGGGTGCCCGAAAGCCCCACCGTCGCGCCCGCACCGTGCAGCGCCGCGGCAATCGCTCCGCCGATCCCGCCCGAAGCGCCGGTCACCAACGCCGTCTTCCCTGTCAGATCAAACATCCGCTTCCTCTCTTCCGGCGCCGTCGCACCTTCTTCTGTCAAAAAATACCCTACCGGGGTCCGGGGGTACAAAACCCCCGGGCTCGGGTTCTCAGACGGCGGCTGCCGCCTCGGCAACATCCTTCGGCGCCCCGATCGCCCGAACAGCGACCGACTTCTCGATCCTGCGGACCATCCCGCTCAGCGCCTTACCGGCCCCGATCTCCCAGATCTCGTCGACACCATGACCGGCCATCCACTGAATGGATTCCCGCCAGCGCACCGAATGCGTCACCTGCTCGACCAGCAGCGCCCGGATCTCGGCGGGGTCATGCACCGCCTCGGCGCGCACGTTCGCCACCACCGGAACCTTCGGCGCCTTGATGTCCACCTGCGCCAGCGCCTCCGCCATCACCTCGGCGGCTGGCTGCATCAGGGAGCAATGGAACGGTGCGGAGACCGGCAGCAGCAGCGCCCGCTTGGCGCCCTTGCCCTTGGCGATCTCGACCGCCCGCTCCACCGCGGCCTTGGTGCCGGACACCACGACCTGCGCGGGATCGTTGTCATTTGCCGCCGCACAGACATCTCCCTGCGCAGCCTCCTGCGCCACCGCCTGCACCGCGGCCAGATCCAGCCCGAGCACGGCCGCCATTGCGCCTTCGCCGACCGGGACGGCCTGCTGCATCGCCTTGCCCCGGGTCCGGAGCAGCCGCGCGGTATCGGTCACGCTCAGCGCCTCTGCCGCGGCCAGCGCCGAGTATTCACCCAGCGAATGCCCCGCCACGAAAGCTGCGCTCTCGACTCCAACGCCCTCAGAGGCCAGCGCCCGGATCGCCGCCAGCGACATCGCCATCAGCGCCGGCTGCGCATTCTCGGTCAGCGTCAGCGTCTCGATGTCGCCGTTCCAGATCAGGTCGGACAGCTTTTCGCCGAGCGCCTCGTCCACCTCGTCGAACACGGCCCGCGCCGCCGGATAGGCCTCGGCCAGGTCTTTCCCCATGCCGATCGCCTGGGCACCCTGCCCCGGAAAAACGAATGCCCTGCTCATGAGCGCTCTCCCAAGTCTCTCGTTTACGTTGCGCCCGTTTAGCCTCATGCGCTCCTGCCCACAAGCAAAGCCGGATGGCCAGCAAGTCGCACGAGATCGGACCACCCTTGATCCCGGCGTGGCCAAGCCCCTATCTCGAAAGAAAGATCGCACAATAACGACGTCGTGGACGTCAGGAGACAGACCCTCATGCGCAACGCCGCCCTGACCCTTGGCCTGATCGGCGGATTGATCGCCATGATCATCGGCTTCTTCGGCTTCGGATATACTGAAGTGCTCAGGGCGCATTCCGAAGTGGGCGAGATATTCGGGCCGGTGGACAATCCCCAATTGCTGCGCACCGCAAGCTTCCTCGCGCCGTTGCTGGCGATCGCCGGCGGCGCGATGGCCCGGGCCCGCGCGCTCTGGGGTGGACTGATGATGCTGACAGCCGGCGCCCTTATGTATTTCGCCTTCGGCTTCGGCGTCTTCACCATGTTCCCCATCGGCTTCTGCCTCATCGGCGGACTTCTGGCCGTCGCCGCCGGACAACCCGACGAACCCAAGGTGCATTTCTGATCCCTGGCCCTCCGCGTCGGCGCCTCCCCGCAGAACCTGCGGCAAACGCCTTGCCTTGATACCCGGTTTGGCGTAACAGCGCCCATCTCCGCACCACAATCGTGACCAGCGGCACCTCTCGTGGACGGGCTGCGGAGCCAGACGCCCGACCTATGAAGGCCGCTTTAGAAATGACAGGAGCACGCATGCCGCTTTACGAGCATGTCTTCATTGCGCGCCAGGATCTGTCCAACGCGCAGGCCGAGGGGCTGATCGAGCACTTCGGGACCGTTCTTTCCGACAACGGTGGCAAGGTCGTCGACCAGGAGTACTGGGGCGTCAAGACCATGGCCTACAAGATCAACAAGAACCGCAAGGGCCACTACGCCTTCCTCAAGACCGACGCCCCGGCGCCGGCCGTGCAGGAAATGGAGCGCCTGATGCGGCTGCATGACGACGTGATGCGCGTCCTCACCATCAAGGTGGACGAGCACGGCGAAGGCCCGTCGGTGCAGATGCAGAAACGTGACGAGCGCGAAGAGCGCCGCCGCGAGCGCCGTTGATCTCAGACATCAGGAAAGGATTGTAACCTATGGCCGCAAAACCGTTTTTCCGCCGCCGCAAGGTCTGCCCGTTCTCCGGCGACAATGCGCCCGCGATCGATTACAAGGACACCCGTCTTCTGCAGCGCTACATCTCCGAGCGCGGCAAGATCGTGCCCTCCCGCATCACCGCCGTCTCGGCCAAGAAGCAGCGTGAGCTGGCCCGTGCCATAAAGCGCGCCCGTTTCCTGGCCCTGCTGCCCTACGCCGTAAAGTAAGGAGCAAGACCCATGGACGTTATCCTTCTGGAACGCGTGGCCAAGCTTGGCCAGATGGGCGAAGTCGTCTCCGTAAAGGACGGCTTTGCTCGCAACTTTCTGCTGCCGCAAGGCAAGGCCCTTCGCGCTTCGGAGGCCAACAAGGCCCGTTTCGAAGCCGAGAAAGCCCAGCTCGAAGCCCGCAACCTCGAGACAAAGGCCGAAGCCGAGAAGCTGGCCGCGACCCTCGACGGTCAGCAGTTCATCGTGATTCGCTCGGCCTCCGATTCCGGCGCGCTCTACGGCTCGGTCACCCCGCGTGACGCTGCCGAAGCAGCCACCGCAAACGGCTTTTCGGTCGACAAGAAGCAGGTCGCCCTGTCCCGTCCGATCAAGGAACTCGGCCTGCACGATGTGCATGTGAACCTCCACCCCGAGGTCGACGTGACGATCGTTCTGAACGTCGCCCGGTCCGAGGAAGAGGCCGAGCTTCAGGCTTCCGGCAAGTCCATCCAGGAACTCGCCCAGGAAGAGGAAGAAGCCGCCGAATTCGAGATCGCGGAGCTCTTCGACGACATCGGCTCCGCCGCGTCGGACGACGACGACCTGCGCGGCGCGACCGCCGAAGAAGCGCCCCAGGACCCGATCGAGGACTGATCCTCCGGCCCTGCCGCGAACAGACAAAGGGCCGTCCCTCGGGGCGGCCCTTTTTCGTTGCATATCGTGCCAGCTTAACCGGAAAGCGTGCGCCGCATCCGTTCCTCGATCGGCCGCCGGTGCTCAACCGGCAACGCCTCCAGCGCGTCGACCAGCGCATGCAGCTCGGCCCGCACACCATGAAGCTGGTCGACCAGCCGGAGCAGCAATTCCAGCGCGTCGTCCTCAAGGTCGAAGCTCTCGCAGAGGTCGCAGGCCAGCTGCAGTCGCGCCACGTCGATCTGTCCGAACACCGGCCCCGGCCGCGCCGGCGCCTCGAGTGGCACCACGATCCGCGCTTCCACGAACCGCATCAGCAACGCCCGGTCGAGCCCGGGTACCTCGGCGATGATCTGCTCTTCGGTGTAGATCGTGGTCATGTCTTCATTCCCTTGCGCGGATCGTAGGAATGCTTCTGCTTCCAGCCTTCGAAGAAGCTGGCCAGCTCGTCGTCGACCCTGGGCGGCGAGACGATCTTCAGCTCGACCAGCTGATCGCCCCGCTCCTCGCGCCCGCGCGGCGCAATCCCCCGGCCGCGAAGGCGCAGCACCTGGCCTGAACTCGCGCCCTTCGGGATCGTCAGGTTGACCGGGCCGCTGATCGTCGGCACCTCGACCTTGCCGCCGAGGATCGCCTCGTCGATGGTGATCGGCAGGACGACGCGGATCGTGTCGCCCTCCCGGGTGAAAACCTTGTGCGGCGCCACCGAGACCGTCACCAGCGCATCCCCTTGCCGTCCCTTGCCGACCGGCGCGCCGCCCTTGCCCTTCAGGCGGATCGTCTGGCCGTCGGCGATGCCGCGCGGGATCTGGACCTGCAGCGCACTGCCGTCTGGCAGCGTGATCCGGGTGGTCCCGCCAAGCGCGGCGTCCATGAAGGGCACCTCCAGCCGATACCGCAGATCTTCTCCGTCAGAATGGAATCCGTGCATGTGGTCGTGCCCTGCCCCGCCCCGTGCGCCCCGCTGGCTGCGCATGAAATCCGAGAAGAAGTCCGAGAGGTCCTCGTAATCGTCGAACCGCTGGCCGCCCCGATAGGGATTGTCCCGCGCACCGGCATAGTTGCGGTAGTAATTAGCCTCGGGGCGTTCCTGCCCGGATGCGTCGATCTCGCCGCGGTCGAACCGCGCCCTCTTCTCCGGGTCCTTCAGCAGATCATAGGCCGCGGCCGCCGCCTTGAACCGCGCTTCCCCGGCCTTGTCGCCCGGGTTGATGTCGGGATGGCTTTCCTTGACGATCTTGCGGTAGGCCTTCTTGATCTCGGCCGCGCTCGCCGTCTTGCTCACCCCAAGGGCTTCATAGGGATCCATCTTTCGTCCCGCTCCGTTGGTCGTGACCGCCGGCCCATGGCCGACCAACTCCAAATATCGGGATTGTCTCGGCATTTTGCCAGTGCCGCGAGCGTCCCGCGACAACGAGGCCCTATTGCGCCGCTGGCACCGCGTTCGGATTGACCTCCTGCTGCCATTGCTCGATTGCCTCGACCGGATAGACGAGCATCAGGGTCGTCAGCGCGAGGCTGTCCCGCCCGATCGCCGCGGAAAGGATCTCGAGGCCTGCGATCAGCACCAGCGTCCGCCGCTGGCCAACCGCCCAGGCGAGTGCGAAACCGCCCATCATCCAGAGATAGTCGCAGACCGCGTTGAGCACGGTATCGCCGAGATAGTCCCGATACAGCGTGGTGTCCCTGAACTTGTTGAGGACGAAATCGGTATGCTCGACCAGTTCCCAGGCGACACCGGTCACCACCGCGACAGCCATAATCGGAACGATCCCCGCGCGGGGGAACAGCCACCGCCCGAGCAGCACCACCAGCATCCCGTGCACGATATGGGACAGCGTGTACCAGTCGGCGATATGCTGTGAGTTCTCCGGCGAGAACACCGAACCGACCCAGAGCTTGACCTCTCCGCAGTTGCAGATCGGTGGCTGGCCCCATTGGTAGAGCGTCACGCCGACGATCCCCGCGCCAAGCGCCGCTGCCGCGAACAGGTTGGAAGGTCGCATCCGGACCCTTTCTCGTTACCTCGCGCCATCCAGTCTGCGTCCTGGCGGCCACGCGTGGCAAGTCGGCCAGGCGTGCCGCCGACAAGGTGCGGCTTGCCGGCATCAATCACTGGATTGGCAACGAAAAAGGCCGCCCCGACGGGCGGCCCTGTCCTCTGTCCGGTTCGAGCCGGCAATCACTCCTCGTCGAGCTTCTCGACGGCGGCCTTCAGCGCGTCCTTGTCGGCCTCGACATCCTCGACCGTGGCCAGTTCGAAGATGTAGTCGACGACCTTGTCCTCGAACAGGGGCGCGCGGATCTGCTGCTGAACCTGCTGGTTCTTCTGAACGAACTCGAAGAACTCGCGCTCCTTGCCCGGGTACTGGCGCGCCTGGTTGAGGATCGCCTGAGTCATCTCGGCGTCGGAGACCTGGATCTCGTTTTTGGTACCCAGCTCGGCGAGCAGCAGGCCAAGGCGCACGCGGCGCTCGGCGAGCTTGGTGTGCTCGTCGGTGGTTTCGATCTCCGGGTGGTCGTGGCCGTGCACGTCCGGGTTTTCCTCGTGCCAGAGCTGGTGGGCGATCTGCTTGGCCTCGGCGTCCACCAGGGTCGGCGGCAGCTCGAAGGAAACCAGATCGTCCAGCTTGTCCAGCAGGCTGCGTTTCATCACGGCGCGGGCCGCGCCGGCGTATTCGGCTTCGAGCCGCTCGCGGATCTGGTCCTTCAGCGCGTCCAGGCTCTCGGAGCCGAACTGCTTGGCGAAGTCATCGTCCAGCACGGGCGCGGCGGGTGCCTTGATCGCCTTGATGGTGCAGGTGAACTCGGCGGCCTTGCCGGCCAGGTGCGACGCACCGTATTCCTCCGGGAAGGACACCTCGACGACCTTCTCGTCACCGACCTTCACGCCAACCAGCTGCTCTTCGAAGCCGGGGATGAACTGGCCGGAGCCGAGCTCCAGCGGGAAGTCCTCGGCGGAGCCGCCTTCGAACGCCTCGCCATCGACGCGGCCAACGAAATCCATCGTTACCTGGTCGCCGGACTCCGCGGTCTCGCCCTCGGCGCGATCCTCGAAGTTCTTCGCCTGCTCGGCCAGGCCGGACAGAGCCTCCTCGACGGCCTCGTCGTCAGCCTTCACCACCATCTTCTCGAGGGTCAGGGTCGACAGGTCGGGCTGCTCGATCTCGGGCAGCTTCTCGTAGGCCATGGAGACGACGACGTCGTCGCCCTCTTTCCAGTTCTCGCCTTCCATCTTGATCTCGGGCTGCATGGCCGGACGGTCGCCGCTCTGCTCGAGCTGCTCGCTCACCGCGCCGTCGACGGCCTCCTGCATGGCCTCGCCCAGCAGCTGGGTGCCGAACTTCTTCTTGAGCAGCGCCATCGGCACCTTGCCCTTCCGAAAACCTTTCATTTCGATCTCGGGCTGGGCCTCGGTCAGCTTCTCGTTGACCTTGGATTCCAGTTCGTCGGCGGTGATCGTGATCTGATACCCGCGCTTGAGGCCTTCGTTCAGGGTCTCGGTGACCTGCATGGCTCTTCTCTTTCCTTCTCACATTGGTGTCACCCGCAGCGCCACCGGGACCTCCGTTCGGCGGGGGCGATCTCTGCGATCCCCTGCCGTCCGGTCTCGCGACCCCAGCGATACGGGCGTTTCGTCCAGAACGCCTTTGGTGCGGATGAAGGGACTCGAACCCCCACGCCTTGCGGCGCCAGAACCTAAATCTGGTGCGTCTACCAGTTCCGCCACATCCGCCTTGAAACCGGAACGACTGCGGGCCCTTGTCAGCGCCGCAGCCGCCCGTTCCAAATTCGCGCCCTTCTAGCAAGGGTGTCGGCCAGATGCGAGGATAAAAAACATCCTTGCAACGGTTGCGCGAAATCCTTCGCCTGACCTAGCGGCAAAGCCTCCACGGCACTAGAATCGCACGAAAAACACGTGTCAGGCAAAGACAGATCGGGCGGAAACATGAATTTCTCATTCCTTGGCGGGTCGGCCGCGCGCAACTTGCCGCCCCCGCCGCATGCGGCTGCGGGACTCGAAACCGGCATTACCGGATCGATCCCGCTCTACACGTTCGACGGCGCGGTGCTGGCCGAGTACCTTGAGCCGGGCGACCGCATCATCGCCCGTGGACGCGGCTCGGCGCTGCTTCGCGCCCTGCACGTGGTCGAGCACCACGGCCCCATGGTCCGGATCGCCCCCACGACGCTCGGCCGCGCCCGCCCGGAAAACTTCGTGCTCCTGCCACCCGACCAGCGGGTTGTGCTCCGCCGGGCCGTCGGCGCGCCCTGCGACGGGATCTTCGCGGCCCGCGCCCTGGTCGACGGCGATAACGTCAAGTGGCACGAGCCCAAGGGGCAGGTTCGGCTGGTCCATCTGGTTTTCGACATGCCCCAGATCGTCCATGCAGGCGGGCTCGAACTCGAGGTCGGCGTCTAAGCCGCAGCGCCATCCCTTGCGACCAGTAGCCGATACGCTCATATGATGGCGCTGCCCCCCTCCTGAGAGTTACAGATGGATACCGCCACCACACTCGACGCCACCTTCTGGATCACCGCAGGTGCGATCTTCGTCCTGCTGATCCTGTCCGGATTCTTCTCCGGCTCCGAGACCGCGCTCACCGCTGCCTCCCGCGGCCGGCTGCATTCCATGGCCGACAAGGGAAGCAAGGGCGCCAAGGCGGCGCTGACCCTGAAAGAAGACAGCGAGCGGCTGATCGGCGGCATCCTGCTGGGCAATAACCTCGTCAACATCCTGGCGACGTCGCTGGCCACGGCCACCTTTACACGAGCTTTCGGCGACGGCGGCATCGCGCTCGCGACGCTGGTCATGACCCTCCTCGTTCTGATCTTCTCCGAGGTGCTGCCAAAGACCTACTCGATCAACGACCCGGAACGCGCGGCCGAACGCAGCGCGCCGCTTATCGCGCCCATCATCACGCTGCTTTCGCCCGCCGTCAGCGCGGTACGCGTCATCGTACGCGGCGTATTGCGGGTGTTCGGCATGCGCGTCGATCCGGATTCGATGCTGAGCGTCCGCGAGGAGATCGTGGGCGCGCTGGCGATTGGCCACTCCGAAGGCGTCGTCCACAAGGAAGATCGCGATCGCCTGCTTGGCGCACTCGATCTCGGCGACCGTATGGTCGAGGAGATCATGCTGCACCGCTCCCAGATCGAGATGATCGATGCCGAAGCCGAGCCCGAGACAATCGTAAGCCAGGTGCTGGCTTCCGCCTACACCCGCCTGCCCGTCTACCGCGGCGAGCAGGAAAACATCGTCGGCGTGATCCACGCCAAGGACCTGCTCCGGGCGCTGGAGAAGCTGATCCGCGACTCCGGCTCCTTCGACAACGCGCTGGCCAAGTTCGACGTGATGACCATCGCCAAGGCGCCCTACTTCGTGCCCGAGACGACCACGCTCGACGACCAGATGCGCCAGTTCCTGCGCCGTCACACCCACTTCGCGCTCGTCGTCGACGAATACGGCGCGCTGGAGGGGCTGATCACGCTCGAGGACATTCTCGAGGAGATCGTGGGCGAGATCACCGACGAGTTCGACGTCGATGCCGAACACCCGATCCGCCGCACGGAAAGCGGCGACTTCCTTGTCGACGGCGCCATGACGATCCGCGACCTCAACCGCGCCAAAGACTGGAACCTGCCCGACGAGGAAGCCAACACCGTGGCCGGCCTCGTAATCCACGAGGCCCAGACGATCCCGACCCAGGGACAGGTGTTCTCCTTCCACGGCTTCCGCTTCGAAGTGGTGGCGCGGGAGCAGAACCGGCTCACCCGGCTCAGGATTCGCAAGCTTTGAAACCAGCCGAGCGCATGGGGCGTGGCACCGCCCTGCCCCATGTTTCGCGTCGATGATCGTGGGGGCGAACCCGACAATCCGGCTCCGGAACACCGTGCCGCCACCCCGCGATCTGCGCCTTCTCCAACATCGCGAACCCCTCGTTGTTCCGGTCGGCGGCGGCGATTCCTTTCCGGCGCGGCCAACGGCGTGCAATGCGATCTCGCGGGAGCGCTGAGCGACACAGGCCCACCGACATCCCACCGCTCCGACCTCATCAGTGGTTAGGCCAATGCCGAGCTGCTGCACAGAGCCTGCAGGTTCGCCCTCGACACTTGCCTGATTGAAGTGATCTGGTAGCCTTTCCTCGGAGTTTCCGCGGGAGTTCAGCGTATTCCGGCCAGACTGGCGACCCGGTGCCATGTCGATATCCGCGTCCGGGTTTCAGAAGGAGTGCCGGGAGATGACCGAGAGAGCCCCGCCCCCGCTCCCCGTCGCCGCGGAACGGGCCCAGCCATGACAAGACGCCCGATGACGAAGCGGCTCATCGGTTACGGCGCCGCGCGAGGGGCCGTCGATGCACTGACATCCGTCCGCGGCATCGCACTGGCGTCGATCCTCGGCGCCGAGGCCTTTGGCGTCTGGCTCCTCTTCCGGATCATCCTGCGCTACCTGTCGTTTGCCGGCCTCGGCATGCAGCGGGGTCTCGAGTTCAGCGTCGCCAGCGACAAGGATCCGGAAGGTTGGGGCAAGGCGGGTGTGGCGCTGGTGCTGGCGATCTTCGTGCCCCTTGGACTCCTTGCCGTCGGAGCCGGGTTGCTCTGGACCGACGGTCCGGCAGCCACGGCCTTGCTCGCCGTGGGCGCGATCATCCTGGTCAACCGGCTGTGGATCCTCGGCAGCACATATCTCCGGGGCGCGGGTGCATTGCGAGACCTTGCGCGGCTGGAGATCATCGTCGGACTTCTGCAGGCGGTGCTGGTCGTTCTTCTGGCCTACTGGTTCGGCCTGACCGGCGCCTTCGCCGGCATGTTTGTCGGCTTTCTTGCAGGCGCGCTCCTCTTCTTCCGGGGACGGCCCCTGCCGCCGGTCTGGGACGGGCAACGTTCAGCCGCGATGATCCGGGTCGGCTTTCCGGTGACCCTCTCGGGACTGCTTCTGGCGAGCTTCAGCTTCTCGGACCGGATGGTCGTCGGAGCTTTTCTCGGGGTCGAGGCGCTCGGCCTCTACGGGTTCGCCATTGCCGCGGCCGAGATCGGCCAGAACCTCGCCAACGTCACGCGGACGGTCATCCTGCCCGACATCTATCGACGCACGGACACGGCGGAGGGCGGTGCTCCCGATGCCGGACAGATGCACCGCGTCCTGACCGGATTCTCGTTCTACATCCCCATCATCTGCGGGTATTTCGCTCTGGTCATCGGCCCGGCCGTCGTAGCCTTTGCACCCGAGTTCACCGGCGCGATCCCGGTCACCCGCATGTATCTCTTCGTTGCCGCCCTGCACGGACTGTCGATCCTCGCGACCCTTGGGGTGGTCGCCCGGGGACAGCAGGCGGTGCTGCCGTTTCTGAGCCTCGCCGGGATCGCTCTGAACGTCGCACTGTCCTACGCGCTCCTGCTCCGGGGCGGTGACCTCTCACAGGTCGCGCTCGCAGCGCTGATCACGCACAGCCTGCATGCCTGCGCGGTCATGGTGCTTGTCTCGGAAGACGATCGGCGCGCGCGCGCGGCACTTCGGGCGGCAAGGACCATGCTTCCGGTGTTCTGGTGTTTGGCTGCCGTCCACCTTGTTCTTTGGCTTGTGCCCACGACATCGCCTGCCGCATTCGCCGGCGCGCTGGCCCTCTTTACCCTGGCCATCGCGCCGGTAGCCGGTGCGCTGTGGAAGGGTGCCCCCGCGCTGCGTGGGGGCTAGAACAGGGGCGGATGCGCAAGCCCGCTCGGAAAGGAAATCCGCAGGAGGACAAAGACGCCAACGGCAGCGCCGAGGCTCACCGTCCAGTTCGCCCGGGCCCAGTATCGAAACGCCAGCAGCAGGAAGACAGGGATCGCCACCACGCCGTCGATGGCCTGGCAGACCGCGACAAACCCGAGAAGCCACGCAAGAGCGCCAGGGTTGCTCAGCCTTATCCGAATGGACTCTTCGGCCCGTAACTCGCGCAGCAGTTCCCAGGCGAGCAATACGAAGGTAGGAATAACCACGATCATTGGCGCCCGCCGGGTTTCGACCGGCAGACTGGTCGACAGGACGAAGAACCCAAAGGTTGCGGCCATCATCAGCAGGATGAAGGCCAGGTGACCGCTCAACCTCATTTTAGCCTCGCAATGGAGAGCAGGCGCCGCCTCCCGACGAGCGGCGCCGCGAACGTCGCCACCAGCAGGAGCAGCAGCAAGATCGCGACCGGACGATCGAACAGATCGATGCGCCCGAGCGAATAGAGCCGCAGGGTCAGGTGGAGGTTGGTCTCGAACATGCCTCCCAGCACAAGCGCAATTACCAGCGGCACGCGGGGCCATCGGTAGATCTTGAGCGCATAGCCGAACAGCCCGAAGACGGCGGCAAGGATCAGGTCCTCGGCGCGCGCCCGGTTGACCATCGCCGCCACCGCGACAAGCGCGAGGATCAGCGGCACGAGAAACCGGGTCTGGATGAGGGTGATCCGCGCCAGTTGACCGGAGATCGCCACGCCGAGGATCGACGTCAGCCAGTTCGAGAAGAACAGCGACCAGACCAGCGCAAAGACCAGCGGAAGCTGGTCGTCGAGCAGCGCCCGGCCCGGGACGATGCCGTGGACCATGAGGGCCGTGAGCAGGAGCACGGTCCCTTCGCTGCCCGGTATCCCGAAGGCCAGCACGGGGAAGAGCGAGCCGCCATCCTTGGCGTCGCTGGCAGCTTCGGGAGCGATGACGCCGCGGATATCCCCCTTGCCGAACCTCTCCTTGTCCTGCGCGCTCTGGACCGCGTGCCCGTAGGCCACGTAGCTCGCGACGGTTCCACCGATCCCAGGCACGATCCCGACGATCGTCCCGATCGCGGAGCAGCGCAGGGTGAGCCAGCCATGCCGGAGCGGCGCCAGGCATCCTTCCAACACACTGCCCGAGAGGTCTTCGGCCTTCAGCCGACCGGAAATCGTGCTGCGATCGGATTGCGACAGGTGGATCGCCTCCGAGATCGCAAAGAGGCCCAGCAGCACCGGGATGATCGGCAGCCCGTCCACCAGGTAATCCGTCCCCAGCGTAAACCGGTCGGACGCTGACAATGGGCTCGCGCCGATGAATGCAAGCAGAAGCCCGAGCCCCGTCATGGCGATGCCCTTGGCCGACAATCCCCCGCTCAGCATGGAGACCATCGACAGCCCCCAGATCGCCAGCAACAGGAACTCCGGCGGGCCGAAGGAAAGGATCAGCGGTCGCATGAAGGGCAGCAACGCCAGAAGCACCAGAACCCCGAAGGTCGAGCCGAGCGCCGAGGACGAGGCAGCGCAGGCGATGGCGGTCCGAGCCTTGCCGGCTTCGGCCATCGGATGACCGTCGATCAGGGTTGCAGCATTCGGCGCAGATCCCGGCACGTTGAAAAGGATCGATGTGATCGACCCCATGAATGTCGCCCCTCCCACGAAGGCGCCGAAAATCAGAACGATCTGCACCGGATCCCAGGACAGGGTCATGGTGATGGCGATGGCCATCAAGGTGACGCCGTTCAGTCCCGGCAGGAAGGCAAAGACCATCGACAGAAGGGTGCCCGCGATCGGATAGATCGGGTTCGGCCACGCGAAGACGAGCCGCAATCCCTCCAGCGCGGAATCGAGGATGCCGTTCAAAGGATCACTCGGACCCTTCAATCAGGGCGCGCAGATCGGGCAGGAGCGCTTCGGCGGCGGACAGCCGCTGGGCGGCGTCCTGTCCGCGGCCGGTATCGAGCGGTCGCCGCGCTTTCTCGGCCGCGGCAATGAACTCGGGATCGTTCAGAGCCAGGTGCACGCGGTCTTCAAGGCAGGCCCGAAACTGCTCCGGAAGTCCGGCAGGCGCCACGACGATGCGCCCGGCCTGAAGGATCTCCACCAGTGCATCCATCAGTCCGACGGTCACCTCCGGATCCTCGCCCATCGCCACGGCGCGGCGCCTCGCCGCCCCGTCGGGCCCGCCGACGACCGGCACGCCCTCGAGCGAAGGGTGATCGGAGATCGGCGCGCCGGTGACCTGAAGCACGGGCTTCAACTCGCCATTCTCGATTGGCGCGATCGCCGATCCCCAGGAGACGTCCATGATGTCGAACTCGCCCCGCACGAGCCCCAGGACGGCTTCCTTGCTGCCGTCGTAACCGGCCAGAAAATCCGCGTTCAGCTTGAGCAGCGCCTTGGCGATCGTGATCGTGAACCAGTCGCCAGAGCCGACGCCTGTCACCCCGAACAGCAGCGGTTCGCTGCCGCCGACGAAAGCCCCGGCCTCGTTAACCCGAATGTCGCTCTCGGCGTTGACCAGCCAGACGTTCTGGTCTCGCGTTACCCGCGCCAGCACGGAAAAATCCTCGGTGACGCTCGGCACGCCGTCCTGATCGCTCAGTTGCGCCACCAGCAACCCGCTTGCGTTGATAAACCCGAGCGTCTTGCCGTCCGGCTTCTGGGCCCGGATCGACTTGACCCCGACCATGCCACCAGCGCCGGGCATGTTCACGACCGCGATCTCCGCGCCGAGGTGCCGCTCCAGAACCGGTTCGATCAGCCGCGAATAGGTGTCGTAACCGCCGCCCGCGGAATAGGGAACGATCCAGCGGATCGTCTCTCCCTCCAGCGCGCTGCAATCTTCCGCTGCAGAGACTGCGGTCGGGAACAGCGTGGACACCGCGAAGATGAGACACGCGGCAGACGCATTGATGGCCCGAAAAACTACGGGCGGCACCGCGAGGCCGGATTGATCGGCGGTGCCTTCGACGGGAGCCCTCCTGCGTGCCGCTGCCGAGCATCCGACGGTGAATTCCTGCCAACTCATCATGTCACTCTTCTCCTCGCGCCCTGCACCACGTCTACACAAAATGCTGCCACCTGTCTTGCCTGGCGGCCTTTCGGTCTGGCACGCTGGCAAAGGACCGGTGCAGAGTAGCGGGCAAGGGCCCAAAAGGGATTGCAATGCGTTTGATGGTAACGAATTGCCGGGTTGCTCAGGCCTACGCGACATTGCGGGCGCTCAGGCCTCATGCAGAACATGTCGTTGCAACCACCTCCGGGAAGCGTCCGCTCGGGGTCTGGCCGACCTGTCACGCCGCCTATTCCCGTCTCGTCGACCGCCGTTACGAGGTGCCTGACCCGGAGGACGACTGGTTCCATGGCCGGATCGGACCGGAGAACACGGATCGGGAAGAAGCCTTCATCCAGAGGATCGAGGAGATCTGCCAGACCGAGCGGATCGACACGGTTTTTCCCACAAACGACGCTTGGGTCTACGTTTTTTCCAAGAATCGGGACCGGCTCGCCAGGATCGGCGTCACCGTTCCGGTCCCCGATTACGAGGTCGTCAGACGCCCGCTCGACAAGTACGACACGGTGCAGGCCGCGGCGGAGAGCGGCTTTCCCCACCCGCGGACCTACCTCGCCACCGACGATGCGGCAGTGCGTGAGGCCGTCGCAGAGCTTCCACCGCCCTGGGTCGTGAAACTGCGCTTCACCAATGGTGGTCGCGGCATGTCCTTCCACTGGGACGCCGATGAACTCCTGAAACGGGTGCAGGAGCTCCGGGAGGTCCATGGCGCGCCGATCGTCCAGGAGTTCATCCCTGGCTCGGAAACACTGAGTTTCTACACCGTTGTCGACAAGGCGGGACGCGTGCTGTCCTGCCTGACGCCGGTGAATGCGCGGGAACGCCTCAGCCGGCCGTCCCATGCCGGACGCAGCGCCTTCCGGACCGCCCACCGCCATGCCTATGCCGACCAGGCAGCCGCTCTTGCCAAACACATCGGCTGGTGGGGAAGCCTCACCATTCAGGCCAAGGTCGACGAACGCGACGGGGTGCCCAAGATCCTCGAGATCAACCCGCGGCTCGGCGTCCATCTGTGGTTGCGCACCGAAATCGGCATCAACGAACCGCTGATCGCGCTGCGGATTGCCCGTGGCGAGCCGGTCGAGTCGGTGCCACAGGTGCCGGCCGGAATCCGGCTGCTGAAACCGATCGAGGACACCATCGCCTTCGGCTGCGACAGTTTTGATTACGGCGTCTACAAGATCCGCCGTCTCGGCCGGAGCACGGCCGAAAACCCGCTTCCGCAAGACTCCTTCCGTCAGATTTGGGATGACTACAGGGGCCCTTACCGCGAGACGGGAGAACGCCGCTACAGCCCATACTACCAGTACTTCCGAAAGGACCCGCTTCCCTCGCTCATCTGGACCTCGAAGATCCTGTCCGCCCACGGATCGCTGTCATTCAAGCGGCTTGTTCGGCCCGGCAGCGTCAAACGGCCCGTATAGGGGAGGCACGGATGCACCTCTCTCCTTATCCCCGCTCCAGAACCTACGGCGCACCGGCGATCTACGGACGCATCGTCGCCGACGCGCTGAGCCTTGGCGCGCATCGGGGCGAGGAGGATCTGCAGCGACTGGAAGCCGCCTTCGCCCGGATGCAGGGCACCCGGCACGCGCTGTGCCTGCCGCAAGGACGCGTCGGCATCTATCTCGCGCTGTCGGAAATGATCGCCCCCGGTCAGGAAGTCGTGCTGTCGCCCTACACGATCTACGACGTGGTCAACATGGTGCTGGCGGCCGGTGGCGTGCCGGTGTTCGCCGATGTCGATCCGAGTACAGGCAACCTGAGCCCGGAGGCCGTGCGCGCGGCCCTGAGCCCAAGGACAGGGGCAGTTCTGGCCACCCATATCCACGGTCTCTCCTGTGACATCGAAGCGATCCTCGATATCTGTACGGAACGCGGGGTCCCGGTTGTCGAGGATTGCGCGCAATCGCTGGGCGCGCGGATCGGCGGTCGCGCCGTGGGAAGCTTCGGTGCGGCGGCGATCTTCAGCTTCAGCCGGGCAAAGAACGTCAACACCATCTTCGGCGGCATGCTGGTCACGTCGAACGACGCGTTGTTCGAACAGGCGCGCGACCGCCTGAGCGTCTTCGACTTCGAACCGCTCGGCCGGCTTGTCAGACGCGCCGCGACCACCGTGCTGCTCGACATCATGACCGCCCCGCTGATCTTTCAGGGCGTGACTTTCCCCCTCGTCCGGCTGGATGCGCGAAAGGAAACCGGGATGGTCGACCGCGCGATTGCCGCGGAATCCTACATCGAGCGGCGCGACGAAATTCCGGAGCACTACCAGCGCCGGATGTCGCCAATGCAGGCGCGTCTTGCCCTGATGCAACTCCCCTCGATCGAGCCCGACCGTCAGCGCCGGGTGGAGCACGCGAAACTCTACCATGACGGGCTGTCCGACCTCGAATGGCTGCGGCTTCCGCCGATGAACGACGACGGGCGCAACACCTATCTCAGCTACCCTGTCCAGCTCGACGGACGCGACGCCTTCATGCGCCACATGCTGGCGAGCGGCCGTGACGTGCGAGCGCAATACTACCACAACCTCGCGGCGACGCAGGCCTTCGCCGAGTTCCACGGGGACTGCCCGAACACCCAGAAGATTGCCGCGCGTACCGTGCTGCTTCCGATCTACCCCGGCTATCCGAAGAGCGAGATCGAGAGAACGATCGACGCGATCCGCGCCTTTGCAACGGCGCACCGGCACACCGAAATCGCCGCGCCGGCCTAGCTTCCCTTGCCCCCCGGATCGGGCCAGGCGCATCCCGAGCCTCGCCCTCTGCAGGTGCGCGCCCCGCGCGGCAGCCGCCGGACACTGACGAAAACAGCCCGATGTGATACCCTGCCCTGGTAAATTTGTTTCCTTCACCACTGGTCGCGGTGTCCGCATTTCAACTCCCCACCCCGAGGAGAGGCCATGACGCATTTCGATCTGGGCACCTATGCCCGCCCGGTTACCACCACGTCCCCCGAGGCACAGGACGCTTTCAACCAGGGGATTGTCTGGCTCTATGGCTACAACCACGAGGAAGCCGCCGCCTGTTTCGAGCGGGCCATCGCGGCAGATCCGGACTGTGGCATGGCGCATTGGGGCGTCGCCTATGCAATCGGCCCCAATTACAACAAGCCTTGGGAATTCTTCGACGCGGAAGAACGCGTGGCCACCTTGGACCGGGCCCACAAGGCGCTCTCTGAGGCCACGGCGCTGCGCGAAAGTCTCTCGGCGGTGGAGAATGATCTGATCGCCGCTCTGGCGGAACGCTTCCCCACCGACCCCGCAATCGAGGATTACGATCCGTGGAACGACGACTTCTCCGAAGCGATGGAGAAGGTCTATGCCGCCCACCCCGACGATCGTGATGTCGTTTCGATCTATGCGGAAGCCCACATGAACCGGACGCCCTGGCTGCTATGGAGTCTCAAGACGGGCAAACCTGCTGAGGGCGCGACGACCGAACGTGCCAAAGACGCGCTGGAACGCGCCTTCGGCGAACATCCCGACGCCTGGAACCACCCCGGCCTGCTGCACATGTACATTCACCTGATGGAAATGTCGCCGACCCCGGAAGTCGCGCTGCGACACGGCGACCGTCTGGTCGACCTTGTGCCCGCCAGCGGCCACCTCGTCCACATGGCGACCCATATCGACCTGCTCTGCGGCGACTACCAGAACGTGATCTCCCGGAACCGCCGCGCAGCTGCCGTCGACCGCGCCTACGAAGCTTATGCCGGCGCACAGAATTTCTACACCGTCTACCGCATTCACAACGTCCATTTCGAAGCCTATGGGGCGATGTTTCTCGGCCAGCCCGAGGTGGCGCTCGCAGCCTCAGAGGAATTGATGCGGATGCTGCCGGACGAGGTCGTGCGCTTCATGCCGGAGCTCTTCGAGAGCTTCTACGGCAAGAAAATCCACGTCATGATCCGCTTCGGCCAGTGGCAGGCCGTGCTCGACGAGCCGTTCCCCGAGGATCGGGAGCTCTATTGCTACACGACCGCCGCCATGCACCAGGCCCGGACCATCGCGCTCGCCAATCTCGGGCGGCACGAGGAGGCGGCAGCCGAACGCGAGCTTGCAGTGGCGGCCCGGAAAGCGGTTCCCGAGGATTGGTTGGTCTTCAACAACACCTGCGAGGACGTTCTGCTGATCGGCGAGGCGATGATGGATGGCGAGGTCGCCTATAAGGCCGGACGGGTGGAAGAAGGTCTCGCCCACTTGCGGCGCTCGGTGGACCTCGACGACTCGCTCATCTACGACGAGCCGTGGGGCTGGATGCAGCCAACCCGCCACGCCCTCGGGGCCCTGCTGATAGACGCCGGGCAATACGCGGAAGCGGAAGCCGTTTACCGGGCCGATCTCGGTCTCGACCAGACGCTGCCGCGCGCCTGCCAGCACCCGAGGAATGTCTGGAGCCTGCACGGCCTCCATGAATGCCTCGTGCGACGTGGCGAGCGGGTCGAAGCCGCCCATATCCGGCAGCAACTGGACCAGGCCGCCGCGCGGGCCACAGTCCCGATCCGTGCGTCCTGCTATTGCCGAAAGGCCGCGGCGGCCTGACCGCCAAAGGGGTGGCAAGCACCCGCGACGGAGAAGCCCGCTGGGCGTACCGGCGGAAATCCGGTTCGAAAGCGCGTGTTCGGGCCCATTGCACGCCCCGGGAGTATCACCGCAAGGACAGCGAAGACGGGTAGGCCTGCGACCCGGGCCAGCAGCCGGTTCACCTAATGGTCGGACATATCGCGACGGCTGGCGGGGGAATACAGCGCCCGGTCCTGTGGCCCGATGGGCATCTCAGATCGCTGGAGTGCCATCTCCAACGTGTTGACTGCCGAGTTGTTCTCGACCTCCTCGCGGTTGCGGCGCCTGCTGGTGACCGCGCGGGGATCAAGCTTTCGGTTTCGCGGCACCTGGCAAGGAACCTGATCCCGGCGCCCCGTTGGACGGCTTCGACGTCGGACGTGCCCAAGGGCTGCAGGAGGGACGCCGGACAACCCTGATTGGGACGGCGCTGCAACGCCAAGCGCCCAGCTGGCTCCGGGAAGGCCTGAGGCCTCCCAAAGGCCGCGAGAGTGGCGTGCTTTGCTCCGACACCTGGCCGCGCGCTTACCGCCCCTTGAACAAGCCACCCAGGATGCCGCGGACCACGGCCTGCCCCGACTTCGTCCCCAGCTGACGGGCGAAGCTCTTGGCGAAGGCTTCGGCCACGCTGTCGCTCCGCGAAAATCGGCTGCTGGACGTGGAGGTGGAGCGCCCGACCCGGGTGCCGGAGTAGCGGCGGGCGGAATTGTATTCCCGCATGGCCACCGACAGATCATCTTGCGCCTTCTCCGCTGCCTCCGCCTCGGCGGCCGCGGCCTCGGTCCGTGCCTTCAGCATCTCGAACGCGCTTTCCCGGTCCAGCGTGGTGTCGTAGCGGCCCGCCACCGGCGACGCCGCCATCACCTGCTTGCGGAGGTCAGGCGCGATCGGGCCGAGCTGCGAGGACGGTGGCCGGATCAGGGTCCGCTCCGCGATGCCCGGCATCCCCTTCTTCACCAGGAACGAGGTCACCGCCTCACCGGTGCCGACTTCGCGGATCGCCTGTTCGATGTCGAAAGCGGGGTTGTCGCGGTAGGTCTCGGCGGCCTGTTTCAACGCCCGCCGGTCGCGCGCCGTGAAGGCACGCAGCGCGTGCTGCACCCGGTTGCCAAGCTGGCCAAGCACGTCTTCGGGCACGTCATCCGGGTTCTGGGTCACGAAATATACGCCCACGCCCTTTGAGCGGATCAGGCGCGCCACCTGCTCGACCTTGTCGACCAGCGCCTTGGGCGCATCGTCGAAGAGCAGGTGCGCCTCGTCGAAAAAGAACACGAGCTTCGGCTTATCCGGATCGCCCACCTCAGGCAGGCTTTCGAACAGCTCGCTCAGGAGCCAGAGCAGGAAGGTCGCATAGAGCCGTGGCGAGGCGATCAGCTTGTCGGCCGCGAGGATGTTGACCCGCCCGCGCCCGGCCTCGTCTGTCAGGAACAGGTCGTCCAGCGCCAGCGCCGGCTCGCCGAAGAACTGCGCGCCGCCTTCCGTTTCCAGCACCAGAAGCCGGCGCTGGATCGCGCCCACCGAAGCGGTGGAGATATTTCCATAGCGCAGCGACAGGTCGTTGCGGTTCTCGCCCAGCCAGACGAGCAGAGATTGCAGGTCCTTCAGGTCCAGCAGCGGCCAGCCTTGTTCGTCGGCCACCCGGAAGGCGATGTTGAGAATGCCCTCCTGAACCTCGGTCAGTTCCATCAGCCGCGACAATAGCAGCGGCCCCATCTCCTCGACCGTGGTGCGCACCGGGTGGCCGCTCTCGCCGAAAAGATCCCAGAAGGTGACGGGGAAGGCCTGGTAGGCATAATCCAGGAGCCCGATGGTCGAGGCCCGCTCGGTAAAGGGGGCGTGTGTGCCCGCCTCGGCCGATCCGGCCGCCGCGAGCCCGCTGAGGTCGCCCTTCACATCCGACAGGAACACCGGCACCCCGGCAGCGGAGAATCCCTCGGTCAGGATTTGCAGCGTAACGGTCTTGCCGGTTCCGGTGGCCCCGGCGATCAACCCGTGCCGGTTGCCGTAGCGGAGCAGCAGGTCCTGTGCGGTGCCGTAGCCCTCGCCGCCTCCGCCCACGAATATCCGATCCATCGCCTGCCCTCCTGCCTGCCAGCTTCACCGAAAAATACACTGTTAACCGGCATTTGCCATAGCCGAGGTGTTCCACGGCATACAGATCCACCCGGCGTTGCCCCACTAGATGACGGGCTGATCGCGCTCCCTGCACCGCCATTTCTTTCATCAACTATCGGAATGGGCGCCATGATCGATCAAAATACCGTCTAAGCGGAATTTGTCTGTTGACCACCATTTTCAATGATCATAGCGTCACCCCCGTCAAGTCGGCCCGTCCGACAGGGAGTAAAGAAAAAGCGCAAAAATGCGTTTGGGGTTCGCCCCGGAAAAGGGTCCTCAGGGGCCCTTTTTTGCCGTCGCCGGTTTCCCGCCCTACGTGGAGACAGACGGCGCGCGGGTCGGCAAGGTTCCGCAACCGACCCACCCCCACACCATGGCCCGGCCAACTTTCCCACCTGACACTCGAGACGCCGCATGTTACATCCGGCGCCAAAGAAGCAGGACAAAACTCGAGCCGTAAAGCGAAGTTCACACATGACCAATATCCTTCAGACCCGTCTTTCCGCCCTGGCGCTGGCTGCATTGCTTGCCGCAATACCCGCTCTCGCGCAGGACGCCGCCACTGACGCCCCGGCCGATGCGGCCCCCGCCGAGACGGCGGAGCAGACCGAAGGCAGCGATCTGGGCCTCAGCATGGGTGAGCCGGTGGCGACCGAGAGCGAATTCGGCCAGACATACATCCATGACGTCTCGGGCGACTGGGAAATCCGCTGCATTCGCACCCCACTCGAAGCGGACCCGTGCGCGTTGCACCAGGTCCTGCGCGACGAGGCCGGCAACGCCGTGTCCACGATCGAACTGGTCAACCTCGACCGCGGCGGCCAGGTCGCTGCAGGGGCGACCATCGTGACGCCGCTCGAGACCCTGTTGACCGGTCAGGTCACGCTCTCGGTCGATGGCGGCGCCGGGCGCAAGTACCCGTTCAATTTCTGCACCGAGCGCGGCTGCGTGGCCCGCGTCGGGTTCTCCCAGGAGGACGTCGAGCGCTTCAAGCGCGGCAATGCTGCAAGCCTTGCCATCGTCCCGCTGGTGGCGCCGGATCAGACAGTGGCCCTCGGCCTGTCGCTCACGGGCTTCACGGCCGGTTTCAGCACGATTACCGAACTCAACGCGCTGAACTCGGCCGCGGTCGAGAAGGCCACTGCCGAGCAGCAGAACGGGAACGCCAACTGATCTCGGCCTGCGCCTGTCAGATCCGACATCTCGAACGCCGCCCTCGCCGGGCGGCGTTTTCATTCGAGCGTCATGCTATCCGGAAAGATGCCCGACAGCGCCTCAGACCTTGCGCAGCGCCAGCACCGCGTTGAGGCCGCCAAAGGCGAAGGCGTTGGACAGGACCACGTCGACCTCCGCGTCGCGGGCCACGTTGGGAACCACATCGAGCGCGCATTCCGGGTCCGGCTCCTCGTAGCCGATGGTCGGCGCGATCACGCCCTCGCGCAGCGCCATGGTGCAGGCGAGCAGTTCCACCGCGCCGGTGCCGCCGATCAGGTGGCCGTGCATCGACTTGGTCGAGGAGATCATCAGGTCGTTCGCATGATGTCCGAGCGCATCGGCCACCGCGGCGCATTCCGTCTTGTCGTTGGCGGCCGTCCCGGTGCCGTGGGCGTTGATGTAGCCCACCTCGTCGGAATTGACCTTCGCGTCGCGCATGGCCCCGACGATGGTTCGGGCAGCGCCCTGCTTGGAGGGCATCACGATGTCTGCCGCATCCGAGGTCATGGCGAAGCCGATCACCTCGGCGATGATGTCCGCGCCACGCTTCTTCGCGTGCTCGTATTCCTCGAAGACGAAAACCGCCGCGCCTTCGCCCTGCACCATGCCGTTGCGATTGGCAGAGAACGGGCGGCAGGCGTCCTTGGACATCACCCGCAGCCCTTCCCAGGCTTTCACCCCGCCGAAACAGAGCATGGATTCCGAGCCGCCGGTGATCATCACCTCGGCCATCCCGCAGCGGATCAGCTGGAACGCCTGCCCCATCGCGTGGTTCGAGGAAGCGCAGGCCGTGGAGACCGTGAAGGTCGGGCCCTTGAGGTTGAATTCCATCGAGACGTGGCTCGCGGCGGCGTTGTTCATCAGCTTCGGTACCACGAAGGGATGCACGCGGTTCTTGCCGTCCTCGTAGACCGAGCGGTAATTCTCGTCGAGCGTGTTCATGCCACCGCCGGAATTGCCGAGCACGACCCCGGTGCGCGCCGCGAGATCGCCGACGAAGGTCAGCCCCGCCTGCGCGATCGCCTCGCGGGCGGAGAGCAGCGTGAACTGGGTGAACCGATCGTAGAGAACGATCTGCTGGCGGTTGAACACGGCATCGGGATCATAGCCGCGCACCTGCCCGCCGATCTGGATCGCCAGCCGTTCGACATCGCGCACCTCGAGCGGACCGATACCGCACCGTCCCTCGCGCATTGCCTCCCAGGTCTCGGCAACGTTCGATCCCAGGGCATTGATCGTGCCCTGGCCGGTAATGACGACGCGCTTCACGAGGCGGTCTGCTCCGCGATCAACCCTTCGACCGCCGCGACGATCGCAGCGACGGAGGAGATGTCGAAATCGCTTTTCTCGGGCTCGTTGGCATTGAAGGGCACGGAGATGTCGAAGGCCTCCTCGATTGCGAAGATGCTCTCCACCAGGCCGAGGCTGTCGATGCCGAGATCCTCCAGAGTCGCGTCCATCTTGACGTCGGACGGCTCCAGCACCGCCTGCTCGGCGATGATCGCGATCACCCGGTCCCTGATGCTGTCAGCCATCTTGCCAGCTCCCTGCTCTCTTTGACCGGCACATTTAGTTCGTGCGGTCTACCTTGGAAAGAACCTTTCGCACCTCCGCGACCTCACGGAACAGGCGCGGCAGACGGCGCAGCGCCTTGTAGCTCTCGACCTGCAGCGACATCTTCGTCGCCGGATAACCCATCATCACCCGCCCCGACGGCACGTTCGAAAGCACCTTGGTACCGGCCGAGATCACCACGTCCGAGCCCACCGTGATATTGTCCGCGAGCCCGGACTGACCGGCCATCACCACCCGGTCGCCAACGACCGTAGAGCCGGCAACCCCGGAATGGCCGCAGAACAGGCAGTCCTCGCCGGTGATCACGTTGTGGCCGATCATCACGAGGTTGTCGATCTTGGTGCCCCGTCCGATGCGTGTCGCCCGGATCGTGCCCGCATCGATCGTGGCGTTGGAGCCGACCTCCACGTCGTCGCCGATCTCCACCCCGCCAAGGGAGTGGATCTTGACCCAGCTGTGGCCCGTGTTCCGCACCTCGTCGCTCATCGCGCCGCGCGCCTGCTCCATGCCGGAAGCCTGCGGCGAGACGAAGGAGAACCCGTCCCCGCCGATCACCGCGCCGGGCTGTGCCGTGAAACGCGCACCGATCCGGACGTTTCGTCCGATGCGAACCCCGGCATGGATCACCGCCTCGGGGCCGATCACCGACCCTTCGCCGATGCTCACATGGGCGGCAATCCTGGCGCCCTCGCCGATCACGACGTCGCGGCCGATCACCACGAACGGGCCGATAGCGGAATCCGCGCCAATCCGCGCGGTGGGCTCAATCACGGCGGTGCGGTGAATGCCGACCTCGACGCCCGGGCCGGCATCGAGCAGCCGGGTGAGGCCCGAGAGCGCATAGCGGGGCCGCTCGATCAGCACCGCCGCGTCGAGCCCCATCGCCCGCCAGTCGGCGTCGGCCCAGAGCATCGCCGCCCGCGCCCGACCGTCCTTCAACCGTTCGGCATAGGCCGGCGCCATCGCGATGGCGAGGTCGCCCGGCCCGGCATCGGCAGGCTCTGCCGCGTGGTCGATCGCCAGCGTCACGTCGCCTTCGGCCCGCGCGGCCAGCGCCTGCGCGATCTGCTCGATGGTATAGGCCATGGGATCCCCCTGCTCGACTTCAGGGCCGAGCAATAGTGCATAGCGGGGAAAGCCCGCAACCGCCGATTGCCCGGGCCTGTGCGCATGAGCGGGCGAAGGGGCGCGGCGGCCCCGCCACGTCAACTCCCGGCGTCGCCGAGTTTCACGCCAGCCGCCTGCATCGCCGCCCAGATCCGGGCATCCCGGCCATAGATGTCGGGACGGTAGCTGATCCTACCCTTCGCCGTGGCAAAAGCGGTGCGGTATTGCAGGTGCACAGGCACCGGCTCCTCGAGGTTGACCCGGGTTTCAGAGCCGGAGTTGAGCCGCGCATGGAACAGCCCTTCGGGATCCGAGGTCTGGCGCGCCAGCAGCGCATAGGCGAACTCGAAAGGCTCCGCGAGCCGCACGCAGCCGTGAGAGAAGGCCCGTTGGTCACGGGCGAAGAGGTTCTTCGACGGCGTGTCGTGCAGATAGATATTGTACGGGTTCGGGAACATGAACTTCACCAGCCCGAGCGCGTTGCTCTGCGACGGCGGCTGCTTGAGGCTGAACGGGAAGGAAGAAGCCGTGTATTGCGCGAAGTTGACGCTGCCGCGGCTCACCGTCCTGCCACGGGAGTCGACGACCCGGAGGTGGCTCACCGCATTGGGGTTCTTCTTCAGCAGCGGCAGGTATTCCTTGGTCGCGATGGAACGCGGAACGTTCCAGGTCGGGTTGATGACCATGTACTCCATCACGTCGGAGAACTCCGGCGTGCGCCGGCCCGACTGGTCGCTGCCGACCACGACGCGGGTCGAGAAGGTCTCCTTGCCGTTGTCGATGATGCGGGCGGTATACTCGGTGATATTTACCAAGATATGGCGCTCACCAAGCGGCACGTTGCTCCAGCGTTCGCGCTCCATTGCCACGATCACCTGGCTCAGGCGCTGTTGCGGCTCGATGTTGATCTCGGCCAGCGTCGCCGGGCCAGCAACGCCGTCGGGTTCCAGGCCGTGCTCGATCTGGAACTGCTGAACCGCTTTCTGCAGCGTCCTGTCGAAGGAACCGCTGGCGGAGCGCTTCATGTAGCCCATCGCGATCAGCCGGTTCCGCAGGGCGACGACCTGATCGCCGGATTGCCCGGGCTCGAGCTTGCCCGCCGAAACCTTCGGGCCCCAGCCGCCATGGCCTAGCGTCGCCTCCAGCCGCAGCTTCTCGGCCAGGAGCGCGTTGTATTGCTGGGTGCGGGGCGGCAGCGCCTTCATGAAACCCTGGGGAGAGGACTTCGCAAAGGCTTGCAACTGCAGCACCGGATCGCGGCGCGGCACCTGGCGCACGATCTCGCTGTCGATCTTTCCGGGGGTCATGGCCCCGGTCTGGATATCCGTGCTGAACTGCAGGAACATCTTGGCCGCCAGCACTTCCGCCCGCCCCCGGTCCCGCGCCGTCTCGGCGGCGGCGAAGGCGGCCTTGAGCGTCTCCGGATCGTAGCGGCCTGCCGGCAGGCCGTGGATATCGGAAGTCTCCAGCGCCGCCAGCAGGGCCGCGCGGCGCGTGCCATCCTGCTCGCCGGTGAAGATCGGCGCATAGCCGCGGGTCCGGTAGAAGGTGGCCACAGCCTCGTTGCCAAACGACGCTTCCGCCACCGCCTGCTTGAACGCGGTCACCTGCGCCTGGACAGGCTCCGCCAGCCCGATGAGCGCGATCGCGGAGAGGGTCATGAGGCAGGTGGAGAACGAACGGCGGGTGACCGCGAACGGCATGGCAAATCCCTTTAATGGTAACAAAAGTTTCGCGTCGTTTCGTGACACCCATTCTCGCACGGCGCCCGGCGGTGTCCACGTGGAATTGCCGGCTACCCGACTGCCGGCCGCGGGTGTGGCCTACGCGCGACGCTGCAGTGCAACAAAAGCCGGCATTGCCCGAAGTTCGAAAAATGTTCCCGCGTTAGGCGTTTCTAAGCAAGTTTCTGCCTACTTTCGGCCAAATTCAGCCGTTGCGCCAATTGTGCACTTGGATGGAGAATCGCTTTGTGGCATCACACTTGCACACCTGGGGATGAGGTGTGGAGAAAAACCGCAAAAATGCGGACAGACGACAGGCAAACGGGACAGGCAAACCTATGACCGATGGCGACAGCACCCCCAGGGGGCTCTCAAGACGTGGCGTTCTCAAAGCATTCGCAGCAACAGCCATAACGGCGGCACCGACCTACGCGGGCGCGGCCGGATTTCTTCGTGGAGGCGGTGATGTGCGGCGCCTGAAGATGTACAACGGTCGTACCGGCGAGACCATGGACACGATCTACTGGATCGAGGGCGACTACATCAAAGACGCACTCAACGAAATCAACGCATTCATGCGCGACTGGCGTCGCAACGAGGTCCGCACGATCGACACTCGCACGATCGACATCATGGCCGCGTCGCACAACCTGATGGACACGTCGGAGCCCTACATGCTCCTGTCCGGTTACCGGTCGCCCGCGACCAACGCGATGCTCCGGTCCCGCTCCGGCGGCGTTGCCAAGAACTCCCTTCACATGAAGGGTCAGGCCGCCGACCTGCGTATCGGAAATCGCTCGATCTACCAGATGGCGAAAGCCGCGCAGGCCTGCCAAGCCGGTGGCGTGGGAGTCTATCGCGGCTCCAACTTCGTTCACATGGACTGCGGCGTCGTCCGCCAGTGGAACGGCTGAACACCACATCGACGCCCTGACGGGCGCTGTCCCGCCTATGTAAAGGCTTCGACCGCTAACGGCGGGCGGGGCCATTGTGCGTTGCAGAACGGCCCCGCCAACTGCGCGGTTCCTGCTCTTGGTTCCGGAATGGAGATATCCAGGCCTTCTGCGCAAACCACTTTCGGACCACCCACATCCGAGCCATGGAACCGGACTCAGCAACGACATCGTGGACCGGTGGACGCGCGCTCGCGTCATGCTCCAAAACGCATTCAGCCCCCCCCAAAAAAAGGGCTCGCCCCGGCGCATCGCGTCCCGCTCTGCAACAACCTGGCTTCCGGCGCGCGATTGTTCCCCTCACCACTTGACCAGGAGCATGGCACCGTCAAGAAAGTGGCTGGACACCTGCCCCGTCCCAACGGACAGGGTCCAGGAAGATCCGGAAGCCAGAAAGTTTCGACAATGCAGCAGCCCAACGGGCCATTCATCGCAATTGCCCCGTCAGACTCCCATCGCACCGAGCAAATCGATTTTCCTCTCCCGGTTGCCGTACTGTCGGTGGATGAGACAGGGGCGCCGACCGCGCGGCTGGCCGGCATCCCGCTGGCGGCAGCGCAGGCCTATGCGCAGATGGTGGGAATGCTGATCCTGAGCCCCGAGGCGGCCGAAGAAGCTGACACCCTCGCCGACGCCTGGAGTGCGCACTTCGGAACCGAGCTGCCGGCCAGGTTGGACCTGCCGCAGCCGCATGACGCGCCGCAAACGGCGATCCTAAGGTGGCTCGTTGCGACCCTTGCGGATGGCCGCGCCACCCAGGCTGCGCGCAACGTCCAGCTTCAACGCGATCTCGCGGCGCTGCGAACCGTCCACGATGCGACCCAAACCGCCTTCAGCCGTCTCGAAACCTATGTCTACAACACCGGTGGGCCGGCGCGAACGCTCGCCTTTCAACTCGAACCGATCAGCGCCCGACCACCGATCACCCTGCAGAACAAGGACAGGGTCGAGCAGCGGCTGCCGATGTCTTCCGCCGGGCTATCGGACGTCGCAATATCGGTTGCGGAGCGTCCGGGCGACACGGACGGGCGCCTGGACCTGTCGCTGGAACTTCAGGAAAGCGGCGAGATCGTTGCCGAATGGACCATACCGGCCGCCGAGATCCATGAGGGCTGGCTGCGGCTGTCTCGTGGCGTGAGCCTCGATACGGATCGCCAGACAGTGATCCTGCGCGCGCAGTGGCAGGGCGACAGCCCTTTAAAACTCTCCCAGACCATCGGGCACCCCGATCCCCGCTTCCAGGCAACCCGAAACAGCGTTCCGCAGGAGGCGGTCCTGGCCACTGCTGGCTGGTCCTGTGTCGCAGGCACCAGCCTGCCCCACGCCGCCGGCGCCCGGATCGACCGGATCATCCATCCGCGCCGGTGGATCGTGCCGACGCAGGCCCTGCGCGACGCGGAAAACGGCTCCCTTCACGGAAGGGTGGCCTATTCAGATGCCCTCGGAGGGCTGACCGTCACGCCGACGGCCGCGGGGCCTTCGATCGCGCGGATTGCCGGCGCAGCCGTGCCAGGCATGCAGCAAATCGTCTGTGGCGTGGAGACCAAGGCCGAGGCCGGCCCGACCGTTGAATACGCGCTTGCGATCCTGCCCGCCGACCCGAGCCGCACCGGCCCGATCGACGCGGCGGCGTTGGCGGCCTGCACCATGACCGATTGGGTGCCGCTGCCGGTCGCGCGATGGGCGGAGATACAGCTCTTTCTCGATGCACCGCTCGACACGCCGAACGACATCTGCGTCGTGACCCGCCTGCCGTACGCCCCCGGCGACAGCCAAGCCGTCCTCCCCGAGGATCTGCGCTGCTGCGTCTTCAGCATACGCGCCAATGCCTAAGAGCCCGGAGTTGGAGATGACGACGCCCTGCCCCCATCTCGCACCTCGTATCGCGGTGATCGTGCCGATCTTTCGGCATTCGGTGCTGCTGGCAGAGGCCGTGCAATCGGTGCTCGACCAGAGGGCGGGGTTCGGCATCCATGTCTTTCTGGTCAACGACGGCTGCCCGCATGCCGAGACAGAGGCCGTCTGCAGCGATTACGCGCTGGCCTGCCCGGACCGCATCACATATCTGCGCAAGCCCAATGGCGGGCTGAGCGATGCCCGCAATCACGGCATCCGCCACGCCATGAAGGCCTTTCCCGGTGTCGAGGCGCTCTACATGCTCGATGCGGACAACAAACTTCGGCCAGACGCACTGGCACGCACCATGGCCGCGCTCGACGCCCATCCCGAGGCCGATTGGATCTATCCCAACATCGACATGATCGGGCTGGAATTCGCCGGAGACTATGGCGGCGACTATTCCCAGCTGGTCCATACCGGCATGAACATCTCAGAAGCGGGCAGCCTGATCCATCGCCGGGTGTTCGACGCCGGAATCTTTTTCGACACCGACTTCAAGCTCGGCTTCGAGGATTGGGATTTCTTCCTGAGCGCGGGATGTGCCGGATTTCGAGGGCGAAACCTCGAGGATTTCGGCTTCCAGTATCGCAAGCGGCCCGAGAGCATGCTGGCCAACTCGGCGCGCGATGCCGAGATGATCCGCGGCACGATGCGCCACAAGCACCGAGACCTGTACGACCCCCAGAGCCTGCTGGCCCTGGAACAGGCTGAATGTCCCCGATTTGCGATCCTCATGGCAGATACCGATGGGGTGCGCCTCGCTGTCGACCCATTGGCCGAGACTATCCGTAATGTCTCGCTCGAGAGCTTCGAACAGATGATCTGGCGGCGACGCATCGCCCCCACGCGGTTTCACTTCCCGCCCTTCGTGGTTCTGACACGCAGCGGTGTGATGACGGCTCTCGAGCAGGCCGGCGTGCTGCGTTGGGCCTTGTGGAAACTGGAGTGGATGGCGGAGCGAAGCGGCGTTGCCTCGCTCTCGCTCTTGAGCAACGCCGACAGCCGGTTCGAGTTCACAGAGCGCACGACGGCTCACGGCCTGCCGGATACGGCCGATCTGCTGGTGGTCCGCTCGGACTGGCTGCTCGAATTCCTGACGGAAGGCGGGCCGGACGGGCCTGTCCCCGCCGATCCGGCCGCGCGGATGAACGGAACGACCCTCGATCTGCGACTGCCCGGCGAAGCATTGGGCGCAGGAAACTCCGAAGCGCGCGGTCTTGTCGCCCGGGACATGCGCGCGTTGTTTGGCCGCCTGCACGGCTCGCGCTACCGCGAAGCCGCCTTCTGCACCTGGGAATGGCGGGTTGGCGATATCCAGCTTCGATCACAGGCTCACCATCTGGTGCGAGCGCCCTTCGGCGGCGCGCCGGTGTACCCAAAGGCGCCAGACGGCCGGCGCCATGTCGGGCTGATCCTGCCGCTCGTCGAGTTCGGCGGGGTCGAGAAGGTCGCCTTGAACATGGCCGCGGGCCTGCGCAGCCACGGCTGGGCGCCGCATCTCTTCATCGTGGATGCGAACGAGGGCGCGATCTCCCGCGAATGGCAGAGCACCTTCGAGAGCGTGAACTTTCTCTCCGCAGCGGATTTCACGCTCTGGAAAGCGGGCGCACAGACCTATTTCGGGACCGACGTGCCGGATTGGGCGACAGGCGGCAACCACGGCCCCGCCCTGGGGCTCATGGGCTGGCTCGACGTTGTGATCAACTGTCATGGCGGGGCCATCGGCGGCATCATGGGTCAGCTCAGGCGACTCGGCGTCGTGACCGCGAACTCGCTGCACCTCAACGAGCTGTCGCCCTTTGGCCGATCGCTGGGCAACACCTATCTCGGGCTCGCCTACGAACATGCCTACGACCTGTTCCTGCCCTGCTCACACCGGCTCGGCGACTGGTGCCACGCGATGGGCGTCCCTTCGGAGAAGATCCTGCCTGTCCCCAATGCGCCGAGTTTCCCGGCCGATCCGGCCCGGCTCGCCGTCGATCAGGATGCACGCAACGCGCGCGGCGATGCGGACCCGCTCCGGGTGATCTTCCTCGGACGGCTGGACCGGCAGAAGGGCATCGACAAGCTGTCGCAATGCGTGATCGACACCCGGCAGCGCGGGATGGCCATCGACTGGCGCGTGGTAGGCAAATCGGTGATCGGCTCGGACGCACCGCCCCTGCCCGGCTACATGGAAGACCTGCTGGAACCGCCCCTCACCGAGGCCGAGGACTTGCTCGACGCCTTCGCCTGGGCCGATGTCATGGTTCTGCTCTCGTCCTACGAGGGCTTGCCGCTGACCATCCTCGAAGCGATGCGCTCCGGCGTGGTGACCGTGGCGACCGATGTGGGAGCCGTCTCCGAGGTCCTGATGGATGGCGAGAACGGCGTGCTTCTGAACGTCGAAACCGCGTCGCGCGACTGCGTCGAGGCGCTCGCCCGGCTGTCGGCGGACCGCGCGCTTCTGCGGAGACTGTCGGATCGGGCCCGAAACGACATGCGGGATCGGGACTGGCGATCCGCGACCGCACCACTTCACGCCGGGCTTGAACGCATCATTGCGCCCCGGCGTAAAGCCGATGCGCCGGACGCGAGCGAGGCGGTACTCGCAGCGGGCAGGTGATCCGCGCCGCCCCCGCCGCCCCGGTTGAAATCGCCGGCCCCACGGCTTAGCGATGGAACAACCGGCGAGGTCCCAAACCGCCGAGAAGGATAGGAACAGTGCCCAATATTCAGAACATCAAGGCACCGGTCTCGCTGATCGCCCACGGCCGCTCCGGCACCTCGCTCCTGTTCAAGGCGTTCGCGGCGCGGGGGGACATGGATTGCGTCGGGGAGGCCGGCAACATGGTGTTCACCACATGGCGCGCGCTCGAGCAGGTGTCGGGGCTCACCCGCTACGGCAAGGTCGAGAACCCAGACATTTACGGCCGCGACGCCGGCGCGCTGGTCCGCAAGGCCTTTCTGACCATCTATCCGTCCGAGCGTGAACACTGGATGATGAAGCCCATCGGCACCCCCCGCATCATGTGGGACTTTTCGAGCAAGGACTGGGACGCCTTTGCCAAATGGTACTGGATGGTCTTCAACACCTCGTTCCCGCAGGCGCGCAAGTTCACGATCATCCGGCATCCCAACGACGTCTTTCTCAGTTCCAAGAAATTCTGGGGCGGCAAGGACCTGGCGCTCTGGCGGGCGCAGTACATCATGTACAAGATCATCGGCCACCAGCACGCCGGGCTGCGGCATATCATGCTCTACGACCAGCTCGTGGCCGACCCCGAGCCTCAGATGCGGCGGATGATGGAACGCGTCGGCGTGCCTTTCTCAGACAGGATGATGAAGGCCTTCGGCCAGCTTCATGTGCCGACCGAGGGCGTGCATGTTCAGAGCGATCCCGGCGGCGCGCTTCAGGAGAAGGCCGCCAAGGGGTTCTCGCGCGAAGAGGAATGGGGGTCGATCGAGGATTCCGAGTTCCGTGAAGAGGCGATGGCGGAATACGCCAGCCTGCGCTCGCGCGCTATGGACAGCGCGGGCGCCTGATAATGGCGGTGCCGTTTAGGGCGCGGGCGCACGCCGCTCCGGCGGCGCCCGGCCCCTCCCGCCCCGTAGACTGAAGCCCGACCTCCGCACAGGCCGACCTCCGGGGAAGGAGCCTGATGCGCGGGGCATTCGCGGACACCCCGCACGATCCTCGCAGGGTTCAGGCAAGTGCGCGGACCATCTCCAGCGCCGCAACCTGTCCGGGGTCGGCGATGCCGGCGGATTTTTCGCCGAACATCCGGGCCCGGCCGAGCTTGTTCTGCTGCGGCGTGAATGCTTCTACGGTCTCGGCCGCGGCTGCCTCCGCCGCCGCCTGAAGCGCCCCGGGCTCGTCGAGCCCCGCGGTCGCGCGAGCCATCGCATCCATGCTGTCGAGAACGCATTTATCGCCCAGGTTGCCCTTGCCGCGCGCCATCATCGCCTCGCAGGCGCCGGCAAGCAGGTCGGATACCTCGGCGAAGGGCACGGCCTCGCGCCCCTTGCAGGCCTTGGCGGCCGACATGAAGCCCGTTGCGACGAGCGTGCCGTAGGACGAGGACGAGACTCGCTGGAAGCACTTGGCGCATTCCATGAAGGCCTTCCCCAGATCGGCGGGAAGGCCCTCGGCATTGTCGGCGATCTCGCGCCAGCCCTTGGAGACGGTGATGCCCAGATCGCCGTCGCCAAGGCGGCCATCGGCCTCGTTGAGCATCGCCGCCACGCTTTCGGCGTGATCGGCGATCCGCTTCGTGGCGGCGCGCAGGCTGGCCGTGGTGAACTCTGCCATCAGACCCTCCAGAACGCGCAGTCACTGGGCGCCTTGAGCAGCGCTTCCAACTCGTCGTCAAGCTTGCAAAGCGTGATCGTTGCGCCCGCCATCTCCATCGAGGTCGCGTAGCGGCCCACCAGCGGCATCACTATCTCCACGCCCTTGCCGTCGAGTACGGCCTTGGCATGGCGGAACATGATGTAGAGCTCCTCGGGCGGCGTCGCGCCGAGACTGTTGACGAGGATCGAACAGCGATCTCCCTGCCCCAGCGGCATGTCGGCCAGCAGGCGCTCCATCATCTCGTCGACGATCTCGTCGGCGGGCTTCAATTCGTCGCGCCAGATGCCGGGCTCGCCGTGGATGCCCATGCCCATCTCCATCTCGGTCTCGCCGATCTCGAAGGTGGGCTTGCCGGCTTGCGGCACGGTGCATGGCGAGAGCGCCATGCCGATAGAGCGGCAGGCGTCCGCCGCCTTCTGCGCCACCGCCGTCACCTCCTCGAGGCTCGCCATCTGCTCGGCCTTTGCGCCCGCGATCTTGAAGGCATAGACCATGCCCGCCACGCCGCGGCGCTTCTCGGCCTCTTCCGGCCCGGCGGAGGCCACGTCGTCGGCCAGCAGGACGGTGGTGGAGGCGATGTCGTCCTCCATCTCCACCATCTCGCCGGCCATGTCGAAGTTCATGACGTCGCCGCCGTAATTCCCGTAGAGCCGCAGCACGCCGGCGCCGGCATCGGCATGCCGCATGGTCGCCGCCATCTGCTCGGCCGAGGGCGAGGCAAAGACGTTGCCGATGGCGCAGCCGTCGAGCAGGCCCTTGCCGACATAGCCGGTGAAGACCGGCAGGTGGCCGGAGCCGCCTCCGGTCACGATGCCGACCTTGCCGGGTGTTTTGCCGCCCGCGCGCACGATCACGCGGGGCTCCGGCTGGGCATAGAACTCGGGATGCGCGGCGCAGAGGCCCTCCAGCATCTCGTCCACGTAGCTGTCGGGTGAATTGAGGATCTTCTTCATGTCACCATTTCCTTTTTCAGCGACCGGTCACGCCGCGTCGCCCGCGGCGGAGAGCTGTCTGTCCATCTCCTGGCCCGCCTCCCGCACGGCCTCCGCGTAGAGACCGATGTCGCTCGGCCCCACGATCAGAGAATGGCCACGGGTCTGCAGCTCTCCATAGGTCCGGAGCGGCCGGCCGACGGTGCCCATCGGTTTGCCCGTCGCGCGGATCGCCGCCTCCGTCTCGCCGACGTAGGCCTCGACCTCTTCCTCGGTGAGCCGCTCGAGCTTGCCGATGGAGCCGGCGAGGTCGTGCGGGCCGAGAAACAGCATGTCGATCCCCTCGACCGCGGCGATTTCTGCGATGTTCGGAACAGCCTCGCGATGTTCGATCTGCGCCAGCAGGAACAGCTCGTCGGTGGACTCGCTGACGTACTGGGGTCGCGCCCCGTAATGCGAGGCCCGCACGATCGGCGCGGCATAGCCCCGCGCTCCCTTGCCCGGATAGCGACAGGCGGCGACGGCGGCCTCGGCAGCGGCGCGGTCGTTGACCATCGGCACCATGATCGTGTGGATCCCGAGGTCGAGGATCCGCTTGAGATAGACCTGGTCGTTCCAGGGCACGCGCACGATGTAATGGCCGCCCGCGGCCTCGACCGCGCGCACCATCTGGACCGTCGACGCAAGGTCGCCCTGACCGTGCTCGTTGTCGATCAGCACGCAGTCCCAGCCCGCCCAGATAGCGGCCTCGGCCAGCGTGGGCGAGGCAAGCTCCTGCCAGATCGCCCGGACGGTGCGCCCTTCGGAGAGCTGCTGACGCAGCCAGTTTCTCGACGTCATCTGGAAACCCCTTTCCGTGTTCTTCCCGCCCGCAGCACCTCGCGCACGGTCCGCAGGATCAGAAGACCCCAGAGGCCGAGCGTGAGGATGCCGAGAACAAGCGAGTATTGCCTGTCGAAGAAGCCCATGAAGTCGCCCTGCGCCTTGATCATCGAAATCATGAAGTTGTCCTCGATGATTTTGCCGAGCACGATCCCGAGGATCGCGGGCGCGAGCGGGATGCCGTTCTGCTCCATCAGATAGCCGACCAGACCGAGCGCGAGCACGATCCAGACCGCG
The DNA here is from genome assembly GCF_042676185.1 of Tropicimonas aquimaris. Lineage (NCBI taxonomy): Bacteria > Pseudomonadati > Pseudomonadota > Alphaproteobacteria > Rhodobacterales > Roseobacteraceae > Tropicimonas > Tropicimonas aquimaris. The sequence goes on along the minus strand of NZ_JBHTJT010000008.1, from coordinate 539,027 downwards.
GTGACGGTGCCGGCAATGGCGAAGGCGCCGACCAGCGAGAACAGCAGGATCACCGGCGCCATGACCGCTCGCGGGACCTTCAGGATGTAGGTGGAGGCGAGGATCGCGAGGATCCCGACCGGCACCATGATAATGTTGGCGACGAGGAACGAGCCGAAGAGCGCCGAGGTCAACTCCGGCTGATCGACGAAGATCCGCGGCCCGGGGGTCATGCCCTTGAGCAGCAGCACCCCGATCGCGATGGCGGTGACGCTGTCGCCGGGGATGCCGAAGACCAGCGCCGGCGTCCATGCCCCGCCGATGGCGGCGTTGTTCGACGACCCGCCCGCCGCAATGCCCTCGTAGCTGCCCTTGCCGAACTTCTCGGGGGTCTTGGAGAACCGCCGCGCCAGAGCATAGGAGATCCAGGCCGCGATATCGGCCCCTGCCCCCGGCAAGGCACCCACGAGCGTGCCCAGCACTGAGGAACGCGCAAGCGTCCCCGGAAAGCGGACGACGATGCGGAAGGCGCCGGCCAGCGCGCGGCCGACCTTCTCGGTGATCTGGGTCACGGCTTCCTTGGGTTTCTCGAGGTTCTGCACCGTGCGCAACACCTCGGAGAAGGCGAAGATCCCGATCATCGCCGGGATGAAGCTGATCCCGTCGAGCAGGTCCGGCACGCCGAAGGTATAGCGCGGATGGCCCACTGCCACGTCGATGCCGACCGAGGCGACGGCGAGGCCGATACACAGGCTGGCGAAGCTCTTGGGCACCGTACCGCCGCCGACGAAGATCGCACAGGTCAGGCCGAGGCAGGCCAGCCAGAAAGTCTCGAAACTTGAAAAGCTGATCGCAATGCGCGCGAGCTGCGGCGCGATCAGCATCAGGATCAGCACGCCGACCACGCCGCCCACCGCCGCGGTGAAGAGCGAAACGAACAGGGAGGTTCGAGCGTGGCCCTCCTGCGACAGCCGGTGCGCGTCGTCGACATAGGCCGCCGAAGCCGGTGTACCCGGAATCCTCAACAACGTCCCCGAGACGTCACCGGCGAAGATCGCGGTGGTCGTGGTGGCGACGATGGCGCTGATCGCGGGGATCGGATCGAGGAAGAACGTGAAGGGCACGAGGAGCGCCACAGCCATTGTGGCGGTCAGCCCGGGCACGGCGCCTACGAAGCAGCCATAGAAGGTGGCGATGGCGATGATGGCGAGGTTTTCGGGCGCCAGGACGGTCATTAAGACATCTGGGGTCATGTCGGGCCTACCACGCGATCGGTTCGAGCAGGCCCCAGGGCAGCGGGACGTGCAGGAAGGAGTAGAAGATCAGGTGCACCAGCGCGGTGACACCCACGGCCAGCAGGATCGATTTGAACCAGTTGATCCCGAACAGGATCAACAGCACCAGCAGCATCGGGAAGGCGACGAGGTGAAATCCGAGCTTGTTGAGAAACAGCGCGAAGAACACCACGCTGGCCAGCACCGCGCCGGTGTTGATCCAGGCCTGCCGGGACATCGGTGGACTCGGCTCGGCCACGGGGACCGACGCGGCGCGCTTGACGAGCCCCGTGGCGAGGATCAGCAGACCGCAGATTATCAGGCCGCTGCCGGCGATGCTTGGAAAGAGCCCCGGGCCGTGCGTCATGCCCGCGAGCGTGGGAAAGGTGCGTGCCTCAAGGACAAGCCAAGCCCCGAAGGCTGCCAGAACGGCGCCCGTGGCGACATCTTTGTTCATCATGGGTCAACTCTCGACGTGCGGTTCGAGATGGTGTCCGGGGCAGCTGTTTTGGGGGGGGAGGCGCTGCCCCGGACTTTGCGGAATGGCATCAGCCGGCGCGAATGGCCGTCAGTTCGCCATGCCGATCGCCTTGATCGTGTCGCCGAGCGCCTGGTCGTTCTTGACCATCAGGGCCGCCAGGTCCTCGCTGCCCATCAGCACCACATCGGCGCCCCGGCTGGCCTTGAAGTCGGCCCATTCCTGGGTCCCCATCACCTTGAGCGCCGCCTTCTCGTAGGAGCAGGCGATCTCGGGATCCATGCCGCCGGGTCCGGAGATGGTGATGTTGGCCGCAAGCGTCCAGCCGGAGGCCAGTTCCTCGGCCGTCGTTGGGATGTCCGGCAGCGCGGCCATGCGCTCGGTGTGCATGTAGCCCAGGCCCTTCAGTTCACCCTGTTCGATGAGCGTCTTTGCTTCGGATTGCGCCACGGTTACCACGTCGACGCCACCGGCCATCAGTTCCTGCATCGCCGGCCCCGCGCCTTGCGAGGGGATCCAGCGGATAGCCTGAGGATCCATCCCCTCGGCGTTGAGCAGGCCGGCCAGCGCCAGGTGCCAGATGCCGCCCTGCGAGGTGCCGGATGCGGTCAACTCGCCCGGGTTCGCCTTGGCGTATTCAAGCACTTCCGTCACGGAGCCGAATTCGCTGTCGGCCTTCACGGTGAAGCCGGCCGGCACCACGTCCACCAGCGCGATTGGGGTGATGTCCTCGTGGGTAAGGTCGGTCAGACCCACCCAGTGCATCGTGTTGATCTCGACCGTCACGGCGCCGACGGTATAGCCATCGGGCTCGGCGCGGGCGATTGCCGAATGGCCGGTCACCCCGTTGCCGCCGGTGCGGTTGACCACGTTGAACGGCACACCGAATTCCTGGCTCAGCAGGCTGGCAAGCATCCGCGAGTTGGCATCGGTGCCGCCACCGGCCCCCCAGGGCACGATGTAGGTCACGGCGCGTTCGGGCTTCCAGTCGCACTCGGCCGCAGCCTGGGTCGCGAGCACGGCGCCGAATCCGAGGGCCGTGGCGCCCAGAAGTCTGGTCAGGTGGGTCGTCGTCATGGAATCCTCCCAAGATTCACACTGTTATGTGCTGTTTCCGGCGCGCGGTCCCGTCCTCCACGGGTCTCCCTGCACGTCCGAATAAAAGAACGGTAGCATTAGTCAATCGATTGAGCAACACTGGACTCACGGCCCTGACCGAGACGATCCGTCGCCCCCGGGTGGCACCGTCCGACGGGAAAACCAAAGGGAGGAGTGCAGGATGACGCCCCGCGTGACACTCAAGACCGTCGCCGCCACCGCAGGCGTTTCCGTGTCCGCGGTCTCGCTCGCGCTGCGTGACAGCCCGAGAATTTCCGAAGATAAACGCGCCGAGATCAAGCGGATCGCGAGCGAGCTGGGATACATATACAACCGCCACGCGGCCAACCTGCGGACCGGCACAAATGACACCGTCTCGGTCTGCGTCAACGATCTGCGAAACCCGGTCTTCGCGGAATTTGTTACCAGCATCGAGGAAGCGCTACGGGAAAGCGACCGACTGGTGCTGCTCTGCAATGCGCATGAGGAAGAGGAGGTTCAGGCCAGCTTCATTCGCCGGATGCTGGAACAGGGCTCCAACGGACTCGTGCTGTCCCCTGTGGCGGGTACGCGCGCCGAGGCGCTGCGCGAGGTGGTCGGGCCGCAGTTCCCGACGGTTCTGATGTCGCGCGGGCTCGACGACGAGAGTTTCGATCAGGTCGTGAACGACGATCCGCTCGGAATTCGGATGGCGGTGCACGCGCTTGTGCAGCTGGGCCATAGCAAGATCGGCTGGATCGGCGGCGGTCAGGACACCAGCACCGCCCGAGGGCGGTTCGAAGGCTTTAAGACCGGCTTACGGGAGGCCGGCCTGCCGATCGACCCCACGCTCGTCCTGCCGACGTCGCATACGACGTTGGAGGCCGGCCGCCGCGCGATGATCCAGATCCTCGATGCGGCGCCCGAGGTGACCGGCGTGCTCTGCTTCGGGGACCTGCTCGCGCTCGGCGCGGTCTCCGCCTGCCGGGAACGCGGCCTCGAGGTCGGGCGGGACATCTCGATCATCGGGCACGATGACATCGAGGAGACCGCCTATTTCGAACCGGCCCTCTCGACGGTGCATGTGCGTAAGCGGATGATCGGCCGCACCGCTGCGGAACTTCTGCTGCAACGGATCGACGCGCCCTTCGCGACGCCAGTTTCCCGGGTGATCGCGCCGCGACTGGTCTTCCGCGGCACGACCGGCCCGGCCCCATAAGTCGCGCCGTTCAGCTGAACACGAAATCGCTGGCGTCGAGATCGGCACCGAGGCCGGTGATCGTGATTTCCGTGCCGGCGAAGCCGATGATGGCGCGGTCGTCGGTCTGAAAGGTGATCTCGAGATCCTTGTAGCCGACCCCTTCGGCGGTGATGCAGATCACGTCCATTTCCTCGAAGCCCACGAGCGTATCGGCGCCGTCGTCGGCGGCGAAGACAAAGGTATCGGCCCCCGCCCCTCCGGTCAGCCGGTCATCGCCCCGGCCGCCGTTCAGAATATCATTGCCACGCGCCCCGATCAGGCGGTCGTTGCCGGCGCCGCCCGAGAGGTCGTCGTTGCCGGACCATCCGTCGAGGTAATCGTCGCCGGCCCTGCCGATCAGGATATCGTTGCCGCGATCCCCCTTGAGGTCGTCGTTCCCTTCGCCCCCGTCCAGCCGGTCTGCCCCGTCGCCGCCACGCAGCCTGTCGGCCCCGCCACCCCCGAGCAGCACATCCTCACCCGCGCCGCCCCACGCGAGATCGTCCCCGATGCCGCCGTCAAGGGTGTCGTTGCCGACACCGCCCGAGAGCCGGTCGTCCCCGCTCCCGCCGGAGAGCCAGTCGTCGCCGCCCTGCCCCGTCAGCGTGTCATTTCCCGCCTCGCCCCAGACGCTGTCGGAGCCGGCCGCGCCGGTCTCTCCGGTGTCACGGAACAGGTCGTCCCCGTCGCCGAGCCGGACCGAGTCTGCACCGTTGCCGCCCTCGACCACATCATGCCCGTCGCCGGCGTCGATCTCGTCGTCGCCGCGGCCGCCGAAGATCTGATCGTTGCCCTGCCCGCCGGACAACACATCGTTGCCCGCCTCGCCTTGCAGCAGGTCGCTTCCCGCGCCGCCATCGAGGCTGTCCGCTCCACCGCCGCCATAGAGCGCATCGTTGCCCCGGCTTCCCTGCAACTCGTCCGCGCCATTACCGCCAAAGACCGTATCGGCATCCGCTCCGCCGATCAGCGTGTCGTCCCCGGCGCGACCGACCAGCATGTCGTTGCCCGCGCCGCCCATCACCGTGTCCGCCCCGAAGGTGCCGCTCTGGGAATTATCCTGAAACACGTCGTTTCCGGCTCCGAGGAACACCAGGTCGCGGCCGTTCCCGCCGAGGACGAGATCATCGCCCGTGCCGGCGTCGATCCGGTCGTTCTGGTTGCCGCCGTCGATCGTGTCGTCGCCCGCACCGCCCTCGATCCAGTCGGCGCCGGCGCCGCCGTGGATCCGGTCGGCGCCGCCCAGGCCCAGAAGCCTGTCGGCACTCCCCGAGCCCTTCAGGATGTCCGCCCTCTCGCTGCCAGTGTAGGCGTCGGGCCGGTCGGCATCCGTTCCGGTGCGGATGTCGTCAAGGAAAGTGACACGCAGAACGCCATAGGACCCGACTGTAAACCCCTGCTGCGCGGCGGCGTTCTCCTCCCCGGCGCTGATCGTCAGCACCGGCGTCGCGCCCACCTCGTCCGCCGACCCGTCCGCCCCGAGTTCGGTCATCCAGTAGAACTGGCCGTCGAGACCGAGCGACTCGAGGTCGAGCACGAATTTCTCCGCCGCCTCGGCGCGGGAAGCGATGAACACCACCGTCTCCGCGCCCTTGCTGTAGACATGGACATCGCCCGTGGTGCCGCCTTCGCGGGCGATAAGGTCCATCCCCTTCACGCTGTCCGACAGCAGCCGGAACGCCTCGCCCGCAAGCGAGAGCCCCAGATCCCCCTCGTTCCCGGCCAAGTTGGTGCTGTGGTACTGCTGAACCGGCCAGACATAGGCCGCGTCCACCCCCTGCTCCACCATCTCGGAGAACATCCACAGCAACGCCGAGGCCTGCTTAAGGCCCGTATCCTCCGTCCGCCCGTTGGCGGTGTTCCACTCCGTGATGTGGTATTCGATCCCGGCAAAGCGCGCGTCCTCCAGCCAGCTCTGCTGCCTCCCGAAGTAATAACCGAAATTCGCCAGCTCCTCGTAGCTGCCCCAGGTGTAGTAATGCGCCACGACCGCATCGATGGCGGCGACGGCCGCGTCGCTCAGCCCTTCCATGATGACGTCGTTCTGCAGGTGGCCGGGATCGGTGGAATAGCGGCCGTACTGACCGATCTGCACGGCGATCTCTGGCTCCTGCCAGCCGCGGGGGCCATCTCCAGATGCGGCGAAGTCGTCGATGGCCTCCTGCGCGGCCTCCGCGATCACGCTGGCGATCCGGGCGTATTCGGCGTCGGTCATCTCGCCAGAGAGCCAGTATTCGTTGCCGATCTCGATCCCCACGATCTCGGCATCACCGTATTTGCCCGCCAACACGTCAGCGACATAGGCCTTCACGTCGGCAAAGGCGGCGTCTGACGGATACCGGCTGCCGAGCTTGCCCTCGTCCAGCAGCGACCCGGTCGGGATCACCAGGTTGACCCCGACGCCCGCAGCACCGGCCTGCGCGAGGAAGGTCGAGAGCGGCAGCAACTCGCGCGTCTCGCCGCGCATCGGATCCCAGATGCTAGTCCGGTCGGGGTCGTTGATGTCGAAATACCATTCGGTGATCGAACCGCCGGGATAACGGATGTTGGTCAGCCCGAGCTCGCGGATCGCCTCGTCATAGGTGCCGGCGTCCATGCGGTCGCGGTCGATCAGGAAATTACCGCCGAACATGGCGTCGTCGACATGGCCAAGGGGGGAATCGGATTGGAATTCAATACGTGTGGTCATCGGGCGGCCTCGTGTCCTGTACCGGAGGCGCCGACGGCGGTTCGCCGGCGTCCTGAACTCCCCTCGATCAGGACGCCCGCGGGCTTGGTCCCCGCTTAACGAAGCGTGGCCGCAATGTGGAACTTCGTTTAGATTTGCATCAATCTCTCGGAGAAGATCTGTCTGGATCGAATCCTGAGTATGATTTGTTTTATACTTTTCAATACAATGAGGGCCGATCCTCACGGGGTGCCTGCACCGAAAGGGTTGCAAGCCCGGTAACATTGATCAGCAGGTCCGCCCCGGGCGTCGCGCTGCCTGTGATCGTCTGCAACGGCGACCAGCCCACTCAGGCGCCAACGCGCGGCGTTAACCATTTGCCAAGGAAATCGATGCTAACGAAACGTTAACGGCGTAGTCTCGGCCCCATGAAACCGCGCCATTCCCTCCTTCTGACACTGCCTGCCCTGGCCGCCTGCGGGCCGGCGCCGGATGTGCCTGTCGCGGTGACGTCTCGCGCGCCCAACGCCACCTTCGCCTGCATCGCACCTCGGCTGGAGCGGCTGCCCCTGCGCTACGACACCCGGCCGACGCCCGACGGATGGCGGATGGACCTGATGGTCTTTGCCGGCCCGCCCGCCGGCTGGTATCGCAACGGCACCATCGAGCACAACGGCGGCACCGTGCTCTATGCGCCGGACGGCGCCACGCTCGGCATCTTCCCGGAGCGCCTGTCCGAAGAGATCGCGCCGATCCTGCGCCGCTGCACCGGGCGTTGATCGGCCCGTCCACCGCTCAGAACTGCCCTTCCTTCACCGCCTCCATGGCGACATAGGTCGAGGTGCTGGCGACGTGCGGCAGGGCCGAGAGCTTCTCGGCCAGAACCTGCCGGTAGCTCACGATATCGGAGGTGCGCACCTTGAGCAGGTAATCGAAATTGCCGGCGATCAGGTGGCATTGCTCCACCTCCGGGATCGTGCGGACCACGCGCTTGAACTCGGCCAGCGCCTTTTCGCGGGTGTCTGTCAGGCGCACCTCGACAAAGGCCACATGGGCCCGGCCAAGGCGGATCGGGTCCAGCATCGCCTGGTAGCCGGTGATCACGCCTTCCGCCTCAAGCCGCTTGAGCCGCGCCTGGGTCGGCGACTTCGAGAGCCCGATCCGACGCGCAAGATCGGTCACCGGGATACGGCCCTCGGCGGACACGACATCGAGGATGGCGTGATCGAAGGAATCGAGGGGCTGGTTGCTCCGAGTCACAGCGGGCAATTCTCCTGCTTCTGAACTCCATTTCGATCCTATCGACCGCCAGATGGCGAACATAGGGAAATCAGACCGCCCCGGAGCGCATATCATTTCCCGAGCTCCACTTACAGGCATGATCATGACCCAGACGCCCGACACTGCCCGCGCGCGCCTTCGCGCCCTCCACCTGCCCGACGAGGCTGCCTGCCTCCGGGACCTGACCGCCATCGCGGATCTCTCCCCCGAGGCGCGCGGCGCCATCGGAACAGACGCCGCGGGCATCGTGGAGGCGATCCGGAAGTCGGACGACCCGGGCCTGATGGAGATGTTCCTTGCCCAGTACGGGCTCTCCACCGACGAGGGCATCGCGCTGATGTGCCTGGCCGAGGCGCTGCTGCGCGTGCCGGACGCCGCCACGATCGACGCGCTGATCGAGGACAAGATCGCGCCGTCGGACTGGAACCGGCACATGCGCAAGTCCGCCTCCATGCTGGTCAACGCCTCGACTTGGGGCCTTCTGCTCACCGGCAAGGTACTCGACAGCGATCATCCGGGGCTGGCCGGTACCCTGCGCGGCGCCGTGCGCCGGCTGGGAGAGCCGGTGATCCGCACCGCCGTCGGTCAGGCGATGCGCCAGATGGGCAACCAGTTCGTGTTGGGAGAGACCATCGATTCCGCGCTGAAACGGGCTGCGAAGATGGAAGCCAAGGGCTATGGCTACTCCTACGACATGCTTGGCGAGGCCGCGCGGACCGAGGCCGACGCGCTGCGCTACCACGCCGCCTACCTGACGGCGGTCAAGAACATCGCGCCCGCGGCGAAGTCGGAGGACATCCGCTCCAATCCGGGAATCTCGGTCAAGCTTTCCGCCCTGCACCCCCGCTTCGAGGTGAGCCAGCGCGACCGGGTGATGAAGGAGCTGGTCCCGCGCATCCGCGACATCGCGGTGGCCTGCAAACATGCCGACATGGGCCTGACCATCGACGCAGAGGAAGCCGACCGGCTGGAGCTGACCCTCGACGTCTTCGAAGCGGTCGCCCGCGACCCGGCGCTGGCCGACTGGGACGGTTTCGGGACGGTGATCCAGGCCTATGGACCGCGCGCGACAGCCGCCATCGACTGGATCGTGGCGCTGGCCGAAGAGCTCGACCGCCGTTTCACCGTGCGGCTGGTCAAGGGCGCCTACTGGGACGCCGAAATCAAGCGCGCGCAGGTTTTGGGGCTCAAGGGCTTCCCCGTCTTCACCCGCAAGCCGCTGACCGACGTGAGCTACATCGCCTGCGCCCGCAAGCTGCTGGCCGCCACCAGCCGCGTCTACCCGCAGTTCGCCACTCACAACGCGCATTCCGCCGCGGCGATCCTGCACATGGCGCAGGACCGCGACAGCTTCGAGTTCCAGCGCCTGCATGGCATGGGAGAGCGGCTGCACCAGATCGTCAAGGACCGCGAGGGCACCCGCTGCCGGATCTACGCCCCCGTCGGCGCGCACCGCGACCTGCTGGCCTATCTGGTGCGCCGCCTGCTGGAGAACGGCGCCAACTCCTCCTTCGTCAACCAGATCGTCGACGAGGCTGTGCCCGCCACCACCGTCGCGGCCGATCCCTTCGACGCCGCAGCGGCGGCGCTGGCGAAGCCGACCCCGGTGATCCTGCCGGCCGAGATCTTCGGCGCCGACCGCCGCAACGCCCGCGGCTGGGATCTGACCGCGCCGGAGGATCTGGCCGAGATCGACGCCGCTCGCGCCCCGCAACGCGAGGCCCGCTTCCGCGCCGGGCCGATCGTCGCCGGACAGGGCTATGACGGCGACGGGCTGGAGATCCTGAACCCGGCCGATCCTTCCGACATCGTCGGCCATGTGGTCGAGACGCCGGCCGAGCTGATCGAGGCCGCACTGGAGGCCGCCCGGCCGTGGGATGCCTCGCCGGCCGAACGCGCCGCCGTCCTCCGCCGCGCCGCCGCGCTCTACGAGGAGAACTTCGGCCTGTTCTTCGCACTTGCCGCCCGCGAGGCCGGCAAGACCCTGCCCGATGCGGTGGGCGAGCTGCGCGAGGCGGTGGACTTCCTGCGCTACTACGCCAGCGGGATCGCCGGGCTCGAGCGGCCCGCCCGCGGCACCTTCGCCTGCATCAGCCCGTGGAACTTCCCGCTCGCGATCTTCACCGGCCAACTCTCCGCAGCACTCGCCGCCGGCAACGCGGTGATCGCCAAGCCTGCCGAGCAAACCCCGCTGATCGCCGCCGCCGCCGTGCGCCTGCTGCACGAGGCCGGGGTGCCGGGAACCGCGCTGCAGCTCCTGCCCGGCCGCGGTGAGACCGTGGGCGCGGCGCTCACCTCGGATCCGCGGATCGGCGGCGTCTGCTTCACCGGCGGCACCGACACCGCGCAGATCATCAACCGCTCCATGGCCGCCAGTCTCGCGCCATCGGCGCCGCTGATCGCCGAGACCGGCGGGCTGAACGCGATGATCGTCGACAGCACGGCCCTGCCGGAGCAGGCGGTACGCGACGTCCTGGCATCGGCCTTCCAGTCCGCCGGCCAGCGCTGCTCCGCCCTGCGCTGCCTCTACGTGCAGGAAGACATCGCCGAGGACCTGCTGGAGATGCTCGAAGGCGCGATGGAATGCCTGCGCCCCGGCAATCCCTGGGATCTCTCCACCGACCTCGGCCCGGTGATCGACGCCGAGGCGCGCGCCACGATCGAGGCCCATGTGGCAAAGGCAAAGGACGAAGGCCGGCTGATCCACCGGCTCAAGGTTCCCGCGACTGGCCTCTTCACCGGCCCTGCGGTGCTCCGGGTCTCCGGGATCGAGGCATTGGAGCGCGAGATCTTTGGCCCGGTGTTGCATGTCGCCACCTTCCGCGCCGAGGAACTGGACGCAGTGATCGACCGGATCAACGCCACCGGATACGGGCTCACCTTCGGCCTGCATACGCGGATCGACGACCGGGTGCAGGCCGTGGTGGACCGGGTCGCGGCCGGCAACATCTATGTCAACCGCAACCAGATCGGCGCCGTGGTCGGCTCCCAGCCCTTTGGAGGTGAAGGTCTCTCCGGGACCGGCCCCAAGGCGGGCGGGCCGGAGTATCTGCCCCATTTCACCGCCCCGCACTCGCCGGAAACGGCCGCGGGTGGACAACAGGGAACAGCGGAGCTGGCATTGATCCGCAACGCGCTCGCCGCCGCCGCAAAGGCGAAGGCCCCGATCGCGCGTCACGAGTTGCCCGGCCCGACCGGCGAATCCAACCGTCTCTCCACCCTGCCCCGCGCGCCCGTCCTCTGCCTCGGACCGGGAGCGGAGGCGGTTGCCGCCCAGGCCGCGGAGGTCCGCGCCGCCGGTGCCACGCCGGTCGAGGTGACGGGCGCCCTCACTCCCGCGGCGCTCACGGAACTCGACGGCTTCTCCGCCGCTCTCTGGTGGGGCGACGCGGAGACCGCGAGAGACCTGCGCAAGGCGTTGGCGGCCCGCACGGGCCCGATCCTGCCGCTGGTCACGGGCTCAGGCGAAACCGCCCCGTTCCAACTCGAACGGCATGTCTGCGTCGACACAACGGCATCGGGCGGAAACGCGGCACTCCTGGCGGCCGCCTCTCAGTAGCCCTCAACCTCGCCGTTTTCCAAGCCTCCTCGTGGGGAGTCCCGGGCCCTCTGTCCCGGGACGGAGGGGGCAGACAGGCCCCTTCTTGCCTGTGCCGCCGCGCCGTGCCATGGGGGCGGAGAAGACGCGCACATGACATTACCCTCCTCTCTCTGGCCGCGGATCGCGCTGGCTGCCATCATCGGCATTCTCTCGGGCGGCCTTGCCGCGCGGGTGGGCCTGCCGCTGCCCTGGATGCTGGGCCCGATGCTCGGCTGCGGGCTGGCCGCGCTGGCGGGCGCGCCCCTGCACGGCCCTGTGCCGGCGCGCGGCGTCGTGGTGCCGATCATCGGCGTGATGCTCGGCTCGGGCTTTCACCCGGAAATGCTCGGCCACATGGCCAACTGGACCGGCACCTTGATCCTGCTGCCCGCCTTTCTCGCCGTGGCGACCGGCGCCAGCTTTGCCTTCTACCGCCGTGTCGGCGGATATCGTCCGGTCGACGCCTTCTTCTGCGCCGCGCCCGGCGGGTTGAACGAGATGGTGATCCTCGGCGGCGCGTCTGGCGGGGACGAGCGGCGCATCGCACTCGCACACGCGCTGCGGGTCTTCCTCGTGATCTCGATCATCGCGCTGGTCTATGCGCTGGTGCTCGACATCCGGGCCGCCCGGGGGGCGCAGACCTGGGTCGGCCTCGGCGACCTTGCGCTCAAGGACTGGGCGGTGCTGGGCGGCTGCGCCATCCTCGGCGCCCTACTGGCAAAGCCGCTGCGCCTTCCGGCACCGCAGCTCTTCGGCCCCGGCCTGCTCAGCGCCGCCGCCCACCTGACGGAGATCGTCACGCTGCCGCCGCCCTCGATCCTGGTGATCGCCAGCCAGATTACCATCGGCACCATCCTCGGCTGCCGGTTCATCGGCGTGAAGCCGCGCGAGATGGGGCGCGACATGGCGCTCGGGCTCGGCGCGACGCTGATCCTGCTCTGCGTCACCACGCTCTTCGCGGCGCTTCTCGGCCCCCTGACCGGCACGTCGCTGGCCGAGGGCGTGCTGGCCTATTCGCCGGGCGGCCTGACCGAGATGTCGCTGCTGGCGCTCGCCATGGGGCAGGACGTGGCCTTCGTCTCGACCATGCATATCGCGCGCATCGTGATGGTCGTTTTCGGGATGCCCCTGGCATTCCGGACCTTCGGCGCGCGCCTCGGTGGCTCCCCGCCGGAGGACGGCGACGGCTGACCTCCCGCGTTGCAGATCTGCCAACTTTCATTGGCGGATCGAGGCGCGGAAGCGATTTCGCTACCCCTGCGTCAGGTTTCGGTGTTGAGATTTTCGGACAACAAACGCGGCACCGGTCGTCCGGGAGACCGCAACAAAGCGAGCAGAACAATGAACGACCACCAGATCCCCGCCTCCAAGACGGCGCCGGAACGGCCGCCCGAGACGCGCAAGCGCCGTGCACCGCGCACCGAACAGGCCTCTCCCGCCCCCGAACCGGGGCGTCATCCGCTCTACGTCTTCACCGACTTCGCCAGCATCTGAACCCGGAGCGCCGGCAGACATCAGCTTCCTCTTGCCCGGCCCCGCCGGGCAAGTAGGGTTGCGCCATGTCAGAGCCCGTGTCCAGCATACGCAACCTCGGTCCAGCGATGGAGACCGCCTGTGCCCGCGCCGGGATCAACTCGGCCGAGGAGTTGCGAGCGCTCGGCGCGGATGAAACCTACCGACGGCTGCTGATGACCGGCACCCGTCCCCACTTCATCGGCTATTACGTGATCGAGATGGGGCTGCACGGCCGCCCATGGAACGATTGCAAGGGCGCCGAGAAGGAGGCGCTCCGCGTCCGTTTCGACGCCATCGTCGCCAGCGTGACGACCAGCCCCGACCACGGGATCGAACGCATCCTCGACGAGATTGGCGTCGGCCGGCACCGCTGACCCCGCACATCGACGACGAAAAAGGCCGCACCCCGGGAAGGGAGCGGCCTGATCACGCCGGGCGTGAGGATCGAAAGGGTCAGCCGACCAGTTCGAGGCCCGAGAAGAAATAGGCGATCTCGACAGCGGCGGTTTCCGGGGCGTCGGAGCCGTGGACCGAGTTCTCGCCGACCGATTCCGCGAACTCGGCGCGGATGGTGCCGGCGGCCGCTTCGGCGGGGTTGGTGGCGCCCATGACTTCGCGGTTCTTCGCGATCGCGTTCTCGCCTTCCAGCACCTGCACCACGACCGGCTCGGAGGCCATGAAGGAGGTCAGCTCGTCGAAGAACGGGCGCTCCTTGTGAACGGCATAGAACACGCCGGCCTGATCCTTGGTCAGGTGGATGCGCTTCTGGGCGACGATGCGCAGGCCGGCATCCTCGAACTTGGCGTTGATCTTGCCGGTCAGGTTCCGCTTGGTGGCGTCCGGCTTGATGATGGAGAGGGTGCGTTCGATGGCCATGGGATGTCTCCTGTCGGCAGCTTTGAAAGTTGCGCGGGCCGTAGCATGGGCGGGCGGGGTTGAAAAGACCTGGCGGGCGGGACCGGGGCGCTGCCCCGGACCCCGGGGTATTTGACCAGGGAGAATGGCGAGGGTGAGCGCCGGCCGCGTTGACAGTGCCTCCGCGCTCGGGCAGAGGCGTGACCATGCTGAAGCTCACCGACATCTCCTATTCCGTCGAAGGACGGCCGCTCATCGAGCATGCAACCGCCGTGATCCCGACCGGCCACAAGGTGGGTGTGGTGGGGCGCAACGGAACCGGCAAGACCACGCTCTTCCGCCTGATACGGGGCGAGCTGACACTGGAGACCGGCAGCATCGAGGTGCCGCGCGGCGCGCGCATCGGCGGCGTGTCGCAGGAGGTGCCGGGCAACGAGGTTTCGCTGCTCGACACTGTGCTGGCGGCCGACACCGAGCGCGCGGCGCTGATGGCCGAGGCGGAGACTGCGACCGACGCCGCGCGCATCGCCGAAGTGCAGACCCGACTTGCCGATATCGACGCCTGGTCGGCGGAGGCGCGCGCCAGTTCGATCCTGCGCGGCCTCGGTTTCGAGCCCGAGGAGCAGGCAATGCCCTGCTCCGCCTTCTCGGGCGGCTGGCGGATGCGCGTTGCGCTGGCTGCGGTGCTGTTTTCCCAGCCCGACCTCCTGCTGCTCGACGAGCCGACCAACTATCTCGACCTCGAGGGCGCGCTCTGGCTGGAGACCTATCTCACGCGCTATCCCCACACGGTGCTGATCGTCAGCCACGACCGGGCGCTGCTGAACCGCTCGGTGGGTGCGATCCTTCACCTGGAGGACCGCAAGCTCACGCTCTACCAGGGCCCCTACGACACCTTTGCCGAGACCCGCGCGGCGCGGCTGGCGGCGGCGGAGAGCGAAGCGCGCAAGCAGGAGGCCCGACGGGCGCATCTGCAAAGCTATGTCGACCGGTTCCGCTACAAGGCCGACAAGGCGCGGCAGGCGCAGTCGCGGCTGAAGATGATCGCGCGGATGAAACCGATCTCGACGCCGCAGGAAGCCGCGCTGCGCCGTTTCACCTTTCCCGAGCCGGAGGAGCTGCCGCCCCCGATCATCGCCACCGAGGGCGCGGCGGTGGGGTATGGCGAGACAACGGTGCTGTCGCGCCTGTCGCTGCGGATCGACCAGGACGACCGGATCGCGCTGCTGGGACGCAACGGCGAGGGCAAGTCGACGCTGTCGAAGTTCCTTGCCGGACGGCTCGAGGCGCAGAAGGGCCGGATCACCCGGTCTGGCAAGCTGCGCGTCGGCTATTTCGCGCAGCACCAGGTTGATGAACTCTACGTCGACGAGACGCCGCTGGAGCATCTGCGACGGCTCCGGCCAGACGAGGCGCCGGCGAAGCTGCGGGCGCGGCTCGGCGGCTTCGGCATCGGTGCGGAGCAGGCCGACACCACGGTCGGACGCCTCTCGGGCGGCCAGAAGGCGCGGCTCAGCCTGATGCTGGCCACGCTGGACGCGCCGCACCTGCTGATCCTCGACGAACCGACCAACCACCTCGACATCGAGAGCCGCGAGGCGCTGGTGGAGGCCCTCACCGCCTATTCCGGGGCAGTGATCCTTGTCAGCCACGACCTGCACCTGCTGAGCCACGTGGCCGACCGGCTCTGGCTGGTGTCCGGTGGCCGGGTGGCGCCTTTCGACGACGACCTGGACGCCTACCGGGCGATGCTGCTGGAGCGCGACCGGCCGGAGAAGCCGAAGGACGAGACCAAGCCCAAGCGGCCCAGCCAGGCGGCGATCCTGGAACTGAGGTCCGACCTCAGGAAATGCGAGCAGCGCGTTGAAAAACTGTCGGAAATGCGCGAGACGCTGGCCGAGCGACTGGCCGATCCGTCGGTCTATGACGAGGCCAACCGCGACCGGCTCGACCTCTGGCAGAAGAAATTCGCCGAGGTCGAGGAAGCGATGGAGCGGGCCGAAGCGCTCTGGATGGACGCGGCCGAGCGGCTCGAAGCGGCGCAATCGGTGGGCGCCTGACCCGTGGCAAGGGGCGTGACCTGCGCGGCGGTTCGGCCTAAGGAAACGGAATGGACCTGACCTTCTTCATCAGCGCCTTCGTGACGCTCTTCGTGATCATCGATCCGATCGGGCTGGCGCCCGTGTTCCTGGCGCTGACCCAGGGCATGAGCAAGGAGACCCGCAACGCCATCGCGCGGCGGGCGATCGTGATCTCTCTGGGCCTGCTGACGCTGTTCGGCCTCGCGGGCGAGACGGTGCTGGATTTCGTGGGGATCTCCTTTCCCGCCTTCCGGATCGCCGGCGGGATCCTGCTGTTCCTGACCGCGCTCGACATGCTATTCGAGCGCCGTACCGCGCGGCGCGATCATACCGCCGAAGAGGACGACCGCCCCGATCCCTCGGTCTTCCCGTTGGCGATTCCGCTGGTCTCAGGCCCCGGGGCGATCACCACGATGATCCTGCTGGTGGGCCAGGCCGACGGCACGGTGCAGGTCGCTGGCGTGTTCGTGGTCATGGTCGCGGTTCTGGCCGTCGTCATGGTGATGTTCCGCGCGGCCGGCCTGCTGGAGCGGCTTCTGGGGCGGACCGGCACGGTCGTCGCCACCCGGCTGCTGGGGATGCTGCTCGCGGCGCTCTCGGTGCAGTTCGTGCTCGACGGCCTGCGCGGGGCCTCCCTGCTGCCCGCCTGAGCGAGAACCCTCGGGGCTGGCGGCGGGGCCTCCTGCCCCCTACATGTTCCTTCGGAGCCGCCAGTCGAGGGAGAGGCCATGAGCGCCGACCAGACCGCATCGCTGATCTATCTCATGCTGCTCGGCAGCGTGATCGCCGGGTATTTCTTCCTGTCGAACCGGCAGTCGATCGGACGCAGCCTGCGCCAGGCCGGTCTCTGGGCGCTGATCTTCATCGGCGTCATCGTCGCCTACGGGCTCTGGGGCGACCTGCGCAACACGCTCCTGCCGCAGCAGGCGGTCTTTTCCGAGCAAGGGCGAGTCGAGGTTCCGATGGGCAATGACGGGCATTTCCACATGGTGCTGCAGGTCAACGGCACGCCGGTGCAGTTCGTCGTGGACACCGGCGCCACCGACATCGTGCTGAGCCAGAAGGATGCCGAGCGCGTGGGCATCGAGACCGACAGCCTCCCCTATCTGGGCACCGCCAACACCGCCAACGGGCGGGTTCAGACGGCGCGGGTGCGTCTGGAGGAGGTCGCGCTCGGCGACATCCGGGACACCAACGTCGCGGCGGTGGTGAACGGCGGCGAGATGCAGGGATCGCTGCTCGGCATGGCCTATCTGAACCGTTTCGCCGAGGTCACCTTCGGCGGCGGCAAGATGATTCTCACCCGCTAAGGCCCGGAAACTGCAATCTGTCCTCTCCGCTTTGACAGGCATCATGGCGCGGGCCGTCCGGGATGGCCTATGATAAGATAGGGAGTCCCGACGCGGCACTCCTGGCGCGTTCGGTGGCGCTCCCGCAACGAGGAGGGAGCGATGTCACAGATCAGGACCATGAAGACCATGCTGGCGGCAGCGGCCGTTGTCGCCCTTGCCGCGGGGGCCGCCTGGGGCCAAGAGAACCAGAGCGGCCGGGCCGAGTACCTTGGTGCATGTGCAAGCTGCCACGGCGTTGACGCCCATGGCGGCGGCGAGGTCGCGAAATACCTCAACGTCGAGGTTCCGGACCTGACCACGCTGGCCGAGCGCAATGGCGGCGTCTTCCCGATGCTGGAGGTGATCCACATCATCGACGGCCGCAGCGGCGTGCGCGGCCATGGGGACGAAACCCCTGTCTGGGGCACCGGCTTCCGGCTGACCGACCGCGAGGCGCTCGCGGCGTCGGGTGAAATGCCCGCCTGGGGCGACCTGTTCCGCTCGGCCATCGGCGAGGATGCCGGCCCGTTCGGCGCGGAAACCATCGTGCGCGGACGGATGCTGTCGCTGGCGCTCTATCTGGAGTCGATCCAGAAATAGGCGCACTGGCACAGGCCGGAAGCGGCAAGAGTTAAGCGGTGGGGGGGAGCTTCGGCTCCTTGGGTGAGTGGCCCCGCCGGGGGACACCCCGGCGGGGTTTCCTGATGACCGGCACCCGGGCGCCGCTCAGCGTTCGGCTTTCTTCTCCCAGCGACCGCCCTCTTCGGACCAATACTGCGCCGAGGCCCCGGCTTCGGTCAGCACCTTCCACTGGCCGCGGGCGTGCTGCACCGCCGCCTCGTTGCGCCCGTCAAAGAGGATGCAGGCCCGCTCCAGCTCGGCGACTTCGTCGGCGCCCACCGGGGCGCCGTCGATCGCCATGAGGCAAGTGGCCCCGTTGGCGATCGCGGTGTCGCTGGTCAGCAGCACCGGCTGGTCGGCATCGTGCGGACCGCCCGCCAGCCCGTGTGGCAGGAACCCCTCCTCCGGCCCCAGCCAGAGCTTCTCGTCCAGCCAGCGCAGACGGTCCGTATCGGTCCCGCGCACGACGACACGCCAGCCGCGCTCCCGCGACTTCTCCAGCAGCATCGTCAGCGTGACCTCCAGCGGGTTCCGCGTCAGGTGGTAGAAGAGCGCCTGCCCCATCGGGTCATACGGCCTCGTAGCCGTTGCGGATCAGCCGGTCGAGCGCCAGCACGCCCCAGCCCGAGGCCCCCTTGGGCGCCAGCGGGGGCGCGGCGGCGGGCTGGGCCACGCCGGCGATGTCCAGGTGGATCCAGGGCGTGTCGTTCTTGACGAACCGGTGCAGGAATTCCGCCGCGGTGATCGCGCCGCCCCAGCGGGTGCCAACGTTCTTCACGTCCGCCTTCTGGGACTTCAGCAGGCTCGCGTAGCTTTCGCCCAGGGGCATACGCCAGGCGCCCTCGCCCTCGACCGACGCGGCCTTGAGGAAGGCATTGCAGAAGTCGTCGTTGTTGGAGAAGACGCCGGCGTTGTCATGGCCAAGCGAGACAATGATCGCGCCGGTGAGCGTGGCGAGGTCGATCATGCCTACCGGATTGAACCGCTCCTGCGCGTACCACATGACGTCGCCCAGCACGAGCCGGCCCTCGGCGTCGGTGTTGATGACCTCGACCGTATCGCCCTTCATCGAGGTGACAATATCGCCCGGCCGCTGCGCCTTGCCGTCGGGCATGTTCTCGACCAGCCCGACGAGGCCCACGACATTGGCCTTGGCCTTGCGGCCGGCGATGGCGCGCATCACGCCGGCGACGACGCCCGCACCGCCCATGTCCATGGTCATGTCTTCCATGCCGGCGCCGGGCTTGAGCGAGATCCCCCCGGTGTCGAACACCACGCCCTTACCGATGAGCGCCAGCGGCGCCTCGTCGCCGCCGCCCTTCCACTGCATCACCACGACCTTGGAGGGGCTTTCCGAGCCCTGCCCGACGCCCAGCAGCATAGTCATGCCGAGATCGGCCAGCGCCGCCTCGTCGAGCACCTCCACCTCCACGCCGAGCTCGCGCAGCGCTTCCAGCCGATCGGCGAATTCGGTCGTGGTCAGCAGGTTTGCCGGCAGGTTGACGAGGTCGCGGGTCATGAATACGCCCTCTGCCAAGGCGCGCACCGCCTCCATCTCGGGGACGGCCGGCTCCGGATCGTTGACCATCATCTTCATTACGCCCCTGGCAGGTTTTGCGGCCTCGCCGGACTTGCAGGCGTCGAAGGCATAGGCCCGCAGCATCATGCCGAGCGCGATCTCCTGCGTGCGCTTGCGGGCGCTGGCCAGCACCAGCACATCCTGCTTGCCGCGCGCCGCGCCGGCCGCCGCCCCCGCCTTGCGCAGCTCCTCGGTGCTGGCCGTCCGCTCCAGCCTGACCACCTGGACCGCCTCGGCCGCCATGCCGGAGGGATAGGCGATGTCGCGGGCCTCGCCCGGCTTCAGCGCCGCAAAAGCCTCGCTCGTCGCGAACCGCACGACGGCGCCCCGGCACAGCCGGTTCACCCGGCGGGCGGCGGCGTCCAGCCGGCCGTCGGACGGCACGAAGACGGTGATACGGCCGGAAAACTCCTTCAGGGCGTCGAGGTCGGTGGCGAGAATCTCGACATCGGGAACAAGGGTCATCAATCTTTCTCCGGATCTGTTCGCACCATTCCTATCTGCGCACTCCGGAATGCGCCAGTCAGGCATGCCCCAAGCGGGCGCCATCCGACGAAAGCGCCGGTTATTTCAACACGCACGGTTCCGCGGGAGCGCTGCCCGGACTAGGCTGGGTGTCAGGGAGTTCCGGGTCGATCGGCCGTTCGCGGCTGGCGCCGACCGGGCGGACAAGCCTTGGGAGGGGCCATGCCGGAGACGACAACGAAGAAACGTGAGTTCACCCAGGCCGAGATCGGGGCGCTCGCGCATCTCTACCGGGGCGAGGTCTACCGAAGCACGATATGGCGCACCCGGCTCGACACCACGACGAACTGGTCCGTGGTGTCGCTGGGTGCCGCAATCTCGCTCTCGTTTTCCAGCGCCGAAGCCTCGGCCCTGCCCCTGCTTCTCGTGGGGGTGCTGATCTGGACCCTGATGGTGCTGGAATCCCGCCGCTATCGCTATTTCAACGTCTGGCGGGCGCGGGCGCGCTACATCGAGGTGCATTTCTACGCGCCGATGCTGCTCGACGGCGACCTGCACACCGAGGAGAACTGGCAGAAGGTGTTGGCGGAGGATTACTGGCGCCCCGACTACCACGTCAGCCTGTTCACCGCGATGGGACGCCGGATTCGGCGCAACTACCTTTGGATCCTTTCGGTGCAGATGATGGCCTATGTGGGCAAGCTGATCATTCATCCGGTGCCCGCAGCCTCGCTTCGGGAGGTCGTGGACCGCGCCGACACCGGGCCATTGCCGGGTGAACTGATCCTGGGGATCGGCATCGTCTACCTCGGCGCCTTCCTCGTCATCGCGCAGATCACCGGGCGGCGCGATGCGCAGCGAAGCGCACAACGCGGGCGCGGCAGGGCCCTGGGCTGAGCCTTTCCCTCCAACGCCTGACGAGGCACACAATGCACGGGTGCGGATCTGCCGCGCGCCATTCTCCGCCCGACGCCGCGCGCGCAGCGCGCCACGCCCAACGGGGCGAGATGCGGCAGCATCGAGTTCCGGCGGGCGCACCCCGCCCTCGTTTCCGGCAAAGCCAATCCGCGCGGCCCTCGCCGGAGGCCTCCGGCGCCTCCCCGCCGACCGGCCCTCCGGAAGGCATCAATCTTCCTCCATATCCCCGCGATGGGTTTTACCGGTCCGGCAATATCGTCTAAGCCGGTTCGAAACATTGATCCGGAGCACCGGCCGCGTGACGCGATTCGACCGATATTTCCTTTTCCAGCTCATGGTGCTCTTCGGCTTCTTCTCGCTGGTGCTGGTGTCGGTCTACTGGATCAACCGCGCGGTGATACTCTTCGACCAGCTCCTGGCCGATGGCCAGTCGGCCGGTGTGTTCCTGACGCTCACGCTCTATACCCTGCCCAACGTGATCCGCATGGTGCTTCCGATCTCGGCCTTCGTCGCCGCGGTCTATGTCACCAACCGGCTGACCACCGAGAGCGAGTTGGTCGTCGCGCAGGCCACCGGCATGTCGCCCTGGCGCATGGCCCGCCCCGTCGCAATGTTCGGGCTGGTCGTCGCGCTGCTGATGGCGATCCTGGTCCATGTCCTTGTCCCGGCGAGCCGCACCCATCTTGCCGAGCGCACCGACGAGATCGAGGCCAATGTCGCCTCCCGGATGCTGACCGAGGGTCAGTTTCTCAACCCGGCGCGCGGCATCACCTTCTACATCCGCGAGATTACCCGCGAGGGCGAGTTGCTGGACGTCTTCCTCTCGGATTCGCGCTCCGAGACCACGCGGACCGACTACCTCGCGGCCCGCGCCTATCTCGTGCAGGACGAGCGCGGTCCCAAGCTGGTGATGGTCGACGGCTCCGCCCAGACCTACGACCTGATGGACCGGCGCCTGCTCGTGACCACATTCGACAGCTTCACCTACGATGTCGGCACGCTGATGCAATCGGCCGGGCGTAACCGCCGTGACGTTCGGGAATATGACACGCTGACCCTCTTCAACCCCGACGAGGCCGCGCTCGAGGCCACCGGCAAGAAACCCTCCAACTTCCTCTACGAGGGCCACCTGCGCATCGCCCAGCCGTTCAATCCGCTGATCGCGGCGCTGATCGGCTTCTCGGCGCTGATGCTGGGGAGTTTCAGCCGGTTCGGCGTCTGGCGGCAGATCGGTCTGGCCGTGGTGCTGATCATCCTGCTGCAGGCGACGGAGAACGTCACCGCAGACATGGCCCGGCGCGATGCCTCGCTCTGGCCGCTGGTCTACCTGCCGACCGCCCTGGGCAGCGCGATGATACTCGTCCTGCTCTGGGCGGCCAAGCGGCCGGCGCTGTTCAAGCGCGTTCCCCGGCCGGAGGCGCCGGCATGAAGCTGCAACTCTATTTCGCCCGCAAGTTCCTCACCATCCTCGGCGGCATCTTCCTCGTCTTCGGGATGTTCATCATCCTGCTGGACATGGTGGAGCAGATGCGACGGTTCGACAGCGCCGAGCTGTCCTTCGGAGGCGCGCTGGAGCTGTCGATGCTCTCCGCGCCCGAGACGCTCTACTCGATGCTGCCGCTGGTGGTGATGCTGGCGACGCTGGCGCTGTTCCTCGGCCTCGCGCGCACCTCCGAGCTGGTGGTGACCCGTGCCGCCGGGCGCTCGGCAATCCGGGCGATGATCTCTCCGGCCATCGCGGCGGCGCTGGTCGGCGTGCTGGGGGTGACAGTTCTCAACCCCATCGTGGCGGCCACCAAGCACGCCTACGAGCGCAAGGCGGCGGA
The DNA here is from genome assembly GCF_042676185.1 of Tropicimonas aquimaris. NCBI lineage: Bacteria > Pseudomonadati > Pseudomonadota > Alphaproteobacteria > Rhodobacterales > Roseobacteraceae > Tropicimonas > Tropicimonas aquimaris. The sequence goes on along the minus strand of NZ_JBHTJT010000008.1, from coordinate 516,259 downwards.
ATTCTCAGGCGACGGGGGCAGCGTTCTGTCGGTCAGCCGCGACGGGCTCTGGCTCCGTCAGGGCGGCGCGGAGGGGCAGACGGTGATCCGCGCCCAGCGGGCCAATCTCGACGGCACCGTTCTCTACGGAGTGACCTTCACGGGCTTCGCACCCGACGGCGACGAACGGACCGGCGCGGTGCGCCGCGCCGAGGCCGAGAGCGCGACCCTGATCGAGGGCGCTTGGGAGCTGACCAATGCGAAGCTCTGGCCGCTCGGCGTCGACAACCCCGAACTGCGCGCTTCCTTCCACGAAACGCTGCTCCTGCCCTCCACGCTGACGCTCGACCAGATCCGCGACAGCTTCGGCTCGCCGGCCTCGGTGCCGATCTGGGAACTGCCCGGGTTCATTCGCAATCTCGACGAGGCCGGCTTTTCCGCCCGCCTGCACCGGGTCTGGTTCCAGATGGAGCTGGCGCTGCCGCTCTTTCTCGCCGCCATGGTGATGATCGGCTCCGGATTCACCATGCGCCATACCCGTTTCGGCCGGACCGGGTTGATGGTGCTCTTCGCGCTACTGATGGGCTTCTCGGCCTTCTTCATCCGCAGCTTCGCCCAGATCCTCGGCCAGAACGGCGACCTGCCGATCGCGCTGGCTGCCTGGGCGCCGCCGGCGATCGCGATCCTGATGTCCCTCGGCCTTCTGCTGCACTTGGAGGACGGATGAGACTTCGCGCCGCCCTGCTCGCCCTGATGCTGTCCACCGCCCTGCCTGCCGCCGCACAGGAGGACAGCCCTGTCTCGACCCTGATCGCCGACCGCGTGGAGATCACCGCCGATGGCAAGCTGGTGGCCAGCGGCAATGTCGAGGCGCTTTACGACGGCGCCCGCCTTCGGGCCGGCCGGATCATCTATGACCAGGACGCCGACCTGCTGGAGATCGAGGGTCCGATCGTGCTGACCCAGGGCGAGAACACCATCGTACTGGCCGACAGCGCCGCGCTTTCGCCCGACCTGAGCAACGGCCTGCTGCGCTCGGCGCGTGTGGTCATGGATCAGCAGTTGCAGCTCGCCGCCGCCGAGATCGACCGTGTGGATGGCCGTTACACCCAGCTGTACCGGACCGTCGCCTCGTCCTGCGAAGTCTGCGCCGCGCATCCCGTACCGCTCTGGCAGATCCGTGCCCGCCGGGTGGTGCATGACGACCTGGAGAAGCAGCTCTACTTCGACGACGCGGTCTTCGAGGTTGTCGGCGTGCCGGTGATGTACCTGCCGCAACTGCGCCTGCCCGATCCGACGGTCGAGCGGGCGAGCGGGTTTCTCACCCCGAGCCTGCGCACCACCGACGAACTCGGCTTCGGCGTCAAGATCCCCTATTTCTTCCGGATCGGCGACCACAAGGACCTGACCGTGACGCCCTATGTCTCGGCAAACCGGACCAGAACGCTGGAGCTGCGCTACCGTCAGGCCTTCCGCAACGGCGAGATCGAGATGAACGGCGCGGTCAGCCGCGACGACATCCGCCCCGAAGGCCGGCGGGCCTATCTGTTCGCCGACGGCGCGTTCTCTCTGCCGGATGACTACACACTCGAGTTCGACATCGAGACAGTCTCCGACGACACCTATCTGCTCGACTACGATTATTCCGACAAGGACCGGCTCGACAGCGCGCTGACCTTGTCGAGGGTCGGGCGCGACCGGCTGTTCGAGGCCGAGGCGGTGGCCTACCGCTCGCTGCGCTCATCGGAGGACAACGAAACACAGCCGTTCCTTGTGGGCGACGCCACCTGGACGCGCCGTTACGACGTTCCGGTGGTCGGCGGTACCGGCAGTTTCCAGCTCGAGGCGCATGGCCACCAGCGGCGGTCATCGGTGGATGTGGAGGGCCGCGACGTCGGCAGGGTCGCCGGCCTGCTCGACTGGACCCGCGCCTGGTCCGGCCCGGTGGGCATGCTGTTCACCGCCGACGCGCGGCTCTTCTTCGACCGCACGATCGTCAATGACGACAGCAACTACCCCGATACGATCAACCAGACGACGCCCTATGGCGCGGTCGAGGTGCGCTGGCCCTGGGTCCGGCAGGACGCGCATTCCAGCCAGGTGATCGAGCCGGTGGTTCAGCTTGTCTGGAGCCCCGACGACGGCGAAGACACACCGCAGGACGAGAGCACGCAGCTCGAATTCGACGAGGGCAACCTCCTTTCCTTCTCCCGCTTCCCCGCCGACGACGTGCAGGAGCGCGGCCTGCGGGCCAACGTCGGCATCAGCTGGACCCGCTACGACGAGGCCGGCTGGACTCTGGGCGCCACGGTCGGCCGCATCTACCGCCAGGAGGACCTGGGCCAGTTCAGCGGCTACGAGACCTTCGACGGCATCGAGTCCGACCTGCTGACCGCGGTGCGGCTGGAACTGCCGAACCGGATGACCCTGATCAACCGGGCGCTGCTGGGGGACGATTACGACGTCACCAAGAACAAGCTTCGCCTCTCCTGGGACGGCGACATGCTCGACTTCGCCAGCACCTATGTCTGGATGGAGCCCAGCGAAGCCGAGGATCGCGACGACATCACCCACGAATGGCGGATCGACGGCGACTGGCAGATCAACGATCGCTGGAGCAGTTCCGCCGACGTCCGCTACGACCTCGAACTGGACCGTTCGGCCTCTGCACGGGTCGGGATCGTCTACAGCACCGAATGCGCCACCTTCGACTTGTCGGTCCGCCGCCGTTTCACCTCGACCGAGCAGCTCAACCCCTCGACCGACTACACCTTCGAGGTCCAGCTGGCCGGTTTCGGCACCAGCGGCGACGGCCGTTCGAGCGCGTCGCGTTCCGCCTGCCGGGGCTAGATCGGCTTGTCGCAGCGGTGGCGCTGTCATAGAACGCGAAGGACACCCGGGCATTCGAGAGCGACCCGGGCGGGCAGCAACGGGAGCGCAGGACGATGATCCGGATTCTTCGGTCGATCTTGGTGACGGGCTTGGCACTTGTCCCGTTGCAATCTGAGGCACAGTCCAGCAACCCGTTCTCGCCGGTCATCATCGTCAACGAGCGCCCGATCACGCATTTCGAGCTGGAGCAGCGCAGGCGAATCCTGTCGCTGTTCCGCGCCACCGGCGATATCGACGAACGCGCCCGCAACGACCTGATCGACGACCGTCTGCGGACCGATGCCGCAAACCGTCTCGGCATCACCATCGCACCCGAACAGACCGAAGAGGGCATGGCCGAGTTCGCCCAGCGGACCAACATGGACACCGAGACCTTCCTGTCCTCGCTGGCCGCCAACGGCGTCGACATGCAGACGTTCCGCGATTTCGTGAACGCCGGCGTGCTCTGGCGCGAGGTCGTGCGCACGCGCTTTGGCCCGCGCGCCCAGATCACCGACGCCGAGATCGACCGGGCGCTGGCCCTGACCTCGCAGAGCGGCGGCGCCGAGGCGACGCTGGCCGAGATCATCCTGCCCGCCCGCACGCCCGAGGAGCTGGCGACGTCGGAGCAGATTGCCAACGACATCTATCAGAATGCCACATCGATCGGTGGCTTCGCCGCTGCAGCGCGCCAATACTCTGCCTCGCGCACCCGCGAAAACGGCGGCCGACTGCCCCGCGCCATGCCGCTCTCCGAGATGCCGCCGGCAATCCGTGGCGAGATCCTGACCCTTGCGCCGGGCGGAGTGACGACGCCGATCAACGTGCCCAATGCCATCGCGCTGTTCCAGCTGATTGAACTGCGCGAGACCGGCGTTGCCGAGGCGCAGGACGTGACCCTGGAATACGCGACCTACTTGATCCCCGGCGGCCTCACCGAAGCGGCTCTTGCCGAAGCCGCGCGGGTCGCCGCCAGCACCGACACCTGCGACGACCTCCATGGCATCAACCTCGGCCAGCCGCCCGAGCGGCTGACCTTCGAAACGCTGCCCGCCAGCGAGGTTCCCCGCGACATCGCGCTGGAGCTGGCCAAGCTCGATCCGGGCGAGACCTCAGCCGCACTGATCCGTGGCGGCAATCTCGCGATGCTCATGCTCTGCGCCCGCACCCCCGTCTTCGAGGAGCAGCCGGACCGCGAACGGGTGCGCAACCAGCTGATCAACCAGCGCCTCGCCGCCTATGGCGACGGGTACCTGGCCGAATTGCGGGCCGACGCGATCATTCTCTACCCGTGATGGCGGTCCCGGCCGCCTCCGCCGGCCTGCCGCCGGTGATGACCTGCGGCGAGCCCGCCGGCGTTGGACCCGAGATCGCGGCCCGCGCCTGGGACAGCCTGCGCGCCGAACTTCCCTTTGCCTGGATCGGCGATCCCGCCCATCTGCCCGCCGGCACACCGGTGCGCGAGATCGAAACGCCAGCCGAGGCCGCTGACGTGGCCGCGGAGGCCCTGCCGGTGTTGCCCCACCCTTTCCCCGGCGCCGCACTGCCCGGATGCCCGGACCCGACCAATGCCACCGAGGTGATCGCGGTGATCGCCCGCGCGGTGGAACTGGCCCAGGCCGGTGAAGCGGGCGGCGTCGTGACAGCTCCGATCAACAAGAAGGCGCTCAAGGACGGCGCCGGCTTTGCCTATCCGGGTCATACCGAGTTTCTTGCCGCCCTCGCCGGGGTCGAGCGCGTGGTGATGATGCTGGCCTGCGAGGCTCTGAGGGTGGTCCCGACCACGATCCACATTCCCCTCTCCGCTGTGCCGCGGGAGCTGACGCCGGAATTGCTGGCCGAGACGATCCTGATCACCGAGGCGGCGCTGCGCCGGGATTTCGGAATCGCATCGCCGCGTCTGGCGGTGGCCGGGCTCAACCCGCATGCCGGCGAAGGCGGCGCGATGGGCCGCGAGGAGACCGACTGGATCGCCCCGATGCTGGAGGACATGCGGTCCGACGGCCTCTCGCTCGCTGGCCCGCTGCCCGCCGACACCATGTTCCACCCCGAGGCCCGGGCGCGGTACGACGCGGCCATCTGCATGTATCACGACCAGGCGCTGATCCCGATCAAGACGCTGGATTTCGCGCGCGGCGTGAACGTGACCCTCGGCCTGCCCTTCATCCGCACCTCCCCCGACCACGGCACCGCTTTCGACATCGCCGGCAAGGGCGTGGCCGATATCCGCTCCACCGTCGAGGCGCTGCGGCTCGCCGGGCGCATGGCGCGCACACGGGCGCAGGCATGACCATTCCTGCCAAGTCCAGCCGGGCCGGCGGGGGGGAAGCGCCTGCGCCCCGCGCGCTTGTTTCCAATCATATGAGAGGGCCGCAGCCATGAGTGCGTTCGACGGCCTGCCGCCGCTGCGCGAGGTGATCCGGACTCACGGCCTGGCGGCGAAGAAGTCGCTGGGGCAGAACTTCCTGCTCGATCTCAACCTGACCGCGCGGATTGCGCGGATACCGGGCGATCTGTCCGGGGCGTCGGTTCTGGAAGTCGGCCCTGGTCCCGGCGGGCTAACGAGAGGCCTGCTGGCCGAGGGCGCGGGGCGGGTTCTGGCGATCGAGAAGGACGCGCGCTGCCTTCCGGCGCTGGCCGAGGTCGCAGCGGCCTATCCCGGGAGGCTCGAGGTGATCGAGGGCGATGCGCTGGAGGTGGACGCGCTGGCGCATCTCGCGCCGCCGATCCACGTGGTGGCCAACCTGCCCTACAATGTCGGCACCGAGTTGCTCACGCGCTGGCTGTCGCCGCCGGAATGGCCGCCCTACTGGGCCTCGCTCACGCTGATGTTCCAGCAGGAAGTGGCGGAGCGGATCGTGGCGCAGCCCGGCGGCAAGGCCTATGGTCGGCTGGCAGTGCTGGCGCAGTGGCGCTGCGAGGCGCGCATCGCGCTCCGCCTGCCGCCAGAAGCGTTCACCCCGCCCCCCAAGGTGAGTTCCGCCGTCGTCCACCTGCGCCCGCTACCAGAGCCACGCTGGCCAGCGGACCCGGACGTTCTCTCCAGTGTGGTGGGCATGGCATTCAATCAGCGGCGCAAGATGCTGCGGTCCTCGCTGAAGGGCCTGGGCGGCGATGTGGAGGCGTTGCTGGCGGCCGCAGGCATCGCTCCCACGGAGCGGGCCGAGCAGGTCGCGATCGAGCAGTTCGCCGCCCTGGCGCGGGGCGTGGCCGCGCGCACCTCAAGCTGACGCCGAGCGAAACACTGGCCCGGCGATCGACGGCCCATAGCGAGCCGCCGAGCTTTTACTTCGCGGTTTCGGTCGAGCTTTCCTGCCCGCCGGGAGCCTCTGCCGGGGCTTCCTGAGACGAGACGGCTTCCGGGGCATCGGTCTTGCGCTTGCGGGGACGCGGGGCGCGCGGCTTCGACTTGGGCTTCGCCTTGGCCTCGGGCGTATCGACGAGCGTGTTGCCCTCGTCGCCTTCGGCCGAGGCATCGAACACCGCGGCATCGGCTTTCCTGGCCGGCGGCACATCCACCACGAGATCGGGCTGCGGGGCGCCCTGGCTCTCGTCCTCGATCACGTCGGGTCCGCCAGTATCGGGCTGGTCAATGGACTGGAACGCGTCGGGGCGGGAATCCTCTCGGCGCTGGCTGCCGGCGTTGTTTCCGCCGTCACCACCGCCATTTCCATTGTTTCCGTCGTTGCGTTGGCGGTCGCGGTTGGACTGCTCTTGCTGTTCGCGGCGGGCATCCTGTTCGCGCTGCGCCTCGCCCAGCATGCGGGTGTAATGCTCGGCGTGCTGCTGGAAGTTCTCCGCCGCAACCCGGTCGTTGCCCAGCGTCGCGTCGCGCGCCAGCTGGGTGTACTTGTCGATGATCTGCTGCGGGGTGCCCCGCACCTTGCCTTCCGGACCCGACGAATCGAAGACCCGGTTGACGATATTTCCCATCGAGCGCGAGCGGTTCGACTTCGAACGCGAACGTGACTTGGATGATCTCATGTGTATCTAGTTCCGCCTTGTTGCGGGGGCGGACCTTGTGTTGCTTGCTGCAGGCTCATCGCCCGCGCGTCGGTCCGAGTTGTTATGGCTTTCGTGCGCGGGGGGCCGTCAGCCGCCGTTCCGTGCCTATTCTGCTAATCATGCGACGGAAGCCGTGACAAGTCAAAAACCGCTCGATGAGCCGGAAAGCGTCGATTGCGGGTCCGAACGTGCCGTTTGGGGCACGTTCATGGGCGTTCCGCGTGTCCGATGACCACCCTGCCGCGTCCATCGAGATCGGCACGGAAACCGATGTCTTCAAGACCTAAGGCACCAAAAATCTCCGCAACGGCCTCGGCCTGGTTGCCGCCGACCTCGACCATGAGCCGTCCACCGGGGCTCAGGTGCCGCGGCGCTCCGGCAGCGATGGCGCGGTAGGCGGTAAGGCCGTCGGCCTCGTCGGTCAGCGCCATCCGCGGCTCCCAGAGCCGGGTTTCGGGTGCAAGGCCCGCCACCTCCGCCGCGGCGATGTAGGGCGGGTTGGAGACGATCAGGTCGAATTGCCCGGTAACTGCGCCGAACCAGTCCGACTGGCGGAACTCGGCGTCGATGCCGAGCGCCGCGGCATTGCTGCGGGCGACATCGAGCGCGGCCGGCGAGGCATCCACGCCGAGACCAGTTGAACCGAGGCGTTCCGCAAGCAATGTCAGAAGGATACAGCCGGTTCCTGAACCAAGATCTAGGACGTGATGAAAAGGTTCCTCCAGCGCCGCGGCGACCAGCGTCTCGGTCTCCGGGCGCGGGTCGAGCACGTCGGCGGTGACGCGGAAGGGACGCCCGTAGAACAGCCGCTCGCCGACGATGTGGGACACCGGCCGGCGCTCTTCTCGGGCCGCGAGCGCGGCTTCCAGCTCCTTCCCAGCCTCGAAGGCGTCGCGCAGGTGCAAGCTCACACGGTCGGCGCCGATCCCGGCGGCAAAGGCCACCAGCCTGCGGGCATCGCGTTCGGGCGTCTCGACCCCGGCCGCCCGCAGGCGCGCCGTTGCCGCCGCGATCACTTCCGCGAAGGTGGCGCTCACGCGCCCATCTCGGCCAGCTTGCGGGCCTGGTCGTCGGCGATGAGCGCGTCGATCACGTCCCCGAGATCGCCCTGCATCACCTGGTCGAGCTTGTAGAGCGTCAGGTTGATGCGGTGATCGGTCATGCGGCCCTGCGGGAAGTTGTAGGTGCGAATCCGTTCCGAGCGGTCACCCGTGCCAACCTGGCTGCGCCGGTCGGCGGCGCGCTCGTCGGCGGCCTTCTGGCGCTCCATATCGTAGAGTCGTGCCCGCAGCACCTGCATGGCGATCTCGCGGTTGCGGTGCTGGGATTTCTCCGAACTCGTTACGACGATGCCGGTCGGCAGGTGGGTGATCCGCACCGCGGAATCGGTGGTGTTCACGTGCTGGCCGCCGGCGCCGCTGGCGCGCATCGTGTCGATCCTGAGATCGCTCGCCGGGATAGCGATGTCGACCTCCTCGGCCTCGGGCAGTACCGCCACGGTGGCGGCCGACGTGTGGATGCGCCCGCCGCTCTCGGTCTCCGGCACGCGCTGCACCCGGTGGACGCCGGATTCGTACTTGAGCCGGGCGAAGACGCCGTCGCCCTGCACATGGGCCACGGCCTCCTTGATGCCGCCAAGTTCGCTCTCCTGCGCCTCGATCAGCTCGAACTTCCAGCCCTCGGCCTCGGCAAAGCGCTGGTACATCCGAAGCAGGTCCCCGGCAAAGAGCGCCGCCTCCTCGCCGCCTGTTCCGGGGCGGATCTCGATCATTGCCGGGCGGGCATCGGCGGCGTCCTTGGGCAGCAGCGCCAGTTGCAGCGCCTTCTCGTGCTCCGGCAGGCGGGCGCGCAGGGTCGGCAGCTCCTCCTCCGCCAAATCCTTCATCTCGGGGTCCGCGAGCATCGCCTCAGCCTCGGCGATATCGGCCCGGCACTGGCGCCAGGCGGCGATCTCGGCCACCACGGGCTTGAGGTCGGAATATTCCTTTGCGAGGCGCGCGATCTCGCCCGCCCCGGCACCCCCGGCCATCTTCGCTTCCAGGAACTCGAAGCGCGCCGTGATCTCTTGAAGTCTTTCCTCGGGAACCATGCCGGGCTGCGTGCAGGATTGTGCGGCTTTGGTCAAGGGGCCGCGATATGGTATGATCCCGGGATGCGCAGCCTGCCGCTCCTGCCCCTTCTGCTCGCCGCCGGCCCCGCTCTCGCAGAGGGCCCGGGAGAGGCCGGCACGGGCATCGACTGCTACTGCACGGACCGGCAGGGCGCCCGCGTGGAGCTGGGCGAGACCATCTGTCTGACGGTCGACGGCCGCGCCTTTCTCGCCCGTTGCGAGATGTCTCTCAACACCCCGATGTGGCGCGAGACCGGCGACGGCTGCGTCAGCTCACAGCGCGACCCTGGCCGCGCGCTGCTCTCCAAAAGCCCGGCATGAGGCCCCCGGTCACTCGAGCGGCAGCGCCCGCTCCACCAGCCGCGCAAAGAAGCTTGCCCCGACCGGCGCGATCTCGTCGTTGAAATCGAAGGCCGGGTGGTGGCACATCGGCCCCTCGCCTTGCCCGATGAACAGGAACGCGCCGGGCCGCTCAAGCAGCATGAACGAGAAATCCTCCGCCCCCATCTCGGGGTTGCGCGTCATCTCCACCCTGCCCTCGCCGGCAATCTCGCGCGCCACCTCGGCGGCGAACTCCGTCTGCGCCGCGTGGTTGACCGTCGCCGGGTATTCCGGGCGATAGTCGAGCGCGATCTCCACCCCCATCGCGGCGCCGATCCCGGCGCAGATCTCCTCCATCCGCCGGCGCACCATCTGCTGCGCCTCCGGGCGAAAGCTGCGCACCGTGCCGCCGATCACCGCCTGTGCGGGGATTACGTTGTTGGCCGATCCCGCGTTGATCCGGGTCACCGACAGCACCACCGTATCCAACGGCGCAACGTTGCGGGAGAGGATCGTGTCGAAGGCCGAGACGAGTTGCACCGAGGCCGCCACCGGGTCCACCGACTGCTGCGGCCAGGCGGCGTGCCCGCCGACGCCCCGCACCGTGATCTCGAAATCGTCCACCGCCGCCATCAGCGGCCCCGGGCGCGTCGCGAAGCGGCCGGCCTCCATGTCGGGTGCGGTGTGCAGCGCATAGACCTCGCCGATCCCGAAGCGCTCCATGATCCCCTCGCGGCACATCTCCCGGCCGCCGCCGCCATCCTCTTCGGCCGGCTGAAAGATCAGCGCCACCGTGCCCGCGAAACGCCGGGTCTCGGCAAGGTACTTCGCCGCGCCGAGCAGCATCGTCGTATGCCCGTCATGGCCGCAGGCATGCATCCGCCCCGGGCTCTCGCTGGCATGCTCCGCCCCCGTCTCCTCTTCGATCGGAAGCGCGTCCATGTCGGCTCTGAGCCCGACAACCGGGCCATCGCCCTGCCCCTTGATCAACGCCACCATGCCGGTGCCGGCAATGCCCTCGTGCAGCTCGTCCACCCCGATCTCGCGCAGCCGCTCGGCGACGAATGCCGCGGTCTTCGGCAGCTCGAAGCCCAGCTCCGGGTTCCGGTGCAGCCAGCGCCGCCAGGATTGCATCTCGTCGGCATAGCCGGCGATGCGATTGAGAACCGGCATGGACATGTCTCCCGAAACCACCCTAATTCGCGGCGACCCTAGTCCAGGACAGGAGCCGCGACCATGCACGATTCCCTGATCAACGACCCCAAGGGCGGAATGCCACGCCTGCTGGAGATCATGGAGCGCCTGCGCGATCCCGAAAACGGCTGCCCCTGGGATATCGAACAGACCTGGCAGACCATCGCCCCCTACACGATCGAGGAAGCCTACGAGGTCGCCGACGCGATCGAGCGCGAGGCTTGGGACGAGCTCAAGGGCGAGCTGGGCGACCTGCTGCTGCAGGTGGTCTATTTCGCCCAGATGGGCACCGAAGAAGGCCGCTTCACCTTTGCCGAGATCGCCGACGGCATTTCCGACAAGATGGTCGACCGCCACCCGCATGTCTTCGGCGATGAGAGCCGGGACAAGTCGGCCGAGCAGCAGACCCGCGACTGGGAAGTGCAGAAGGCGCGGGAGCGGCAGGAGAAGGGCGAGGCGCGTGTGCTCGACGGGGTGGCGCTCGGGTTGCCGGCGCTCCTGCGCGCCTTCAAGCTTCAAAAACGCGCCGCAAGGGTCGGATTCGATTGGGACAATGCGGATATGGTGCTCGACAAGATCCGCGAGGAAGCCGAAGAGCTTGCCGAGGCCGCCGCGTCCGGGCCGCACGACCGGATCGAGGACGAGATGGGCGACATGCTGTTCGTTCTGGCCAACCTCGCGCGGCATCTGGGCGTCGACCCGGAGCAAGCCCTGCGACGCACGAATGAAAAGTTCGTCCGCCGTTTCAATGCCCTGGAGGACGTGCTTCACGCATCCGGCTCATCGCCGGCCGATGCGACGCTCGATGAGATGGACGCGCTCTGGAACGCGGCAAAAAAGAGCGAGCCCGGCCGGGGCTGAACCGCAAGGGTCTCGACCGGAGCCAGACCGCGCGAAGCGCTCGGGAGGAATGCGCCGCAGGCGCGCAATCTGGCAAGCGGCTCTCCGGTTCCCTTCAGACGCCGATGTCCCTGAACACGGCGGGCAGCAGGTCCGGCAAGTCTGCCGCGATCAGGCCGGGGCCGAAGCGCCGCGCCGCCTCCACGTGAAGCCAGGTCGCAATCTCTGCCGCCGTCACCGGCCAGATTCCCCGCGCCAGCAGCCCGGTGATCATGCCCGACAGCACGTCCCCGGCGCCGGCCGTCGCCAGCCAGGGCGCCGCGCGGTCATAGCTCGCCGCGCTGACAACCGTGCGCCCTCCTGGCTCGGCGATGACGGTGTCAGGCCCCTTGAGCAGCACGATGCAGCCCGCCCGCGCCGCCGCCTCCTGTGTCGCTTCGACCTTGGAATAGGCCGGGCCGTGCAGGGCAGGCTCGGTCAGCTTGGCCCAGATATCGGGGAACAGCCGCGCGAACTCGCCGGTGTGCGGGGTCAGGATCACCCGTGAGTGCAGATGCGCGAAGAGCGAGGGCGCAGAGCCCGCAAACGAGGTCAGCGCATCGGCATCGAGCACGCAGCAGCGCCGGCTTCCGAGCGCTGTCATCACCATGTCCCGGGTTGCAGACCCCACGCCCAGCCCCGGCCCGAGGCAGAGCGCGTTGAGCCGCTCGTCGCCCAGGATCGCGCCGAGGTCCGAGGCACCATTGCAGCGGGCGAGCATGATCGCGGTCAGGTGGCAGGCGCATTCGGTCATTGCCGAGCCAGGCGCGGCCACGGTGACCAGTCCGGCGCCGATCCGCAATGCGCCGCGCGCCGCCAGCCGTGCCGCCCCGGTGTGCCCGGGGCCGCCGGACAGGACCAGCGCATGGCCATAGTCGTATTTGTGGACCCCCGGCGCATCCTCCCCCCCCTTGCGCAGCTCATAGGCGCGCGGGATCGCCTTTGTCACCGCCGCGCCGAGCGTCTCGCGCAATTCGCTGCGCGCCGCGCGCAAAGCCGCCTGGTCGAGCCCGATATTGGCGACCCGCAGCGCTCCGCAGGATTCCGGCCCCTCGGCCAGCACATGGCCCAGTTTCAGCCGATGGAAGGAAACAGTCAGGTCCTGCTTCAACGGCAGGTCGACCTTTGTCCCCGACACCAGAGGCCGACCCGAATCCATGCACAGCCCCGAGGGTGCATCAACTGCGATCCGCTTCGCGCCGCCCTTCGGGAAGGCGGCGTCCAACTCCCGCAGCGACCGGTCGAGATCGTCCGCCAGCGGTCGGACCAGACCGGTGCCGAACAGCGCGTCAATGATTGCCGCCGGCGCCTCCGCCTCGTTGGAGCCGACGCCATAGCGCAGGGCGAAGCGCCAGTCGTGGAAATCTGTGGTCGGCCCGAGCGCCGACCAGCGCTCGAAATTCGCGCGGGCATCGGGGGGAAGGCGGTCGGCTTCACCGTACAGAAAGCATTCCGCCGTCCAACCCCGCTCCTTCAGAAGGCGCGCCACCACAAAGCCATCACCGCCATTGTTGCCCGGTCCGCAGAGAATCACTGCGCGTCGCGCTCCCTGCTCCAGCTCGGGAAAATCCGTCAGCATCGCCTCGACGACGCCCTGCCCGGCACGCTCCATCAACTCCGACCCTGTGGCCGCCCCGAGGTCGAATGCCGTCTGCTCGATGGCGCGCATTTGTGCAGATGTAAGAAGTTCGGTCATCAAATTCGGCCCACCCGATTTATTATTCGCCTCATACGCAGGCAGTTTGCACAGTTTTTAACCACTCATTCACGAAACGGCCTTTCGCCGCAATGCCGCCGCGGCTCTTGAATTGTTCCCCCTCCGGGTTGATGGTCTCTGCATTTACCGGGACGGATCACAGGGAGTCGGCCGCCACCATGAAAAAAATCGAAGCCATCATCAAACCTTTCAAGCTCGACGACGTGAAGGAAGCCCTTCAGGATGTCGGCGTGCAAGGGCTGAGCGTGATCGAGGTCAAGGGTTTCGGGCGGCAGAAGGGGCATACGGAACTCTACAGGGGCGCCGAATATGTCGTGGATTTCCTGCCGAAGGTGAAGATCGAGGTCGTGTTGCCCGACGATCAGCTCGAGGCCGCCATCGAGGCCATCATGACCGCCGCCAAGACCGACAAGATCGGCGACGGCAAGATCTTCGTTTCCTCGGTCGAACAGGCGATCCGCATCCGAACCGGCGAAGAAGGCGACGACGCGCTCTGACCCGCCACGCAAACCCGCAATCCATCCAATACTGACAAAGGGACCAAGGTCACCATGAGCAAAGAAGCGGTTCTCAAGACCATCAAGGACGAGGACGTCGAATACGTCGACGTCCGTTTTACAGACCCGCGCGGCAAGCTGCAGCACGTCACCGTGATGTCGGATCAGGTCGACGAGGACTTCCTGGAAGAAGGCTTCATGTTCGACGGCTCCTCGATTGCCGGCTGGAAGTCCATCGATCAGTCCGACATGAAGCTGATGCCGGACACCACCTCGGTCTACATGGATCCGTTCTATGCCGAGAAAACGCTGGCGGTCCACTGCACCGTCGTGGAGCCGGACACCGGCGAGCCCTACGACCGGGACCCGCGCGGCACCGCCGAGAAGGCCGAAGCCTACCTGAAGGCCTCGGGCATCGGTGACGTCGCCTACATGGGCCCGGAAGCGGAATTCTTCCTGTTCGACGACGTCCGTTTCCAGGTCGGCATGAACAAGGTGTCCTACGAGGTCGACGCGATCGACGCCGCCTGGAACACCGACACCGAATACGAGATGGGCAACATGGGCCATCGTCCCGGGATCAAGGGCGGCTACTTCCCCGTCAACCCCACCGACGACGCCCAGGACCTGCGTTCCGAGATGCTCTCGACCATGAAGCGCATGGGCATGAAGGTCGACAAGCACCACCACGAAGTGGCGTCTTGCCAGCACGAACTCGGCCTGATCTTCGGCTCGCTGACCAAGCAGGCCGACGAGCTTCAGAAGTACAAGTACGTCATCCACAACGTGGCCCACGCCTACGGCAAGTCCGCCACCTTCATGCCGAAGCCGATCGCCGGCGACAACGGCACCGGCATGCACGTGAACATGTCGATCTGGAAGGACGGCAAGCCGCTCTTCGCGGGCGACAAGTACGCCGACCTCTCCGACGAGGCCCTGTGGTACATCGGCGGCATCCTGAAGCACGCCAAGACGCTGAACGCCTTCACCAACCCGTCGACCAACTCCTACAAGCGCTTGATCCCCGGCTTCGAAGCCCCGGTTCTGCGCGCCTATTCCGCCCGCAACCGCTCCGGCTGCGTCCGGATCCCGTGGGCCGAGTCGCCGAAGGCCAAGCGCGTCGAGGCCCGCTTCCCCGACCCGTCGTCGAACCCGTATCTCTGCTTCGCGGCCCTGCTGATGGCTGGCCTCGACGGCATCAAAAACAAGATCGATCCGGGCGAAGCCATGGACAAGGACCTCTACGATCTCCCCCCCGAGGAGCTCGAGGGCATCCCGACCGTCTGTGCCTCGCTGCGTGAAGCCATGGAGTGCCTGGCCGCCGACCACGAGTTCCTGCTCGCCGGCGACGTGTTCACCAAGAGCCAGATCGAGGGCTACATGGATCTCAAGTGGGAAGAGATCTACGCCTTCGAACACACGCCGCACCCGGTCGAATTCAAGATGTATTACAGCTGCTGATCCGCAAGAGATCAGGGACAGTGACAGCAGGGGCGCCTTTCGGGGCGCCCCTTTTTCATGCGGACTGACCTGTCCCGACGGTCAATCCACGCCTCTTGCTGTCGCCCGGTTCGCGACAATCCCGGGAAAAACGCGTGAACGTTGAGATTTACCTAACGTCATGTTACAAAGGGTAACTTTTGCCACGACAATTTCAGCTTGGGAGGGGGGACACATGGCGACCTGGAATTACTACAACGCGAACAAGGGAATTCACGCGTTTCGCTGGGACACCAGATACTACGACGTCGACGTCAAGGCGAAGAAGATCGTGCTGACTTACAATGAATCGCTGGGGCGCGATTTCGAGGACGACCGCAACGCCTATCGCATCGAGTTCTTGACCAACGGGGCCGCGACCTACAAGCCGGAGGACGGTCGCTATGCGGGTGAGGACCAATTCAACGCCGGATCCATCACCGAGATCCGGATGCTTGATCCGCGCGGCAACCTGCAAATCAAGGTGGCGGATATCGACGTGCCACTGGTCGCGGTTCAGGGCTGGTATAACCGCGAAGAGGACTTCAACAGGGTCTTTGAATTTCTCGACGGGTTTGACTCGACCCATGTCGGCGCCCAGAACGGAAAGCCGGACACCTGGGATCTTGAACTGAGCTGGGACGAGATCCGCACCGGCAGCGGCAACGATACGGTCAACGCCAGGGGCGGCCACGACTCCATCATCGACGGAGGCGGGAAGGATTCCTATGACGGCGGGGCAGGCTACGACCAGTTGAGATACGAAGACTGGTACTGGAACCCCACCGGCGCCATCCAGGGCATCCGGGCCGATCTCAAGGCAGGAGAGGTCATCGGACCCGACGGCTTCAAGGACAGTGTCAAGAACATCGAGGAAGTGCGCGGCACCTTCCTCAGAGATGTCATTCGAGGCGACGGCAAGGACAACACGCTGATCGGTTATGCCGGCAACGACCTCCTTGATGGCCGCGGCGGCTGGGACCGGGTCCGTTACGACCGGGACGACGACCACGGCGGCTTCGCCGGCATCCGCGCCAACATGAAGACCGGCAAGGTACAGGATGGCTTCGGCAGCACCGACACGCTCAAGAGCATCGAGAGGGTCGATGGCTCGGATGAGCGGGATGTCATCATCGACAGCAACAAGGATCACGGCTTTAGCGGCCGGGATGGCAACGACGTCTTCCGCATCTACGGCGGCAACGACTGGATGTTCGGCAACGATGGCGCCGACAGCTTCCGGTTCTACGGCACCGATTTCGGGTCGGACTACGTCGGCGACTACGACGCCAGCCAGGACAGCCTGACCATCTTCGCCGCCAACCGCCCCGGCGACCTCAAGATCCTGTCACGCGACAACGGCAACGACACGCTGGTTCGCCTGAACAAGAACGCGGAAGTCTACCTGGAGGATGTGGACCCCAACAGCGTCAGCGCGGGGGATTTCATCGCCTGACCCTCAGCGCCCTCCCCCCGGGAGGGCGCGTCGCGGCCCAGCCGGGCTCCGCGGTCGTGGCAGGCGTCCGTTACTGAGCTCGCTTGCCTTTCGGTCCGGTGACGCTGTCGCGGCCACGGGAATTCGCCACACCTTTCATCTCGTCCTCGCCGGGACGGTCGTCGCTGAACGACTGATTGTCGTCGTGGTTCTGGCCAAGGACAGTATCCTCCTCCGACGCCCAGGGGTTGTTGTGATCCGCGTGGGCTGCGGAAAGAGAGAACGCCGCCAGAATACCGGCGAGTGCAAATGTGACTTTCATGGGCCTGCAATTCCTTTGTTGAGTGTCACCCGAGACTTCCACCGGGCTGTGCGCCCTCATTATATTACATTTTGCGAATGTGATATCCGCACGATCTTTGTCCTCGGCATTCGGCAGGTCGCCGCCAGCCCTGCGCGGCTTCTTGCCAATGCAGCCGCCCCTGAAACGCAAAACAGGCGCCCGAAGGCGCCTGTCTGCTGAACTGCGGGGCTACGGCGGCAGCAGGATCACTCCAGCCGGATTGCTTCCTTCACCTGCTGGGCCAGTTCGGGTGTCACCTCGACCCGGTGCACCTCCTTTGCATGTTTCGCCGCCATTTCGAGCAGCTCTTCGTCGGTCTCGGCACGGGCTTCGAAATCACACCCCGGCATGAGGTCCCCGCATTTGAGAAGTCTTGTCATGGCGCTTCCTCCCTGTCGCGCTCGATAGACGACCAACATACCATGGATCCGCAAAGATGCATCACCCGGGCACGCCGCGCCGCAGCACGAGCCCCCTCCCCGCCGCTCCTCGCGATTTCCCTGCCCTTGCCACGATCCGACCGCAAACGCCGGGCATCGTGCGGCAAAATCCCCACGTGAAAAGGCCCACCGCCATGCACCTGCCCGATCGCATCTCCGTCACGCTCCTTCTGCCGCGTCCCGCCGTGGCAGACGCGCCCGGTCTGCGGGTGCGGCTTAACACGATCCTCGGCCCCTCGGGGCTGCATTTCGACCAGTACCCCGCGCGGCACGGCACCACGCTGCATGCCCGGGGATTGTCCATCGAACTCAGGGAACGCGACCTGTCCATCACCTCGGCCCGGCTGGATTCAGCCATCGACTCGAGGCTGCAGGAGCTGCTCCACGAAGATTGGGCCGGGTTGGTCGCCCGCCACAGGGCCGCGATCAGTCTCGAGTTGCGTTGCACACCCACGCCACGCGAAGCGGCCGTCGATGGCACCGCACCCCAGGAGACCTCGCCCCTGCGCAACCGTAACTTTTCGGCCTCGCGTGAAGCCTACGACCTGATGCTGATGGCGGGCCATATCGCCGCCTCCTGGCTGGCGGAGTCGAGCCACCCTCTCGCCGTCTACTGGAGCCAGTCCGACCGCATCTTTCCCGCCCCGCGCTTCCGCGCCATGGACGGCATGCTGTTTCCGCTGCCCCTTTTCCTGCACCCGACGCCCATCGGCACGCCATCGCCAGCGGACGGTGCCGAGGCGAATGGACTGCTGCCGGAGTTCGACATCCGGGGGGCGGAGAGCCTGATCGGCTGCACCTTGCGCGTCGCCCCTGCCCGGGTGCGGTTCGACTGGCTGATGAAGCGCGTGCTCGCCTTTGTCGCCCATGTGCGCGCGACCGAGGCCCTGCCTGAAGAAGGCACCGCCTTCGGCCTGGAGGATGGCGAGCGCTTCGTGGTGCACCGCCTGAGCGGAGGCGCGCTCGGTCTGGTGCTGGAAGAGCGCAACGGCCTTCCCGTCTGCAACGGCCGCGCGGGGTATTTCCAGACTACACTCTAGACGCTCTCGGGCGAGTCCTTGGGCAGGTCCGACCGACGCAACACCATGGTGTGGATCGAGAAGACGACAGCGCCTGTCTCGGGCAACCTGAGCAGGCATTGGCGCTCCGAGCGCAGATAGGGCGACTCGCCGCTCGCCTCGGCGCGAACCTCGCCCTCCCGCAAGGGATGAAACAGCGCCGCCTCCCGGTAATGATGCCGGTTGGCGCGCCAAAGCGGCCGGCCCGGCCGTACCCCGTCCAACAAGCGCTGCACACGCCGCGCAAGCTCGGCATCGTATTCGGCGACCGGTCGGTGGATCGCCATCATGGGGCGGCCCAGTTTCTCCGAGAGCGTCCAGCTTGCCGGGAAGCACAGAACAGCGGCCGTGAGCAGGTGCTCTGCTCCGCCCGGCGGTTTCTCAAGAAGGCACAGATCCTCCTGCACCAGCCGACCCAACGTCAGGAGTGGCGCATCGCGCTCCAGACGCACCAGCCGGCCATCCGGGCAGCGCATCACCCCGCCGTTGCGAGAGAAATCCCCGCGCGCGGCAAGCTGTGCGAGCACCAGATCGTAGAGTTCCTGCGCGGCCGGTCTGGCAGCATCGGGCAGCGCGTGGACACGGGGCGTGACGTCCGCCAGCAGGCGCTCCCGCTCCGCCATTTGAGCGGGATAGCTGTCGAGGACCCAAAGCCAGTTCGCCATGTCGAGCGGCGAGATCCCCGGCAGGCGCCGCGTGCGCGGATCCTCCCAGGGCGGGTTCGGGACCACCCGGTTGAGGATCGTCCGAGGCTGAGCGAGATCTGACATAAAGGCCGGCTTGAAACGCGCCCGGGACGCCGGGACAGGTGGAGGTCTGACACTGCATACCGCCAAGGAGCAAGCGGCGCCTCGCCTGATCTGCGTCATGGCAAAGTGACGTTACGTAATGATACCATTGTCATGGCGCGCGGACCTGACATCGGGAGGTTCACATGAGACAGCATCGTTGGACGAATTGCGCTTTGGCTGCCTGCTCTGCTGTCGCGCTTGGTGTGGGAACGGCCTTGCCCGCCTATGCCGACGACGCCGCGGACAAAGCCGCGATCCGGGGCCTTTGGCAGACCTACAGCGCCGCTCGCGTGGAGGCGGACGCCGCGACCTGGCTGACGCTCTGGGACGCCGAGGGCATCCAGATGCCGCCGGGCAGTCCGGCACGCGGCTTCGAGGTTCTGCAGGAATCCGTTCCCAAGGCGTTCGTGCCCGGAGCGGTCACGGCAATGGAGATCGAGCCCATCGACATCGAGGTTGCCGGCGACTGGGCGTTCGCGCGTGGGGTCTACAGTTCGACCCGCATGCGGGACGGTCAGGAGGTGCAACTTGACGGCAAGTTCCTGACGATCCTGAAACGGCAGGACGACGGCGCCTGGAAGATCTACCGCGACTGCTTCAACAGCAACGATTGAAAGCCCGGTTGTCGGTCGAGTTCTGCCTCGGGGAGACACCGGAGGGCAGAGTCGTCCGGCCAATCCCGCGGTGAGGCGCACTGGCGAAGTAAGCCCGGCCTTCCACGATGCTGGCAAAGGGCCGGGCAGGTTTGGCGTGGAATTGACCCGGGGCGAGGCCGGGATACAGCTTCGCGAGTTCTCTCCCGGACGGCCCAAGGCCGCGGGGACCGAGGAACAGGCTCTCCGCCGCCACGCCATTGGCCAGCAGGATGTCATGCTGCTCGAGCAGGAGGTGATGATAGACGATACCGGCGTCGTCTCCCATGAGCCGGGCCCGGCCCGAGACCAGCAAAGCCTTCGCCGGGACCAGGACTTCCTCGAGACCGAACCAGAGCTGCACCCTGCCCCCGGTGACGAGAATCCGGTGCTGCTGTGACACCGTCAGCGGCCGGTCGTTTCCGAGCACCCCCACGCCGATCACGACGGGCCGCAGGCTGGCATCGCGCCGAAGCGACGCGGCCGGGACGCGCCGCGCCCCGGCCCAGAGTATCCGGGCGACGCGACCCGAGGCCGTGACCACGCTGTCGCCCGCCGAGAGCCGTTCGATGGGAACCTCACCCTGCGGTGTGGCGATCAGCGTACCGGCCAGGAAGCACGGCGGGTCGGTCGGGTCGAGATCGCCCGCGGAGATCCGCCAGTTGCCGGTTCGCAGGGGGCCGGTCGGATTGTCCGTGGCATAGGCATAGATCTCGCCCCCAACCTCGATGAACTCGCCGGATTGCCCCGTGCCGCGATAATTGCCCTGCCCGAGGTAGGTATAGCTCTGGAACGTTGCGCCGCCATCGAAGGTAATCGTATTCGCATCGACGATGGTCGCCGTCAGCGTGGTGTTCTGAACGACGAAGTTGCCCCCGCCGGTGGTGTTGACCGTGTGAGCGAGGATGTCGATCGGCATTGTCGGGTCTCCACCCCTGTTGAGCGCCGGGAGTCCGGCCACGGCCTTGCTTCGACGGAGTATCGCCCAGCAATGTGGCGAACGTTTGATCGAAGCGGGAGAGCGCTCTGTCCGCGTCGCGGACCCCGAACATCGCAGCCCGAAAAACACATAAACGAAAAGCAATTCAACCACAGGTAGATTTTCTACCACAGCAGGACGAGTTACCACCTCTCCTGACCTGAAACCCTTGAGGAAGCTGGCCGGAGTGTCTCGGCGGCTGTGTTTAAGCCGGTTACCGGCAATATCCTGGAGGGAAAGTAATGAAAAACTACCTGACGCGCACTTTCAAGCGTTTCACCAAAGACGAAAAGGGCGTGACCCTTGTCGAGTACGGCATCGCACTTGTTCTGGCCGTCGGCCTCGGCACCGCTGCCCTGACCGAATTGGGTGGGGCAGTCGGCGACAAGATGGGCGAGGCAGAAACGAAACTGGCCCCGCAAGCCACCGGCTTCTAGTGGCTAGAGGGCACGCCGCCTTCCGACAGACGATTCAGGTCGTACGGGAGGCGGCTGTGTCTTGGCCGGACGATTTGCGTGCTGCGCCGCGCGCTCTTTCATCGGTCCGTCCTGGAAAACTGCTGCGCCGCCGTCCGCCACTCTATTCCGGAAATCATCAGTCCGGACCTCCCTGAAAGGACCAATCATGCGACTGAGCGCCATTCTGACAACCCTCGTGGGCCTCGCCGTTGCCGGTGGGTCCGCCTATTTCGCCCGCGATTATGTCGAGCGCAGCAAAGCCGCCGCGATGGATGCGGAAACGGCTGCGACGGTCAGCGTACTAGTCGCCCGGCAGGACATCTCGCTCGGCCAATCCATCGAGGCGCATCTGCTCGAAACGATCGAATGGCCCCGCGACGCGGTGCCTGCTGGCGTTTTCACCGCGCGCGACGAGCTTTTGCCGGAACGCGGCCAGCCGACGCGCCGCGCCAGGCGCGCGATCTCGCAGGGCGAGCTGATCATGAAGGTCAAGGTGTCCGACTTCGGCGAGAAGGTCACCATCGGCCAGTCGCTCGGCGCAGACCTGCGCGCCATGGCCATCAAGGTATCCGCCGAAACCGCCGTTGGCGGCTTCGTCACGCCCGGCGATTTCGTCGATGTCCTGCTGACCCAAGGGTCGCGTGACGACCTCCGCGCCGTCACCATTCTTCAGAACATCCGCGTCATCGGTGTCGATCAGGACGCTGACGAGCACGTCGACACGCCCGAGGTCGCCCGCACCGTGACCGTCGCCGTCACGCCCGAGCAGGGCCAGCGGCTCGCGCTCGCCCAGCAGGCGGGAACGCTCAGCCTGACGCTGCGCAACTTCGAGGCCGCCGAAACCCAGAAGCTCGAACTGATCCGCCTAAGCGACATCTTGATGGATGCGCCGCTGGAGGACCGGGTCTCGCGGACGGTCGTGGTGCGCCGCGGCAACGTTCCGGAAGTCCAGGAACTGCGCTGACGCGCGGCAGCCCGAGGGAACACGCCATGAAACCGCTTCGCTCCATTCGCGACCTGCGCAAGTCCACCGAAGGAACCATCCTGGTGTTCTTCGGGCTCTCGCTCGGGGTGTTTCTCGGCCTCGTCGCCATGTCCTTCGACCTCGGGCGCATCGGGATTACCCAGACGGAACTTCAGGCCTTCGCCGACAACGTGGCGCTGGCAGCGGCCGGCGAACTGGACGGCCGCGACGACTCGATCGACAGAGCCCGTGCCGCGGCCGCCAATTTCATCACCGATCACAAGAGCTTCGGCTCCGGCGACAGCGTGCTGTCCGGCGATGCGGACTATGCCCTGACCTTCTTCAAGTCGCTCCCCGCCAGCGATCTCTCGGCGATGAACGATGTTGCGAGCGACCCGCGCGAGGCCGCCTATGTCCGAGCCACCGCAACGGCCAGCACCGTCGACATGACCTTCGCCGCTGCCTTTTCGGCGCTCACCGGCAATGCAGGGCCCGAGGGTGTGGTGCGTGCCTCGGCCGTGGCCGGTTTCACCATGTATGCCTGCGACATCACCCCGATGATGTTCTGCGTGCCCGGTCCCACCTGGTCGGCAGACGACCACAAGGGTGACACCGTGCTGCTGCGCACCGGCGGACAGGGCGCGGCCTGGGGGCCGGGCGATTTCGGATTTCTCGACCCGCAGAACGTGAAGGTCGACCCGAATGGTCCCTGCGGCGGGCTGAAAGGTCCGCAGCTCGATCGCTGCCTGATCGGCGCCGTCGGCAGCATTACCCAGTGCTTCGTTCAGAGGGGCGTCGACATGGAGCCGGGCCAGAAGGTCGGCATCGAGGATGCGGCGATCAACGTCCGGTTCGACATGTATTCCGCCACCATGAACAAGGAAAAGAACGACCCCAACTATGCGCCGGCGCCGAACGTGATCGACGGCCTCGTCACCCAGGGCTGCAAGGCCGACGAGAACGTCGTCAGCAAAAAGGACGATACGCCGCTCTCGGTTCCGCTTCCACCCGACGACTGCTTCCCCAGCTGCGGTCGCTTTGGCAACGGCATCTGGGCCACCGGTCGCGCCAACTACGAGGCGATCAACTACGCTGGTACAACGCCTCCCGCACTGCCTTTGAACGCCACGCGCTACGAGTACTATCTCAAGGAGATCGAGCTCAGTGGCGGCCCTCTCTCCACGAACGCTATCCTGCCCGGCAACAGCGAGAGCGGGCGTCCGCAATGCGCGCCGAAAGCCGCGCCCGATCCGGATCGCCGCAGCATCATCGTCGCCGGCATCGACTGCGCTGCGAACCAGATCCAGGGAGCCGCGACCAACGTGCCCGTTCAGGAATTCGTCAAGATCTTTCTGCTCCAGCCCGGCAAGGTGAGCGGCGCCCAACAGTTCGACATCCTTGGCGAGATCGTCGGCTCGGCCGGTGGCCAGGGCGGCGGCGGCTCCGGGGCGACGTTCCACGATGTCGTGCAGCTCTACAGGTGATGATGATGAAGCGCCTCACGCGACCGATCCCTGCAAACGCCCGCAGCTTCGCCCGCTCCGAGTCCGGCGCGCAACTGGTCGAGTTCGCGATCCTGCTGCCGATCCTGCTGCTCATCTTCGCGGTGATCATCGAGGGTGGACGGCTGATGTGGTCCTACCAGGCGACGGGCGCCGGGGTGCGCGATGCGACACGCTACCTCGCCCGGGTCGTGCCGTCCGACGTCTGCAGCTCCGGCGGCTCCGTGGCGGCGTGGAAGACCAAGGTGGAAGGGATCGTGCGCGACTCCTCCACTGGCGACGCGATCTTCCCGAGTGGCATCACGATCAACTCGGTCACACCGAGCCTGACGTGCTTCACGGGCGATTACCGCGTCTCGCAGGTCGGTGTGGCCCAGGTCACGGCCAACCTAACCGTCACCTTCCCGTTCGCTGGCCTGTTCGAACTCGCCGGCGGCAGCCGGACGACCTTCACCACGGATGTCTCCGACCAGAGCCGGATCTTCGGAACATGACAGCGCGCTGCACATATCGCTCTGCGCGCCAGCGCCTGCGCGCGTTCCGACGCGAGGAGGACGGCACGACGCTGGTCGAATTCGCCCTGGTGCTGGCGCTCTTCCTGCTCATCCTGTTCGGGCTGATCGACTTCGGCCGCCTGGCATTCCACTACGTGACGACGGAGAAGGCGATGCATGTCGCGGCCCGCGTGGCCGCCGTCCGTCCCCCGGCCTGTGCCGGCGTGCCCGAATTCCACCGGATTTCGGACAGCGTCACGCTCCCGGCGCCGGATTATGGAACCCGCTGCAACGCCGGGGGTGCCATCTGCCAGACTACGGGAACGATCTCGTGCTCCGGCGCCATCGCCAACCCAACCGTCGCCGAGATCTGGCCGATCATCCGCGGGACTTTGCCAAATGACGCCGGCCCGGACGTGCTCCGGTTCAGCTACGCCTACGACCCGAATCTCGGGTTCCTCGGCGGCCCCTACGTGCCCGTCGTGACCGTCGAGATCCAGAATCTCGATTTCCAGTTCATCTCGCCGCTCGGTGCGCTGGTCGGACTGACAGGCGCAACCGCGCCGTCAGGACTGGGCGGGGACATCGCTTTTCCTGCCATGAGCGTGTCGATGCCGGGTGAAGACCTGGCCCACGGATCGGCGGGATAGAGAAAGGAGATTGTGATGACCATTAGCTCCAATTCAATCGTTCTGGTTGGGTTCATCGACCCGACGGCCAGGCAACTTGCGGACGAGATCCGCGACGACCCCGCCTTTCATGTCGAGGAGGTGGGACTGCCGCTCTCGGCCATCAACGGCCATGCGGTGAAACTCGCGCACAAGCATTCGATGATCCTGTTCCGCGCCAACACCGGCTCGCAGGCCGACGAGGAGGCCGTCCGGCTGATCCGGAGCCAGGCCACCCGCCGCGCGACCATCGTGGCGCTCACCGAGGCCTCGGCCTCACTGCAGGCGGCGCACAACCTCACCCGCGCCGGCGCCGATGCGGTGCTGCCCGACACGGCCTCGTTCGACGATCTGAAGGCGGCGCTCAGCCATGCAGCAGCCTCCCATGCGCCGGCGGTAGCGATGGGCGGCGGCGCTCCGAAACTGGGCCGGATCATCTCGGTCGCGCAGGCGCGTGGCGGTGCCGGGGCAACCACCGTCGCCGTCAACCTCGCGGACATGCTGCTCTGCCGGCAGGGCCGTCTCAAGAAGAAGCCCAGCAAGCGCGTCGTCGTCGTCGACCTGGACCTGCAGTTCGGCGCTGTCGCGGGCTTCCTCGACGCCGCGCGGAACGACAGCCTCTACCAGATGGCCAGCGAGGACACGCTGCCCGATGCGACCTTCCTGGAGCAATCCCTCGTCAAACTGTCCTCCGGGCTTTCGGTCCTGCCCGCGCCCTCGAAATTTGCGCCGCTCGACGCGCTGACGAATGCGCAGGTCAAGGCGATCCTCGAGACATTGGCGCGCAGCCACGACCACGTGATCGTGGACATGCCGCGCGCGCTGGTGGGGTGGATCTCGCCGGTGCTGGAACTCAGCGACCGAATGCTGCTCGTGACCGACACCGCAGTGCCCTCGTTCCAGCAGGCCCGCCGCCTGATCGACGCCTATACCGAGGACAACCTCGGCCTTGCGATCGACATGGTGGTCAATTTCGAGAAGAAGCCGCTGATCAAGGGCCGGCTCCACAGCGAGGCCGAGAAGATCCTCGAACGCCCGCTGAAATACTGGTTGCCCCCCGACCCGAAGGCCACCCGCCTGGCATTGGATCGCGGCGCACCCCTGTCCGAGGTCGCCAGCCGCTCGGCGCTGACCCGCGCCTTCCGGAAACTCGGCACCTCACTCACGGACGCGATAGACCAAAGAGCGGTCGCACGGATCAAAGGTTAAGGAGCACGACGCCATGTTCAAGAATTTCAGCAAGCGATCGACGTCCGGCTCCGACGGCAACGTGGTCCAGCTTATGCCGGAGGCCAGGATCGACCAGGCCGAAGTGCCACCGGTGGTGAATAACTCCGCCGAGGATGCTGAGCTGAGCGCCTTCCTCGAGCTCAAGAGCCGGCTGCACGACGCCCTGCTCGACCGGCTGAACCTGTCGGTGATCGACAAGATCCAGCCCGAGGACCTGCGTCGCGAGGTCGCCACGCTGGTCAGCCAGGTGCTGACCGAGGAAGGAAACCCGATGCGGTCCGAGCAGTTCAAGCGGATCGTCGACGAGCTGATGCACGAGGTGCTCGGCCTCGGCCCGCTGGAGCCGCTGCTGGCTGATCCCACGATCAACGATATCCTGGTCAACGGCCATCGCAGCGTCTTCGTCGAGCGCGGCGGGGTCCTGGAGCGCACCCCGGTGCGGTTCCTCGACGAGAAACACCTGCTGCGGATCATCGACAAGATCGTCTCGCGGATCGGCCGGCGCATCGACGAGGCCAATCCGTGGGTCGATGCGCGGCTGGAGGATGGCAGCCGGGTCAACGCGATCATCCGCCCCTGCTCCATCGACGGGCCGAGCATCTCGATCCGCAAGTTCTCCAAGCAGCCGCTGACCATGGATATGCTGGTCAAAAGCGGCGCGCTCAACCGCACCGCCGCCGACCTTCTGCAAGGGCTCGTTGCCGCGCGGATGAACGTGCTGATCTCCGGAGGCACCGGCTCGGGCAAGACGACGATGCTCAACGCCATGTCGGCCTCGATCGGCCATCACGAGCGGATCGTGACCATCGAGGACGCCGCCGAACTGAGGCTCCAGCAGGAGCACATCGTCCGGCTCGAAACCCGGCCGCCGAGCCCCTCGGGCACCGGCGCCGTGATCCAGCGCGACCTCGTGCGCAACGCGCTCCGCATGCGCCCCGACCGGATCATCGTCGGCGAGGTGCGTGGCTCCGAGGCCTTCGACATGCTGCAGGCGATGAACACCGGCCATGACGGATCGATGACAACGGTGCACGCCAACTCGACCCGTGATGCGCTCGGCCGGATCGAGCAGATGGTCACCATGATCGGGCTGGAACTGCCTCTCTCGGCGGTGCGCAGCCAGGTTGCCTCCGGTCTCGACTTCGTGGTGCAGCTCTCGCGCCTCTCCGACGGCCGCCGCAAGGTGATGTCGATCTCCGAGATTACCGGCATGGAAGGCGACGTGATCACCATGCAGGACCTCTTCGTCTTCCGCCGCCGCGGCGTCGCCGAGGACGGCACCGTGCTGGGCGAGTTCACCGCAACGGGCATCCGCCCCTTCGCCGCCGAGCGCCTGCGCGCCGCCGGTGTCGATCTGCCGAACGAGATGTTCACCGTCAGGGAGAACTGAGCGATGCTGGATCAATTGACGGACCAGGACATCATCTACGTCGTCTACTGCGGCATTGCCGTCGGTGCGCTCGTCTTCGTCTCGGGGCTGGGCCAGCTGTTCAGCCCGCAGGAGAACCGCGACGAGGCCCGAAGCCGCCGGATGCGGATGATCGCCGAGGGCCGCTCCACCGCGGAGCTTCTGGCCCTTCTGAAGCCCACGCCGCAACACGGGTTGCTCGCCCGCATTCCATTTGTCGGCGACCTGACGGTCAAGCTGCGCAAGGCCGGCTGGATGATCAGCGCACGGATGTTCGTGGCGTCCTGCCTTATGCTCTGGGGGGCGATCACCCTCGTCGGTGCGAGATTCGCGCCGATCGGCACCGTGGCGCTTCTCGCCATCCTTCCCGCCTTCTTCCTGCCGCTGACGGTGCTGAACTTCCGCATCAACCAGCGCACCGAAAAGCTGGTGCTGCAGCTGCCAGACGCGCTCGAACTGATGGCTCGCGGCCTGAAGGTCGGCCACCCGCTGGCCACCTCCATCGCCGCCGTCGCCGAGGAGATGCCGGACCCGATCGGCACCGAGTTCGGCCTGATCCACGACCAGGTGAATTACGGCGAGGACCTGGTAGACGCGTTCAAGGAATTCGCCGAACGGGTGGACGTGGAAGACGTCAACTACCTCTCCGCCAGCATCGGCATCCAATACGGCACCGGGGGCGACCTCGTGCGGGTGATCAGCGTGCTGTCGCGCACCATCCGCAACCGGATCGCCATGCGCCGCAAAATCCGCGCGATCTCCTCGGAAGGGCGGCTTTCGGCCTGGTTCCTGTCCGCCCTGCCGCTGGTGATCTTCGGTTTCACCATGTCCGCGACGCCGGATTACTACGGTGGCGTCATGTCGGACCCGATGTTCCGCCCGATGGCGATCACCGTGATCGCCCTGGTGATCGCGAATGCGCTGGTGCTGCGCAAACTCGTGAACTTCAAGCTCTGAGGGGACGATCATGGAACGCATTTACCCCATCCTCACGTCTTACGGGATCAGCGGCGAGATGCTGATCCTCCTTGGTGTCGCGCTCGGCTCGCTTCTCTTCGTTTACGGCCTGAGCACGGCAGCCAGCAGCCCCAACCCGGCTGCAGACCGGCTCGCCGCGTCGGACCGGCGCCGCCAGGCGCGGCTCGATCAGGGAATCCTGAAGCCCATCGAGGCAGATCCGACAGGCCTGTTGAAATCCTTCGTGCCCTCGGACGCGGCGCAACGCAGCGCGCTGCGGCTGAAACTCAAGCAGGCCGGCCGCGACGGTCCGAACAGCGTGGTGCGCTTCATGCTCACGCGGATCGTGCTGGCACTGGCGCTGCCGGCGGCCTTCCTCGTGCTCGCGGCCCTGAGCCGCGAGATGCCCGAGGTCGTCCCCGAAGGCCTCGCCGTTCGGCTGAACAACATGTCGAACCTCGGCATGTTCCAGTGGCTGACCCTGCTCCTCGCCATCGGCTACTTCGGGCCGCTGCGCCGGCTGGACTCCCGCGTCGAGGCCCGCCAGCAGCGGATTCGCTACGGCTTTCCCAATGCGCTCGACCTGTTGCAGATCGCGGTCGAGGCCGGGCTCGGCTTTGACGCGGCCATGACCCGCGTCGGCAACGAGTTGCGGGAGGTTTCGCCCGACATCGCCTACGAGTTTCTGAGCGTCCAGCACGAGGTCCAGGCGGGCCGGCCGCGCGACGCCGCGCTGCGCGACATGGCCGACCGGGTCGGGCTCGACTTCGTCCACTCCTTCGTCAACGTCGTGCGCCAGTCGATGCAGCTCGGAACCAGCATGACCGAGGCGCTCAACGTCTATGCCGAGGAGCTGCGCAACTACCGCGAAGTGCAGGCCCAGGAGAAGGCCAACAAGTTGCCGGTCAAGATGTCCGGCGTGCTTGCCTCCCTGATGCTGCCGGCGCTCATCCTGCTGTCGCTCGGCCCGGTGGTGATCCGCTACGTGAACTACTTCGCGGCCAACTGACCGCGCAGCCAAGGCATTCTTCGGCCACAATTCCCGCGGCAAACGCGGGGATTGTGGCGCTGCGCATGAACAATTAAAAAGCTCAGGATTTTTGTTTCAATTTTGTGATACATTCCCGACAAGAATTTGACACATTCGTTAAAGCATCGTTAACTGACCTAGAGGCAACGAACGAACAGGCAAGAATCTTCCCCGAGCAGCGTGTGGTGTGTTGTGTTGGTTTTTTTCGGGGTGCAAATAGATGTTCGGTTCGGGGGAAGAATTTCAGACAAGTCAGGGCGCAAGCGCGGTCTCACTGATCGATGCGGTCTTCCGTTGGTGCAAGGCACTTAAGGGAGAGGACACCATCGAGTCCGCGCTCGGAGCGATCGCCAAGGGTGTGGGGGCCGAGGCGATGACCCTTTCGCGGGTCCGGCACGGAAGTTTTCAGGCAGCGAAATGTGTGACTTACGACACGTTGTCGACCGCGTCGCCGAAGCCGCGCCTGACCCGTTCCTTCGCCGCATCGATCCTCAGCGAGTTCATGTCGATCGCGCGCTCCGGCACCGTCTGGCTGCGCTCCGTCGTCGAGGTGGAGACCGACCCAGCGCTGGAACTGTTTCACTCCCGGCGCAAGCTTCAGGAACTGGTGGTCATTCCACTTCAGACGGATCACGGCTTTTCCGATTTCGTGGAATTCCATTTTCTGGATCCGCTTTCGCGCAATCAGCATGCATTGCTCAATATGCTGGCAGAGACCCTTAGCGAGGCCTGGCGAAATCGCAGCCACGGGGTTTTCGCAGCCAGTGCGCTGGAGGACAAACGGCAGGAGCGCGATTTCAATTCGGTCGATCTTCTGGGGCATGAAAACCCGGCGCGTCTGAGCCGTGCGGAATACCGCGTCTGCCTGCTGCTGAGCCGCGGCCTGCCCAACAATGGGATCTGCGAAGAGCTTTCGATCTCACACGCCACGCTGCGGACTCACCTTCGCAACGTCTATGCCAAGACGTCCACCGACGGGCTGCCGGACCTGCTCTACCTCCTGCTCAAGGGGCCGAGGCAGCGTCCGCAGGGCGACCTGCGGCGGATCGCGTGAGCCCCGGCATGGAACTCCTGCCCCTGCTCCTCGCGGCCCCGCTCATGCTCTGGATGGCCTATGGCGACTTGCGCTACATGCGCATCCCCAACCGGCTGGTCGGCGCGCTGGTCCTGATCTTCGTCCTCTCGGTGCCGTTCCTACCCGTCGAGTCCTCGATGGAACGGCTGGTCGCAGCGCTCTTCGTGCTGGTCGTCTGCTTTGCCGCCTTTGCGGTGGGCTTCTTCGGCGGCGGCGACGCCAAGGCGCTGGCGGCGATGATGCTGCTGATCCCGCCGGGAACGCTCAACCTCTTCGGACTCGTCCTGTCCGTGTCGATCGTGCTCGGCCTCGGCCTCGTCCTGACGCTCCGCGCCGCACCGGGGGCGCAACAGGCCAGATGGGTCGCGCTCCGCGCCCGGGGCATGTTCCCGATGGGTGTGTCCATCGCCATGGCCGGGTTGATCCATCCCTTCGCGGTGACGGCGCTCGCCTTCTAGCCCTGCATTCCGGCCCGAATGCGACCGCGATGGTCGCATCCGGACCTGACAGCCGCGCCATGGTCGACCGAGCCTCGGGGAACAGGAGGCCGCGCCATGAACCTTCATTCCCGGGACCGCCGCAAGATCGACCCCAGCCGGGGCGCCACCCTTGCCGACGGCAGCCCCAACGACAACGACCGTATCGAGATCGGCCCGACGCTGCTCGCCTTGCGGGAATGGGAGGCGGCGGGGCTCGCCCTGCCCGACCTGGCCGAGATGCGGCGCTATCGCTGGGAGCGGCTGACCCGGCACATCGCGGACCGCGACTATGGCGGCCTGCTGATGTTCGACCCGCTCAACATCCGCTACGCCACCGACACCACCAACATGCAGCTGTGGAACGCGCACAACCCGTTCCGGGCCTGCCTGCTCTGCGCCGACGGGCACATGGTGCTCTGGGAATACCGCAATTCGCCCTTCCTGGCCGATCACAATCCGCTGGTGCGCGAGGTCCGGTCCGGGGCCTCGATGTTCTATTTCTCCGTCGGCGACCGCGGTCCCGAGGCAGCGCGCGACTTCGCCGACCAGGTGGCCGAGGTGATGGCTGCCCATGCCGGCCGCAACCACCGGCTGGCGGTGGACAAGATCATGATGCACGGGCTCCGCGCGCTGGAGGCCGCGGGGTTCGACGTCATGGACGGCGAGGAGGTGACGGAGCACGCGCGCGCCGTGAAGGGGCCGGACGAGATCCGCGCCATGCGTTGCTCGATCCATACCTGCGAGGCCGCGATGGCCGCGATGGAGGCAGCGGCCCGGCCCGGCATGAGCGAGGACGAGATCTGGGCCGTACTCCATTCCGAGAACATCCGGCGCGGCGGCGAGTGGATCGAGACCCGCCTGCTCTCCACCGGCCCGCGCACCAACCCGTGGTTCCAGGAATGCGGGCCTCGGGTGCTGCAGCCGGACGAGATCCTCGCCTTCGACACCGACCTGATCGGCCCCTACGGCATCTGTACCGACATCTCCCGCACCTGGTGGATCGGCGACGCGCCCCCTCGGCAGGATATGGTGGCGGCGATGCGCCACGCGGTGGAGCACATCACCGAGAACATGGCGATGCTCCGCCCCGGGGTGACGATCGGAGAGCTGGTAAAGGGCGGCCACCAGCTCGCGCCGGAATACTGGGCGCAGAAGTACTCCTGCAAGTTCCACGGTGTCGGGCTCTGTGACGAGTGGCCCCACGTCGATTATCCCGACCATTACCACGAGGGCGCCTGGGACCATGCGCTGGAGGCGGGCATGGTGCTCTGCGTCGAGGCGCTGGTTGGCGAGGTCGGCGGGGATTTCTCGATCAAGCTGGAAGACCAGGTGCTGATCACCGAGGACGGGTTCGAGAACCTGACCTCCTACCCCTTCGACGACAGGTTGATGGGCGGCGCCTGATCGGCGCGGGGCAAGCCACGCCCCCTGCGCCCCGTCCCGAGGATGTTTCCCAACCTGTGATGGCGACGTCAGTAGCGGGCGACGAGGCCGCGGTGGTCGGAGCCGAGCAAGGGGCGCAGCGTTGTGGCGCCGCGATTGCCGGCCGGGATCAGGACGTGGTCGATCGGCAGCACGAGCACGGGGTTGAGCGGAAAGCTCGGGCGCACCTTGCCGGCGCGCTCCGCTCCGATGCTCGAGGCAATGCGGTGCATGGCGTGAGACCAGGGCACCATGTTGAAATCGCCGCCCAGAACCACCGGCCCGTCGAGCTGCTCCAGCACCTTCAGCCGCGCGCGGACATGGGCCGACTGACCGAAGGGCCAGGGCCATTCGAGATGGAGCGAGACCACCCAGGCCCGCCCTTCCGGCGTCTCGACCTGGAGTGCGGCGAGCCCCCCGACGCAGATCTCGGAGCCCTCGACGGCAGGCCAACGGGTGGCCAGGGCCACCGAGCCGACCCGCGTGGGCTCGCAGACCCGCGCGTTGGGCAGGATATCGGAGAGGTTGTCCAGCATCCCCCGCGCCTCGGGCATGAGTTCCTGAAGGGTGAGCACGTCCGGGGCAACTTCGCGGATGTCGGCTTCGAGCGCAGAGGTGTCGGCGATCCGGTAGGACATGTTCTTCTGGTAGACCGTCACCGTCTCCGGCGGCGGGGAGACGGCCTCGTAGCGGGTATAGCCCGTCAGCACCGGCAGCGAGACCAGCGTAACCGGCACCAGCCAGAGCGGCGAGGCCACGCCGGTGCGCCAGCCGAGGGCAATCCAGAGCGCTCCGATAAAGGTCACCGGCCCGCGCAGCACTGCCAGCGATTCTCCAGCCGGATGCAGGGGGCCGAGAAACCCGCCGGCCAGCACGGCGAAGCCGCAGACGGCGACGGCCCAGAAGATCATGCTCCAAATGCCCATTGGCTCAAGCTCCGGTTACGCCCCGTCACCTTCCCGTGACGCGGGTGACACAGGTCTTTCGTTCGGTGTGCCGCAGCACCACCCTTCGATCAAGCACGCAATCGCCCCCGGGAGAGACAGCATGGAACGGATCACCTTCGAAGGTGCCCACGGCACGCCGCTGGCCGCCAGGCTCGACATGCCGGAAGGGCCCCACCTGACCACGGCCATCTTTGCCCATTGCTTCTCCTGCACCAAGGATATCGCCGCCGCCCGGCGGATTGCGCAACGTCTGGCGGGCATGGGGATCGCCGTGTTGCGGTTCGATTTCACCGGGCTGGGGCATTCCGAAGGCGAGTTCGCCAACACGACCTTCACCTCGAACGCCGCAGACCTGAAGGCCGCAGCGGCGTATCTGGAAGCGCGCGGCATGGCGCCGACGCTGATGATCGGCCATTCGCTGGGCGGGGCCGCGGTGCTCAAGGCGGCGGGCGAGGTCGACAGCCTCAAGGCGGTGGTCACGATCGGCGCGCCCTTCGAGCCCGGCCATGTCACCCACCATTTCGCCGACGCCCTGCCACGGATCGAGGCCGAGGGCATGGCGCCGGTCGACCTCGGCGGGCGGTCCTTCTGCATCGGACGCGACTTCGTCGAGGATGTGCTGAAGGCCGATCTCGCGCCCCACATCGCCAACCTCCGCAAGGCGCTGCTGGTGCTGCACGCGCCGCGCGACTCGGTCGTGGGCATCGACAACGCGACCCGCATCTTCATGGCGGCACGTCACCCCAAGAGCTTCGTCACCCTCGACGATGCGGATCATCTCGTCAGCCGGGCCGCGGATGCCGAATACGCCGCCGAGGTGATCGCGGCCTGGGCCGGACGCTATATCGAGCTGCGTCCGCCCGCGCCGCCCCCCGGGGCGCCGGAAGGGGTGGTCCGGGCTTCGGAAGCGGATCCCGACGGCTTCCTGCAGGACATCAGCCACGGGCCGCGCCACCATACGCTCGCAGACGAACCTCTCGCCTATGGCGGCACGGATCGCGGAATGTCGCCCTACGGGTTTCTCTCGGCGGCACTGGCGGCCTGCACCTCGATGACAATCCGCATGTATGCCCGCCGCAAGGAATGGCCGCTGGAGTATGTCTCGGTCGACGTGACGCACGAGAAGGTCCATGCGCAGGACAGCGACCTGACGGGTCCGAACCGGATCGACAGGTTCACCCGCCGGATCCGGCTCGAGGGGGCACTGGATGCCGGGCAGCGCGCACGGCTGCTCGACATCGCGGACCGTTGCCCGGTGCACAAGACACTGGAAGCCGGCGCCAGGGTCGAGACGGCCCTGATCGACTGACATTCGGGCACGCCTGCGCCGGCTTCACAGGTCGAACACGTCCTTCGTCAACTCGCTCTTGTCGGTGTCGTCGAAACGGATCGTCACGTTGGCGAAGGTCACGATGGCGTCGTCGTCATCCTGCCGGATCGTCAGCTGGGAGAATTTCGACGCGCCGTTATTGATCTGGACGATGTCCTCGGAAGCGTCGAAATCGTCGATCTTGTCGCTGCCGTCGCCCCGGGTGAACACGAATGTGTCGGCCCCGTTGCCGCCCTCTAGCTCGTCATTGCCGGTGCCGCCGATAAGGCGGTCGTTGCCGTTGCCCCCGTCGAGATCGTCCCGGCCCGCGCCGCCGCTCAGCATGTCCCTGCCGCCGTCGCCGTCGAGGTCGTCGTTCCCGTTGCCGCCGTAGAGCTTGTCGTTGCCCTTGCCGCCGTCCAGGTCGTCCGCGCCGCTGCCGCCTTTCAACAGGTCGTTGCCACCGCCGCCATCGATGTCGTCGTTGCCGTTGCCGCCGAAAAGCTCGTCGTTCCCGCCGGCGCTGCTGTCGTCCTCGTCGTCGTCACCGTCGAGGTCATCATCGCCGTCGCCGCCATAGAGGATGTCGTCGCCACCCTCGCCGTCGAGGTCGTCGTCGCCATCGTCGCCGTATAGCACGTCGTCGCCGTCGCCACCGTCAAGATCGTCGATGTCGTCGCCCCCGCGCAGCAAGTCCCGGCCCGCGCCGCCTTCGAGCTCATCCTCGCCGGCGCCGCCGAAAAGCTCGTCATCCCCGTCATAGCCATAGAGCGTATCGTTGCCGCCGAGCCCCTTGATCACGTCGTCTTCCGGTCCGCCCTTCAGCACGTTGTTCTTGCTGTTTCCCTTGATGATCATCGAGTCAATCTCCTCCAAATGAATGCAAATCTCTGCGCAGGCTAACGGACCCGTTCCGGCAGGTTGATCACGATTTGATGTGTTCTGCACAGGGCGCGACAGAACCGGCGGATTGCCGCCATGCGCGGCGGCGATCTCTGCCCGTCCGGCGGCTGGACTTTTGGTCGGGGCGCCTCCAAGGTCGCGCTGTGCACGAAGGAGAGACCGGCATGGCGCGGCGCAAGATCATCATCGACACCGACCCCGGCCAGGACGACGCGATCGCGATCCTGCTGGCGCTGGCCAGCCCGGAGGAGCTGGAGGTGCTGGCGATCACCGCGGTGGCGGGAAACGTGCCGTTGAAGCTGACCTCGCGCAACGCACGGGTGATCTGCGAGCTGGCCGGGCACACCGACGTGCCGGTCCACGAGGGCGCCGACCGGCCGATCCGGCGGACGCTGGTGACCGCCGAGCATGTCCACGGCAAGACCGGGCTCGACGGCGCCGACCTGCCCGACCCGAAGATGCACGTTGCCGCCCAGCCAGCGGTGGAAGCGATCATCCACCACGTCCGCCGCGAGCCCCCGGGCACGGTGACCCTCTGCCCGCTGGGGCCGCTGACCAATATCGCGCTGGCCTTCGAACGCGCCCCCGACATCGTCGAGCGGCTGGCCGGGATCGTGTTGATGGGCGGCGCCTATTTCGAGGTCGGCAATGTCACGCCGGCCGCCGAGTTCAACATCTTCGTCGATCCGGAAGCCGCTGATATCGTTATGAACTCCGGGACGGATATCACGATCCTGCCGCTCGACGCGACGCACCAGGCGCTGATCACGCGGCGCTGGCTCGACGAGCTCGCCAAGGTCGACACGCCGGTGGCGCGCGCCGCCTGCGGCTGGCTCGACTTCTTCGAGCGCTACGACATGGAGAAGTACGGCGGCGCCGGCGGCCCGCTGCACGACCCCTGCGTGATCGCCTACCTGTTGAAGCCGGAACTGTTCGAGGGGCGGCACATCAACGTCGAGATCGAGACGCTCAGCGAGCTGACCCGCGGCATGACCGTCGCCGACTGGTGGGGCGTCACCGACCGCGCGCCCAACGCCACGTTCATCGGCAAGGTCGACGCGGAGGGGTTCTTTGACCTGCTTCTGGAAAGGCTGGCCCGCCTGTGACGGTAGAGATCGCTTCCCACGACCCGGCCTGGGCCTGGCTCGCCGAGGGCGAGGCGGAGCGCTGGAGCGCGGCGCTCGGCCCGGCGCTGGTTGCGCTGCACCACATCGGCTCCACCTCGGTCGACCGGCTCGCGGCGAAACCGATCATCGACCTTCTGCCGGAGATCGCCCCCGGCACCGATCTAGACAGCCTGCGCCCCACCATCGAGGCGCTTGGCTACGAGTGGATGGGCGAATTCGGCCTGCCGGGTCGCCGCTATTGCCGTCGCAACGACCCGCGCACCGGCCGGCGGCTGTTCCATGCCCATTGCTGGCTGTCCGGCAGCCCCGAGATCCGCCGCCACCTCGCCTTCCGCGACGCGCTGCGCGCCGATCCCCTGCTCGCAACCGCCTATGAATCCCGCAAACGCCATTGCGCCTCGCTGCACGCGGAGAATCACGCCGCTTACGGCGCCTGCAAGGCCACCTGGATCGACACAGCCGAAGCCCGAGCCCTGGAGGGTCTGGAATGAAGACCAAGCTGCACATGGCCCGCGCCGAAGACCTGCCCAGACTGCTCGGCATGGTCGCGTCCTTCCATGACGAGACCGGGATCGAGCAGGACGACACCACCCGCACCGCGGCGCTCGCGCCGCTGCTCGAAGGCTCGCCCCACGGTGTCGTCTACATCATAGGGCCGCGCAATGCGCCGGTGGGCTACATCGCGATCAGCTTCGGCTGGTCGATCGAGATGGGCGGGATCGATGGCTTCGTCGACGAGTTCTGGATCCGCCCTGCCGTGCGCGACAAGGGCATGGGCGGCGAGGCGCTGTCCGCGCTGGTCCCGGCGCTGCGGGAAGCGGGCGTCAAGGCGCTGCACCTCGAAGCCGACCGAGAGAGCCCGGTCGATGCGCTCTACCGCCGACTCGGATTCGAGCGGCGGGATCGCTACTGCCTGATGACCGCAGACCTGCGCCACCCCTGACATCGGCCCACGGGCCACCTATGTTTCCTCTCAAGGAGACGCCCATGCCCCTCGAGATCCCGTTCGACAACAGTTATGCCCGCCTGCCGGAGCGCTTCTACGTGCGCCAGCCGCCGGTGCCGGTGCGCGCCCCGGAACTTCTGCTGCTCAACCGCGGGCTTGCGGCCGAGCTTGGGATCTCCTCGGACGCGCTGCAGAGCCCCGAGGGCGTGCAGGTGCTGGCCGGCAACGCGGTGCCGAGCGGCTCCGACCCGCTGGCGCAGGCCTATGCCGGACACCAGTTCGGGGGCTTCTCGCCGGTGCTGGGCGACGGCCGCGCGCTGCTGCTGGGCGAGATGGTCGACAGCCAGGGCCGCCGCCGGGACATCCAGCTCAAGGGCTCCGGCCCCACCGCCTTCAGCCGGCCGGGTTCTGACGGGCGCTCGCCGCTCGGCCCGGCGATCCGGGAGTTCATCGTCAGCGAGGCCATGCACGCGCTCGGCATCCCCTCGACCCGCTCGCTCGCCGTGGTCGCCACCGGCGAGCGCGTCCGGCGTGTCGAGATCGAGCCGGGCGGCGTGCTGACCCGGATCGCGTCGAGTCACATCCGCGTCGGCACCTTCCAGTTCTTCGCCGCCCGTGGCGACGCCGAGGCGGTCCGGCTGCTCGCCCAGCACGTCATCGCCCGCCACTACCCCGAGGCCGACGGCCCGCTGGGCTTGCTGGACGCGGTCATCGCGCGGCAGGCGCGGCTGGTGGCGCAATGGATGGGCGTGGGCTTCATCCACGGCGTGATGAACACCGACAACACCTCGATTTCCGGCGAGACCATCGACTACGGCCCTTGCGCGTTCATGGACAGCTACCACCCGGCGACGGTCTATTCCTCGATCGACCATCAGGGGCGCTATGCCTACCAGAACCAGCCGGACATCCTGGCCTGGAACCTCGCCCAGTTTGCCACCTCGCTGCTGCCGCTGATCGACCCGGACCAGGAGGCTGCGATCACCGCCGCGCAAGCCGCGATGGAGCGCTACCCGGCCCTTGTCCGCCGGCACTGGAGCGCGGTCTTCCGCGCCAAGATCGGGCTGGTGACCGAACAGCCGGGCGATGACGCGCTGATCGGCGACCTGCTGGCGCGGATGGTCGAGGACCAGGCCGATTTCACCAACACTTTCCGCGCCCTGGCAGCCGGAACGCCCCGCGACGAGTTCCTTGACCCGGCCGCCTTCGACGCCTGGGAGGCGGACTGGCGCAAGCGCCTCGAGCAGGACACCGCACCCGACCGGCTTCAGGCCCGGCTCCGGGCCGCCAACCCGGCGATCATCCCGCGCAACCACCGCGTCGAACAGGCCATCGACGCCGCAACGCAGGGCGATATGGCCCCTGCCGCCCGGCTCGTCGCGGCCCTGTCCCGCCCCTTCGAAGACCTCGCGGAGGCCGACGCGGATCTTGCACGCCCGCCGACCGAGACCGAGCGCGTGCACCGGACCTTCTGCGGCACCTGACCGGGCTCAGCCCGGCGTGCGCCCGCGGTAGTTGATGAGGATCAGACCCGTCGCCACCAGCACCAGCCCGCCGAGCAGCGTGGGCGGCAGCGGCTCGTCCAGCAGCAGCCAGCCGAGCGCAACGCCGAAGACCGGCGACAGGAAGCTGAAGGCCGCAACAGCGGCCGGCGGGTAGATGGCGAGAAGCCACAGCCAGGCCGAGAATCCGAGGGCCACGACAAAGACGATCTGGAACCCCAGGCCCCACCAGTGCAGCGCCTCCGGCTCCCGGAGGAACTCCCCGAAGAGCGGCGACAGCGCCAGCAACAGCGGCGCCGAAACCCCGACCTGCCAGAGCAACTGCGTCTCCGGCGAGACCTCGCGGATCGCGGTGCCCCGGGCGCAGAGCGCCACGCCGGCCCAGGCGAAGGACGCCCCGAGCGCACAGAGATCGCCGGCCAGCCTGCCTTCGCTGCCGGCCCCGCCACGCCCGGCGATCACCCAGGCCACGCCGGCGAATGCCACCACCAGCCCCACCATCCGGCGGCGGGTCAGGCGTTGCCCCGGCAAGAGGAAATGCGCCGCGATCCCGAGCCAGACCGGCATCGAGTAGAAAATCACCGAGGATCGCACCACCGTTGTCATGTCGAGCGCCAGGAACAGCAGCAGGAATTCCGTCGTGAACGCCGCCCCGATCAGCAGCCCACCCGTCCAGGTATGCCGCGCCAGCTCCACGCGCCTGCCCCGAAGCCGCAGCATCAGCCACAGGATCGGAACCGCTCCGGCCGAGCGCAGACCGGCCCAGAACACCGGCTGCAGCCCCTCGTTCACCACCTTGGCCACGACCTGATTCATGCCCAGAAAGGCAGAGAACCCGATCAGCGCCAGCGCACCGAAGGTGTCGATACTGTCCCGCCTGTCCACGATCCCCTCCGCCGAGCGCATGGGGCGCCTCTGGGGGAAGGATGATGCGATGTCAATCCGCGCTGCCTGCGAAAGCGGCGCTCCTGCAACGCTCTCTGGCTTGTTACGGAAATGCCGGCGCAATTCGTTTCCCTGCCACCGACCGCTCGGATAGCGTTGCCCGCAACGAAAAGACGGGAGAACACCGTATGCCCGGACGAGCAGAGATCCGCATCCGCCCCATCGAGGCGTCCGACGAACCCGAATGGCGGAGGCTGTGGACGGGCTACCTCGAGTTCTATGAAAGCTCGGTCAGCGAAGACGTCTACCAGACCTCCTTCGCCCGGCTCCTGGGCGACGACCCGCAGGATTTCCACGGCCGCCTGGCCGAGATCGACGGCCGCCCGGTCGGGCTGGTGCATTTCCTGTTTCACCGCCACATGTGGCGCGTCGAGAACACCTGCTACCTGCAGGATCTCTACGCCGATCCCGACGTTCGCGGGCACGGCGTCGGCCGGGCGCTGATCGAGGCCGTCTATGCCGAGGCCGATGCCTGCGGCTGCCCCTCCGTCTACTGGTTGACACAGGAGTTCAACAGCACGGCCCGCAAGCTCTATGACCGGATCGGCACGCTGACCCCGTTCATCCGCTACAACCGGGTGGTGGCGTGAGGGTGCGTGCATTCGCCATGGCGGCGACCGCACTGGTGCTCGCCGCCTGCGCCCCTTCGCCCTCGGCCGACATCGCCCAGAGGCGCGCGAGCTTCGACGAGCCGCTGCCCCCGATGCGCGCCTTCGGGACGCCGCGGTCGAGCGCCTCCGTCCGGACCAACACCCAGCTCGCGGGAGATTTCCTCGACCTGACCTTCATGCTGGAAAGCGGCCGGGAACTGCCCCGCCTGACCCGGTTCGAAGGCGAGATCACCGTCGGCCTGCGCGGCTCCGCGGACGCCACCCTGCAGCGCGACCTTTCCCGCTTGCTCACCCGCCTGCAGCGTGAAGCCGGCATCCCGATCCGCTCTGCGCGGGAAGGCGAGGAACCGTCGATCGTGGTGGAGGTCCTGCCGCGCAAGGAACTGCAGCGCGCCGTCCCCCAAGCTGCGTGTTTCGTCGTGCCCCGCGTTAGCGGCTGGTCGGAGTTCCGCCGCCAGCGCAGGTCCGAGACCGTCGACTGGACCACGCTGGAAACCCGCGAGCGCGCCTCCGTCTTCCTGCCGGGCGACGTGTCTCCGCAGGAGGCCCGCGACTGCCTGCACGAGGAGATCGCCCAGGCGCTCGGCCCACTCAACGATCTCTACCGGCTGCCGGACTCGGTGTTCAACGACGACAATTTCCACACTGTGCTGACCGGCTTCGACATGCTGATGCTGCGCGTCTACTACGACGATGCGTTGTCCAACGGCATGAGCAAGGCCGAGGTGGCCGCCGCCCTGCCCGGCATCCTCGCCCGGCTGAATCCTGGCGGCCAGCGCAGCGGCCCGGCGCCGACCCCGCCAACGCCGCGCATCTGGATCGAAGCGATCGAGGACGCCCTCGGCCCGCGCGGCAACATGGTGCAGCGCCGGGTTGCCGCCGAGCGCGCCGTCGATCTGGCCCGGGCCGCGGGCTGGCGCGACACGCGGATGGCCTTCTCGCTCTACGCTCTCGGCCGCCTGTCGCTGAGCCGCGAGCCCGAACTGGCGCTCGCCGCCTTCATCGAGGCAGCCGAGATCTACCGCCGCTTGCCCGACACCCAGATCCAGGCAGCCCATGTCGCCATGCAGCTCGCCGCCTTCTCGCTGAGCGCCGGGCAGACCGCCGCCACCATCGGCCTGGTCGAGGAGAGCCTGCCCGCGGTCCGCGAGGCCGAGAATGCCGCCCTGCTGTCGACACTGATGATGATGCGCGCCGAGGCGCTGGCCCTGCAGGGCCGGACGGCCGAGGCCCGCGCGGAACGCACCGAGGCGCTCGGCTGGGCGCGCTACGGCTTCGGCGCCGACGACGTGGTCTGGGCCCGCGCCACCGAGATCGCCGCCCTTGCCCCCGGCCCCTCGGACCGCTAAGCCGCGATCCGAAACAGCCGAGGACGGACGATGATCGTGATTTTCTGCGCCCTCGCCGGGGCGCTTCGGGGCGGATACCTGGCGAAGAAGCGGGGCGGCAAGCCCGCCGACATCGCGCAATATGCCGCCGGCTACGCAATCGCCCTGGGGCTGCTCGGCCTCTTCGCGACGATCGTCCTCGAACGGATGCTCTGAGCCACCCCGGGCACTCCCGCCCCTCCACCTCGCGCTGACGCGCTCGGCGAGAGGGTTGGGCCGGGCGCCCTTCGGGCGCCACCCCACCGCCACAACGCCCCGCCTGTCCTTCTCCCGTTTGCCACGAGTCCTCACAGGTCGCCGGGGGGCAGCCCCCCTGTCCACCAGCGATGCGCTCGGCTCCCTCAGGCATTCCGCACCGGTTGACGCCCCCCGCCGCAACGTCGAGTGTTGGGACCAGTCCCGCAGGAGAGCCCACGGCATGTTTCTCCCCTTCTTCCAGAATCTGCGCGACGCCGGCGTTCCGGTGAGCCTTCGCGAGTATCTCGCCTTTCTCGAGGGCATGGCGGCGGGACTGGTGACCTACGACATCGAGAGTTTCTACTACCTCGCCCGCACCGCCATGGTGAAGGACGAGCGTCACCTCGACCGTTTCGACCGCGCCTTCGCCGCCGCTTTCGAAGGGCTCGAGGCAATCCCCGTCGAAACGGTCCTGGAGGCGGTCCACCTTCCCGCCGACTGGCTGCAGAAGATGGCCGAGAAGCACTTGTCCAAGGAGGAGATGGCCGCGATCGAGGCCCTTGGCGGCTTCGACAAGCTGATGGAAACGCTCCGCCAGCGGCTGGAGGAGCAGAAGGGCCGCCACCAGGGCGGCAACAAGTGGATCGGCACTGCCGGCACCTCGCCCTATGGCGCCTATGGCTACAACCCCGAGGGCGTGCGGATCGGCCAGAAGAAAAGCCGCCACAAGCGCGCCGTGAAGGTCTGGGACCGGCGCGATTTCCGGAACCTCGACGACACGGTGGAACTTGGCACACGCAACATCAAGGTGGCGTTGAAGCGCCTCCGCCAGTGGGCCCGGCACGGCGCCCACGAGGAACTCGACCTCGACGAGACGATCCGGGCCACCGCCGATCACGGCTATCTCGATGTGAAGATGCGCCCCGAGCGGCACAATGCGGTGAAAGTCGTGATGTTCCTCGATGTCGGCGGCTCGATGGACCCGTTCGTCAAGGTGGTCGAGGAGCTGTTTTCCGCCGCGCGCGCCGAGTTCAAACACCTCGAATACCACTACTTTCACAACTGCCTCTACGAAGGCGTCTGGCGGGACAACCAGCGTCGCTGGACCGAGCAGACGCCGACCTGGGAGGTGCTCAACACCTACGGGCCCGACTACAAGTGCATCTTCGTCGGGGACGCCTCGATGAGTCCCTATGAACTGCTGCACCCGGGCGGCGCCAACGAGCACTGGAACGCGGAATCGGGCGAGGTCTGGCTGCGGCGGGCGCGGGAGCAATGGCCGGATCACCTCTGGATCAACCCGACGCCGGAACGGCACTGGCAATACACCCAGTCGATCGGAATGGTGCGGGAGATCTTCGAGGGCCGCATGGTGCCCATGACCCTCGACGGGATCGACCGCGGCATGCGCCTGCTCAGCTAGGCCGGTTGCCAGGCCCGGTCGCGCCCGTTATCGCCAAAACACCTTCACGCCACCTCGGAGACCGCCGTGCCGCGCGCCCAGGGCCTGCCCCTCTATCTTGCCGCGATGTTCCTCATCACGGCCATGTCCGCCTGCGTCCGGGCGGTGTCGGGAGAGGTGCCGCTCGGGCAGATCATCTTCTGGCGCTCGGCCGTCGCGCTGGTGCCGATCCTGGCCTACATGGCGGCGCGCGGCGAGTTGCCCGCCGCGCTCCGCACATCGCAGCCGCGGCTGCACGTCACCCGCAACCTGCTCGGCGGCCTATCGATGGCGCTGTCCTTCCTGTCGCTGGCCTATCTGCCGGTCGCCACTGCGCAGGCGCTCGCCTAC
Source organism: Tropicimonas aquimaris (assembly GCF_042676185.1). Lineage (NCBI taxonomy): Bacteria > Pseudomonadati > Pseudomonadota > Alphaproteobacteria > Rhodobacterales > Roseobacteraceae > Tropicimonas > Tropicimonas aquimaris. The sequence goes on along the minus strand of NZ_JBHTJT010000008.1, from coordinate 472,195 downwards.
CTCGCGCCGATCCTGACGCTGGTGCTGGCCGCGCTCGTCGGGCGGGAGCAGATCGGCGGACGGGTTGTCGGGGCGATGGCGCTCGCGGTGGCGGGGCTCGCCGCGATGATCGGCGGCGCGCTGACGGCCCCGGGCCAGGGCGCGCTGATCGGGATCGCCGCCGGGCTCGGTTTTGCCACCACCCAGGCCGTTGTGCGGGTCCATGTCCGCGCGATGACCCGGAGCGAGAAACCCTCCACCATCGCGTTCTATTTCGCGGTGACCGGCACGGCGATCGGGCTGGCGAGCCTGCCCTTCGGCTGGTCGACCCCAGACCTGCCGGCGCTGGCGCTGCTGGCAGGGGCTGGTTTGCTGGGAGGGATGGCGCATGTGGCCGCGACCGAGGCCGTGGCCCGCTCGCCCGTCTCGCGACTGGCGCCGCTGGAATACACCGGGCTGATCTGGGCGCTCGGTTTCGACATCCTGGCCTTTGGCGAGATGCCCGCGCCCGCCGCCCTGGGAGGCGCAGTGCTGATCGTGTTGGCGGTGCTGATCCTGGCGGTTCGGCGCGGCGCGCGGTCACCCGGCTGACCGCAGGCCCCTGCCCTCAGCCCTTGGTCGGGTTCGGCATGGCCGCGCCGCGCAGACCGACGATGTTGGGCCGGACCTCCTCCTCGCGCGTCATGGTCCGTCCGGGCGCGGGATCGCGCCAGTTGCCCAGCACCAGCCCCGAGGCAACCACCATCAGGGAGGCGGCCACGGAGGGTGCGACGGCGGCGGTCATGTAGGCCGGAAGCGAGGACACCGGCAGATCGAACCCGGCGACGGCGATACCGGCCATCGGCGCGAAGACGAAGATCTGGACCGCGAACATCGCCAGCAGGATCGTCAGCCCGTGGCCGGGGTGCTCCGGCCGGCGCAGCCACGGCGGCGTCATCCGGGGCACAGCGAGGAACAGGCAGACGCCCGCACCGGCAAAGCCGACGGCGATGGAGCTGCCGATATGGCGCCCGAGGGCGAGACCGACCGGTATGCCCGCCAGGATCGCCAGAAGATAGAGGATGCCGATGGCGCCAAGCAGGCGCAGCATGATTGCGTGCAGGGAATCGATGATGTCGCGCATGAAACAACTCGCAGTCTGGAACTCGGGAACACGGGTCTTGAACATCTTCACCATCATTTCGAAATGCGGCGTTAACATGCTGCCTTTCTGAAAAATCGGCGTCGGGGCGGAGGCCGGCCGCTGTTCCGGCTGCCCGCGCCGCACCCCGCGCCGATCCAGCGTCCCGGTCGCTTCGGCTTGCTGCGGCCCCGTCTTCGCCCCATATCTTGGTAATGTTGAAGCTTACGCCCCTCCTGCTGATGCTGGCCTACGGGCTGGTGATGTATCGGTTCTCGGCCTGGAAGACGGCACGCGATCTCGATGCGCGTTCGACCGAACTGGCCGACCCGACCTTGCGCGGACTGACCAACCGGATGGCCGAGGCGTTGGGGCTGGAACGGATTCGGGTTCATATCTACGAGGTCGCGCCGATCAACGGGCTGGCCGCGCCGGACGGGCGGATTTTCATCACCCGTGGCTTCTATGACCGCTACCGTGCGGGCGAGGTCAGCGCCGAGGAGATCTCGAGCGTCATCGCCCACGAACTGGGCCACGTGGCGCTCGGGCATTCGCGGCGGCGGATGATCGACTTTTCGGGGCAGAACGCGATACGGATGGCGCTGGCGACGATGCTGAACCGGTTCCTGCCGGGTCTGGGTGTCTGGATCGCCACAATGTTGACCACGCTGCTGGCCGCCCGCCTGAGCCGGCAGGACGAGTTCGAGGCCGATGCCTATGCCTCGGCCCTGCTGGTCAAGGCCGGCATCGGAACGGAGCCGCAGAAGAGCCTGTTTTCCAAGCTCGAGCACCTGACCGGCGGGCTCGGCGCGGGCACCCCGGCCTGGCTGCTGAGCCACCCGAAGACGGAACAGCGCATCGCCGCGATCGAGGAGCGCGAGGCCCGCTGGTCGCCGCCGCAGATCGAGGACTAGCGGTTCGGCGCATCCATGCTGGAATGCATGGGACTTCTGCACGAACAGGCAATTTCAATGCCGTGACGCATGGCGCATTCTGAGGGCAGATCTACGCAAGGGAGTGCCAAGATCATGTCCGACTTTCCCAGGGCCAGCCGCGGCCTGTTCCGCCTCGCGGGGCTTTTCTACCTGCTGATCATCGTATGCGGCCTCTGGGCGGAGCTGGCGGTGCGCGGCCCGGTTCTGGCGCTGAAAACCCCGGCGCTGCAGAGCGCGGCCATTCTTGCAAACGAGGGTCGTTTTCGCCTCGGCCTTGTCGCCGATGCCGTGATGGCGCTGAGCGACGTGGCGCTGGCCGGGCTGCTCTTCGTAATCCTCGCGCCTGCCGGGATGCTGCTGGCGGGCCTCGCGACGGCCTTTCGTCTCGTGCAGGCGGCGATCATCGGCATGAGCCTGATGCTGCCCTACGCCGCCCTCCATCTGGCGACCACGACGCCCGGCGCACCGCCGCCCCTCGCCGGCACGCTGCTCGCACTGCACGGGGTCAGCTACGATGTCGGGCTGGCGTTCTTCGGGGTGAACTGCCTGCTGACGAGCGTGCTGCTCCGGCGCAGCCCGGCCTTTCCGGGATGGCTCGGCTGGCTGATCGGGGCTGCGGGCGTGGTCTATCTCACCGGGACGGCGCTGCGGCTCGTCGCACCGTCGATGGTGCCCCCCTTCGTCGCGGCCTACATTGTCCCGGCCATAGCGGAGCTTGCCTTCTGCCTGTGGCTGCTGGCCGGCGGGCGGCGTCAGGTCGCCGCCCGGGCCTGAACCTCAGCCCTGTTCGGGTTCCGGCGCCGGTTCGGCCGGGGGCCGCCCCCCGAACAGGCGTTTCACCCGTTCGCGCATGTTCTGCAGCACCACGTAAAGCACCGGCACGAGGATCACGCCGATCAGCGTCGCCGCAAGCATGCCGCCGAACACGGCGATCCCGATGGCGCGCTGGCTGGCCGCGCCGGCGCCGGAGGCGGTGAGCAGCGGCACCACCCCGAGCAGGAACGACAGCGCCGTCATCATCACCGCCCGGAAACGCTGGTGCGCGGCCTCCGCGGCGGCTTCCAGCACCGAAAAGCCGGCGTCGCGCCGTTCCATGGCGAATTCCACGATCAGGATCGCGTTCTTCGCCCCGAGCCCGATCAGCATGATCATCCCGATCTGGGTGTAGAGATTGATGTCGCCCCCCGCGACCGCCACCGCCGCTACCGCCCCGAAGAGCGCGACCGTCACCGAGAGCAGGATCGCCACCGGCATCGTCCAGCTCTCGTATTGCGCCACGAGGAAGAGGTAGCCGAAGAGGATCGCCATGAGCAGGATCACCTGCACCATGCCCGAGGAGGCAAGCTGCTGCTGCGCCGTGCCGGTCCATTCGTAGCTGTAGCCCGGCGGCAGCGCCGTGGCGGCCTCCTCCTGCAGCACGCGGATGGCATCGCCCGTCGACAGCCCTTCCGCCGGCACAGCCGTCACCGTGGCGGAGCGGAACAGGTTGTAGCGGTTGAGCAGCACCGGCCCGAGGATGTTCTCCACGTCGACCAGCGTGCCGAGCGGCACCATCTCGCCGGTGGTGGAGCGCACGTAGAGACGCGAGATGTCCTCGATCTGCGCGCGCTGGTCGCCCTCGGCCTGGATCAGCACCTTGTAGACCCGCCCAAAGAGGTTGAAGTCGTTCACGTAGTAGGAGCCGAGATAGGCCTGCAGGGTCTGGAACACCTCGCTGATCGGCACGTCGAGCGACTTGGCCTTCTCGCGGTCGAGATCGACGAAGACCTGGGGCACGTTGGCCCTGAAGGTGGTGTAGGCCTGCGAGATCTCCGGCCGCTGGTTGACCGCATAGACGAGCCCGCCAAGCGCCGAGGAGAGATCCTGCGCCGAGCCGCCGCCGGTCTGCTGCACCTTCATCTCCACCCCGGCCGAGAGGCCGAGGCCGGAGATCGGCGGCGGGTTGAAGGCGATGACGCTGGCCGCTGCCTCCTGGTTGGCGATGTCGAAGATCTTCTGCAGGATCGCGTCGGCGTGGAGGTCTGGCTCGGTCCGCTCGCCCCATGGATCGAGGTTGACGATGATCATCGCGCCGTTGGAGCCGGACCCCGAGAGCATGCTGAAGCCGTTCACCAGCACCGTGTTGGCCACGCCCGGAATCGCCTCGAGCTGAGTGTTGACCCGATCGGTCACGACCTCGGTCCGCGCCAGCGATGCGGCGTCGGGAAGCTGGACGTCGACGAAGAGCACGCCGTTGTCCTCGGAAGGGATGAACCCCTTGGGCGTCGCCATGAAAAGCGATCCGGTCAGCGCGATCACCGCGCCGATCGCCACGAGGCTCAGAAGCGAGACCCGGACGAAGCGCCGCACGACACTGGAATAGCCGTCCCGCACGCCGCCGATCCCCCGCTCGAAGACAGCGAAGATCCCCTTGGGCGAACCGCTGCGGGGCTTGAGCACGAGGGCGCAGAGCGCGGGCGACAGCGTCAGCGCGTTGATCGAGGAGATCACCACCGCTGTCGAGATCGTCACGGCGAACTGCGAATAGAGCCGCCCTGTGATGCCGGGCATGAAGGTCACCGGCACGAAGACGGCCAGCAGCACGAGCGTTGTCGCGATCACCGGGCCGGTGATCTGGCCCATCGCCTTGGCCGTGGCCTCGGGCGGAGACAGCCCCTCCTCCGCGATGATGCGTTCCACGTTCTCGACCACGACGATGGCGTCGTCCACAACGATGCCGATGGCCAGCACCAGCGCGAAGAGCGAGACGGTGTTCAGCGTCATCCCGAAGGCCAGCAGGAAGGCAAAGGTGCCAATCAGCGAGACCGGGATCGCCACCATCGGGATGATCGTCGCCCGCCACGACCCGAGGAACACGAAAACCACCGACATCACGAGGATGAAGGTCAGGATCAGCGTGGTGACCACGTCGTCAAGAGATTTCTCGACAAAGTCGGTGGAGTTGTAGGGCACCTCGTAGGCGATATCGTCGGGAAATAGCCTCGAAAGGCGCTCGAGTTCGGCCAGCACCCCCTCGGACACCGCGAGCGCGTTCTCGCCCGGCGCCTGGTAGACGGCCAGCACGGTGGACGGCAGCCCGCTGAAGCGGCCGGAGGCGTTGTAGTAGTTCGCGCCCAACTCCACCCGCGCCACGTCCTTGATCCGCACGATGGCCCCGGCGCCGCCGGTGCGCACGATGATGTTCTCGAATTCCTCGACCGTATCAAGCCGGCCCTTGGACTTGATCGTGTACTGGAACTGCTGCCCCTCCGGCGCCGGCGGCGCGCCGATCTGGCCGGCCGAGACCTCGAGGTTCTGCTCCCGGATCGCGGAGATCAGGTCGCCCGGGGTGATGCCGAGGCTGGCCATGCGGTCGGGATCCATCCACATTCGCATGGAGTATTCGAAGTTGGTCAGCACATCGGCCTGCCCCACGCCCTTGACCCGCGCCAGCGCGTCCTTGAGGTTGATCGAGGCGTAGTTCGACAGGAAGACCTCGTCATAGGTGCCTCCCGGCGAATAGAGCGTGGCCACCAGCAGCATGTTGGTCGCCGCCTTCTGGGTGACGACACCGCGACTCGTCACTTCCGTCGGCAGCGATGCCGTCGCCTGGGCCACCCGGTTCTGCACGTTGACCGAGGCGATATCTGGGTCGGTGCCGACCTCGAAGGTGATGGACAGCGAGTATGAGCCGGTGTCGGAACTGTCGGAAGACATGTAGAGCATGTCGTCCACACCGTTCACCTGCGCCTCGATCGGCGCGGCCACGGTGTTCTCCACCGTCTCGGCATTGGCGCCGGTGTAGTTCGCGCTCACCCGGACCACCGGCGGAGTGATCTCGGGGAACTGTTCCACCGGCAGCACCCAATAGGCGATCGAGCCCATCACGGTCAGCACCAGCGAGATCACGAGCGCGGTCTTGGGGCGCCGGATGAAAATCGCGGAGAACATCAGCTCAATCCTCCGACGGCGCCGTGCCGGCGAGGATCGGCTCGACCTGAACGCCCGGGCGCACCCGCTGGAGCCCCTCGACTATCACCGTCTCGCCCTCGCGCATCCCGTCCGTGACGATGAAGGCCGCCTCGTGGGTTCGCCCGAGGGTGACATAGCGTTGCTCTACCCGCTGGTCCGGCGTGACCACCAGCACGAAGTCGCCTCGCTGGTCGCGCTGCACGGCGGCCTGCGGGATCAGCAGCCGCGTCTGCGGGCGCAGCGCCTGGATGTTGACATCCACGAAGGCGCCATCGACGATCAGCCGGCGCTCATTGGAAAATTGCGCCCGGAGCGCGATGGTTCCGGTCGTCGGATCGATCCGGTTGTCGACGAAAACGATCCGACCGGGTTCTTCCAGCCGAGTCCCGTTCGGCAGCGTGACAAAGACATCCGGGGTCTTGTCGGTGCCTGCAAGCTCGGGAAGCCCGGCCTGAAGCCGCTCCAGCACGTCGAGCAACTGCCGTTCAGACAATGTGAAGGCCACCTGGATCGGCCGCTCACGGACCAGTGTCACAAGGGGCGTGGTCGTGGGGCCCACGAGATCGCCGACGCTGCTGGAGATGGTGCCGATCCTGCCGGGGAACGGCGCATGGATCTCGGTATAGCTGCGGTCCAGCTCGGCGGCGCGGATCGCCGCCTTCGCGGAGGCGACCTCCGCCTCGGCCACTTTCTCGTTGGCAAGGGCGACATCTGCCTCGCTCTGCGGCGAGGCCTGCCGGCTTACCAGCTCCCGCCGGCGTGCCAGTTCGATCTGGGCGAGTTCCAGGTTGGCCTCGGCGCGCGACAGATCGGCCTGCCGGGAGGCCAGCGCCGCCTCGTAGGCATCGGGCTCGATGCGGAACAGCAGTTCGCCCTCCGCCACCTCGGCCCCTTCCGCCACCAGCCGCTCGTCGAGAAACCCGCTGACCCGGGCGACGATCTCGACCTTGTCGAGCGCCACGCCCTTGCCGATGAACGACGCCTCGTCGGTCAGCTCTTCGGTATAGGCCGCCGCGACCGATACACGTGCGGCCGGCGCATCGTCCTGCGCCGTCGCGGCGAAGCCGATTGAACTCGCGGCCAGGAGGCATCCCGCAAGGAACGCGGCCAAATGGCCGCTACGTCTGCGCGTCGTTGGCATGGTGGCTGTCTCTCCCTGCTGCCCCGGGCCATCCGACGAGTCCCGCCTCGCCCGAACCCTTCCGCATCAAGAAGTAGACCACCAATCGCGTCAAAGCAAAGAAAGCTCAAGCCTTTGCGTCACAACCCCTTCCCCGTTGACCATGCTCGCGCAGGGCCACCAAAGGGTGTCACGCATAAGCCGATTGCCCCGAGAGCCCGGCCGGCCGGCCCGGAAGCTCTTCCGGAAGCCCGAGACGCCTGCGGGCCTCGTCCATCGCAAGTTCGGCGAAGAAGCCGGAGAGCGGCGCCATGTCACCCCCGTCGCGGCATTGCCCCGCGGCCGGACAATGGATCAGCGCCCCGGTGTTGGCAAAGACGACCTCCTCCTCTTCGAATCGCAGCGCCACGGCAAGCGCGCCCGCCCGGGCACGACGCATCGTCACGCCGCGCCAGCCAACCAATGCGCCCGCGGGAACCAGCACCGGGCCACCGGCCGCCTGGTCCGGCAGGGTCAGTTCCGGCAGATCCAGCAGCAGCCGTGTGCCCGGCAGCAAGGCCAGCCCGAGACAGGTGTTCAACGTGCCCCCCGGCACATGGATCAACCCCAAGGGCCGCTCCGACGTGACCGGCGCCCGCGCGACCGAGGCAAGGCACCGTAGCCCGCCGTCAAAGGTGTGCACCATGTCGCCCGCCCGCAACTCTTCGACCGGTCGCCAGCCCATGGACGTCTCGACCAGCGTTTCGGCAAGTATCGCGTGCGCGGTCTCGGGCTTCCCCAAGTCGCCATCCATCTCGCGTTTCCGGCCGAGTGCCGCGAATCGCGCTCCGGCTGACATGGTCATGGCATCTCTCCTGCGAATCCGGTCCGGGCCATCCGGCCCATTTCCACCGAATGAATGCCGGAACCTTGCCCTGCGAAGGACACATCAGCGGCAACAATGAGGCATCTTTTCAAGCGAACCGCTCGTTGCTATCCTCTCGATGCGAACGTAAATCATTTGGAAACAATGCATTAAAGCTTGAGAAACCCAAGTCTGGGTAGAAACGATTTGTGCCCCTCGCAGCTGATTGAACGAGTTTACCAGGATGTTCTCACGATGATGACCTGTACCGTCACCTATCCCTACCGCCTCTGTCTCGCTCTCGTACTCCGGATTCTAACCGGACTGATTGTCGAGCTCCCGGCCGAGGATCTGCGGGCCCGGATTTCCTCGCTCCCGCTCCATGCCCAGATCCCGCTGATCGGGAATTTCATAGTCACGCTGGGGCTCGCCACGCTGGTCTTCGCCCATGCCGGCTGGGGCGGTCCGATCGCCTTCTGGTTGGCGCTGGCGCTCGTGGTGCGGTAGTCAGGCCTCCGGATCGGCGGGGAGGTCGCTCTCCGCCGGGCGAAACCCGGTCGCCACCACGAATCTCTCCGAGGAATCGGAGCGGCTTGCCGGGGGTTTCACATTCGCCACCTTGGTGAAACGCTGCTTGAGCAGCTTCTGCAACTCACCCTCCGCGCCGCCCGCGAGCACCTTGGCCACGAAGGTCCCGCCCGGAGCCAGCACGTCGAAGGCGAAATGCGCCGCGGTCTCGCACAGGGCGATGATCCGCAGGTGGTCGGTCTGCTTGTGCCCCGAGGAGGCCGCGGCCATGTCGGACATCACCACATCCGCCTCGCCGCCGAGCCAGGCCTTCACCTTGTCGTCGGCGCCGTCCTCCATGAAGTCGAGCACATGGGTCTCGGCCCCGGCAATCGGCTCCACCTCCTTGAGATCGACCCCGAGAACAGTGCCCATCGCCTTGCCGGACTTCTCGCCCAAGGCATTCACGCGGGCAACGGCCACCTGGCACCAGCCGCCCGGCGCGCAGCCAAGGTCGACAACGCGGGCGCCCGGCACGAGGAAGCGGAACTTGTCGTCCAGTTCGAGGATCTTGAACGCTGCACGCCCGCGATAGCCCTCGCGTCTGGCGCGCGCCACATAGGGATCGTTGAGCTGTCGTTCGAGCCAACGGGTCGAGCTGAGCTTCCGCCCCCGCGCCGTCTTCACCTTCACCTTCAGATCGCGCTGGCCGCGCCCGCTGGTCTTCTTTGCCATCCCCTGCCCTTCGCGTCTCGCGTGAAAGCTCTCAAGCCTCCGGCGGGCATATTTCGAGACAGAAGAAGAGCGCAACCCCAACGCGTCCTCTGTCTGAAATTATCCGCGCCGCCGACAGCCGCCTCGTGCGGCGTCAGAACGGCCCGTCTTCCAGAACTCCGTCCGACGACATTTGCGCATAGAGCAGCCCCTCGCGCAGACCGCGATCCGCCACCGAGAGCCGATCCGTCGGCCAGACCCGCATCAGCGCCTGCAGGATCGCCGAGCCCGACATGATGAGCGACTGACGGTCCTTGCCGATGCGCGGATCGGCGCGGCGGCCCTCCTCGCCCAGCTCGAGATAGCCGCGGATCACCGCGTCGATCTGGTCGGAGCTCATCCTCAGACCGTCGACCTTGGTGCGATCGTACCGGCGCAGGCCGAGATGGCTGGCTGCCACCGTGGTAACCGTTCCGGAGGTGCCGATGATCTGGAAGCCTTCGCGCGCCTGTTCGTGTGCATAGGGCGAGAAATCGGCCAGTTGCTCCTCGAAATACCAGCTCATCAGCGCAAAGCGTCCGGCGTCGTCCTCGACGTCGCGGAACAGATCCTTGAGCGTCGCGACCCCGAGCGGCACCGAGATCCAGTCCACGACCTTGGCGGTGGGGAACGGATGGTCGCCGGTGTCGAACCCCTTGTGCAGCCGCATGATCGCGCGGGCGCGGTCCGGCCCGGGCACGCGGCTCAGGTCGATCCAGACAAGCTCCGTCGAGCCGCCGCCGATGTCGACCACGAGCAGTTGCTCGGTCTTGACCGAGACCAGCGGCGCGCAGGAGACGACGGCGAGGCGGGCCTCCTCCTCCGGGGCGATGATGTCGAGTTGCAGTCCGGTTTCACGGTTCACGAATCGTATGAAATCCCGGGCGTTCTTGGCTCTGCGGCAGGCTTCCGTCGCGACCAGGCGCATGCGTTGCACCTTGTGCTTCTGGAACTTCGCCTTGCAGATCCGCAGCGCCTGCACGGTCCGCGCCATCGAGGCGCGCGACAGCCGGCCGCTGGCCTCAAGCCCACTGCCGAGTTGCACCGATTTCGAGAAACTGTCCACGACGTGAAACTGGCTGCCCTTCGGCTGGGCAACCAGCATTCTGCAGGAATTCGTTCCCAGATCCAGAGCCGCATAGGGGGCTACCGGATCGGGCGGTTCGGGTGCGAGGGTTACGACCGGTTTCGGGAACGCGCCCGCACCTATGGGACGCTTGGGCGCCATCTCACGCCCTCCATATCAAGTTGTCCCTAAGGTAGCGATCCAACCGGTCTCGTGCAAGCCCGTCCCCTCGTCCGGCACCCCGTGCCGCAGGGCTTTTTGCGCCTGCGCAGAGCCGGCTCGGGGCGGGTTCGCCGGCAGTGAGTTGCCTCGACGTCGCCCGCGCCCTCTGTGATGTCGAAAAACGCACGCGGCACCCGGGATCGGCGTCGTAAACCGGAAGAAACGCACGAACGGAAACACGGACCCATGCCCGAAGTCACCATCGTCTACTGGCGCGACATACCCGCCCAGGTGATTGTCGGCCGCGGCCGCGGCGGTGCCAAGGCGCCTTTGTCCGAGCGTTTCGAGAAGGCGATCGATCGCTGCGCCATGGCAATCGGCGCAAAGGACAGCGACGCCTATCTCGCGGAATGGCGCAAGGCCGCTTCGGGAAACATCGACGGTTCCGCCGAGGTGGTGCTGCGGTCGGAAGTGGAGCGTCTGGAGGCGGCATATGACGATGCCCGCCTGAAGCACCTGATCACACATGCCGGATGGGATTGACCCCGGCACATATCTGGGAGACCGCGATGGCCCTGCTACCGTTTCGCAAGACGAAGGCCTCAAGGGGCGGTGCCTCCGATCTCGAAGCCTTTCTGAAGGGGTTTTCGATCGAGGTGATGCCTCGCACCGCGGCCAAGATCGAGGATTTCCGCAGCCTGCTGCCCGCCGGCACGCGCGTCTACATCGCCCATATCGACGGGACCCCGATCGACGAGATGGTGGCCACAGCCAAGCGCCTCGCGGCCGAAGGATTCCCGGTAATGCCGCACTTCCCGGCCCGGATCATCGCCGACCGCACCACGCTGGCCGACTGGATCGCCCGCTACCAGGGAGAGGCCGGCGTGGCCCAGGCGCTGCTGCTCGCAGGCGGTGTCGACGCGCCCCGCGGGGACTTCCACTGCTCCTTGCAACTGCTTGAAACTGAAGAGTTCGACAAGGCCGGCTTCACCCGCCTGCACGTCGCCGGCCATCCGGAGGGCAACCGGGACATAGATCCGGACGGATCGGTGAAAAACGTCATGGAAGCTCTTCGCTGGAAACAGGAGTTCTCGAAGCGCACCGACGCGGACATGGCCATTGTCACGCAATTCGCCTTCGAGCCCGAACCGGTGATCGCCTGGGCCGAGGGGTTGCGCGCCGCCGGGATTGACCTGCCGGTCCACATCGGCATCGCGGGGCCGGCCAAGCTGCAGACGATGATCAGGTTCGCCGTGGCCTGTGGCGTGGGCCCCAGTCTCCGGGTCCTGCAGCGGCGCGCGCGCGACGTGACCAAACTGGTTACGCCCTTCGAGCCGACCGAGATCCTCACGGACCTGGCGCGCCACAAGGCCGCAAATCCGGATTTCGCCATCGAACAGGTGCACTTCTTCCCGCTGGGGGGTATCAAGGCAACGGCCGACTGGACGGCCGAACATGGCGGCGCAGTCCCCCGCGCGGCCGCAGCCACAGCCTGAGTGACCCGATGACCACAGCCCTGCTCTTCGATCTGGACGGAACCCTGATCGAGTCCGATCACCTCCATGCGGAAGTCTTTGCCGACATGTTCGCCGAGCGCGGCAAGCAAATCGATTTCGCGTTCTATCGCAGTCACATACATGGCCGTCTGAATGCAGATATCTTCGGCGAGCTGTTCCCGGGAGAGGACGCGAACGTGCTGGCAGTCCAGAAGGAGGCGGAGTACCGCAGGCGGCTCGGCCCCGGCCATCCGCCGGTGAAGGGCACCGTCGCCTTGCTGGACCTTGCGGACCGCATGGGCTGGCCGAAGGCCGTGGTGACCAATGCGCCGCGCGACAATGGCGAGGCGGTGCTCGAGGCGCTCGGGATCGCGGCGCGGATCGACACGCTGGTCATCGCGGACGAATGCGTCCGCGGCAAGCCTGACCCGGCCCCCTATGCCGAAGGGCTTCGCCGGCTCGGCGCAGATCCCGCGACCTCGCTCGCCTTCGAGGACAGCCCGTCCGGCATCCGGTCCGCCGTCGGAGCCGGGGTCAAGACGATCGGCATCCGCTCCCTGCTCGACGACGCCACCCTGCGCGCCGCCGGCGCCTCCGCCAGCATCGCCGATTACGACGACCCCGCCCTTCAGCCCCATCTTGCGCAACTCACAGGAGCCGCCGCATGACCCGCACCGTCATCGAGAGCAAGTCACGCACCGTCACCATCGGCTTCGACGAGCCGTTCTGCGTGATCGGCGAGCGGATCAACCCAACAGGCCGCAAGAAGCTCGCCGCAGAGCTCGAAGCCGGCGACTTCTCGACCGTGGAGAAGGACGCGCTGGAGCAGGTCGCCTGCGGGGCGATGGTGCTCGACGTGAACTCCGGCGCCGTCTTCACCAACAAGATGGCCGAGGACCCGCGCTACGCGGACAACAATTTCGTCGAGCCGATGCTGATGAAGGAGCTGATCGCCCGCATCCAGGCGGTGACCGATGTGCCGCTCTGCATCGACAGCTCGGTGCCCGGCGCGCTGGAAAACGGCCTCGCGATGGCCGAGGGCCGGCCGCTGCTCAACTCGGTGACCGGCGAGGAGGAACGGCTCGAGCTGGTTCTGCCGCTGGTGAAGAAATACAACGTGCCGGTCGTGGCGATCTCCAACGACGACACCGGGATCTCCGAGAACCCGGACGTGCGCTTTGCCGTCGCGAAGAAGATCGTCGAGCGCGCGGCCGATTTCGGCATCCCCGCCCACGACATCGTGGTCGACCCGCTGGTGATGCCGGTGGGCGCGATGGCGACCGCGGGGCGGCAGGTCTTCACGCTGGTGCGGCGGTTGCGTGACGAGCTGGGCGTGAACACCACCTGCGGCGCGTCCAACATCTCCTTCGGGCTGCCGAACCGGCACGGGGTCAACGCGGCCTTCCTGCCGATGGCGATCGGGGCCGGCATGACCTCTGCCATCATGAACCCGGTGCGCTCGGTCGAGATGGAGGCGATCCGCGCCGCCAACATGCTGATGGACCACGATCCGAACGGCAGCGCCTGGATCGGCTTCTCCCGGGTGCTCGACGCGGTCAAGGAGGGCGCGACCTTTGCCGAGGCCAGCAAGGCGGCGGCGGCGGCCGGAGCGGGCCGCGGCGGCCGGAGGCGCCGGCGGGCCTGATCCGACCCTTCACCGCCGAATCTACTGTCCGGGCGCACCGGCCTTTGCGGCAAAGACGGCTTCGGCGGCAGGATGAAGCGCTGCGGTCATCCCGTCGCCCTTGAGGCGCTCGAGCGGCCGCTCCCGCAACACCGGGTTCGACGTGGCGAGCAAGCCAAGGTTGTCGAGAATCATCCTGGAGAAGTAGTCGACGGTCTCGTCAGACGTGTCGGCTCGGGTGACCAGCGTGGCGGATACCGAGATCGTGTCGATATCGGCGAACAGGCCGCCATAGGTATCGGACGAGATCTCTGTCCGGGCGAAATCGCTGCTCTCGGCCAGCAGGGCGTCGACCACGGGACCGCGTATCGAAACGATCTCGCCGTTGCAGTCGGAAAGCGCCGACTGGACCGATGCGTTCGGATGGCCCAGCACAAGCAGGACCGCATCGACCGCTCCGCGACAAAACTCCGCCCGCACGGCACTTCCCGCAAGCCCGACGAATTTCGCCCGATCCTCGTCCGACAACTCGAGTGCGGCAAGCAACCGTTCGTTGGTCGCACGACGCGCGATGACAGGGTCGCCGATATCGACGGTCTTGCCAGCGAGATCCTCGATTCCGTTGATGCCGGCGCCCTTCCGGACGAGAAGCGTGACAGCCTCCGGATAGAGCGACATCACCCCCCGAAGGTCCTCCATAGGTCCGGTTTCGGCAAAGGGACCCGTGCCCTCGACCGCGCGGCGCTGCCAGTCGGACTGCACCAGCGCGAAATCCAGTTCCCCCCGCTGCATCGCGAGGAGGTTGTATACAGAGCCCGGCGTCGGCTCGGGACTGCACCGCAGGTCCCTTCGGCCGGTCCGGTTCGCCAGGTCGCAGATCGCACCCACCACGGCATGGTAGGTTCCCGCGAGCGAGGCTGAACCGAAGGTCACGACGGTGATGTCGCGTGCCACGGCCGCACCGGCGCCGAGCGCGAGCGCCGCAACGGTCGCCGCAACGGGCAAGCCGCGCGATACCACCCTTGCACCTCGCCTGGTCGATACGGAGATACGGTCCATTTCCCCCCTCCGGGTTACAGGAAGATTTCATACGTGCTGCACGCAAGACTTACATTTTTCTATGCAGGTGGCGCCAATAAATCTATCACCTTGGGAGGGTTCGACAGACCGGCAGGGTCACCATGCCAGAGATTGTTTACGAGATTCCGCAGGTTCAGCTTGCGATCTATTTCATGCTCGCGGCGGTCGCCGCGATGTTCTTCGGCATCCTTGTTGTGAAACCCGTCCTGCGGCTGCTCTTCGGCACCGGCCCCGAGTTCAACCAGAACCTGAGCTTCGGGTCCGCCGGGTTCAACCTGTTCTACGGCCTGCTCCTCGGCCTGCTGACCGTCTCCGCCTACCAGAACAACACGCGTGTGCAGATGGCGATCGAGGCGGAGGCCAGCGCGATCGCCGTTCTCTACAACGACATGGACAGCTATTCCGACCCGACGCGCTCCAGCATGAAGGCGATGCTGCGCGACTACGTGCTCTACACCGTCTACCGGGACTGGCCGGCGCACCGCGAGGGGCAGTTTCTCGACGGCGGGCAGAACCGCGCCAGCGCGATGAGCCAGACGCTTTACGGATACCGGCCGACCGAGGGCGGCGAGACCGTCATGCATGCCGCCGTCATCCGGCGTCTGGGCGAGTTCAACGACGCGCGCCAGGAGCGGCTCAACGGCGTCACCACCGCGATCCCCAACGTGCTGTGGTACGCGGTGCTGATGGGCGCCGGCGTCAGCGTCCTGCTGGTGGTCCTGCTGCGCATGCGACCGCACCAGCAGTTCCTCATCGGCACGATTTCATCGGTCTTTCTCGGCGTGATCCTGTTCGTGATCGTGACACTGGATCAGCCCCTGCGCGGCGAATCGGGGCTCGAGCCGACACCGTTCCAACTACTCTGGGACAGGCAGATGCGATGGGACGAGGGGTTGCCCAGCCTGACGGCCGCCGACACTGGAGACAAGCAGGATGGCTGAGTTCTCGGTGCGCGAGATCGAAGGCATGCGCCAGGTCGTCATTCGCCTGAACGACGAGATGGTGCGCGCCCGCTCAGGCGCGTTGTCCAACATGTATGGCAAGATCACCATGACGCCGCGCCTGCCCGGGGTGCGGACCGTCTTTCGCTCGATGTTTGCCCCCGAGGCGCGCATCCGTCCGGAATACTCCGGCAACGGCACCGTGCATCTGCAGCCATCGCTCACCGGCTTTCACACTTTCGATGTCCATCCCGACGAATACTGGATCCTCGAACCGGGCGTGTTCTGGGCCTCCGAGGGATCGGTCGATCTCGGCCTTGGGCGCGACCCGTTCTTTGCCAGCCTCTGGGCTGGCGACGGGTTCTTCAACTGGAAGACGACGATGCACGGCAGCGGCAAAGTGACGATCAATGCCCCCGGCCCTGTCGAATGCCTCGATGTCAAGGACGAGGAACTGCGCGTGCAGGGCCGGCTGGTCCTTGGCCGGACCCGGGGCCTGAAGTTCTCCTCGCAGCGCTCCGCGCGCTTCCCGAGAAACTTCATTTCTGGCCAGAAACGCATGCGGGTGTTCAGCGGCACCGGAAAGGTCCTGGTCTGCTGGACGCCCTACTGGAACCAGTTCATGTTCCAACGCATGACCGGCGAGAGCATCGAGGGCTCGCTCTTCGAGTAACTCAGCCGCGCGATGGCGCTGCCGGATCGGAATGCGCCGCGTTTGGGCTTTCGCTCGTGGCGGAGGGGGCTAGTGTTTGCAGCCGCAGCCAGATCGACAGGACCTTGCCCGTGACCGATACCAACCCGCTCGTGATCTTCACCCCATCCGGGAAGCGCGGCCGGTTTCCGGCCGGAACGCCGGTCCTCACGGCCGCCCGGAAGCTGGGCGTGGATCTTGATTCCGTGTGCGGGGGCCGTGGCATCTGTTCGCGCTGCCAGGTCACCCCGGCATTCGGCGAGTTTCCAAAGCACGGCGTCAGCGTCGCGCGCGACGCGCTTTCCGGCTGGAACGCGGTCGAGGCGCGATACGACGAGAAGCGCGGGCTGCCGGAAGGCCGCCGGCTCGGCTGCCAGGCAACGATACAGTCGGACGTGGTGATCGACGTGCCCCCCGAAAGCCAGGTGCACCGCCAGGTCGTGCGCAAGGCCGCCACCGGCCGGGTGATCGAGATGGACCCGGCAACCCACCGCTACCTCGTCGATGTTGCCGAGCCCGACATGCACGACCCCTCGGGCGATCTTCAACGGCTGCGGGAGGCGCTTCGGGCAAGCTGGGGCATCGAGGGTGTGGAAGTTCCCCTGCGCGTCCTGGCCACGCTGCAACCCGCCCTGCGGCAGGGCAAGTGGCAGGTGACGGTCACCGTCCACCGTCCCCACGACGGGCCGCCCCGCCTGCTCGACATCCGTCCGGGATTTGTCGACACACCGCTGCTCGGGCTCGCCATCGATCTCGGCTCGACCACCATCGCCGGGCACCTGTGCGACCTGACCTCCGGCGAGGTCCTCGCCTCGGCCGGGCTCATGAACCCGCAGATCCGCTTCGGCGAAGACCTGATGAGCCGGGTTTCCTATGCGATGATGAACCCCGGCGGCGCGGCCGAAATGGCAGCTGCCGTGCGCGTGGCGCTGAATGGCCTCGCCAGCGAGATCGCGACCGAGGCCGGGGTCGACCCGACGGAGATCGTCGAGGCGGTGATCGTCTGCAACCCGGTGATGCACCACCTCGTGCTCGGCCTCGACCCGGTGGAGCTGGGCCAGGCACCCTTCGCGCTCTCCACCTCGGAGTCGCTCAGCCTCGCCGCCGACGAACTCGGCCTCACCTCGCTGCACCCGCAGGCCCGCACCTACCTTCTGCCCTGCATTGCGGGCCACGTCGGCGCCGATGCCGCGGCCGTCGCGCTCTCCGAGGAACCCGACAAGCAGGACGCGCTGACCCTCGTGATCGACGTCGGCACGAATGCGGAGATCCTGCTGGGCAACCGCGACCGCGTGCTCGCCTGTTCCTCTCCCACCGGCCCGGCCTTCGAGGGCGCGCAGATCAGCTCCGGCCAGCGCGCGGCACCCGGCGCCATCGAGCGCATCGAGATCGACCCGGCAACCAAGGAGCCGCGTTTCCGCGTCATCGGCAGCGATCTCTGGTCCGATGACCCGGGCTTCGCCGCCGCCACCGCGGTCACCGGCGTCACCGGCATCTGTGGCTCGGGAATCATCGAGGCCGTGGCGGAAATGCGGATGGCAGGGCTGCTCGATGCCTCGGGCCTGATCGGCTCGGCCGAGCAGACGGGCACCTCCCGCTGCGAGCCCGAAGGCCGCACCCACGCCTACCTGGTCCACGACGGCACGTCCGACGGCGGTCCGCGCATCACCGTGACACAGGGCGATATCCGCGCCATCCAGCTCGCCAAGTCGGCGCTCTATGCCGGCGCGCGCCTTCTGATGGACGAGATGGGCGTGGACAGCGTCGACCGGATCGTCCTCGCCGGCGCCTTCGGGGCCCATATCAGCCCGAAGCACGCGATGGTCTTGGGGATGATCCCCGACGCCCCGCTTGCAGCCGTCACCTCGGCCGGCAACGCCGCGGGCACCGGCGCGCGCATCGCCCTGCTCAACCGTGCCGCCCGTGGCCGCATCGAACAGGTCGTGCGGCAGATCACCAAGGTCGAGACGGCGATCGAGCCGCGCTTCCAGGAACATTTCGTCGCCGCCAACGCCCTGCCCCACGCCACTGCCCCCTTCCCGGAGCTGCGCCGCGTCGTGACCCTGCCCGAGGTCGCCTTCAACGCCGGCGGCGGAGATGGCGGCGGCCGGCGCCGCAGGCGTCGCGCCTGAGGCACATGCAGTTCCCATCTTGACGACGTCGCACGGGCTGCGTAATTCGAAGACCTTCGCGGGTGTAGCTCAATGGTAGAGCAGGAGCTTCCCAAGCTTAAGACGAGGGTTCGATTCCCTTCACCCGCTCCAGTCTCTCTTCGAACGCCTCCTCCCGCTCTTGACCTTCGGTTGCCCTCGGGTTTCACCGGGCGAGACGCACCGGAGACGCCCATGCCCCTGCCCTTTCTCACACCCCTCGAACCGAAGGAACTGGCCCGCCACGGCATTCCCGACACCTGGCGCTACGGCATGGCGGATCGCGTGCGCTTCTCCGAACTGGACGCGCTGAACCATGTGAACCACACCGCTTACCTGCGCTGGTTCGAGAGTCTCCGCCTGCCCTATTGCCGCGACTATGGCATCAGCAACTACGACGCGGACTCGCCGGAGCTCGTGCTGAAATCGGTCGAGGCGCGGTATCACGCGCCGATGTTTTCGGGAGAAGACTACATCGTCACCGCGCGAACGGTCTCCTTCCGGACAACCAGCTTCCGCATGGAATACGCGGTCTTCGCTCCGGACTGCCGGGTCGAGGGCTCGGCACTGGTCGTCCTGCTGCAGCGCGACGGTAGCGGGAAGTTCCCACTTTCCGACGCGATGAAGGCAGCGCTCCGGGAACGCGACAACGCGCGCCCCGAACCCTGAAACGCCAAACGAAACGGACGGCCGATAACGGCCGCCCTCCGTTCTTCTTGGCAAAAATACCCAATGGTGACCGCCCGGCCAGGGACGGACCGCTTAGGAATGTCGCTGGATGAACTCCACCAGCGCGGCTGTGGAGCCATCCTTGCCCTCGGTTCCCTGCTCGCCCGCGACGATCGGTTCGAGCGCCTTGGCCAGTTCCTTGCCGAGCTCCACGCCCCATTGATCGAAGGAATTGATGCCGAGGATCAAGCCCTCGACGAAGACGCGATGCTCGTAGAGCGCCACGATCTGGCCCAGAACCTCGGGTGTGAGCAACGGATAGACGAGCGTTGTCGAGGGCCGGTTGCCGGGGAAGACGCGATGACGGGCCTGCCGCTCCAGCTCGGCCCCTTCCAGCCCCTTGGCCTTCATGATCGCCTTGGCTTCCTCGAGCGACCGGCCGCGCAACAGTGCCTCGGACTGCGCGAGGCAATTGGCCACCAGCAGCCGGTGCATGTGGGCGAGGTCGTTCTCATGCCCCGTCGCACCGACGAGGAACTCGCAGGGCACGACGCCCGTGCCCTGGTGGATGAGCTGGTAGAAGGCGTGCTGGCCGTTGGTGCCCGGCTCGCCCCAGACTATCGGTCCGGAGACGATCTCCAGGTCCTTGCCGTCCATCGACACCCGCTTGCCGTTGCTCTCCATCTCGAGCTGCTGGAGGTAGGCCGGCAGGCGGATCAGCCGCTGCTCGTAGGGCAGCACGGCGCGGGTCGGGTAGCCACAGACCTGGTGATGCCAGATGCCGACCAGCGCCAGCAGAACCGGCAGGTTCTCCCGCAACTCGGCGGCGCGGAAATGGGTGTCCATCGCCTGCGCCCCGCGCAGGAAGGCGCGGAAGGCCGGCCCGCCGATGGCGATCATCAGCGACAGCCCGATCGGCCCCCACATCGAATAGCGCCCGCCCACCCAGTCGGCGAAACCGAAGACGCGGGAGGCGTCGATGCCGAAGGCCGCCGTCAGATCGGCATTCGTCGAGAGCGCCGCGAACTGGCCCGCCGGGTTGTCGACCTTTTCCGACATCCAGGCCTTGGCCACGTTGGCGTTGGTGATTGTCTCGATCGTGGTAAAGGTCTTCGACGCCACGATCACCAGTGTCGTGCGAGGGTCGAGCGGGCGCAGCACGTCGGCGATATGGGCACCGTCGACATTGGAGACGAAATGCGTGCGCGGCCCGTCGGCATAGGGCGCGAGCGCCAGCGTCGCCATCACCGGCCCGAGGTCGGAGCCGCCGATGCCGATATTCACCACGTCTGTGATCTTGCCGCCCTGCCCGAGGAAAGACCCGGTGCGCACGTCGGTGGCGAAAGCCTCCATCCGGTCGAGCGTGCCGCGGACTTCGGGCATCACGTCCTGGCCGTCGACCATGACCGGCCCGCCGTCGAGGTTGCGCAGCGCGGTGTGCAGAACCGCCCGCCCCTCGGTCTCGTTGATCTTCGCGCCCTCGAACATCGCGTCCCGGCGCCCGGCCACATCGGCCTCCTCGGCCAGCCGGATCAGCAGGTCCAGGCCGGTCGCGTCGATGTTGGTCTTGGAGAAGTCGAAGAGCATGTCGCCGAAAGTGGCGGAGAACTTCGACGCACGTTCGGCATCGTCGAACAACGACAGGATGGAGCGCTCCGAGACCGAAGCGCCGTGTGATTTCAGCTCATTCCACATCGGAAATACCTATTCTGCCCAGTGAACGGTTGCGTCACCCAATACCGCCTTCACCGGCGCTTCGCGAGGCGACAAGCTGCGCGCCTTCTCCAGCGCCGCGCGTTTCTCCGGTCCGGTGATCAGGATATGGGTCGAGAGCGCGCCCTGCAGCACCGGCGCGGTCAGGGTCATGCGCGGCTCGCCCGCCGCCTCGGCGCGCAGCGCCATCACCGGCGGCGCGTCGTCCGACAGTGCCTCTTCCAGCCGGTCCGCGCCCGGGAAGAGCGAGGCGGTGTGCATGTCGCCGCCCATCCCCAGCAGCAGCACGGTGATCGGCAGCACCGCCTCCACCCTCTGACCGAGTTCCTCGAGCGCGTCTTCGGGCGTGGGCGCATCCATGTAGAGCGACTGCAGCCTGGCCGACGCCGCCTGGTTCACCAGGAGCCGCTTGCGCACCAGCCGCGTGTTGGAGCGCGGATGATCCTCCGGCACCCAGCGTTCGTCGCCCAGGAGCACCGTCACCCGGCTCCAGTCCAGCTTGGAGGCCGAGAGCGAGTCGAAGGCCGGCCCGGGGGTGGTGCCGCCGGGCACGCAGAGCGTGGCGCGGTCCTGGGTCAGCAGCGTGTTCTTCAGCTCGCTCGACAGCCGGTCGGCGAGGTTGATCATCATCAGGTCGCGGTCGGGGTATTCGATGAACTTCATGGCCGGATCTCCCTCCATCGCCTGCCGTCCCGGTGCAGCAGCATGAGCGCGTCGTCCGGGCCCGAGCTGCCCTGCTCGTAGGGGCTCGGCACGTGCCCGCGGGCCTCCCAGTCGGCGATCACCGGATCGGTCCAGGCCCAGGCGGCCTCGACCTCGTCGCCGCGCATGAACAATGTCTGGTTGCCCCGGATCACGTCCATGATCAAGCGTTCGTAGGCATCGGGAATGTCCGCCGCCTGCTCGCCGAGCGCCTCGGCAAAGGACATGTCGAGCGGCACGTCGATCAGTCGCATGCCCCCCGGTCCCGGCTCCTTGATGGTCACGGTCATCTGCATGCCCTCGTTGGGCTGCAGCCGGATCGTGAGCACGTTGGAGTGACGCCCCTGCGGCACGTCGAAGATCGAATGCGGCGCGTCCTTGAAGACGATGGCAATCTCGGAGGCCCGCGCCTTCAGCCGCTTGCCGGTGCGGATGTAGAAGGGTGTGCCCGCCCACCGCCAGTTCGACACCGACATGCGCATGGCGATGAAGCACTCGGTCCGGCTCCGCGGATCGCCCACGTCCGCGAGATAGCTCGGACCATCCGATCCTTCCCGGTACTGACCGCGCACCAGATCATCGGGCCGCACCGGGTCGAGCGCGCGGATCACCTTGAGCTTCTCGTCGCGCACCGCATCCGGGTCATAACGCGCCGGCGGCTCCATCGCGATCAGGCAGAGCAGTTGCAGCAGGTGGTTCTGCACCATGTCACGCATCGCGCCGGAGCGGTCGTAATACTCGCCACGCCCGCCCACGCCCACCGTCTCGGCGACGGTGATCTGGATGTGATCCACGTACTGGCTGTTCCACAGCGGCTCGAACAGCATGTTGCCGAAGCGGACGGCCATCAGGTTCTGGACCGTCTCCTTCCCGAGGTAATGGTCGATCCGGTAGATCTGCGTCTCGTCGAAATGGCAGGCCAGGCTCTGGTTGAGCGCCTTGGCCGAGGCGAGGTCGTGGCCGAAAGGCTTCTCGACCACGATCCGGGCATTGTCGTCGGCGATGGCGTGATCCTTCAGCCGCTCCGCGATCGGCCCGAACAGCGAAGGCGCGACCGAGAAATAGAAGGCATGCACCACGTCGGGGCGAATATGCTCTTTCAGCTCGGCCCAGCCGCCGTCGCCCTTGGCATCCACCTGCACATAGCTCAGCAGCGACAGGAATTCCTCCACCCGCTCCTTGTCCAGCGCACTGGCCGGCATGAATTCCTCCAGCGACTCGCGGGTCAGCTTCCGGAAGCCTTCGTCGTCCATCTCGCTGCGGGCGGCGCCGATAACCCGCGCCTCGGGCGGCATCTGTCCATCGGCAAGGCGCCGGTAGAGCCCGGGAAGGATCTTGCGGCGGGCCAGGTCCCCGGTGCCGCCGAAAATTACCAGATCGAAGGGCTCCACGGGGATGATGCGTGCGACCATGTTCATGCTCCTGCCATGCGCCATCCTCTCAGGCGCCGCGCCACTGTTAGCGCAAACAGCGGCATTCTCCAAGCCGTCTCGACAGCCTTGAGGGCCATGCCGCCCCGTCGCCCCTCCGATAACAGGAAACGACACCCGGCGGAACAGAACGCTGTGATTGAGTGGGAAAAAATGCGACACGGTCGCCGTCGCCATGTGGAAAGCAACGGGTCTGACGCGGCCTGCCCCTCGTTCGGTCAGCACACAATCGGATTGGCGGAAAATCGCGTATCGGGAGGTGCGTGCTCCCCGGGGTCACTCGCCCCCTCTTGCCCGGTTCCGAACCACTGGCTATCGGAATCGAAACAACGGTTGGAGCCCCTCGATGCGTTGCAAGACTCCCGGTAAGTCGCTGGCCCCGCTGGCCTGTCTCTGCGCCCTGTTCCTCTCGGCCTGCGGAGATGGCGGCGGTGGTGCCGATCGCCGGCAGAGCTTCAACACCCCGCTCCATCCCAACGAAACCCCGGAACTCCGGGTTCTAATCAACAAATACGCCGCCGAATACGACCTGCCGCCCGAGCTGATCCACCGGCTCGCGATCCGCGAAAGCACCCACCGCCCCGCAGCCCGCAACGGCCCCTATTACGGCCTGCTCCAGATCCTGCCCCAGACCGCCCGCACCATGGGCCACGACGGCCCGCCCTCCGAGCTGCTCGATCCCGAAACCAACCTGAAATACGCCGGCAAGTACCTGCGCGGCGCCTGGCTGGTCTCGGACGGCGACCCGGACGAGGCGATCTCCTGGTACGCACGCGGCTATTACTACGAGGCCAAGCGGCTCGGGATGCTGGAGAAAACAGGGCTGCGGTGAACGGGCGCCCCGCTGCGTCGCAAAAGGAAATGCTTGGCATGACCGACCCCGCAATCTCGTGGGTGCGCCTGACCGAGATCGCCCCGGAGGAGATCACAGCGCACATGTCCGATCCGCGGGTGGCGGAACACCTGCCCTTGCTCACGGTTCCTTTTGACAGGTCCGCAGCCGAGTCGTTCGTCGCCGCCAAGGAGGCCTGCTGGCGGCGCGACGGGCTCGGCCACTGGGCCTTCCTGCGCGAGGGGGCCTATGTCGGATGGGGCGGGTTCCAGAAGGAAGGGAACGAGTGGGACTTCGGGCTGGTGCTGCGGCCTGACTGCTTCGGGCTCGGCCTGCCCATCGCCCGCATGGCGCTCGCATTCGCCCGGCAGGATCCGCGGATCCCCTTCGTCACCTTCCTGCTTCCGCCTACCCGGCGACATCTCGGCGCGCTGTCACGGCTTGGCGCAGCCCCTGTCGGACAGGTCGAACTGGCCGGCGCGACCTTCCTGAAGTTCCGGATGGAAACCTCCTGAAACAAAAGAAAAAGGCGCTACCGAAGCAGCGCCTTCTCGAAAAGCGTCGATATCTCGCCGATCAGCCGCGGGCTTTGCCCACCAGCTTCCAGACGGCCGGCAGCAGCATCGCGGCCAGCGCCAGCTTCAGCGCGTCGCCGACGAGGAACGGGGTCAGGCCCCAGGCCAGAATCGGCTGGTCCCAGCCGTAGAGCTGGCCGAGCCACAGCAGGCCGGGCACGTAGATCAGCGCGTTGCCGACCAGCATGGCGACGGCCATCTTGGGCGCCGAGCGGTCCCAGCCGAAGCGGGCGAACCAGCCGAGCGCGACGGTGGCCAGCACGTAGCCCACAAGGTAGCCGCCGGTGCCGCCCATCATGTACTCAAGGCCATTCATTTCCGCCGAGGTGCCTGCGAAAACGTCGAAGCCGAGTGCACCGACCAGCATCCAGCCGAGCATGGTGGTCAGGCCGAGGCGGGGGCCATAGGCGGCGGCGATGGTCAGCACGCCGAATGTGCCGAGGCTGACCGGCACCGGCGAGCCGGGAACCGGGAACTTGATCTGCGCCGAAATCGCCAGCAGGGCGATGCCCAGCACCACCAGCACCGCCTGCTTGATGCGCAGCGCGGTTCCCTCGCTGGGGCCGATCGCCTCCACAAGGGCCTTGTCGAAAGTTGCCTGGGCCATATCCCCGATCTCCTCGTACGTATGGATTGTCCTCGCCAGATGTGCCGCAAAGCAGCGCGCACCGCAAGATCACGTAGGGTGATACCAGCTTTGCATCGTGTAATTCTTCCGCGGCCCGTCGACGCTCCAGCGGCTCGACCATGCCGGCCATGCCGAGAAGTCATAGGCGACGCGATAGCTGTCGGGGTCGCACCAATGCGAAGCGGAAGGGGCACCGCCGGGCCGGAAGGCGTGAAAGGGCCGCCCATCCTCAAAAAAGACTTCGATATCTGATCCTTGCGCCATCCAGCGATAGCGGCGCGTGGCCTGCAGGGGCGGCGCGCCGGGGGCGATCAGGGTGCCGGTTTCGCTGTAGTCGAGGCCCGCGTCCCGGGGCGTGAAACGCGCCTCGCCGTCCAGCCGCATCACAACGCCGGCGCGGTGATCGTCGATCCGCCGCTCCAGCCGCCAGAGCCCGGCGAAATCCTCAAGCTGCGGCGCTTTGACCTCGTCCATGCGTCTCCCCTGCCCGGTTCGTCCCGTCCCGGGACGCATCCGTTGATCGCAGGGCGGCGCGGCGGAGGCAAGACGCAGACGCCCCGCGGGATCTCCGCGGGGCTCTGTCAGGACGGTCAGGCCGCCGTGCGGTCGCTGTCGAGGAAGGGATAGTCCACGTAGCCCTCCGCGCCGCCACCGTAGAAGGTGGACTGGTCCGGCGCGTTCAGCGCAGCCCCCCGGCGCAGGCGTTCCGGCAGGTCGGGATTGGCGATGAAGGCGCGCCCGATGCTGACGGCGTCCGCGTGGCCGCTCGCCACGGCTTCCGCCGCACCCTCGCCGTCATAGCCGCCGTTGGCCATGTAGAAACCATCGTAGCGCGCCCGCAGACGTCCGAGCAGCGCGCGGTCCGCCTCGCTGGCGTCCGACCCCGGGAAGGCCTCGACGACGTGGAGATAGGCCAGCCCCTTGCCGCCGATCATCTCGTAGACCGGGCCGAACAGCCCCTCGGGATCGCTGTCGCGGATGTCGTTGGCCTGGCCCAGCGGCGACAGGCGCACGCCGATCCGGTCGCGGTCCCAGACCTCGGACACCACGTCGATCACCTCGGACAGCAGACGCATCCGATTCTCGACCGAGCCGCCATAGGCATCCTCGCGCCGGTTGACGCCATCCTGCAGGAACTGGTCGAGCAGGTAACCGTTGGCGGCATGGATCTCGACCCCGTCGAACCCGGCCTGCTTCGCCATCTCGGCAGCGTGGCGGTAATCGGCGATCACCTCGGCGATGCCCTCCGCGCTCAGCGCCTCCGGCTCGGAGACCGGCTCGAAGCCATTGGCCGTGAAGGTCTGCGCCTCGGCCCGAACGGCGGAGGACGAGACCGGAGCGCGCCCGTCGGGCAGCAGCGAGGAATGGCTGATCCGGCCGACATGCCAGAGCTGGACAAAGATCCGCCCGCCCGCGGCATGGACCGCATCGGTGATGGTCTTCCAGGCGGCGACATGCTCCGGCGCGTAGATGCCCGGCGTGTCCAGATAGCCCTTGCCCATCGCCGAGATCTGCGTCGCCTCAGTCAGCAGCAACCCGGCGCTGGCGCGCTGCGCGTAATAGGTCGCGGCCAGCTCCTTCGGCATTCCGTCCGGGTGTGCGCGGTTGCGGGTGAGCGGCGCCATCAGGATCCTGTTGGGCAGTTCCACCGCCCCCATCCTGACCGGTTCGAACAATTTGCTGCTATCTGTCATCTTGCGTCTCCTGAGAATGTCTCTTCGCTTCAAGGGATGTAGGCGCGCCCCGCCCGAATTGTTCCGTGCCCGGCCGCAGGGCGCCTGTGCGGAAATGCGCGCCCCGCCTCCGCGCCGATCGGCCGCTGCCCCCGACCCGCTGACCGCTTGCCGAGCCATGCCGAAGCCTCTATGCCCGGACGCGTTCGACAATCGCGCCAACAATCACGCCGAGGGCCCGCCGATGATCCCCCGTTATTCCCGCCCCGAGATGGTCGCCATCTGGTCGCCCGAGACGAAATTCCGCATCTGGTACGAGATCGAGGCCCATGCCTGCGACGCCCAGGCCGAGCTCGGCGTGATCCCCAAGGCGAATGCCGAAGCCGTCTGGAAGGCGAAGGACGTCGAGTTCGACGTCGCCCGGATCGACGAGATCGAGGCCGTCACCAAGCACGACGTCATCGCTTTTCTCACCCACCTGGCCGAGATTATCGGCAACGATGAGGCGCGGTTCGTCCACCAGGGCATGACCTCCTCCGACGTGCTCGACACCTGCTTCAACGTGCAGCTGGTGCGCGCCGCCGACATCCTGATCGAGGACATGAAGGGGCTGCTCGCCGCGCTCAAGCGCCGCGCCTACGAGCACAAGGACACCGTCCGCATCGGCCGCTCCCACGGCATCCATGCCGAACCCACCACCATGGGTCTGACCTTCGCGCGTTTCTACGCCGAAATGGACCGCAACCTCTCCCGCCTGCGCGACGCGCGGGCCGAAATCGCAACCGGCGCGATCTCCGGCGCGGTCGGCACTTTCGCCAACATCGACCCGGCGGTCGAGGAGCATGTCTGCGCCAAGCTGGGCCTCGTGCCAGAGCCGATCTCGACGCAGGTGATCCCGCGCGACCGGCACGCGGCCTTCTTTGCCACGCTCGGCGTCGTCGCCAGTTCGGTCGAGAACATCGCCATCGAGATCCGCCACATGCAGCGCACCGAGGTGCTGGAAGCGGCGGAGTTCTTCTCCATGGGCCAGAAGGGCTCCAGCGCGATGCCGCACAAGAAGAACCCGGTGCTGACCGAGAACCTCACCGGCCTCGCCCGGCTGGTTCGGATGGCGGTGATCCCGGCGATGGAGAACGTGGCGCTCTGGCACGAGCGCGATATCTCCCATTCCTCGGTCGAGCGGAACATCGGCCCGGATACCACGATCACGCTCGACTTCGCGCTGGCGCGGCTGACCAGCGTCATCGACAAGCTGCTGGTCTACCCGGAAAACATGCTCGACAACATGAACAAGTTCCCCGGCCTGGTCATGTCGCAGCGCGTCCTGCTGGCGCTGACCCAGGCGGGCGTGAGCCGCGAGGACGCCTATCGGCTGGTCCAGCGCAACGCGATGAAGGTCTGGGACCACCGCACCGATTTCCGCGAGGAACTGCTGGCCGACGAGGAGGTGCGCGCGGCGCTCTCGGAGGACGAGATCAACGAGAAGTTCGACCTCGGCTACCACACCAAGCACGTGGACACGATCTTCGCCCGCGTCTTCGGCGAGGACTGATCGTTCCCGACGGGCCGGCCCACCCGGCCCGTCACCGACCGATTTTACACGGTTTTTTCGCGCCATGGTTGCGCATACGGCACCAAACACGGCCCTTCCGGGCGACTGTCCAGAATGAGGCCACCCGCCGACCACAAATTCGCCAACCTCAGGGCGTTTCATGCGGAAAAGGCACGGCCCGCACGATTCTTGAGGTTCCCATGTTCCAGAAGCTCTTCGCCCGTCTCCGCCCGGCGAATTCGGACCGACAGTCCAGCCCGGCAAACGGCGCCCGTCGTGTGCAAAGCATTGTCGTGCCCCGTTCCGCCGTCGCAGCGCTTGAAGACGAGCCTCATCGTCTGGTCGCGGCCGTGGTCGATTACGTGAACCACCTGGTGTCGGGCGGCGCCTATTCGCGGAACGACATCCCGCAGGAGGCCATCCAGCTTTACCACTGCGACTACTACTTCGCGCAGGTGATGGACGGGGGGCATTCCCAGTTCATCGGCAACAGCCTTGCCAATCTGGATTTCATCCTGTCCGACGTGTCCAAGGGGCTGCGCGCCGCAGGGGCCGGCGAATACCGCAAGATCTTCGACGAAATGCGGCGTTGGGTGTCCCGCCATCCCCGGAAGGCGCAGAAGCTGACCGGGTTCGAGGGCGGCATCGCCCCCGAGATGGAGGCCCTCGACGCACGCTTCTTCGAACTCGACGCCAAGTCGGACCTGACGACCTATCTCGGGGAGTGGATTGCGGCTCTGCCCGCGCTCGAAGTCGCCGATGACGACGCGATGACGGAAATCATGGCGGAACTGACCGCCCCCATGGATGCGGCGGACGACCTCGCCGTGACCCGCGTCATCGCCCGGATCTCCCTGCAGCTCTCGGACCCGACTCATCTCGGCTTCGGCCTCGCCGCCGCCTCCCGAATGCCCCCCGAAGCGATGGTCCAGCTCGGCGGAGCCTCCAGCATGAAGATCTCCGAGGGACGCGAGGATTACGCCTTCCTGGTCAGGACCATCGTCGACACCCGCTTCGGCGTGCAGAGCGCAAAGGGCTTCGAGCTGTTCGAACGGGTCGAGGGCGGCTCGGCCGACGCGGCCGCGCGCCGCAAGGCGATCGAAGGCAACGAGCTATCGCTCGAGGGCGTTCTGGATTTCATGGCGCCGGAGGTCGGCAAGCGCATCGCCTATGTCCCGCGCAAACTGGTGGATATCGCCGCGCTCGTCGCCGAACGCTATCGCGCCGCGGCGGCCATCGACCTGATGCTGCGCCGCCTGCCCCGCACGCCGGAGGTCGACTACGTCTCCGTCCGCAGCGTCGGCAAGGGCGACACCGGCAAGCTGGGCATGACGCTGCTGATCGTCACCGACAAGGCGAGCCGCGCCTTCTGCGCCGCGGTCGAGGCCGATGGCGCCCGGCTGCTCTCCGAGCCCGACCACGACGTCCTGGTCACCGCCACGCGGGCCGAAATCTCCGCTCACGCGGAGAAATTCGCCCAAGCGGAGTCCGAGGAGGACTGACGCTCGGCACTGGAACCCGGACGGCATCTATGCCATCCGGGCGACGTTCCCGCGCTCCAAAGGTCCCGATGCCCGACACGCTCACCCTCACGCCGCTGACGGCGACGCTGCTCCTGCTGGTTATGGTCTTTGCCGGCCGGGCGTTCCGCCAGAACTGGAAGGCCCAGGGTCCGCTGTGGGTGCTCAAGGCGTGGCTCTACGGCGTGCCGGCGCTGCTCGCCTTTGTCGCTCTCGCCTTCATTCCGCTGGAAATCTGATCGTCACATCTCTTCGACGAT
Source organism: Tropicimonas aquimaris (assembly GCF_042676185.1). NCBI lineage: Bacteria > Pseudomonadati > Pseudomonadota > Alphaproteobacteria > Rhodobacterales > Roseobacteraceae > Tropicimonas > Tropicimonas aquimaris. The sequence goes on along the minus strand of NZ_JBHTJT010000008.1, from coordinate 442,222 downwards.
CTTCTGCGCCCGCTTGCACTGAAGCTTGTCGCGCAGCGGGCTGTCGGGGTCGATGTCCTTCTGGCAGACCACGCACTTGTCGGCGCCCGAGATCGCGTTGAGCCCGCCGCAGCTCCCCTTGATGCGCATCCGCGACCCCATCAGCATCACGCCGATGGACATGCCGCCGATAACGAGGGCGAGCAGCACGAAGGCGAGCACGAAAGTGGCCATGGTCTGGGATCCTTGTGTCGGGCTGCGTCGATCTTATTCGCCGGCGCGCAGCTTTTCAAACGCCGGGCTGGCCTGTTTCACGTATTCCTGATCGGCGCCGGCCTCGGCCCGCGAGATGAAGTAGACCGCGAGGTCGTTGGCCTCGGCCACCGCCATGCCCTCGTCCTCGCCCAGCACCATCATCGCCGTCGCCAGCGCATCGGCCACCATGCCGCTCTCCGCCAGAACCGTGACCGACGTCGCCCGGTGGGTGACAGGGCGCCCCGTGGTCGGATCGATCAGATGGGAGTAGCGCACGCCGTCCTGCTCGAAGAAGTTGCGGTAATCGCCGCTCGTCGCCATGCCGAGATCGGAGACCGGCAACACCATCTCGACCGCGTTAGAGGCCGCGTCGGGCGTCTCGATGCCGATCTTCCAGGGCTCGCCCTTGTCGTTGACGCCCGCGGCCACCAGGTCGCCGCCGATTTCCACCAGGTAGTTCTCCACCCCGAAGCCGCGCAGGGCCTCCGCCACCGCGTCGTTGCCATAGCCCTTGGCGATAGCCGACAGGTTCACGGAAACCGCAGGGTCCGACTTGGCAAGGGTGCCCTCGTACAGCGTCAGGAACCGCGCCTGCCCGACATGCTCCAGCGCCGCGGCGATCTCCGCGTCGGAGGGAATCGGGTCGCCCGGTTTCTTGGCGCCGAAGCCCCAAAGCTCGATCAGCGGGAACAGCGTCACGTCGAACTTGCCGTTCGACATGGCGTGAATGTCGTTGGCGGCGGCCATCACATGGGCGAACTCGGCCGAGATCTCCACCGGGTCGGTCCCGGTATCGGCGTTGAACAGCGAGACCTCCGAATTCGGATCCCAGTTCGACATCGAGGCGTTGACCGCCTCCAGCGTCTCCTCGACGGCGACGGCAAGCTGGGTTTCGGTCACGTCCTCGGGCACGTCCACGGCGACGACATGATAGGTCGTGCCCATGGTTTCGCCTTCCAGGCGGTAGGTTTCCCCTGTCTCCTCGTCGAAACACCCCGTCAGCAACAGGCCCAGGGGAAGCACGTAGAGAAGCCGCATGGCGATAGTCCCGCATCTGTTCAAGTCATGTCGCCGGGGGTCTGGCACCTTTTCCACCGGTCTGTCAACGCGACCGCCGCGCCCATGACTGCGGCAGATGCCCCGGTTGAGGCAATTGGCCCACGTGCAGCTTGTTGCACCGCAGCGTGAGCGCCGCTAAGAGGGTCGGAACTCATCCGCATGCCCATGCATGGCGTGACGCCAGACCCTGGCGCAGGTAATGTCGGACGCGGATCGGGAGTATGATCGTACCGAAATGGACAGCGCAGCGGAACACATGGCCGAATTCACCTTCAAGAAGGGCCTGGACCTGCCGATCAGCGGGGAACCAGACCAGCAGATACACGACGGGCCGGAGATCGCTTCCGTCGCCGTGATCGGCGCCGACACGCTCGGGCTCAAGCCCGGGATGATCGTCGCCGAGGGCGACAGCGTGCGCCGCGGCGACCCGCTCTACCGGCACAAGGACACGCCCGACGTGGTCTTCACCGCGCCGGCGACTGGGCGCGTGCGGGCGATCAACCGCGGCGCTCGCCGGGTCCTGCAGAGCGTCGTGATCGACGTGGACGACATCTTTGACCAGGGTGTCGATTTCGGCGCCCTGCCGGCCGACGCGGAGCCGCAGGCTATCGTTGACAAGCTCTGCCGTTCGGGCCTCTGGACCTCGTTCCGCACCCGCCCCTATTCGCACATCCCCGATCCCGCGACCCGGCCCGCCGCGATCTACGTGACCGCGATGGACACCGAGCCGCTCGCCTCCGATCCGGCGGTCGTGATCGCGGAATCGCCGGACGCCTTCAGCGCCGGCCTTGCGGCCATCGCGCAGCTCTCCGAGGGCAAGACCTGGCTCTGCCACGCGCCGGGGGCCGCGATTCCCGGCGGCGACGTGCCCGGCGTCGAGGTCGCGACCTTCGCCGGCCCGCATCCCGCCGGGCTTGCCGGCACCCACATGCACTACCTCGACACGCCGTCGTCCAGCCGCACGGTCTGGACCATCGGCTGGCAGGACGTGATCGCCGTCGGCCGGCTGATGCAGACCGGCTTTCTCGATTGCGCGCGCGTCGTTGCTCTGGCCGGCCCCCGCGCCGCCAATCCGCGGCTGGTGCGCACCAACGTCGGCGCCAACCTCTCCGACCTGACCGCCGGCGAGGTGACCGGCGACGGGCCGGTGCGCGTCATCTCCGGCTCGGTCCTGACGGGCCGGATGTCGGACGGTGGCCCGTTCGACTTCCTCGGCCGCTACGCCCGCGGCGTGACGCTGATCACCGAGGACAAGAAGCAGACCTTCATGGGCTGGATCGCCCCGCGTCGGGACCAGTTCGCCTTCCTGCCGGTGCTGGCCTCGGCCTTCAACCGGACCGGGAAGTTCGACATGGGCTCGAACCTGCACGGCGGCCGCCGCGCGATGGTGCCGATCGGCATCTTCGAGGAGCTGATGCCGCAGGATTTCCTTCCGACGCAGCTCCTGCGCGCGCTACTGGTGATGGACACCGACACCGCGCAGGCGCTCGGTGCGCTGGAGCTCGACGAGGAAGACCTCGCGCTCTGCACCTTCGCCTGTCCGGCCAAGTACGAATACGGGATGGCGCTTCGCGACAGCCTGACCAAGATCGAGAAGGAGGGCTGAGCGATGAAGTTCGTTCGTGGGGTCTTCGACAAGATCGAACCGCATTTCGAGAAGGGAGGGCAGTACGAGAAGTACTTCCCGCTCTACGAGGCGGTCGAGAGTTTCTTCTATTCGCCCAAGACGGTCTCCACCGTCGCGCCCCATGCCCGGACCTATTCGGACATGAAGCGCATCATGATCTACGTCTTCCTGGCGACCATGCCCTGCCTGTTCTTCGGCATGTGGAACACCGGTCACCAGGCCAACGTGGCCCTCGCCGCGATCGGCGAGGAGGCGATGACCGGCTGGCGCATCGGGCTCATGCAGGCGATCGGTTTCGGGCTGAACCCCGACAACATCCTCTCCAGCATGTTCCACGGCTTCCTGTATTTCCTGCCGATCTACGTCGTCACGATGGTCGTCGGCCTGTTCTGGGAAATCCTCTTCGCCGTGATCCGCGGCCATGAGGTCAACGAGGGCTTCTTCGTCACCTCGATCCTCTACGTGCTGATCCTGCCCGCCTCCGCCCCGCTCTGGCAGGTCGCGCTCGGCATCTCCTTCGGTGTCGTGATCGGCAAGGAAGTCTTTGGCGGCACGGGGAAAAACTTCCTCAACCCCGCGCTCGTGGCCCGCGCCTTCCTCTACTTCGCCTACCCCGCGCAGATGTCGGGCGACGCGATCTGGACCCCGGTCGACGGCTTCTCCGGCGCCACCGCGCTCGGCATCACCGCCGCCGAGGGCGTTCCGGGCCTCGCCAACTACGACATCACCTTCTGGAGCGCCTTCTGGGGCACCATCCAGGGCTGCCTGGGGGAAACCTCCTTCGTGATGTGCATGATCGGCCTCGCCTTCCTGCTGGTCACCAAGATCGCCAACTGGCGCCTGGTAGTGGGCTGCACCGCCGGTACCATCGGCTTCAGCCTGCTGCTGAACCTGATCGGATCGGACACCAACCCGATGTTCGGCATGCCCTTCTGGTGGCACATGGTGCTGGGCGGCTGGGCCTTCGGCCTCGCCTTCATGGTCACCGAGCCGGTGACCGCCTCGCACACCAACGTGGGCCGCTTCTGGTACGGCGTGCTGATCGGCTTCATGGTCGTCATGATCCGCGTCATCAACCCGGCCTTCCCGGAAGGCATGATGCTGGCCATCCTGTTCGCAAACATCTTCGCCCCGCTGATCGACTGGTTCGTCGTGCGGGCCAACATCACGCGGAGGGTAAAGCGCAATGCCTGAGCAAGACGAGAACCAGGGCTTCCTCGCCCGCTGGAAGGCGCTCCCCGTGGACTCGGTGCCCAAGACGATCTTCGTCGCCGCGGCGCTCTGCCTGTTCTGCTCCATGGTCGTGGCCTTCGCCGCAGTGAACCTGCGCCCGCTGCAGGAAGCCAACAAGCTCAACGACAAGCGGATCAACATCCTGCAGGTCGCCGGCCTCTACGACGCCGGCGAAGACATCGAGGAGGCCTTCGCGGCCTTCGAACCGCGCGTCGTCGACCTGCGGTCCGGCACCTTCACCGACGAGTTCGACGCAACCCAGTTCGACGACCGCGCTGCGGCATCGGATCCGGAGCTGTCGCGTGCGCTGGACGAGGACCCCGCGGGCATCGGCCGGCAGACCAACTTCGCCACGGTCTACCTGCTTAACGACGAGGCCGGTAACCTCGACAAGATCATCCTGCCGATCCACGGCTACGGCCTGTGGTCCACGCTCTACGGCTTCATCGCGCTGGAAGACGACGGCAACCAGATCTACGGCCTGCAGTTCTACGACCATGCCGAAACCCCCGGCCTTGGCGCCGAGGTCGACAACCCGGCCTGGAAGGCGCAATGGCGCGCCAAGGAACTGCGTGACGACAGCGGGGCGCTGAAGATCACCGTGTCCAAGGGCCTGCCCTCGCCTGACATGGAGAACCACCAGGTCGACGCGCTGGCCGGCGCCACGCTGACTTCCGTCGGCGTCGACAACCTCGTTCGCTTCTGGATGGGCGAAAACGGCTTCGCCCCCTTCCTCGAAAACCTCAAGGCGGGAGACGTGTGATGGCGCAGACCCGACGCACCTACCTGGTCGACCCACTGGTCGACAACAACCCGATAACACTGCAGGTGCTGGGCATCTGCTCGGCCCTCGCGGTGACCTCCTCTCTCAAGGTCTCCTTCGTCATGGCGCTCGCCGTGATCTTCGTGACGGCCTTCTCCTCGATGTTCATCTCGATGCTGCGGAACCACATCCCCGGCTCGATCCGGATCATCGTGCAGATGGTGATCATCGCCAGCCTCGTGATCCTGGTGGACCAGATCCTCAAGGCCTATCTCTACGAGATCTCCAAGACCCTCTCGGTCTTCGTGGGCCTGATCATCACCAACTGCATCGTGATGGGCCGCGCCGAAGCCTTCGCCATGAAGAACCCGCCGATCGACAGCTTCATCGACGGTGTCGGCAACGGGCTCGGCTACGGCCTGATCCTTATGCTGGTGGGTTTTGTCCGCGAGCTCTTCGGCGCCGGCACGCTCTTCGGCATCACCGTCCTGCCGACCGTCAACAACGGCGGCTGGTACGTTCCGAACGGCATGCTGCTGCTGCCGCCCTCGGCCTTCTTCATCATCGGCCTCATCATCTGGGCCTTCCGCACCTGGAAGCCCGAGCAGGTCGAAGACCGTGAATTCAAGATCCAGACCGTGGAGGCGCACTGATGGAGGGACTGATCTCCCTTGCCGTTAAGGCCATCTTCGTCGAGAACCTTGCGCTCTCCTTCTTCCTCGGCATGTGCACCTTCATCGCCGTGTCCAAGAAGATCTCCACCGCGCTCGGCCTCGGCATCTCCGTCATGGTGGTGCAGACCATCACCGTGCCGGCCAACAACCTGATCCTGAACGGCCTGCTCAAGCCCGGCGCGCTCGAATGGGCCGGCTTCGGCGACGTCGACCTCACCTTCCTCGGCCTGATCTCCTACATCGGCGTCATCGCCGCCATGGTGCAGATCCTCGAGATGGTGCTCGATAAGTACTTCCCGCCGCTCTACAACGCGCTCGGCATCTTCCTGCCGCTGATCACCGTGAACTGCGCCATCCTCGGCGGCTCGCTCTTCATGGTGGAGCGCGACTACGGCTTCGCCGAGTCGGTCACCTACGGTGCCTCCTCCGGCTTCGGCTGGGCGCTGGCGATCACCGCCATGGCCGGCGTGCGCGAGAAGCTGAAGTACTCCGACATCCCCGACGGGCTGCAGGGCCTCGGCATCACCTTCATCACCGCGGGCCTGATGGCCATGGGCTTCATGTCCTTCAGCGGCGTGAAACTCTGACGGGAGGCGCAAGATGACCACTTTCATCCTGGGCGTTGCCCTCTTCACCCTGATCGTGCTGGCGCTGGTCACCGTGATCATGCTCGCCCGCTCGCGGCTGGTCTCCACTGGCGACGTGGCGATCACGATCAACGGCGAAAAGACGATCCACGTGCCCGCCGGCGGCAAGCTGCTGCAGACTTTGGCCGAGCAGAAGCTCTTCGTCCCCTCCGCCTGCGGCGGCGGCGGCACCTGTGCCCAGTGCCGGGTGCGCATCCACTCCGGCGGCGGCTCCATCCTGCCCACCGAAGAGACCCACATCACCAAGCGCGAGGCCGCCTGCGGCGACCGCCTCTCGTGCCAGGTGGCGGTCAAGCAGGACATGGACATCGAGGTCCCCGAAGAGGTCTTCGGCGTCAAGAAGTGGGAGTGCACCGTGCGCTCCAACGAGAACGTCGCGACCTTCATCAAGGCGCTCGTGCTCGAGCTGCCGGAGGGCGAGAACGTCAACTTCCGAGCCGGCGGCTACATCCAGATCGAGGCCCCGGCCCACGAGCTGAAGTACACCGATTTCGACGTCGAGGAGGAGTACCGGGAGGACTGGGACCGCTTCAACCTCTGGCAGTACGAATCCAAGGTCGACGAGCCGGTGGAGCGCGCCTACTCCATGGCCAACTACCCCGAGGAAAAGGGCATCATCATGCTCAACGTCCGCGTGGCCTCGCCGCCGCCGGGCAGCCAGGGGATCCCGCCGGGCAAGATGTCGAGCTACATCTTCAACCTCAAGCCGGGCGACAAGGTCACCATCTCGGGCCCGTTCGGCGAGTTCTTCGCCCGCGACACCAAGAAGGAGATGGTCTTCATCGGCGGCGGCGCCGGCATGGCGCCGATGCGCAGCCACATCTTCGACCAGCTCAAGCGGCTCAAGACCGACCGCAAGATCACCTTCTGGTACGGCGCGCGGTCGAAGCGGGAGATGTTCTTCGTCGAGGACTTCGACCAGCTCGCGGCCGAGAACCCGAACTTCACCTGGCATGTCGCGCTGTCCGACGCCCTGCCCGAGGACAACTGGGGCGGCTACACCGGCTTCATCCATAACGTGCTCTACGAGGAATACCTCAAGAACCACCCCGCGCCGGAGGATTGCGAATACTACATGTGCGGTCCCCCGATCATGAACCAGTCGGTGATCAACATGCTGCTGGACCTCGGCGTGGACCGCGAGGACATCATGCTCGACGATTTCGGCGGCTGAGCCGACCTGCATCGCACAATCGCGGGCCGGGGCATTCCCCGGCCCGTTTTCGTTTGCCTCCACGCCTTCCGGCGCAAGCCCCGACAGCGCGGCATGGCGGACCCGCGAAGAATCTTCTGTGGGATGGGCCGAAACTGGGTCTAAGATACCTTGGAGGGAGCAGAGCGCCCTTCCCCGTCCCGCTCAAGATCGGACGCTGAAACGAAAAAGTGAGAAAGCGATGGTAACCAAGAAAAACGCCCCCCACTTCGGCCACGAGAATCCTCACACACACAGCCAGTCGGTCGAGGCGGCGGTGACAGGCCCGTCCAAGGCGACCGCAGAGACCATCCTGGCCTCCAAGGGGCATGACGTCATTGCCGTCCGTCCCACCGATTCCATCCATCGCGTCACCGAGGTGATGAAGGAACACGGGATCGGCTCCGTGGTGGTGAAGGATCAGAACGGCCACATGGTCGGCATCCTGACGGAACGCGACATCGTGCGCGGGTTCGCGGACGAGCCGGACAACACCTTCGACGAGACCGCAGGCGACCTGATGACAACCAAGGTCGTCACGGCCTCCCCCGACACGCCGCTGCTGGAGCTGCTGCACCGCATGACCGAGGGCCGCTTCCGTCACATCCCGGTGCTCGATGGCGAGCATATCGCCGGGATGATCTCCATCGGCGACGTCGTGAAATTCCGCCTGCGCGAGCTTGAATACGAGACCCTGAAGCTCAAGCAGATGATCGTCGGCTGATCCCAATCCCGCCGCCGGCCTGTCTTGTGTCACGCTCAACGCCGAAGGCATGACACTTGGCACGCGGAGACCATGGGTATTTGGACCAGGAAGAGTAGGAGGACACGTCTTCTTGGCTCAAATACCCATTTCCGACGTATCACTGACGTACTGACAGGCGGTCACATTGCTGGCCGCCTGTCGGTGCGCCTCAACCGCCGGGATTAGGCCAGGTCTTCAAGCCGCAGCGCGCGCTTCTGGCGCGAGGACTCGACCACCGCGTCGATCAGCCGATGCACGTCGAGCGCCTCGCGGCCGGTGACCTTGGGCGGGCGCCCCGCGGCGAGCGCCTCGGCGAAGTCCTCGATGACGGCCTGGTGCCATCCGTGGGTAAAGGCCATCGGGTTGGCGCCGCCACCCGAACCGCCGTTGGTTCCCGTGTCGATGACCTCCTGCCGGCCGTCCTGCCAATCTAGCACGATCTGCCGCGAGGTGAGGCGCAGGCTGCCGTCCCGGCCATGCAGGACGATGGACTCAGCCCCGCCCGGGTAGCTCGCGGTGGACGCCACCAGCGACCCCACGGCCCCTGAGGCAAACTCGAGCCCCGCGGAGACGAAATCCTCCGCTTCCATCTTGTGCATCCCGGTGGTGCGGGTCATCGCCTGCACCGTCGTCACCGGGCCGGTGAGCGACAGCATCAGGTTCATCGTATGGATGCCCTGGGTCATCATCACGCCACCGCCATCGCGGGCATAGGTGCCGCGGCCGGGCTCGTCGTAGTAGCTCTGCGGCCGCCACCAGGGGATCGTGGTCTCGACCAGCGCGATCGGGCCGAGCACCCCGCTCTCGACGATCTCCGCGGCCTTCTGCGAGCTCTCCCGCATCCGGTGCTGGAACACGACGCCGAGCGGCACGCCCGCCGCCTCGCAGATCTCGACGACCTGCAGCGCGGCCGCGCTGTCGCGTTCCAACGGCTTCTCGAGCAGGATCGGCTTCCCGGCCGCCGCGAGCGTCTTCATGATCTCGATCCGGGCATCTGGCGGCGTGCAGACCAGCACGAAGTCGACGCCGTCGTCAGCGGCCAGCTCCGCCAGGTCGGCATAGACCTTCGGCGCGGCCCCGAGCGTCTCCGTCACCGAGGCGGCGAACGCCTTGGCCCGCTCCTGGCGGGAGGAGAGCACGCCGCGGAGGCTCAGGCGGCCGGACGTGGCGGCGATGGCGTCGGCATGCGTGCGGGCAACCATCCCGACGCCGATCATGGCAATTTGCATTGGGGTCTCTCGCTCTGTTTCTGGGCTCGGCGCTTGGCCGCGCGAAACCTTGCATGTTCTCCGCGAGTTGACCAGAGCGCGGGCCAGCGTTTCAGCCGGTCGCCTGCCCCCAGGTGTCGCCCAGCCGGTAGCCGTCCGGCCAGGGATCGGACGGATCGAGCATGTGCTGGTGGGTGCCGGTGACCCAGCCACGGCCGCTGATCTCGGGCAGGATCGCGGGAAGAGACCCGACCTTCGTCTCGCCGGCGTGCCGCCCGACGAAGAGCGAGTCGATGATCGAACGTACGCTCAGGCACTGCCCCTCGCGCAATTGCCCGCGCGCCGCCAGCACCGCCATTCGGGCCGACACCCCCGTCCCGGTCGGCGAGCGGTCGATCTTGCCCGGCTGGATGCAGACCGCGGAGCGGCTGGCGAACCCGTCGGCCACCGCCTCCAGCGGCGCGGCGAAGTTGCAGAAGGAGATATGGCGCCAGTCCGGGTTCAGAGGGTGATGAAAGCCGAGCTGCGCATTGGCCGCTGCTGTGATCCGCACGCCGAGCTGCGCCAGGTCGCGGGCCTCGTCGGGCCGGATCGCGAAGCCAAGCGCGCGGGCATCGACGATGACGAAGCTGTCGCCGCCAAAGGCGGTGTCGACCGTCAGCGTCCCCAGCCCCTCCACCTCCAGCGGCACGTCGAGACGGGCGGCAAAGGACGGCAGGTTGCGCAGGGTGATCCGCTCCGCCTTGCCGTCCCGGCACTCGGCGCGCACCTTCACCAGCCCGCCGGGAGCCTCCAGAAGCAGTTCGGTCACAGGCTCCGTCATCGGCAGGATACCGGTGTCGAGCAGCACCGTGGCCACGCAGATCGTGTTCGAGCCCGACATCGGCGGCGTGTCCTCCGGCTCCATGATCAGGAAGGCGGCATCGGCCTCGGGGTGTTTCGGCGGCACCAGCAGGTTCACATGGCGGAACACCCCGCCCCGCGGCTCGTTCAGCACGAAATTCCGCAGCGCGCCGTCCTCGGCCAGGAAGAGTCGCTGCTCCCAGAGCGTCGCGCCCGGGGGCGGCGCGACACCGCCCACGATCACGTCGCCCACCTCGCCCTCGGCATGGGCCGACACCACATGGATCACCTTGGAGCTTCGCATCAGAGGTCCTTCACCAGCCGCAGAGCATCGTAGATCGCGGCGTGGGTATTGCGCGGCGCGACCGCGTCGCCAATACGGAAAAGCTGGAACGCGCCCTCCGGGTTGCGGCGCACCTCCTGCGGGCGGCCCGCGATCAGCGCCTCGTAATCGACCTCGCCAAGGTTCGTCGACAGCGGCCGGAGCGCGAAGTAGAGCTCGTCGAGCGGGCGCGTGCCGTAGTTCACCACGACCTGATCCACTTCGATCTCCCGCCGCATCCCGCCGTAATCCGACCCGACGGTCGCCCGGAGGCGGTTGCCCGCGCGGGCAACCCCAAGGAGCCGCTGCGCCACGGTGAAGGTGGCCCCCTTCGCCTGCAATGCATCGACGTAAGGCGCGAGGTTCATCCCCATGATATCGGGCGCGAAGCTCCGATGCGGTGTCATGACCTCGACGGCAGCCCCGGCCTCGGCCGCAACCTGTGCCGCCTGAAGCCCGGGATGATCGCCGGATTCGTCGTAGAGCAGCACCGATTTCGCAGGCTTCACGTCGCCGGCGATCAGGTCCCAGGTCGTGGTCAGCAAGTCGTTCTCGCCCGCGGTCTCGAACAGCTCCGTGTTCGGCAGGCCACCCGTGGCGACGATCACCACATCCGGATTTTCCGACGCGACATCATCGGTTTCCGCCCAGGTATTGAACCGAAAGGTGACATCCCGCGCGGCGCATTGTGCCATCCGCCAGTCGATGATCGAGATCATTTCCCGCCGCCGCTCAGAGCGCGCCGCCAGCCGCACCTGCCCGCCCGGATCGCCCGCCGCCTCGAAGACGGTGACGGCATGCCCCCGCTCGGCTGCTACCCGGGCCGCCTCGAGCCCGCCCGGTCCGGCACCGACGATGACCACCCTGCGGCGGGTCTCTGCGGCCGGAATCTCGTGCGGCATGGTCAGCTCGCGGCCTGTCGCCGCGTTGTGCATGCACAGCGCCTCGCCGCCCTCGTAGATCCGGTCGAGGCAGTAGTTGGCGCCGACACAGGGCCGGATATCGTCCTCCCGACCGGCCATGATCTTGCGTACGATATGCGGCTCGGCGATGTGGGCGCGGGTCATGCCGACCATGTCGAGCAGGCCCGCGGTCACCGCGTGGCGGGCGGTTGCCACGTCGGGAATGCGGGCGGCGTGGAAAGTCGGTAGCCCCGTCGCCGCGCGCACCGCGCCGGCGAAATCCAGATGCGGCGCGCTTTTCATTCCCTGGAGCGGGATCACCCCGGTCAGCGCCGGGTCGGTGTGGATGCGGCCGCGGATCACGTTGAGAAAATCCACCTGTCCGGTCGCCTTGAGCCGCTCGGCCATGGCCAGCCCCATCTGCGGGTCGATCCCGCCGGGAGCGTTCTCGTCCGCGGTGAAACGGACCCCGACGATGAAATCATTTCCCACGCGTTTTCGAATGACATCAATGACTTCCAGTCCGAATTTCATTCGACTCTCGAGCGTCTGCGGCCCGTAGGGGCCGTCCAGCGCATTGGTCAGCGGCGACCAGAAATTGTCAATCAGGTGCCCGTAGGCCTCCAGCTCGATCCCGTCCATGCCGCCGGCCTGCATCCGCTCCGCGGCGTCGGCGAAATCGCCCACGATGCGGGCAATGTCCCACTCCTCCAGCACCTTCGGAAAGAAGCGGTGGGCCGGCTCGTAATGCGGCCCCGGCGCGACCGAGGGCAGCCAGTCGCCCCTGGACCAGCCCGTGCGCCGCCCCAGGTGCGTCAGCTGGATCATCGCCGCGCAGCCGTGCTCGTGCAGCGCATCGGTCAGACGCCGGATCCAGGGCACCACCTCGTCCTTCCAGGCCAGCACGTTGTTGAAGGCGGGCGGGCTGTCGCGCGAGACCACGGCGGAGCCCGCCGTCATCGCCAGCGCCACCCCGCCCTTCGCCCGCTCGGCGTGATAGGCGATGTAGCGCTCCTTGGGCATGCCCTCCTCGGGATAGGCCGGTTCGTGGCTCGTCGTCATGATCCGGTTGCGCAGGGTCAGGTGCTTCAGGCGATAGGGCTGCAGCAGCGGATCGTTCGACATCTTGGCCTCGGGGTGTGCGAAACATGTGGCGCGGGCCGCGCCGGCCCGCTCACCATGGCGCGGCGGCGGCGGCACCGAAAGCCCCAACGCGACAGGATCGTGCCCGGCAGCGCTCTTCAGTCCAGCGTCCGCCGGAACCGGGTCAGCGCCAGCACCGCGTAGGCCACCACGAAGACAACCAGCGCCGCCATCGGCGCGGAGACGTTCGCCAGATCCGCCCCCTTCAGCATCACCGCCCGGATCATCCGCAGAAAATGGGTGAGCGGGAACAGCTCGCCCACCACCTGCGCCCAGGCCGGCATGCCGCGGAACGGGAACATGAACCCCGACAGCAGCAGCGACGGCAGAAAGAAGAAGAATGTGAGCTGCATCGCCTGCATCTGGGTGCGGGCAACGGTGGAGATGGTGTAGCCCAGCAGCACCAGCGACAGCACGAAGATGAACACTCCCACCAGCAGCAGCCACAGCGAGCCCACGAACGGCACACCGAACAGCGCCTTGGCCGCCCCCAGCACCAGCGCCACCTGCACCGCGCCGACGCCGAGATAGGGCAGGATCTTGCCGAGCATGATCTCCAGCCCCGTCGCCGGCATGGCGAGCAGGTTCTCCATCGTGCCGCGCTCCACCTCGCGGGTAAGCGCCATGGAGGTCATCATCACCATGGTCATCTGCAGGATCACGCCCAGCAGCCCCGGCACGATGTTGTACTGCGTGATCCCCTCGGGGTTGTAGCGCCGGTGAACCACCACCTCGAGCTGTCCGCGCGCCGCCTCCTCCGCCATCACGTCCTGCCCGCTCTCGTGCAGCAGTGCCTCGGAGGCCACCTGCCCCAGCGTCGAGATCGCGCCGGAGGCCACGGCGGGGTCGGTGGCGTCGGCCTCGATCAGGATCTGCGGCTTGTCGCCCCGGTCCACCCTGCGGTCGAAATCCGACGGGATGGTCACCACGAAGGACACCGCGCCGCGCTCGATCAGCGCCTCGGCCTCGGTGGCGGAACTGGTGATGTGGTCGAACCGGTAATAGCCGGTCAGCTCCAGCGCGGTGACGATGGCCCGGGAGTAGCGGTCCTGCGTGGGCGCCACCAGCGCGGCCGGCAGGTCCTTGGGGTCGTTGTTGATCGCGAAGCCGAACAGGATGAGCTGCATCAGCGGCACGCCGATCATCATGGCAAACGTGATCCGATCGCGCCGCATCTGGATCACCTCCTTGGCGAGCAGCGCACTCAGGCGGCGGAGGGAGAACCAGCTCATGCCATGTTGTCCGTGGACTGGTTCATGAAGCGGATGAAGGCATCCTCCAGGCTGGTCTCCGTGGCGCTCATTCGCGTGCCCGTCTCGGCCGCGGCGTGCTGAACCGACGCCTTTAGCGCGACGGCGTCCTTGCCCACGATGTGCAGCGAGGTGCCGAAGGGGGCCGTCTCGTCCACCCCCGGCATCCCGCGCAGCATCCGTTCGGCTGCTGTCACCTTGTCCATCGGCCCCTCGAGCAGGAAGGTGGTGAGCCCGGCATGGGCGATCACCTCCTCCACGGTGCCCGAAGCGACAAGCCGGCCATAGGAGATGTAGTTGACGAAATGGCAGCGCTCCGCCTCGTCCATGTAATGGGTCGAGACCAGCACGGTCATGCCGCCCGCCGCGAGGTGGTGGATCTCCTCCCAGAAATCCCGCCGCGCCTTGGGGTCGACACCGGCGGTCGGCTCGTCGAGCAGCAGGAGCTGCGGCTTGTGCATCACGCAGGAGGCGAGCGCCAACCGCTGCTTCCAGCCGCCCGAAAGCGTGCCAGCGAGCTGGTGCTGGCGGCTCGTCAGCCCGAGCCCCTCCAGCACCTCGTCCACCACCCGCTGCACCGGGCGCAGCGCATACAGCCCCGCGACGAAGGCAAGGTTCTCGCGGATCGTCAGGTCCTCGTAAAGCGAGAAGCGCTGCGTCATGTAGCCGATCTCGCGCTTGATCCGCCTTGTGTCGCGCCCGAGCCTGTAGCCCAGCACCTCGCCCGAGCCCTCGTCGGCGGTCAGCAGCCCGCACATCACCCGGATCATCGTCGTCTTGCCGGACCCGTTGGGGCCGAGAAACCCGGTGATCTGCCCGCGGTTCACGCTCATCGAGACGTGGTCGACCACCGCCCGGCCGCCAAACCGCTTGACCAGCCCCTCGACGCGGATGGCCGGCTCGGCGCTCATGACGGCGCCTCCGACAGGCGCACGTCGACGATCTGCCCCGGCTTCAGCTGCGCTGCGCTGGCGTCTGGCCGTGCCTCGACCAGGTAGACCAGCTTCTGGCGGTTTTCGAGAGAGTAGATCACCGGCGGGGTGAACTCCGGCGCGTCTGCCACATAGGTCACATGCGCGGTCTGACCCTCCGGGCAGCCGTCGCAATTGACGTCCAGAACCGACCCGATAGAGAGCTGCGAGACCTCGGATTGCGGTACGTAGAGCCGCAGCAGCACCGCGCCGTCGGGCAGCATCGTCAGCACCGGAGCCTGTGGCCCGGCGATCTCGCCCACCGTCCGCAGGATCTCGAACACGGCGCCGTCGGCGGGCGCGATCAGGGTGCGGCGCTCCAACTGCCATTCGGCCGAGGCCACCCCTGCCTGCGCCTGCGCGACCGCCGCCTCAGCGGCCTCGATCTCGTGCCGGCGGGCCGGCAGTTTCGCCACGGCGAGGTTCGCCTCCACCTCGGCAATCCGGGCGCGCGCCACGTCGACCCTTGTGCGTGCGTCCTCTGCCTCGGCCGAGGGAGAGATGCCGCGCGCAGCGAGCCCCTCCAGCCGTTCGGCCTCGCGCTCGGCCTCGGCCGCTTCTGCGCGGGTTGAGGCCAGCGTCGCCTCGATCACCTCGATCTCCTCCCGGCGCCGCCCCTCGCGCAGGTTCGCCAACTCGCTCTCCGCAGCCTCCAGCGCCGCCGTCGCCTCCGCCAGGGCGATCGAGGCGTCGCGGGTCTCCATCACCGCCAGCACGTCGCCCGCGGCCATCCTGTCGCCGCGCGCCACCCGCAGCTCTTCCACCTGCGCTGTGGTGATCGGCGCGATCAGCCGGTACTCGCCCTCCACGTAGCCCGTCGCCAGCGGGGGCAACCCGGTGCAGGCGGCAAAGAACGTGGCAATCAGCGGGATCGAACAGACGACATCGCTCATGACCCAGGTCTCCTGTTGGCCTCGAGGCTGGCGCGCAGGTTGGCCACCAGCACCTCCGTGATCTGGCGCACCCGCGCCTCGTCCATCCCGTCCCAGTCCATCCGCCGCTGCACGACGTTCTGGCCGATCCGGAAATAGAGCACCTGCCCGATCAGCGAAAAGACCGTGAGCCGGGTGCGCTCGCTCTCCGCCGGCCAGCCGGTCGCAACCTCCCACATCCGGCAGAACGCCCGGTGCCGCGGCTCGATTGCTGCGCGATAGACCTCCTCGACCGCCGGGCCGTCCTCGGCCAGTTCGCGCATCATGAAGGCGACGAAATCGGACCTGCCCTGCTCCAGCAGCAGGAAATGCACGAAGGCGGCGATCACAGCTTCGAAGACCTTCAGCACCTGCTCCGGCGTCTCCACCTCCGGCACCCCTGCCCGCCCGACCACCTCGGCGATCCGCTCGGCGATGGCCGCGCCGCAGGCGATGCGCAGCCCCTCCTTGCTGCCGAAGTGATAAGCGATGGAGGCGACGTTGGTCTCCGCCGCCTGCGCGATCGCCCGCGTGCTGGTGCCGCGAAAGCCTTCGCGGCCGAAGAGCGTGATGGCGGCATCCAGAAGCGCCTTGCGCGTCTGCTCCGAGGGGCTCGAACTGTCTTCCGCTCTTTGTGACATGGCGACTCAAAATTCAATCAAACGTTTGATTGAATTTTGCACGGCCCTCGCGAAATGACAACTGTCTTGTGCCGGGCATGGCTGACGCTTCGGTCAGGTCAATGGCGATAGACCCTTGTCGTTTGAACAGCGGACATCTGGTCCTGATGCAGCGGTTTGCCTTATGAGCCCCAATTAACTGATGCTGCGTTGTAGTCGATCAGGCAGATCGCCGACCTTCCTGACCTTCGCTGCGAGCGCGAAATTCGAGGGTTCGCGATGGTGACTTCGGTCAAGAAGGGCGGTCTCCGGACCTTCGCTGCGATTTCAACGAAGGTCCGGTTCACTCTTTTTCGACGGTATTTCGCAAGCTGAACGTGGAAAGCGTAGTCTTCCTTATGCCACTTCGAGAAACACTCTTCCCAAGGTGTCTTCTGAAACGGCTCCGGGCGCACCGATCGCGACCAAACGAGTTTCCGGCTTGCGCGTTCCCCATTTCCCGTCGCGTGCGATATCAATGCGCTTGCCGACGACCTGCACTACGATCCGGTGCTCCGGGTCTTCCTCGCTGTAGACAAACCCTTTCACCCGATAGACTTCTCCGGGCAGTCCTTTGATTGCGTCTCGCAGGCCGGAGAGATTAACGGGAAGATCCGAGCGTAGCATCGTGGTTGAGAACTTCGCCGCGTGGTCATGGTGATGCGCATGTTCGGAGCAACCGCAGCGAGGGCCATGGACGTGGTCAGGCACCTCCGCATCCAGTTGCTCGGCGGCAAAGCGTCCGACCGACAGGAGAATCTCCAGCGGCACATCGGCATTGACGGCTTCAACCAGACGGTACCGGCGAAACCGCGATTTCAGCCAGTCATGGACCTTCTGAACGGTCTTCTGCTCGACGAGGTCGACCTTGTTGAGAATAACCATGTCGGAGAAGGCGATCTGGCGCAGCTTCAACTCCATCTGTTCCTGGGCGGCAAAGACCTGCTCGGCATCGACAAGACACATGATGCTGTCGAGCCGGATCTTGTCGCGGAACCGTTGGTCCGTGAACGTCATAGCGATAGAGGACGGATCTGACACGCCGCTGGCTTCCAGCAGGATATATTCCGGCCGCTCGGGGCGTTCGAGGACCGCCTCGACTGTCTCGATCAGGTCATCTCGGATCGAGCAGCAGACGCAGCCATTCGCCAGGCTCATCACGTCGTCCTCGATGCCGACCACGAGGTCGGCGTCGACATTAATTGACCCGAAATCATTGACCAGCACCGCGACCCGAAGGCCGTGGTTGCCGGTCAGTATCCGATTCAGCAGCGTGGTCTTACCGGCTCCAAGAAAGCCGGTAAGAATGGTGACGGGAACAGCCGAGGCCGAGCCGAATTCGATCATGCTGACACCTGTTCCGATTACTTGTCGCGCGGACCGAGTACGTCGGACACCTTGATTGTCAGGTCCTTCGGCCACTCACCGTCCGGCGCCCTGAACACATCCTCGGGGTAGTATTCCCGCGGATCGATCTCCATGTCGCGGTACTTCTGATCCTGCTGTTCGGCGCGGGTCAGGCGTGGGTTCGGCAGTGTGATCTCCTCGGGCAGTTCCAGCCGGCCGGCCTCGACCTCGGCTTGCAGTTCGCGGAACGGCGGTACCGTTCCCGATTTGCCGGGAATCACAGCCTTGCGATACCAGATTGCCTCCTTGGTGACATTCACGACGGCCACATCGATACCCCACTGGAACAGGCCGTCGTAGTGCGCCCGGATACCAGCCAGCATCTCTGCATCGATATCCTCGTCCTGCGTGTAGTGCGTCACCATGCCGAGCCGGGGACGTGCGTCCGCGAAGAGTTTGCCAACGGCGTAGTGAGAGGTGTGGTGCGTATCGATCGTGTAGTTGAAGAGCTCTTGCGGGATACCGTACTTGTAGGTCATCAGTTGGCCGATATCCTGACCCGACATTTCGGTCACGAACACGTCGGCACCCTCTCCATATTTCCGGGACAACTCGTCAGGGCGCCCATCGCCGGTCCAGACGAAGCTGAGGCCGTTCCAGTCGAGGCGGTACCCAACGGCGCCGTCTTTTGCGTGGCTACGTGGCCAGGAGCGAACCACGACTCCATCCTCGTCGTAGACGACACCACCTTCCTGACGGAAATCGAACTCGTTGACCTCGATTTCGTAGCCGTCGCCGATCGGGAACACATCGAATGCTTCCAAGTGCCACTTCAGCATCTGCTTCATGCCGTTGACCATTCCCTGGGTGCCAAGCTCCGGCGTGCGCCCGGAAGGTCCATGGATGCGAAGGGGGGTGTAGCCGCCCGACCATGCCCGGAACGGATAGATGTAGGGAATGTCGGCATAGTGATCGACGTGGAGGTGCGAGATGAAGATGTCGTTGATCAACTGTCCCGGCACCTGCATGCCGACGATGTTTCGCACGCAGCCCGAACCGAAGTCGAAGAAGAACCGCTTGCCGTTGCCAAGCTCGACCATGATGCAGGTACCGGCCTGGTCCTCGCGCGGCGGATAGGGCGTCGAGCCACAGAACGAGATCCGCATCTCGTCCGGTCCCAGTTGCTCGCTAAGCGGGAAGTAGTTGGCGTTGGAACCGGTCATATATTTCGTCGGCCGGAAATACTCAGGCAAGGAGATGCCGCCAGCCGGACGACCGCCATAGGGGTTTTTCAGGTTTTCGCCCAACGGCCCTTCGCCGGGATGTGCCTCAGCTTGCCCCGCGCCGAGACCGACAGCACCCGCCGCAACCGCACCGGCACCGGCTCCGGCGCCCTTGATCAGATCACGGCGGGAGGGGTCCTGCGGGTCGTTGTTCTCGACGTTGCCCGGCCGTTGCGGGTTTTTGCGGTTGTCTTTGGTCATTCCATTGTCCTCTGTTGGTCGGGGGTAGCGGAAATGCGCCGCGCTTGGCGTTCGATTTCGCGGACCAGTTCCTTGCGGATGTTGGCCCATTCAGCGCGCAATTCAGAACTGAGCGTTTCGTCGTTCTCGCTTGAGCAGGCCATCTCATAGTCACTCAGGGCCTCCCTGAGTGACGGGTGATCCAGCGAAAGCGCGAGGATCAAATCGGTGAGTTCTGGCAGATCATGACGAAGGATCAACGTTGCCTCTAGGTTGGCGGGTGGTAGCCTGAGCGCTTTTCCGACGGTAACCCAGCATGCTCGCCAGACAGAGTAAGCTGGGGTAAGCTGGGGTAAGCTGGACTTAGGGCGGGCATCCCAACAGTGACTCAAGGCATTGTACATAAAGAACTTCCGCCTGAATTCGTCGATCAGGCGCGCGCAGCCTTGAACAAGGTTGTCGAGAGCGATGTCTTGGCCTCGTCGCCACGTTTGAGGCAGTTTCTTACCTACGTCGTAGAGGAGACTCTCTCCGGATATGGCGACGAAATTCGTGGCAAAGCCATTGCAGTGGAAGTCTACGGGCGGCGACTGGACGGCGATGGCGGCGGGCTGGGTCTTGTTCGGGTCGAGGCCGGACGCCTGCGGCGCTTGCTCCGGGAATACTATGAGGGCGAGGGAGCCGGAGACGACATCCGCATCCTCATCCCCACGGGCGGCTACAAGCCGACACTTACAGCGGTGCATCCGCCGCCGCGCATTGTACCCGAAGAGCCTGGACCCCAGACAACTGAGGCCGGCCACAAACACTCCGGCTCGCGGAAATGGATGGTTGCGCTCGGAGCGTTGTTTGTCGCTCTGATCGCAAGTGTTTTCTTCGCAACAGATCTTCGTCCAGCACTCACTCAAAACGCTACGGATAACAGTAGTGCCAAGCTTGCTGCGCTCCGGGAACGATCCATGCCCAGTGTGCAGGCCACCAATCTCGCCGAACAAACGCGTGGAATGTTCTTTCCGCTCTTCGATTTGAAGCGCCAGGAAATTGCGCTCACCTCATTTCGGCACGCCATTGATCTCGACCCTGACCTGCCCAGCGGATATGCGGGCGCGGCACAGATCCTGGCGCTTCTGGCCTATCTGTCCGATGACCCCACACGCGCATCCGAACTGCTTGCCGAAGCAAGCAGTATGGCGGAGAGCGCCTTGGAACGCGGCCCAACTGATGGCTGGGCGAAAGCGACCATGGGCTGGACTCTTGCGGTAAGCGGCGACACCGAGGCAGCGCTGCGCCGAGCCCGGATAGCCGTTGACCTCTCACCGGAGGACGGCCACGTTTTGGACTTAGTGGGCATCACGGCGATTATTTCGAATGACCCCATTCTCGCGGCAGAGGTCTCGGACCCGGAACGCCCCCGCTTTGGGAGCGGTAGGTTCGGCGCCAACAGTATCTGGGGTACGTCACAATTGATGCTGCAGAACTATCCGGCATGTATCGAGGCGTTCTCCATGGCGGCCGAACGCGGCCTCCCGGTCAGCGCGCCGAGCCTAATGATGCTCGCCACGGCCCAACACGAAAACGGCGAGCTCGCGGCCGCACGTGCGGCTATTGACGAGATGCACCAGACTTGGCCCGGCTTCCCTGCCAACAAAGTTGCCAGTCGTTTCTTTGAGCATGCACCGGAAACTCGATCCCGGGTCCTTGAGACCCTCGAAGCGTACAAGCCGAAACGGTAGGGCAAGAAATCTGGCTGATATTGGCCTTGGAAGGTCGAAACGTCAGATCGAATGTTGGACGCGCATCTGGTCTACGTTAGGTAATGCCGTCAGATCTCGGTTGGCGTTCATCCGCTAAACTTGGGCTTCCAGGGTACATCCCGTCGGACCGGAGTCTGTCGTTCGCGGCACCATGACCAAATGTCAGCTCAGGGCCGTTCGCGCGTTCTGTGCCTTTGCCGCACCTGCGAAGTGCTACGCCCGGCCCAAGGTCTGCTTTGCGCAGCTAGCTGTCGTCCCTGGCTTCCGGGCTGCTGCGCGGCGGCGTTTGCCGGGCTGTCCGGTCAGACACGACCGCTTTTCCGATCTTACGGCCATCTGACGAAATGGCTCAGATGACCGTAGTGAGCACGGAGCAAACTCAACAAGAAAGGGCGACGCCACGAGGAAAGCGCCGCCCTTGTCGTGCCCAACCGAGTTGTTGGAAAGAACTCGGTCTTGCCGGACCCAAGTGTCTTAGCCTTCTGGCGCGTACCAGATCGGAGAGGACCAGGCGCGTTCCTGAATCGACGCGGGCAAACCCTCCGGGATCTCCACACCGAGTTTTGCAGAGTCGTAGGTTGACCAGCGCGGTGTCGGGATTTGCAGAACACGGGCATAGTACAGTGACGGCACCGCAGGGTCGAAGTCGGGATCAGTCCAGGTCGCCATCAACTCGGCCGCACCAATGTCATTCGTGTAACTGGCAGCGGCCACGTCTACTGTGTTTCCCACCGGTTCGCTGCCGTCGGTCCGGTCATCCGAGAGAGCCACATCGTAAATTTTCTCCATCTGTTCGCCGTTCTCGACCCAACCCTTGACGATCTGGATGCGGTCGAGATTGGCGCCGTCGGGTTCTTTGATCGCCGCAACGAGGAAAGTCGGCGCGGTGCCTTCGGAAGCTGACGGCAAATCACCGCCCATCGGCACGCCACCATCATAGGCTGCCTGCAGCCAGTCGGCGCCGTCCAGCACGCCGTCGGCGTAGTCGAACCCGCCGAACATTCGCACTCTGAGACGCGGGCCCGACGTGGCAAAGGTCTCCTTCCGGACCATCGCGTCGAAGATCGCCTCGCGTGTGTTCGACTCCGCCCAGACGCCGGCAACCCCACCGCTGCTGAACTCGCGGACCTGCTGGGCAGCGGCCTCACTGACCCCCGGCGGCCCTTCGAGGCGGTGTTCGGGGTTGTTCTCGAAACCGAACTTGCCGGTGTAATTGTCCTCCTCGATCGCCGACGCCGAGTTGTGGGTGTCGCTGTCGCCGATGAAGCCGTATTTGAACGGGTTGCCTTTGCCCTCGGCCGCTAGCGCCATGCCCCGGATCAATGCCTCGCGCATGTATCCGCCAACCTTGTTCTCCGGCGGCGTCGCTGTCGAGGCGAGCGTGTAGTCCCAGATCTCGAAATTGGCGAACTCGTCATTCGGCGAGAGGACGGGAAGGGTTTCGGAGGTTCCCTTGATCTGCGTCAGTTCGTAAAGCGGCTCGTTCCGCATCCGCGTCTCAGCGTAGGCGCTGTCTATGTCGCTACCGCCGTAGGAGGCTCCGATAGGAAACATGAGCCCGTCACTGGCATTGCCGTTATGGGGAACGGCGAGAAGCTCGGCTCCGTTCTCGCGCTGAAGGTCCATCCAGGCCCACAAGTCTTCCTCCCGGTCGGACTCGATTGCCGAGAAGGCATGATCGGAAATGCTCTCGGTGTCGCGGAAAATCACGACCCGGTGGAGGTTGCGCCAACCTGGATTGGAGGTCCATTCAAACCCCGCGAATGTGGTGAATGCGCCGGGTTCGTAGTGATCGTCGGCGATGTCGATGATCTGTTCCCAGACATTCATCAGGAGTTCGGGATCGCCGAGGATCGGATCGTTTCTCCGGTTGGAGATGCCGTCAAGGATCTCGGTATAAGCCGCAAAGGATGCCTCCGGGTCGTCGCCACCGATCGCGTCCGCCAGTGGATGCTCACTGACCGGACTATCGGGGTCGGCCATGAGTCGAACCGCCCCAAGGTATTCCGCATGATCCCCTACAGAATACCAGTCGAGCGGACGAAGGATCTTCAGGTCAGGGCCGCCGCCGCCGCCGGGAATGGCCTCGCCCTTTGCCCAGCGGTAGGCTTCGTCGGGTCCGGCGATGGCACCGTTGATATTGGCGTCGAACGACCATGCAGTGTGGACGTGCAGGTTGCCGAAGTAGGCCTCGCGAAGCGGGTTCTATTCGACGTCTTGGGCGAAAGCGTTGCTCGCCACAAGCGGCACCAGCGCCGCGACACATGCCGACACCGAGTTCCAAGCAGTTCTCCGATCCATTCTGTACTCCCCAGCTCTCTCGTTGGCCCACGTTATCGCGGGACGATCTCTAACTTCCCACTTGTCTACCACACTACCCTCGGGCGAAACTGTCGCCTGCAGACAATTCTCATGGGCATTGAGCATGTCGAATACCAAGATCGACGAGGCACGGGTCTTTCTCAAGCGCCGGGGCTGGCTGAGTGGAACACCGTCGCGCTTCGCGGACGCGCTGCTCGCGCGCTGCCAGTTGCGCTCAGCGGAACGCGGCGTAGCCGTGTATCGGATCGGAGCACCGTACGACGGTTTGTACGGGGTGGTCTCAGGTGGCTTTGCCTTCGAAATCGCGCCTTACGAGCGCGGGCCGAGTCTCGCCCATTTCTTTCGACCCGGATTCTGGTTCGGGGAGGCCGAAATCTTCGACGCCCGACCGCAGATCGCAACGATCGTTGCCACGCGAGACAGCACCCTTGTTCACCTGTCGCTTTCGGAACTACGAGGCCTGATTGCCGAGGAACCTGAAACCTGGCGCTGGATCGGGCAGCTCTGCGGACAACATCTCGAACTCACCCTCGGGGTCGTCGACGACCAGATGCTTCGAGATCCCGGAGAGCGCATAACCGCGATCCTCCTGCGCCTCGCCGACGTGCGCCAAGCCGACAACCCCGAAGACCCGAACCCGGAGATCGACGTCACTCAGAGCGATCTTGCGCAGCTCGCCAATCTGTCGCGTGCCGCCGTCGTTAGCAAGCTCCAGGCGCTGGAACGTGAAGGACGGATCGCCCGCAGTTATGGCCGAGTAACACTTCTGGACACTGGAGCGATGCGGTCGCGGCTAGCGATCAGCGGCGAATGAGGGATGACTTTCCCCACGCGGTTGACCTTGCAACCAGGTCGAACTTGCCATTCGCAGAAATCGGCGAGACCGTGCTGCACCTGCGGACCATATCTCGCGAACGGGTGACACGTCCGCACACCGGACCTAATTGGAAACGAGCGACTGCCTGCTTTGCGCTGGTTGCGGTTGTCGCGGCCTCGGCCGGGAATGCCTGCAATGACCGCACACTGGACCTTGCTACGCATCGCATGCAACGTTCGGTTTGACTCGGAAGCGCCTGACATTTGGGCTGAAACTGTCTGATACGGCCTTGCTGATCGGCCTCTGCAAAACCTTTCACACTCGCCCAACACCCAGGGAACCCGCCCCCCCCCGGGCGCGATGGATCGCCCCCGGGGCGGCCTTCCCCGTATCAGGAATGGATCACGACTTGTCGGGCAGCGGCGGCACGCTACGAAGGTAGAGGATGATCGCCTGCAGGTCCTCCTCTGTCATCTGCGCCAGGTAGCCAAACGGCATCGGCGGCAGCATCGGCGAGCCGTCGGGCCGGGTTCCCTTGGTGATCATGGTCGCGATCTCCTCGTCCGAGTACCCGGCCAGCCCGTCCTCGTGGCTGGTGATGTTCGGCGCGACCGAGACGCCCCACGGACCGTGGAACTCGAAGCCGCCGCGGCCGAAATCGGTGTCCAGCATCGGTCCGGCGGGGCCGAAGGTCGTGTGGCATTCCATACAATGCGCCACCGGCCCGGCGAGGTATTCGCCGTATTCCACCGTTACCCCGCGCGGAATGTCGGGCACGCTCTCCACTGGCGGGCCATAGGCCGGCGGCAGCGGAACATTGTAGACGGAAGTGCCCGGATCATGCTCGACCGCCGGAACTGTCCGTAAAAACGCGACAATCGCCGCCACGTCGCTGTCCGAAAGGTTTCGATAGAAAAGGAACGGCATCGGCGGGCCGATCACCGATCCGTCGGGGCGGACTCCCTCTCGGATGGCGCGGCCGAGGTCCTCGTCGCTCCAGCCCGCGATGCGGCCGGCCGGCGTGATGTTGGGCGCGATCGCCGTGAAGGCGTCGTTCTGCTCCACCAGTCGACCGGCGAGTTCCTGTTCCGCAATCGGGCCCTGCGGCCCCATCGGGCTGTGGCAATTGCCGCACCCGGCCGGCCCGCGCACCAGGTACGCGCCGCGCTCCTCCGGTGTCTCCGCCGCGGCAGGTGCCATGCTGGCCGCCAGCAACGCCGCGCCGGCAAGCAAATTCCGTTTCATGATGTCCCCCAGTTCTGTTCGCATCCCCACCTTAACACACTCCCCCCACGTCACGATTGCCGGATTTCGCCCTGCGACCCGTCGCCCCCGTGCAATCGGCGAAAACACATTCCATTTTCAGCATTCAAAACACGGACTTGCCGGCCCCCGCCCGCGTCGCCCCCGTTGCTCCCGCCACGGGCATCGCCTAGTGTGCGCGCCACATCGCAGGGAACCCAACGGGAGGACAGCCCCATGACCGAAGGCCGCCAGCTTGGCTTCGACACTCTCCAGATCCACGCGGGCGCCGCGCCCGACCCGGCAACCGGCGCCCGCCAGGTGCCGATCTACCAGACCACGGCCTATGTGTTCCGCGATGCCGAACACGCCGCCGCGCTCTTCAACCTGCAGGAAGTGGGCTACATCTATTCGCGGCTGACCAACCCCACCGTCTCGGCGCTGGCCGAGCGGATCTGCCACCTCGAAGGCGGCGCCGGCGCGATCTGCTGCTCCTCGGGCCACGCGGCGCAGATCATGGCACTGTTCCCGCTGATGGGACCAGGGCTCAACATCGTCGCCTCGACCAAGCTCTACGGCGGCACGATCACCCAGTTCACCCAGACCATCAAACGCTTTGGCTGGTCCTGCACCTTCGTCGACATGGATGACGAGGACGCCGTTCGCGCCGCCATCGACGAGAACACCCGCGCCATATTCTGCGAATCCATCGCGAACCCAGGCGGCTACATCACCGACATCCCGGCGATGGCCAAGATCGCCGACGCGGCCGGCATCCCGCTGATCGTCGACAACACCTCGGCCACGCCCTATCTGTGCAACCCGATCGCGCTCGGCGCGACGCTGGTGGTGCATTCGACGACCAAGTACCTGACCGGCAACGGCACCGTCACCGGTGGCTGCGTGGTGGATTCGGGCAAGTTCGACTGGTCGGCCTCCGACAAGTTCCCCTCGCTCAGCCAACCCGAGCCCGCCTACCATGGCCTCGCCTTCCACCCGGCGCTCGGCGCGATGGCCTTCACCTTCCACTCCATCGCCGTCGGCCTGCGCGACCTTGGCATGACGATGAACCCGCAGGGCGCGCATTACACGCTGATGGGGATCGAGACCCTGTCGCTGCGGATGCAGAAACACGTCGCCAACGCGATGAAGGTGGCCCAATGGTTGGAAGCCGATCCCCGCATCGAGAAGGTCACCTATGCTGGCCTGCCCTCCTCGCCCTATCACCACCGGGTGTCGACGGTCTGTCCGAAGGGCGCGGGCGCGCTGTTCACCGTGGCGATCAAGGGTGGCTACGACGCCTGCGTTAAGCTGGTGGATTCGCTGGAGCTCTTCAGCCACGTCGCCAACCTGGGCGACGCGCGTTCGCTGATCATCCACTCCGCCTCCACCACCCACCGCCAGCTCTCGCCGGAGCAGCAGGAGGCCGCAGGCGCCGCGCCCAACATGGTGCGGCTGTCCATCGGCATCGAGGATGCGGACGACCTGATCGCGGATCTCGACCAGGCGCTGACCAAGGCCACCGCCTGACCTGACGGGCCCGGGGCCACGCGCCCCGGGCGACCGGCCTCAGGGCCGCGCCGCCAGCGCCGCCCGGCTCACCTCGTAGGGCGTCTCGGCCCCGGGGTGCCACCCGAACTCCGCAAAGAGCCGCTCGCCCTCGGTCCGGGGGCGGGCCGCCGTGGCGGCCTCGGCCTGTTCCCGCGCGGCGCGGGCCTCGTCGCCCTCCGCCTTGTTCATCTCGTACATCATCGCCCCGAAGGCCGAGGCGCGCTCCAGCGCCTTGTCGCGCTCCTCTTCGATCAGCGCCAGGTTCTCCGGCAGATCCCGCAGCGCCGTGGCGAGGTCCATCGCGGCCGCCGGGTCCAGCCCGCCCTCGCCGAGCGCCTCCAGAGCCCCGGCCTCGATCTCCGGAACGCCCGCGTCCACCGGCAGGGTGTCGTCCCCAAGGAAACGCCCGAGAAACCCCGAGACCATCCCGCCGATACCGCCGCTCTCCGTCTCCGTGGCCGCGGGCGCCGCGGGCGTCACGGTGATCCGGCGCGCGCCGGAGGTGTCGATCCGCCCGGAGTTGAGCAGGCTCTCCTGCGCCCCGACCAGACCGGGCCAGCCCAGCAGCCCGGTGCCGAGACAGCAAAGGACGAAGAGCGCCCGCCGCAAAACATACATCAGATAGGCCCGCATCCCGTCCTCCCTCAGTTCGTCGTGCCGGTCAGAGACGCGGCCTGTGCTGTCAGGGCCTCGACCCGCTCGATCGACAGTTTGGCCACCCGGTTCTCAGCCGCGCCCGGATCCTTGGCAAAGACCTCCTCCGCCGGCGCCATCGCCACCGGGGCCCGGCGCAGGGTGTGATGCACCACGCGCGCGTCGGGCGTTTCGGGCAAGGGGCCGACCACGGCCATGATCGCGGCTTCTTCATAGCCTATCCGGCTCTGGTCCGAGCGCAGGCCGAACTGCCCCTCGAACCAGCCGTTCCAGGCCTCCGCCTGCTGCCGCATGTCCTCCAGCCCGGCCCGCGCCCGATCGAGCGTCAGCGCGCCCTCGTCGACGGCGGCAAAGATCGGATCGCTGGCCAGCGGCAGGCGCACCCGCGTCACGCCGCAGGCCGCGAGCCCCGCATCGTCCAGCACCTCTACTGGAACACGCTTCGGAACGTTGGCCACCGCCGGCAGATGCCCGCCGAGCAACGAAATACCACTCACCTCTGCACCCTCCGCGAGATGCAGGTTCCACAACACGCGCCCCGCGCCGGCCTGCAGCACCAGATGCACCGGCATCTCCGTCTCGGTCACCACGACCTCGGTTACCTTGTATTGAAATCCGCCGGACTTGGTCAGGCTCGGCATGGACTGCATCTCTGTCGCCTTCTCGGCGATCTTGGCGGCGATCGAGGAAATGCCCGAAGGCGCCGTCTCGCCCTGCTCGTTCCGCGTCTCGATGTACCGCAGCGCCAGAGGGTCGAGCTCCGCCAAGTCGAAAGCGTAGAAGGACGCGCCGTGCAGCGAGGCGTTGGAAAAGACATTGGCTACCCGCGCGCTCGCCGCCGGGGCGGAGAAGCGGCAATCCTCGATCGCCCGAGCCTCGGTGACCTTGCCGGGCGCTTCGGAAACCACGGGGCGGTGATAGCCCGCCATGACGCTCTCTATGAAGACAGGGCCGCCGTGCTCCGTCGCCGCGACCGGCCCGCCGACGACCCGGATGCCGTCCCGCTGACGCACGAAGCTCGCCGGGTCGTCGAGGTCGTAGCCCTCGCGGAGCAGCGTCTGGCGGATCTCGTTGTGGCGCAGGTCGATAACCTGTGAGCTGGCCTCAACCCGCGCGCTCGGACCGCCGCTGTTTCCCAGCGTGATC
The DNA here is from genome assembly GCF_042676185.1 of Tropicimonas aquimaris. Classification (NCBI taxonomy): domain Bacteria; kingdom Pseudomonadati; phylum Pseudomonadota; class Alphaproteobacteria; order Rhodobacterales; family Roseobacteraceae; genus Tropicimonas; species Tropicimonas aquimaris. Next base: position 413,543 of record NZ_JBHTJT010000008.1, on the reverse strand, counting down.
TCTTCCGTGCCCAGCAGCCAGGCACCGCCGAGAATGCCCACGCAGGCCACCAGCAGGAGCCGTCCATCCATCGCGAATCCATCCTGAAATTCATTTGAACCCGGATCAGGATCGCGCGCGAAGATGGCAAGGTTTGGGCGACAATCCGACGATTGCCGCCCGGATTGTCACGGATGGGCCGACAGGGCGAAGGTGATCGTCACCCCGGCGTTCAGCGCGACCTCGCCGGAGGCCACAGGCACCGCGGCATCGGCAAAGCCGCTCGCCTCCGCACGCATCATGCGCGGTTCCACCGCGCCACCGGCCTCTTCGATGCGCAGGATCGGCCCGAGTTCGACCCCGGCCGCCTCGGCATAAAGCGCCGCCTTGCGGAGAGCGTCAGCCACCGCGTCCTTGCGCGCCTGGTCCTGCAACGCGCCCGGCTCCTGCAGGCCGAAGCTGAGCCCGTGAAACAGGTTCGCCCCGTCCTGCGCCACTGCGTCGAGCAGTTGCCCCAGCCCGTCGAGGTCGCGCAGCCGGACGGTGACCTCCGTGCTCGCCTCGAAGGACTCCACCCTCGGCGCGCCACCCTCGGATGGACCGCGATTGTCCCACCTCGGGTGCACCGACAGCCCGCTGGTCTGCATGTCACGCGGCGCGATCCCCGCCGCCGCGAGACGATCCATCACCTCGGCCATGCGCGCGCTCATCGCCCGCACCGCGGCCGCCGCCTCCGGGTCGCTGGCCGTCACGCCAAGCTGCAGCGTCGCCATGTCCGGCGCCGCCGTCGCCCGGCCCTCGCCGCTCACCATGATCTGCGGCACCGGCCCCGGCTCGGATGCCTGCGCCAACGCGCTGCCTGCCGCCAGCGCCAGACCCATGCCGATCGCCAGCGCCTGCCCGCCAAAACCTCTCAATCTCATTCTTCCGCTCCTGGTCGTGCGTTTCATGTCAGTTCCTATAGGACGCGGCTCACGGGCGGATCCTTGGCCGCAATCCTGTTTCTTTCAGCAAAAAGCTGCTATAGAAATACGTCACGGCAGCAATCGGGTTGCGCTGTAGTCCGATCCCACTCCAGATAGGTGTGATGACCCCGACCTTCGCCCTGACTTTGAGCCCAGAGGGAATATCGCTTTACCAGAGCGATCCATCGGGTGTTTCCGCGCACATGCTTGGCAGCGTGTCGCTTGAAGACCCCGAATTCGCGGCCCGGCTGGCGGATCTGCGCGCGCTTGGCGAAAGTGCCGCCGGCGAGGAGCCCTTCGCCACGGCGCTGGTGCTGCCCAATTCGCAGGTTCTCTACAAGGTTCTGCCCGACGAGCCCGGCGCCGAGCCTCGCGTCCGCGCGGCCGAGGCGCTGATCGGCGCCACGCCCTACGAGCTGGACGAGCTGGTCTATGACTGCAAGGTCCAGGGCGGGCGGCTCTGGATCGCCGCCGTCGCCCGTGAAACCCTCGAGGAAGCCGAGGATTTCGCCAGCCTGCACCGGTTCAACCCGGTCTCCTTCAACGCCGAGCCATCCGACGAGGATTTCCCCGACGCCGCCTTCTTCGGCGCGACCGGCCAGGCCGCACAATGGTTGCCATTGGGCGAGACTCCGGAGCCGGAGCACCGTCACCTCCCGGAAGCACCGGTCGAGGACGACATGCCCGTCGCGGAGGCCGAGGGCCCCGAAGAGCCTGCCGACGAGCCGATCCTGCCGGACGAGCCAGAAAACCCCGCCGCCGCTCCGGAGCCGGAAACGGCCTCTGAGGTGGAGGTCGAGCCGGAGGCGGCGGAGGACGTTACCGCCGATGCCGCGGTCGGAGACCTCTTCAGCGAGGACACCGAGGCGCAACCCGAAGAGGCGGAGGCGGACGAGGCCCCGTACGAGGAAATCCTCGACGCGGACACGCCGGACGACGTCGCCGAACCCGCCCGCGCCGAGGCGCCGCCCCCCGTCGAGACAGCCGAGACGCTCGAGGACCAGCCCGAAGAGATCACCGCCGAAGAGGACATTCCCGCCCCGATGATCGAGGTCGAGGACGCGGATGCACCCGTCGCGGAGGCCGAAGCTCCGACGGGCGAAGCCGAGCCGTCCGCGGAGGCCAAGGTTCCGGCAGACGAAGCCGAGCCGCCCGCAGCGGCAAAGGCCCCCGACGACGAGGGCGAAGTCGAGGACGAGGACGACGACCTCGCCCCGCCACCGACTTTCGCCTCGATCCGCACGCAGGCAGCGAAGCCCCCGCTGGCGGCTCCGCCTCGCGGCGCCAAGCCTGCGGCAGGCCCCAAGCCGGCCCGATCGGACGCCCCCAAGAGCGCCGCAGGCATCGCCGCCAGCATCGCCGGCTCGGCCGCTGCCAGCCGCGCGCCCGCCAAATCCCCCGCCGCGCCGCCGCGCAGCCCGGCCAAGGCCCGCACAGGCAGGGACGATCTCAGCGTCTTCGGCGCGCAGCAGCCGGCCCGCAAGCGCAAGGCGCGCCTGCTGGTCGGCGTCGCGATCGGCGCGGTGGTTCTGCTCGGCCTCGCGGGGCTCTGGGCGCAGGTGCTCGATGGCTCCGACGACACCCCCTCCATGCAGCTCGCCGACAGCACCCCGGCGCCGCTGATCGAGCCCGAAACACCCGACATCGCGCCGGAGGCCACCGACAGCACTGCCCTGCAGCCCGGCCAGCCCGCGGAGCAGGAGACAGCCACGCTCGCCGCCCCCGCCCCGGATGCGGCCCCCGTGACGGAGGAGCCGCAACAGCCGGACCTCGCGGAAGCCGAGGCCGACATCCCCGCCGAACCCCTGGTCGACGACCTCTCCGCGGCAGTCACCACCGAAACCGTCGGCGCGCCGGCAGAGGCCACAACCTCGCCCACCGTCGCCGACACGCTGGCACTTCTGACCGACACGCCCGCCGGGACCGCACCGGCCGAGGGCGCCACGGACGATCCGCTGACCACGCGCGCGATCTATGCCTCTACCGGCATCTGGCAGCGCGCGCCGGAACAGGGATACCTGCCGCAGGAAGACGACCTCGAGAACCTCGAGATCGCCTCGATCGACCCCAACCGGATCGATAAGGACGCGTTCGCCCTGCCCGATCTCGCAGCTCTCCCGGAGACCCGGCCCCGCCTGCCCGTCGCACCGCGCCACCCCGACGACGAGCGCAGCTTCGACGAGAACGGGCTGGTGGTGCCGACCGAGGAAGGCGTGATCTCGCCCGGTGGCGTCCTGATCCGCTCCGGCCGTCCCTTCATCGTCCCGCCGAAGCGGGTGGCGCCGCTGGATGCGCCCGCCGAGGTGGCCACGGCCGATGCCGACGACCCGCTTGCCGGCTTCCGTCCGCGCGGCCGGCCCGGCGACCTGGAGGAAACCACCGAACGCGCCACGCTCGGCGGCCGCACCCTGTCCGAACTCGCCGAGGTCCGCCCGCTCCGCCGCCCGGTTTCGGAGCAGCAGGAAGCCGAGCAGCTCGACGAAGTGCTGCGCCTGGCCGCCGCCGACGCCGCGACGCTCGAGGAACTCGCCGATGCCGAAGGCGAGCCCGACGACACCGGAGCCGAGCTTTCGCCCGAGGAGGCCGCGCTCGCCGCCGACCTCGCCACGGCCACGCGACGCGCCATTCCCGCCTCGCCGATCCCGCGCCTGCGGCCGGCCAACATCGCTCAGATCGCCGACCGTGCGCAGCGCGTTGCCGAGGCCGAAGCGCAGCGGCTGCAGGAAGCCGCGGACGTGGCCGTCATGGAAGCCGAGGCGGCGCGTGTCTTGGAGACCCAACAGGCGGCGCTGGCCCAGTCGCAGGCCCAGGCCCGCGCCCAGGCCGAAGCGGCTGCCAAGGCCCGCGCCGAGGCAGAGGCGCGCGCCCAGGCCGCGGCCGCCGCCCGCGCCGAGGAAGCCGCCGAAGCCGCGGCGGCCGCCTCCGCGGCCCGCGCCACCGGCCCGGCGGTGCCCAACCGCAACAAGGCCAAGCCCACCGGCCCGATCAATGCTGCCGTTGCCAAGCAGGCGACGGTGAAGAACGCGCTGGCCCTGAACAAGGTCTCGCTGATCGGCGTCTACGGCACCTCGAACCAGCGCCGCGCGCTGGTCCGCCTGCCCTCCGGCAAGTACCTCAAGGTGCAGGTCGGCGACAGGCTCGACGGCGGAAGGGTTGCCGCGATCGGCTCCAGCGAGCTGCTCTATTCGAAGAGCGGGCGCAACATCACCCTGACGATGCCCAAGGGCTGACAGGGCCTCTCCACCGCCAGCGATCCCGGCCACGCCGCGGGCGGCCCCCGTGAGCCGAACCCCAGGGCGTCCACGAAAAGGTTTGCGCGTTGCCCTCGGCCACAAACCCGTTGCGCATCCTCTGCCAGCCCCTAAGCTTTGCGTGAAACGCAACGGTCCCGGTGCTGACCCGCTGGACCACTTCCGCCGCACGTGGGGCCAGTCGGCACGGCCCGCGGAGCGGCCGAACAGACGCCCGCGCGGCGTGAAAAGGACAGGCATATGGAAGGCTTTTTCGATGACGCGACGATCCTGCTGGGCGCCGCGATCATCGGTGTGCCCATCGCCGCCCGACTGGGCCTCGGTTCCGTGCTCGGCTACCTGCTCGCCGGCATCCTGGTCGCGCCCCTGCTCCACTCAACCGGGGTCGAGGCCGAGGCGCTGCGCCACTACGCCGAATTCGGCGTGGTGATGATGCTGTTCCTGATCGGGCTCGAGCTTGAACCCCGAATCCTCTGGGAGATGCGCGACAAGCTGGTCGGGATGGGCGGCATGCAGATCGGCCTGACGACCGCCGCGGTGACCGCGCTGTCGATGCTGATGGGCGAGACCTTCAACATGTCACTCGCGATCGGCCTGATCCTGGCGCTCTCCTCCACCGCTATCGTGCTGCAGACGCTCTCGGAAAAGGGCCTGATGAAGACGCCAGGGGGCAAGTCAACCTTCTCCGTGCTGCTGACCCAGGACATCGCGGTGATCCCGATGCTGGCGCTGCTGCCGCTGCTGGCGATGCCCGCGGTGCCCCACCTGGACCCGACCGGGGCGATCCAGCGCCCCGGCAGCCAGGAGGCAACGGACGCGGCCCACGGGGCACATATGTCGCTGATCGAGGGCCTCGCCGGCTGGCAGGCGACGCTGGTCATTCTCGCCGTCATCGCTGCGGTGATCATCGGCGGCATCTACCTCTCGCCCCGCCTCTTCCGCTTCGTCGACATGGCCAAGCTGCGCGAAATCCATACCGCGACGGCGTTGCTGCTGGTCTTCGGGATCGCCTACATCATGACCCTGATCGGCCTCTCGCCAGCGCTCGGCGCCTTCCTGGGCGGTGTCGTCCTCGCGACCTCCGAGTTCCGCCACGAACTCGAAGCCAATATCGAACCCTTCAAGGGGCTGCTGCTGGGCCTTTTCTTCATGTCGGTGGGCGCCGGGATCGATTTCGAGATCATGCTCGCCAATATCGGCACGGTGATCGGGCTGACCCTGCTGCTGGTGGTGACCAAGGGCGCAATCCTGTTGCTGCTGGCGCGGCTCTTCGGGCTGCGCAAGCGCGACCGCTGGCTCTTCACGCTCGGACTGGCACAGGCCGGGGAATTCGGCTTCGTGCTGATCTCCTTCTGCCTGCAGGAAAACGTGCTGCCGAACCGGCTGGCGCAGACCCTGCTGCTGGTGGTGGCCCTGTCGATGCTGCTGACGCCGCTCCTGTTCATCCTCTACGATTTCATCTCGCACCGGCTGGGCGAGCACACCTCGGCCACCGACGTGCACCGCAAGCACGACGAGATCGACGAACAGTCGCCGGTAATCATCGCCGGCATCGGCCGCTTCGGCCAGGTGGTGAACCGCATGGTGCAGATGGCCGGACTGCGCTGCACCGTGCTCGACCACGACCTCGCGGCGATCGAGCTGATGCGGCACTTCGGATTCAAGTCGTTCTACGGCGATCCGACGCGGCCGGTGCTTCTGCATGCCGCGGGGCTCAAGACGGCGCGGGTTCTGGTCGCCGCGCTCGACGACAAGAACGCCACCACCCGGCTCGTGCGCTATGCCCGCTCGCAGCGGCCCGACCTGCACATCGTGGCCCGCGCCCATGACCGGGTGCATGTCTACGAGCTCTACCAGGCCGGCGCCGACGACATCGTCCGCGAGATGTTCGACAGCTCACTCCGGGCAGCGCGCTACGTGCTCGAGAACATGGACTTCTCTGAGTTCGAGGCCAACGAGGTCGAACGCGCCTTCTACAAGCATGACCGGATGACGCTGCGGGAGCTGGCACCGCTCTGGGAGCCGGGGAAGTCGCTGAAGGACAACCCCGCCTACCTCGCCCGGGCGCGCGAGCTCAACAAGGTGCTGGAGACGGCGCTGGTGACCGCGCTGGAGGTGCATGAGCTTGAAGCCCGGGACACCCACGATCCCGCCGGTGGACGCATGGTCGACTGATGTCGCCGGGGCCCGGATGGCTCCCGCCCGTCGTCACGGCATCCTGCGGATGCCGCTCCTCCGGTTGGGCCGGGCCACGCGCGCAAGGCGCGCGCGGACGATCTTTCGGACGAAAGATCGGGCGACGGATGGCACGTCAGGCGCCGCTGTCCGAGACGCCCGCCTCCCCGAAGGTCGCCATGCCGGAATGGCAGGCGATGGCGCCCTTGAGCACGCCGATCGCCAGCGCCGCGCCAGACCCCTCGCCGAGCCGCAGCCCGAGGCTCAGGAGCGGCGCCTTTCCGAGACGTTCCAGCATCGCCGCATGAGCACCCTCGGCCGACACATGGCCGGCGACCGCATGATCCAGCGCGCCCGGCGCCGCCTCGGCCAGAACCGCAGCTGCGGAACAGCAGATGAAACCATCAAGGATGACCGGGATGCGATGATGCCGCGCGGCGAGGATCGCCCCCGCCATGGCCGCGATCTCCCTGCCGCCGAGCCGCCGCAGGATCTCCAGTGGATCGCCATTGGCCTCGGCATGACGCGCCAGCCCGGCATCGACGACCTCCCGCTTGCGCGCGAGCCCGGCGTCGTCGACACCGGTGCCCCGGCCGACCCAGGCCTCCGCCCCGCCGCCGTAGAGGCCAGCGGCAATCGCTGCCGCAGCGGTGGTATTGCCGATCCCCATCTCGCCGGTGACCAGTAGGTCGGCCTGCGGATCGACCGCCTGCCAGCCCGCCACCATCGCCGCCATCAGCTCTGCCTCGCTCATCGCCGGGCCTTCGGTGAAATCCCCGGTCGGGCGGTCAAGCTCCAGCGACACCACGTCCATCGTCGCGCCGAAGGCCTTGGCGAGCTGGTTGATAGCTGCCCCGCCGGCCTCGAAATTGGCCACCATCTGCACCGTGACCTCGACCGGAAAGGCAGAGACACCGCGCGCCGCCACCCCGTGGTTGCCGGCAAAGACGACCACCTGCGGCGCTTCCAGCCGCGGCCGCGCATCGCCGCGCCAGCCGGCGTACCAGAGCGCCAGCTCTTCCAGGCGGCCGAGGGCCGCCGGCGGCTTGGTCAGCATCGCGTTGCGCCCGGCGGCGGCCTCGGCCGCCGTGGCGTCGGGATGTGGCAGGTCGGCGAGAGCCTTGCGGAGTCCCTGGATGTCGGTGAAGGGAGGGGTTCGTGTCATCTTGCGCCTCGGTCTTGTTTCCGCGCTTCTGCGCCCATATGGCTTTGGCGACAAGTGCTTGCGGAGCGAAGATGACCATTCGTCCTACCCCCCTCGCCGACGTGGCCCTGGCGACCGCGCTTCTCACCCGCCTGCCGGTGCCCGTGCCCGCCGAGCACGCCAGCACCCGCGGCGCCGCTGCCGCCTGGGCCTATCCGCTGGCCGGGCTGCCGGTGGCGCTCGGCGCCGGGGGCCTTGCGCTCGGGCTGATGGCGCTCGGGCTGCCCCCGGCCTTTGCCGCCGGGATGGCGCTCGCCGTGCAGGTGGTGCTGACCGGGGCGATGCACGAGGACGGGCTTGCCGACAGCGCCGACGGGCTCTGGGGCGGCTGGACCCGCGAACGGCGGCTGGAGATCATGAAGGACAGCCGGATCGGCAGCTACGGGGTGCTGGCGCTCGTGCTGGCCATCGGCCTGCGCTGGTCGCTGCTCGCAGCGCTCGGGCCCCTGCTGCTGGCCCCGCTGCTGGGCGCGGCGCTGCTCAGCCGGGCGGCGATGACCGGGGTGATGGCCGCGCTGCCCAACGCCCGGACGGACGGGCTGTCGCGCAGCATCGGGCGCCCCGGCGCGGGCGCGGCGGTGCTGGCCATGGCGCTGGCGCTCGGGCTGTCGCTGGCGCTTCTGGGGCCGCAGGCGCTGCTGCTGGCGGCACTGGCCGGGCTGGCGACGCTCGCCTGCGCGGCACTCGCCCGGGCCAAGCTCGGCGGCCAGACCGGCGACATCCTCGGTGCGACCCAGCAGGTCGCCGAGATCGTCACCCTCGCCACGGCAACGGCACTGCTCGCCTGATCCCACCCGACAGCTCGCCCCAGTTCGACCCGGACACGAAAAAGGGGCCGCGGAGGCCCCTCTTCCAGTCTCGCATGATGGGGTCGCCGGATCAGGCGGCGCGGCCCACCAGAACGGCGTCAACCGTCTTCTGGGCGTCGGTCTCGCCGACACCGGACACGGCAGCGACCTCGCGGGTCAGACGCTCCAGCGCGGCTTCGTAAAGCTGACGCTCGGAATAGGACTGTTCCCGTTGATCGTCGGTGCGGTGCAGGTCGCGCACCACCTCGGCGATGGCGATCAGGTCGCCCGAGTTGATCTTCTGTTCGTATTCCTGGGCCCGGCGCGACCACATGGCTCGCTTGACCTTTGCCTTGCCCTTGAGCGTGGTCATCGCCTTGGAGACCACGTCGGGCGAGCTCAGTCCGCGCATGCCGACCTCGGTGGCCTTGTTCGTCGGCACACGGAGGGTCATCTTGTCCTTCTCGAAGGAGATGACAAACAGCTCGAGAGAGAGCCCCGCGATTTCCTGTTCCTCGATCGAGATGATCTGTCCGACGCCGTGCGCCGGGTACACAACATAATCGTTCGGGCGGAAATCAGGTTTCTTCGTTTTGGTCATGTAGTTCCCTCACCAGGACGCGACAGGCCAAAAAAGCCCGCACCGGGAAGAACCTCTTCCGGAGCGGCCATGGACCAGGGCGTCAAGAGTCTGCCGTACAGGCGAGCAGTCGCTGTGGGCGGCGTCAGTCATCGTCGTATGACCTATATAGCACAGATTTGGTCAAATTCAAAGCGCCGCGCCGCGGCGCGGGCAGAGCGCCTTGATCTGCAGGATGATCTGCGAGGCGCAATCGGCGGAAATCCGCAAGCCGCGCAGGCTTTTCGGCATGGCCCAAGGCGGGTTTGCAAACAGCGAGGCCGCAGCGAGCCGAATCGCAGCTCAGCCGCCCTCGCCTGGCGTCTCGGAGAACAGCTCCATCTTGCCCGGCTTGCCGTCCATCTCCTCCGCCGTGGGGAGCGGATCCTTCTTCGTCACGATCACCGGCCAGAGCTCCGAGTACTTGCGGTTGAACTCGACCCACTTCTCCATGTCCGGCTCGGTGTCCGGACGGATCGCGTCGGCGGGGCATTCCGGCTCGCAGACACCGCAGTCGATGCATTCGTCCGGATGAATGACCAGGAAATTCTCGCCCTCGTAGAAACAGTCGACGGGACAGACCTCGACGCAGTCGGTGTATTTGCAGGCGATGCAGTTTTCCGTGACGACGTAGGTCATGGGGGTCTCCGGATTAGCTTTTCGGTGTCAGGTAGCGGAGGCTGCGGGGCTAATCAAGCGGGTCGGGACGGGAATTGATGAGTCTGCGACGTTGTTTTTTGGTCGGCCGGGGCCCGCCCTCGCCCAATGGCCGCTGGGCCGGCTGGGTTTCGGGTGGTGAGAGATCCTCGTAGAGCGCCTGCGCCTCGCTGGCCGGTCCGCGGCGGATGCCGAGGGCGAGGATCCGGACGACGCGGATCGCATTCCCCTGCGGAAACGTCAGAACATCGCCAGGCCCGACGCTGCGGGCCGGCTTGGAGATCCGGATCGCATTGACCCGAACCTTGCCCTCGGAGACCTGCCGGGCGGCGAGGCTACGGGTCTTGAAGAACCGCGCCTGCCAAAGCCACTTGTCGATCCTGAGCGTCGCCGGTCCAACCCCGTCAACCTGGCTGGCGGAGGCGTCGCTCATGCGGCCGATGCCCCGGTCATTTCTTCTCCGTCAGCCCCATCAGCGCAGCGGCGAAGGGGTTGTCGGGGTCGATCGGCTTTTCCTTCCGCGGCGGGCGGGCCTGGTAGGTCTTGGCGCCCTGGGACTTGTCGCCCCGGCCCTTGCCGTCCTGGTGACGCGGAGGGCGCTTGCCGCCTTTCGCGCCCTTGCCGCGCGGCTTGCCACCCTGGCGTTCCTCGCCCTCGCCGTTCTGACGGCGCGGCCGACCACCGGCCTGACGGCGCGGCGCCCAGGTGAAGGAATAGAACACCTCGGTCTCGGGCTCTGCGGGGGCCTCGGCCTCCTCCGTGGGGGCCTCGGCATCGGTCGCCTCGGCGGGACCCTCGGATAGCTCGACAGAGGTTTCCCCTTCGGAAGCAACGGCTTCATCGACGGAGCTCACCTCTGGCTCGACGGCAGCCTCAGGCGCGTCCGCACCGCTGGCATCCGCGTCCGGCGTCTCGGGGGCGGCCGCCTCGTCAGGGGCGGATGCCCCCTCCTCGGCGGCGTCAGCGGCTTGCGCCGCTTCCGGCACCGGCTCGGGCTTGGGCGCCCGGACCTTCTCCCGCTCGCCCTTCTCGGCGCGGTAGCCGAGACCCTGCATCAGGTCGGCGAATTGTTCCAGCGTCATACCGGTGATCGACAGCATATCGGCCTTGGCCTCGAAGCCGCCGCGGCTGTCCTCGCCGCGCAGCATGTCCGCAAGGCGCTCCAGCATGTCGATGCGGATCGCCCGCGCACCGGCGATGCGGTAGCCCGACATGGCGGCGTGGATCTGCGGCGTGCCCTCGGGCACCGGCACGGTCACCAGCCCCGGCGGCGGCGCCTCGGGAAACTCGTCCAGCCCGTTCCAGAGCGACCAGAGCACCAGCCGCAGCCGGGTCGGCGCGGGCTTCAGCAGCGCCGGCAGGAAGACCGTGTACTGGCCGAAGCGCACGCCATGCTTGCGCAGCTGGCCGCGCGCCTCCTGGTCCAGCGCCTTCACATCGGCGGCGACGCCATCGCGCGGCAGAACGCCGAAGCTTTCCATCAGCTGGAAGGCGAAGCCGCGGGACAGGCCGGAGAGCGTCTCGTCCCGGCTCATCGCCAGCAGCGGCTCGAACAGCGTGGCCACCTTGCGATCGATGAAATGCTGCAGGCGCCGCGCCACCTTATCGGAGACCTCGCGCCCGGCGTCTTCCTCGACGAAGGCCACGACCGCAGGCTTCATGCCTTCGGCGCCCTTGACCAGCTTGCCCACCGCATGCTCGCCCCACATCAGGCCGCCCTGCTCGGTGAAGTCGATCTCGGTATCGGGCGCGTTGTAGAAGCGGTCCGCCCTGAGGTGGAACTCCGGCTTCAACGCCGTCATCGCCGCCTGCCGCAGCATCTTCGCCTCTTCGGGCGTCGCGGACTTGTCCTGACTGAACCGAAAGCCCTCGAGACGGCCCACGAATTGCTCTGCGACCGTCACTTCGCCCTTGTCGTTCACCTCGGCCACCAGGCCCTCCTTCTGCTTCAACCGGCGCAGCAGCACGCTGGTGCGCCGATCTACAAATCTCTGCGTCAGCGCACCGTGAAGGGCGTCCGACAGGCGGTCTTCTACAGCGCGGGTTTCGCCGCGCCAATGGGTTTCGTCGTCCAGCCAGCCCGAACGTTGCGCGACATAAGTCCACGTGCGGATGTATGCCAATCTTTTTGACAGCGTGTCGATATCGCCATCGTTCCGGTCGATCCGCTTGACCTGGCGCGCCATCCAGTCGTCCGGCACCCGCCCGACATCGTGCAGGAAGCCGAATATCCGGCCGAGCAGGCTAGCGTGTTCGGCATGGCTGATGCCGCGGAAATCCGGGATCCGGCAGACGTCCCACAGCAGCCGCACGTCCCGGGCGTTGCTGACGCGCCCCGTAACCTCGGTCTCGCCCGCAAGGCTCTTGAGCGCCACGAGGTCGTCGGAATCGCGGGTCCGGGTAAGCCATTCGTCCTCGGTGCGCTGCTCCAGCGAGCCGATCAGCCGCCCCACCGAGCCGAACTCCAGATCGCTGTTGCGCCACTGCAGCTTGCGGACCGGGGCGAAACGGTGCTCCTCGATCGCCTCCACGACGCCTTCGTCGAGCGGGCTGGCCTCGCCGGTCACGCCAAAGGTGCCGTGGGTCTTGTAGCGCCCTGCCCGTCCGGCGATCTGGGCCAGCTCGTTCGGCGCGAGTTCGCGCATCCGGCGCCCGTCGAACTTGCGCAGGCCGGAAAGCGCCACGTGGGTGATGTCGAGGTTGAGCCCCATGCCGATCGCGTCGGTGGCGACCAGGTAGTCGACCTCGCCGGACTGGTAGAGCTCCACCTGCGCGTTGCGGGTGCGCGGGCTGAGCGCCCCCATCACCACCGCCGCCCCACCCTTCTGGCGGCGCAAAAGCTCTGCGATGGCATAGACGTTCTCCACCGAGAAACCGACAATGGCGGAGCGCGGCGTCATCCGCGATATCTTCTTCGAGCCTGTGTACAGGAGGTCGGAAAACCGCTCCCGGCGCATGAACTGCACCTTGGGCACCAGCGCCGCGATCGCCGGGCGCATGGTGTCGGAGCCGAGAAACACCGTCTCGTGCAGGCCCCGCGCCCGCATAAGCCGATCGGTGAAGACATGGCCGCGCTCGGGGTCGGCGCAGAGCTGGATCTCGTCCACCGCCAGGAAATCGGCCCCGATATCGGTTGGCATCGCCTCCACGGTGCAGACCCAGTATGCCGCCCGCTCCGGCACGATCCGCTCCTCGCCGGTGACCAGCGCCACAACCGAAGGCCCGCGGATCGCGACGATCCGGTCATAGATCTCGCGCGCCAGCAGCCGCAGCGGCAGGCCGATGACGCCGGTGCGATGCGCCAGCATGCGTTCGATAGCGTAATGGGTCTTGCCGGTGTTCGTGGGACCCAGCACCGCGGTCACGGTGGTTTCTCGCAACATCTCCGGTCCCTTCGGGTGGCCCGGGCGGGCTCAGAGGCGCTCGCCCTCGACCTTGCTTTCAAGCCGCTCGATGCCCTGTCTTACGGACTCGAGATGGGGATGTATAGCCTCGACGGCGCGGTAGGCCTCCAGCGCCTCGGTCTCGTATCCGAGCTCCTCCAGGATGATCCCGAGCCCCGTGATCGCGCCAAAATGGTCGGGGTTCAGCGCCAGCGTCCGCTCGATATCGGCCAGCGACAGGCCATATTCTCCGGCGTGGAAAAAGGCGGTCGCCCGTGCGTTCCAGCCTTCGGCGAAATCCGGGGCATGGTCGGTGAGCGCGCTCAGGTGCTCGATCGCCGCCTCCATGTCGCCCTCCTCCATCGCCTGCTGACCGCGCTGCAGGAGCAGGTCCATCGCCGGCGAGCCGGACTTGGACCATTCGCGCATGATACTGGCCTCGATCTGCTGCCAGCCCTGCTGCTCCGGCTGGGCAAGCTCTCCCAGAAGCCGCTCGACCTCGGTCGAATCGGCGCCCTGGGCGAATGCCGCGGGTGCGAGCCAGAGGGCGGCAAGAAATGCCGTAACGATCCGGTTGAGAGATGGGGCGATGCGAACCATAACGTAGGTCAGTCTAGCGCGGTTGCGGGAAATGCCAATCACCCTCGCAATCACAACCATTGGAGGAAATGCGCGTGAGTGAAGTTATCGACAAGGCCGTCGCCGTCCTGAGCGAGCGTCTGGACGGCAATGTGCCCGGCACCGCGAAATTCGTGATCGAGGGCGAAGGCGCGCTGATGATCGACGGCACCGGCGTGCATGCCGGCGACGAGGATGCGGACGTGACCCTCACCGCCGACGCCGAGACCTTCCAGGCGATCCTCGAAGGCGAGACCAACCCGACCGCCGCGTTCATGACCGGCAAGCTGACCGTCGACGGCGACATGGGCGTCGCGATGGCGCTCGGGAATGCCCTCGCCTGAGACCCGGCACCACATGGCAGGACGGATGACGCAAGCACCGTTTTACCACGGCATCGCCGCGGCCCCCGAGGGGGCCGAGGCCGTGTGGGTCGTCGCGCCCGACGGTGTGCGGTTGCGCCTGGCGCTGCTGGCCCCGCCGCCCGCCGACTGCCGCGGCACCGTGCTGCTGTTCACCGGGCGGACGGAATTCGTCGAGAAATATGGCCCCGCCGCCGCCGAGCTGCAGGCACGCGGCTATGCCAGCGTGACCCTCGACTGGCGGGGCCAGGGGCTCTCGGACCGGCAGCTCGACGATCCCGCCACCGGCCATGTCAGCCGCTTCTCCGAATACCAGCTCGACGTCGCCGAGCTGGTCCGCTTCGCCCGCGCCAAGGGCCTGCCGGAGCCGTTCTTCCTGCTGGCCCATTCGATGGGAGGAGCCATCGGGCTGCGCGCGCTGCACGAGCGCCTGCCGGTCGACGCCGTGGCCTTTTCCGCCCCGATGTGGGGCATCAAGCTGCACCCCGCCACGCGCCCCTTCGCCGGGCTGATCACCGCCTCGGCCCATGTCACAGGCTTCGGCAGCCGCTACGCGCCCTCGACCAAACCGGTGACCTACGTGCTCGACGCCCCGTTCGAGAACAACACCCTGACCACCGACCCCGAGATGTTCGCCTGGATGCGGCGCCAGGTGGAGATGCAGCCCGAGCTTGCGCTCGGCGGCCCCTCGATGACCTGGCTCAACGAGGCGTTTCGCGAGGGCCGCCGCCTGCGCCGCCTGCCGCCGCCCGCGACGCCCTGCATCACCTGGATGGGCAGCAACGAGCGGATCGTGGAGATCTCGGCGATCAGAAGGCTGATGGCCGACTGGTCCGGCGGCACGCTCTCCGAGGTGCCCGGCGCCGAGCACGAGCTGATGATGGAGCCGCCGCCGATCCGCTCCGCCTTCTTCGACGCCTGCGCCGCGCTTTTCGACACCCGCGGCGGCGCCGCCTGATCGCCCTCCAAAAGGACACCATTCAGCGCCGAGCAGAGCCAGCGGTTCTACAGGAACAGGCGTAATGCCATCAGGAGAAGTGCAAGAGTGCGGAGCAAATCGCCATAGCTTACCTTTCCGGCGATTGAGAAACGTATGATCATCGTGTGACCTTTCGAACAGAGGAACTCCCCCTACAACACAACATATAGTACTTTTACCTCCATATAATCAATATTTCACTACATATTGTGCCTCCGACTCAGCGGAGATCCGCTCGGGGTCATACTACAAACAAGTCATTCCCCCACACATGAAGCCTGCCGCGCCGCGGTCAGAGGAGCCCGCCAGGCCACAGGCCCGGCCATCGGTCGCAACGCTGCGTCGGGCCGCAACCTCTGGCCTTCCTGCCCTGCATCGCCTATGTGCGCCCACAAGGAAGGACCGCCATGACCGAAACCACCGAATCCCTCTATCGCGACGCCATTTCCTCGGTCGAGGAAATCATCGAAGACGCCCGCAACGGCCGGATGTTCATCCTCGTCGACCACGAGGACCGGGAGAACGAGGGCGACCTGATCATTCCCGCGCAGATGGCCACCCCGGACGCGGTGAATTTCATGGCCACCCATGGCCGCGGCCTGATCTGCCTGTGCCTGACGCCGGAGCGGATCGACGCGCTCGGCCTGCCGCTGATGGCGGAAAACAATTCCTCCCGCCATTCGACGGCCTTCACCGTCTCCATCGAGGCCCGCGAGGGCGTGACCACCGGCATCTCCGCTGCCGACCGCGCACGCACCGTCTCGGTCGCCATCGACCACGCCTCCACCGCCGCCGACATCGCCACCCCGGGCCACGTCTTCCCGCTGCGCGCCCGCGAAGGCGGCGTGCTGGTCCGCGCCGGGCACACCGAAGCCGCGGTCGACATCTCGCGCCTGGCCGGGCTGAACCCCTCCAGCGTGATCTGCGAGATCATGAACGACGACGGCACCATGGCGCGTCTGCCCGAGCTGGTCTCCTTCGCCCAGAAACACGGGCTCAAGATCGGCACGATCAGCGACCTGATCGCCTACCGCCGCCGCCACGACAACCTGATGGAAGAAACCGAGACCCGCGAGGTCAGCTCGGTCTTCGGCGGCACCTGGAAGATGCACGTCTTCACGGACCGCTCCGAGGGCGTCGAGCACGTCGCGCTGGTCAAGGGCGACATCACCACGCCCGAGCCGGTCCTGGTCCGCACCCACGCGCTTAACGCGATGGAAGACCTGCTGGGCATCGGCGTGACCCGCCCCGACACGCTCGGCCGCGCGATGGAGATCATCGCCCGCGAGGGCCGCGGCGCGGTCTGCCTGTTCCGCAACCCGCACCACAAACTGCAGCTCGACGAGGAGGAAGGGCCGCCGATCGTCAAGCAGACCGGGCTCGGCGCCCAGATGCTGTCGAACCTCGGCGTCTCCGAACTCATCCTGCTGACGGATTCTCCCTCCACCCGCTATGTCGGCCTCGACGCCTACGGGCTGACGATCACCGGCACCCGCCCGATCACGGAGTAACCCATGGCCCAGGCCGAAACCCACCACGTCCTGCCGCTGCCCGCGTTCGACCGGCCGGTGAAACTGCTGATCGTGGTCGCCCCCTACTACAAGGACATCGCCGACGAGCTCGTCGCCGGCGCAAAGGCCGAGATCGAGAAGGTCGGCGGCAGCTGGGAGCTGGTCGAGGTCCCCGGCGCGCTCGAAGTCCCCACCGCGATCCGCATCGCCTGGCGCCAGGCCAACTTCGACGGCTTCGTCGCGCTCGGCTGCGTGATCCGGGGCGAGACCACCCATTACGACACCGTCTGCAACGACAGTTCCCGCGCGATCCAGCTGCTCGGGCTCGAGGGCGCCTGCATTGGCAACGGCATCCTGACAGTCGAGAACCGCGAGCAGGCTGTGGTGCGCTCCGAGGCGGCGGGCCAGAACAAGGGCGGCGGCGCGGCCGCCGCGGCCCTGCACCTGATCGCCCTCACCCGGCGCTTCGGCAACGAGAAAAAGGACATCGGTTTCAAGCCGCTGCGCGAAGACATTCAGCTCGCGGGCGAGGCCAAGGGGCCGACCACGGCATGAGCGACAAACGCCAGATGAAATCCGCCGCCCGCCTCTACGCGGTGCAGGCGCTGTTCCAGATGGAAGTCTCCGGCCAGACCACGCAGGCCGTCGAGACCGAATTCGAGACCTACCGCTTCGGCGCCACCTACGAGGGTGACGAGATGGCCGAGGGCGATTCCAAGACCTTCCGCGCCCTCGTCGACCGGGCGGTGAACGAACAGGCCCGGATCGATCAGATGACCGACCGGGCGCTGGTGGCCAAGTGGCCGATCGACCGCATCGACCCGACGCTCCGCGCGCTGTTCCGCGCCGCCGGGGCCGAGCTGGTCGCCGCCGAGACGCCGCCCAAGGTGGTGATCACCGAATTCGTCGATATCGCCAAGGCCTTCTTCCCCGAAGGTCGCGAGCCGAAATTCGTAAACGCCGTGCTCGACCACATGGCCCGCGAGGCGCAGCCCGAGAAGTTCTGACCCCGGCCGGGGGCTCCCGCCCCTGCCCCTCGCCCTTGCGGGCTCGGGAACAGGGTTGGGCCGGGCGCGCGCTTACGCGCGCGTAACCTGCCCTCGAAGGCCACGTCGAACCCGCCGAAGATCATGCGCTTCATGTCGAAGGGCATGGCCTGCGGGTCGAACATCTCCTGCCAGCGCGCATCCGTTTCCATCGAGGCCATGCAGGCATCATGCGTGGCCTTGTCCGGGAAACTCACCCAGGAAAACACCACCGTCTCGCCCGGCTCCGCCTTGACCGCCATGGGAAAGGAGGTCAGCTCGCCGTCCGGTACCGCGTCCCCCCAGCATTCGCGCATTTCCACCGCGCCATGGTCCTTGAACAGCGGCCAGGCGCGCCGCGCGCTCTCCAGATAGGCCGCCTTGTTCGCCTCCGGCACGGCCTGCACGAAACCTGCTACATACGTCATTGTTTCCTCATGAAATTTTGATGTTTCAATCGCCTGCGAAGGCCGCTTCAAGCGCCGCAATATCGAGCTTTCCCATCTGCATCATCGCTTCCCGGGCACGTCCCGCAGCGGCGCGGTCTTCCGACTCCAGCATGCGCGGCAGCGCCTCGGGCACGATCTGCCAGAGCACTCCGAACCGGTCGGTGAGCCAGCCGCACACGCTCTCCGCGCCGCCCCCTGCCGTGAGCGCCGCCCAGAGCCGGTCCGTCTCGGCCTGATCCCCGGTCAGGACCGAGATCGAGGCCGCGGGCCCGTGGGTGACCTGCGGCATCCCCTCGGCCGGCGGCACGTCGAGGATCATGTAGGGCACCCCGCCCAGCGTCATCCGGATGACCCGCGGCGCGGCTGCGCTATCCCTCCGGCCCACATGGTCGATCCGGCTGTCGGGCAGCAGCGAGACATAGAACTCCGCCGCCGCGCCCCCGTCGCCGTTGAACCACAGGCAGGTGCGCAGATCCGAGATCATGCCGTCGCCCGCAGAGGCTGCAGCATGCTGGCCGAGTTGCCCTCGCAATCGGTGAAGGCCACGTAAAGCCCCACCCCGGGGATCTCGTGCGGCGTGCCGTGCACCTTGCCGCCCGAGGCGCCGATCCGCTCCATCGCCGCGGCGATGTCCGCCACGCCGATCACCACCAGCGGGCCCTGTGCCGGCCGGTCGTCCCGGCGCGGAAAGAACCCGCCGTTGATCGCGCCGGGCGTCAGAGCCCGCCCGGCCTCGGTCTCGGTGGTTTCCGCCAGGACGTAGTGCCCCATCTCGGGGCCGAGCGCGTTGGTCTTCCAGCCGAAGACCTGCTCGTAGAACGCGGCCATCCGGCCCGCGTCCTCGTAGGGCATCTCGAAATGCACGACGGGGCAAGGCTCGGTCATTGCGCCTGCTCCATCGCCTGCCGGTTCAGCCAGAACGGCTCCCAGATGTGGCCATCAGGATCGGCAAAGGCATGACCGTACATGAACCCGTGGTCTTCCGGCGCGCGCACCGCCGCCCCGCCGCTGGACAGCGCCGTCGCCACCATCGCGTCCACCGCCTCCCGGCTCTCCATTTCGAGCGCGACCAGAACCTCGCTGACGGCCCGCGCATCGGCTATGGCACGCGGCGTAAACCCGGCGAATTTCGCCCGCGTCAGAAGCATCACGAAGCTCGACGGCCCCAGCACCATGCCGAGCGCCGTCTCGTCGCAGAACCGTTCGTCGAAGGTCAGCCCGAGGGCCAGGAAGAAGGCGCGGCTGCGCCCGAGGTCCTCCACGGGCAGATTAATGTAGGTATTCATGGAGAGACCTCCCAATATGGTGCCGCGATTCAACAATCGTAATTCAATGAGGCCACCGTGGTTGACCATTATGTTGATGTCAACGTAAATTATAGTCCATGCGTGACGACCTGCCTCTCGAGATCACCCACGAGGTGCGCGACAGATGTCTCTGCCTGCACCTGCAACGCGCCGCCCGCGCCATCGGCCGGCGCTTCGACGAGGCGCTGCGCCCGCTCGGCCTGACCAACGGTCAGTACTCCCTGCTGGTGTCGCTCAACCGCCCGGAGCCACCGCGCATGGGCGACGTGGCCCACCTGCTCGCCCTGGATCGGACGACGCTCACGGCGAACCTCAAGCCCCTGAATCGGCGCGGACTTCTGGAGATCCTCTCCGACCCGAAGGATGGCCGTAGCCGTCGCCTGGCCCTCACCGACGCGGGGCGCGACCTGCTGGTGAAGGCGGTGCCGATCTGGCGCGCCACCCATGACGCGGTCGACCGGATGCTCGGCGGTGACGCCGAGGATCCCCCCCTGCGCGGCCAGCTCCTGCGGCTGACATTCGGCAAGCCCGACGGGGGATGAGAGCGGCAAGACACCACCGGCGGAAAACATATTCAATATTTTTAATTTGGCGGCGCCGCCCGGATGCGCTATTTTGGAAATGAACGAATTCGAACCTTTCGCAGCCAGGGAACCGGCCATGCCGCAGCTCGTCCGCCTCTACATCCGCCAGGTCATCATCGGCTTTCTGCTCTCGGCCGTGTTCGTGTCCTTGCTGATGGGGGTCAACGTCGCGAACCTCCGGCACCTGGTGACCCACTCGAGCGGCGGCTACATCGCGGTGGTCATGCTCTGGGTGTTCAACGGGATCGTGTTCGCCGGCGTCCAGTTTGGCATCTCGATCATGCGGATGAGCCACGACGACGGCGATTCCGGCCGTGGCAAACGCATAACCTTCGCCACCCCGACCGTCCCGCAGGACGGCACCGTTGCGGTGACGACCGGCGAGAAGCGCGGCTAAAACGACCGAATCCCGAGGCAGAAATGACCGAAACGCCCGGAAATCCCCGGGCGTTCGTCGTTTCGTCGCCGATGTTTGCAAGAAAAACCGTCAAACGACCGTCCGTCCGGTCGTTTCCGACCGCCGTTCCGGTCATTTCGACCGGAACAGGCGGTGCGAAAGACGTGGCGGGGACCGTACGCAACCGTGGGGGCGTTTCATTCCCGAGGACCTGTATATACAGGTGGGCGCCAGGTAACCGAACCAGGGTCCGGACAGAGCCAGCTCCCTCGGAATTGCTTAAGGCCACTGGAATTTTGGCCCCGCACGGGAAGGACAGATCCGCCAGCGCCGGAGATAGGGGCCGGCGGAGGTTTCGGCAAGAGGTCAGAGGTCATTTTCCGCTCCGACGGTCTCTCCCCCACCCGATCCCATTTCCGGCACTTGCGAAGCGTTCCCCAATTGTTCACATTCCCCCCATGTCCTTTGCCACTCCCCTTCCACAAGACCAGATGCAGCCCGGCCAACTGCTGGCCCGCGGTGTCTGCCGCCATCTGCGCGGCCATGGCTTCGTCACCGTGGAGGAGCTGGTGCCCTCGCCCGGGCTGCGGGTCGATGTCATGGCGCTCGGGGCGAAGGGGGAGATCTGGGTAGTGGAGTGCAAGTCGAGCCGGGTCGACTTCACCTCTGACCGCAAGTGGCAGGGCTACCTGGAGTGGTGCGACCGGTTCTTCTGGGCCGTCGACGGCGATTTCCCGACCGACCTTCTGCCTCCGGAAACCGGCCTGATCCTCGCCGATGCCTATGACGCCGAGATCCTGCGCATGGGGCCGGAATCGAAGCTCGCCGGTGCGCGGCGCAAGGTGATCACCCAGAAGTTCGCCCGCCACGCCGCGCGTCGGCTGCAGGCCCTGCGTGACCCCGGGGTGCGCGGCCTGATCTCGGACGACGAGACCGGCTGAGCCTACTTCTTCTTGCGTCCCATCTGGCGGGCCCGCTCCGCCGCGGCGCGCAGTTCCTCTGCGATCTCCTCGGCCTCTTCGGGCTCGAAATCCAGCGGCAGCTCGACCCCCTCGCCCTCGACATAGATACGCACCATGCCGAGCGAAGTCGGTCCGATCTGGAGGTTGGCGGAAAGGTCGCTTTCCTTGTCGATACCCATGCTGATCTCCCTGTCGTCGGCTTGCCCCTCTTTATGCCCGACCCTGTGGCCGTTGCCAGAGCGAAAACGCGCCGGAGGCCTCTGCCGGCCGCAGAGGGAAAATCTGCAAAGAGGCGGCGGAAGGGCTTGCACAGTCCGCGCACAGCGGCTAAACGACCGCCCTGTGCCGCCTTAGCTCAGTTGGTTAGAGCGCTGGATTGTGGATCCAGAGGTCCCCTGTTCAAGCCAGGGAGGCGGTACCATCTCCCCCAATCCCGACAGCATTCGACCGCGCCTGCGGCGGACTTCTTCTGTCCGGAAATATCCCCGCCGGAGGCACGCGCCCGCAAGGGCGCGCCCCCTGCCCGCTCAGTAGATCTTCGGGACGTAGAGATCGTCCGGCAACACCTTGCGCTCGTAGTCGGGGTTGTATTTCCGCTCCGGCAGTTCGACCTTCTCGTGTTCGACGGGCTCGTAGGGGATCCGGCTCAGGATGTGCTCCATGCAGTTGAGCCGCTCGCGCTTCTTGTCGTTGCCCTCGACGATGTACCAGGGCGCCTCGGGGATGTTCGTGCGGGCGAACATGTCTTCCTTTGCCTTGGTGTACTGTTCCCAGCGGACCCGGCTCTGCAGGTCCATCGGCGAGAGCTTCCACTGCTTCATCGGGTCGTGAATGCGCACCTGGAACCGGAGTTGCTGCTCCGCGTCGGTGATCGAGAACCAGTATTTCAGCAGGATGATGCCGTTGCGGACCAGCATGCGCTCGAATTCCGGCACGTCGCGGAAGAACATCTCCACCTGGTCCTCGGAGGCGAAGCCCATCACCCGCTCGACGCCGGCGCGGTTGTACCAGGAGCGGTCGAAGAGCACGATCTCGCCGCCGGCCGGCAGGTGCGGCACGTAGCGCTGGAAATACCACTGGCTCTGCTCGCGCCGGTTCGGCGCCGGCAGCGCCACCACGCGGGCGACGCGGGGGTTGAGCCGCTGGGTGATGCGCTTGATGACGCCCCCCTTGCCGGCGGAATCGCGGCCCTCGAAGAGGATGCAGATCCTGGCGCCGGTGGCCTCGACCCAGTCCTGCATCTTGATCATCTCGGCCTGGAGTCGCAGCAGGTTGGTGAAATACGTGCGCCGGTCGAGCGATTCCGGATGCGCCTTGCGATAGATCTTTCGGATCTCCTGGCTCAGCATCGGCTCGCTGAATTCCATCTCGAAGGTCTCGTCGAGGGTTTCCTCGAGTTCGGCTTCGAGCCAGTCCTTGTGCATGTCGTCGAGCGGCGTGTCGTCAGGCGCGTCGGTCATCTCGGTCCTCCCGTCTTGCTCTTGCAGCGTCCGGCAGCGTCGCGGACACCGCCTCACTCTGGCGGTATCAGGTGACCGCAACATGTCAATGACGCCGGAAGTCGCTCCGGATGCAGGAATTTCCGCCCGTCGCGTGGCCGGTTACTTTACGGCGACCCGCTGGCGCACCGCGCCGGTCGCGGCATCGTAGATCAGGATCTCGTCGGCGTCGGTCACCACGGCCCACCAGCCGTCGCCCTGCGTCACCGCCAGCGGCCGTGCGCCGTCGGGCAGTGCGATCCGCTCGGGCAGGCGCAGGCCCTCCGCCGCCGCGGGCACAATCCGCTCGCCGCCGGGGAACCGGGTGGCGAAGAGCACCACCAGCGTCCCGATGCCGAGGATCATGGTCGCCGTAAGCACTAGCACCAGGCCGCGCAGGAAGCGCAGGGTGCGGGCGTCCTCGGCACTCAGGTCGGGCTCTTTGGGCTGTTCCACGGCTTGGGCCTCCGTTGCGTTTTCCCGCTGATACGGCAGGTGCGGGGCCAGCGCCAGTGGGCAGGCGGCGCTTGCGCCGGGGGCCCGGGCAGCGTATCGGCCCTGCAAACCCGAAAAGGACCCGCCATGACCGAGCCGCTCCGGACCCTCCGGATCGAGATCACCAGCCCGACCCCGGAGCGCCTCGACAAGGCGCTGGCCCGGCACGTGCCCGAAGAGGCCGCGCTCAGCCGCTCGCGGCTGGCGAAGCTGATCGGGGAAGGCCAGGTGCGCGTCGGCGGCGTGGCGGAGACCAACCCCAAGGCCAAGGTCGCGGCCGGCGACGCGGTGGAGATCACCCTACCCGAGGCCGCGCCGGTCGAGACCCGCGCCCAGGAGATCCCGCTCGAGGTGGTCTACGAGGATGACGCGCTGATCGTGATCGACAAGCCGGCAGGGATGGTCGTGCACCCTGCCCCGGGCTCGCCCGACGGCACGCTGGTCAACGCGCTGCTGCACCATTGCGGCGACACGCTCTCCGGCATCGGCGGTGAGCGGCGGCCGGGCATCGTGCACCGGATCGACAAGGACACCTCCGGCCTGCTGGTCGTGGCGAAATCCGACGCCGCGCACCACGGGCTCGCCGCGCAGTTCGAGGCGCATACCGCCGAACGCCGTTACCTCGCGCTGGTTCACGGCTGCCCCGATCCGGCCGATCCGCGCCTGCGCGGAATCCGGGGCACCCATTGGGAAAGCGCGGAGGTCCTGCGGATCACCACCCGGCTGGCGCGCCACCGCCACGACCGCCAGCGGCAGGCCGTGGTCTGGGACGGCGGGCGGCACGCCGTCACCCGGCTGCGGGTGCTCGATCCATTCGGCACGCCCCCGGCGGCGGCGCTGGTGGAATGTCGGCTGGAAACCGGCCGCACCCATCAGATCCGCGTGCACATGTCCCACGTGGGCCACGCGCTGATCGGCGATCCGGTATACGGCGGCCGTCGCAAGGCCTCGGCCAGGGCGCTTGGCGCGGACGCCGCGGCCGCGGTCGACGCCTTCCCGCGGCAGGCGCTCCACGCCGCCACCCTCGGCTTCGTCCACCCGGTCAGCGGCGAGCGGCTCGATTTCGAGAGCCCGCTACCGGAGGATATGGCCGGGCTGGTCGCAAAGCTGCAGGGCGGAACGTCCTGAGCCCGGCGGGCCGGGACTAGCGCTCGATGCTCTGGAAGTTCCTCCGGTCGGCCCGCATGTTCAGCAGCCGGGTGCCGTAGGCCTGGTAGAAGATGACATCCATCCAGTTCACCGCGCTGTAGGCATCCCGCTCGAACGCGCGGTCCATCACGACGCAGAACACGATCCCGATGTCCTCGAAACCGGGCAGGCTCTGCCAGTGCCGAACCTCGCCCCGGCAGGTTGCATCGCCATCGGCCAGCGGCAGGGCGGTGGGATCCGGATACAGGATGCCGATCATCGCCGTCTCGCCATCGGGCAGCAGGGACGGCAGGCGGCACAGGATCGGCGCCCGGAGCGGCACGCCCTCCGCCGTGACGCCCTCCGGCCGGGGATTCACGCAATCGGAGGCAGGGGCGGCCGTCGGGACCGGATAGGCCGCGTCGTAGCGGGCGAAATAGGCTTCGACATCGGGAACGTGGCGCGGCGAGATCCCGGTGAAGGCGGTGCCGTCGAATTCGAAGACATAGGGCACGAAGGTCTCGGGGGCGTCGCGATCCTCGAAGGTGAAAGCGCCGCCGTGGAAGACGAGCTTGCCGTCCTCGACCGCCGCGTCGAAGCGGCGATACCCCATCAGGATCTCCTTGCCGGACAGCATGCCGGTGATCATCCCCTTGAACGCCGAGGCGCGCTGCGCGGAATCGGGCGTCTCGCCGTTTTTCAGGACCGGGCCTGCCAGATGCGAGGCGACGCCGGTGTTGATCACGAAGATCACGAACATGACCAGGATGAACGCAGCGAAGGAAAAGGTCTTCATTGATTGAAATGTCCTGACGTGAATCCGGCTCTGCGCGCTGCCCGTGGAGGACTGACGCCTGATGCAGGTAACCGCTGCAGATTGGCCGGAGTATGGCTCAACTGTGCCACGGGGCGGGTTTCCAGCGAGACACGGCGGCCGGAATGGAGGTTTTCGGAAACAAAACCCACCGGGAAGGCCTTGTAATATTCAGTGAACACCCCGTGAGAGACATTGCAGCCGTCTTACGCGGCGGCGGGCGCGGGTCTATAGTTGAGACAAGGAAGCGCCGTTATCGCAAACGCGCTCACTTGAACCGAACGGTTCAGTTCATACATATTACCTCAAGAACTTTGCACCAACGTCGTGCGAAGTATCCGACAGGCTAGGAGGGACGATAGAGATGAGTAATTACACGAGCCTTCCCGCCCCCTCTCCGGAGCAGGGGCTGAACCGGTACCTGCAGGAAATTCGCAAGTTTCCGATGCTGGAGCCGGAAGAAGAGTACATGCTGGCCAAGCGGTGGGTCGATCACCAGGACACCGAGGCCGCGCACAAGATGGTGACGAGCCACCTGCGCCTCGCCGCCAAGATCGCCATGGGCTACCGCGGCTACGGCCTTCCCCAGGCCGAGGTGATCTCGGAGGCCAACGTGGGACTGATGCAGGCCGTCAAGCGCTTCGACCCTGAAAAGGGCTTTCGACTGGCCACCTACGCCATGTGGTGGATCCGCGCTTCGATCCAGGAATACATCCTGCGATCGTGGTCCCTGGTTAAGCTCGGCACGACCTCGGCGCAGAAGAAGCTGTTCTTCAACCTGCGCAAGGCCAAGTCGCGCATCGGAGCCCTTGAAGAGGGCGATATGCGGCCGGAGAATGTGACCCGGATCGCCACCGATCTCGGCGTGACCGAGGAAGAGGTGATCTCGATGAACCGGCGGCTGTCGGGGGGCGACGCCTCGCTCAACGCCACCGTGGGCTCCGACGGCGACACCACGACCCAGTGGCAGGACTGGCTGGAGGACGAGGACGCCGACCAGGCCGAGCAATATGCCGAGAGCAACGAGATGTCGGTGCGCCGCGATCTGCTGCTGGAGGCGATGGACGCGCTCAACGACCGCGAGAAGGACATCCTCACGCAGCGCCGCCTGGCCGAGCCGCCGGTGACGCTGGAGGAACTCAGCGGCGTCTATGACGTCAGCCGCGAGCGGATCCGCCAGATCGAGGTGCGCGCCTTCGAAAAGCTGCAGAAGCGGATGAAGGAACTCGCCCGCGAAAAAGGCATCATGACGGCCGCCTGACCGGGCGCCCCCGTGACGACACAGAACGCCCCGCTTGCTCCGCAGGCGGGGCCTTTTCGTGCACGCCGGAAATCACCCCCACTTGCGACGGAAGCACCGCTCTCCCACGTTCCAACCATGGGCGGATCTCCTGCCCTTCCGGCAGGATCCGCCGCTGGAGGGAGAAAGAGATGAACGCCGCGCATTCCACCGCGCCGCAGGCTGCCGTTCCGCAGCGCTACGCGCATTTCACTGGCCGGGCCTTTGCCGTTTTCGGGGTCAGCCTGACCTTTCCGGTCCTGCTGCTAAGCGGGATCATCCTTTACATCGCGCCGACGGGCCGGATCGCCAACCAGTCCGGCTGGCAGGTCGTGGGGCTGGACCGGGGTGGCTGGGAGACGCTGCACGCGACAGCCGCGGTCCTGTTCCTTGGGCTCGTCGCCTGGCACGTGCTGGTGCACCTGCCGGTCTATCGCTCGCTCTTGGGCGGCACGCCCGCGCATCCGGGCGGCCATCGGCGCGAGGCCTTTCTGGCGCTCGGGATCGTCGGGCTGCTGGTCCTGCTGGTGGCGTTCACCTGGCCGCCGGCCAGTTGGCTGGCGGATGGCAGCCGCTACTTCCGTCAGGAGCACTGGACGACCAACGCCACGGCGCCGGGTCAGTGGCGCGGAGGCGCTCACTGACCCGCGCGAGCCGCGTCAGGCCTGGTGGACGTAGGTCCCCGGTGCCTTGCAGAGCGGCTTGAACCCGGCCCGGGCATTGCCCATCGGTGGCGGCGGCACCTGCTGGCCGCTGCCCTTGCCGCGCAGGAACTCGGCCCAGACCGGCCACCAGGAGCCCTCCTGCGGCTCGTGGCTCTGCACCCAGCTATCCGGGTCCTGATAGAGCTCGTCCGGGCTGCGCACACCCACACGGAAGCTGCGGCGCGCATGGCCCGGCTCGCTGACGATCCCGGAATTGTGCCCGCCTGCCGTCAGCACGAAGGTCTGCTCCGCGTCGTTGAAGAGCCGGATCTTGTAGACCGATTTCCACGGCGCGATGTGGTCCTTCTCGGTGCCCACCACGAAGAACGGCGCGGAGATGTCGGAGAGCGCGATCACCTTGCCCTCCACCGCGTAACGCCCGCCGGTGAGCCGGTTTTCCAGGAACAGGCCGCGCAGGTACTCGGAATGCATCCGGTAGGGCATGCGCGTCGCGTCGGCGTTCCAGGCGGAGATGTCGAAGGGCCGTTCCTGCTCGCCCAGCAAGTAGCGGTTGATCGCACGGGCCCAGATCAGGTCCTCGGCGCGCAGTGCCTGGAAGGCGCCGGCCATCTGGTCCTGATCGAGATAGCCCTGATCCCACATCATGTCCTCGAGATAGGCGATCTGGCTCTCGTCGAGGAACATCATCACCTCGCCGGCCTCGGTGAAGTCGGTCTGCGCGGTGAGCAGCGAGACCGAAGCGAGCCGGTCGTCACCGTCGCGGGCCATCGTCGCCGCCGAGATCGACAGGATCGTGCCACCGAGGCAGTAGCCGCAGGCGTGGACCTTGCGGTCCGGCACGATCGCCGTCACCGCGTCGAGCGCCGCCATCACCCCGCGCTTGCGGTAGTCGTCCAGCCCACAATCGGCGAGGCTGGCATCCGGGTTGACCCAGGAGATCGCGAAGACGGTGAAGCCTTCGTCGACGAGGTACTTGATCAGCGAATTGTGCTGGCTGAGGTCGAGGATGTAGTACTTCATGATCCAGGCCGGCACGATCAGGATCGGCTCCGCCTGCACCTTCGCCGTGGTCGGCGTGTACTGGATCAGCTCCATCAGTTCGTTGCGATAGACCACCTGGCCCGGCGTGCAGGCGATGGTCTCGCCGACGCGGAACTGCTCCGGCATCGGCTCCTTCTCGCCGGTCAGTTCCCGGATCAGGTCGTCGGTGAGGTTGCGGCCCCCCGCCACGAGGTTCTGGCCGCTGGTCTCGAGCGTCTTTGCGATCACCTCGGGGTTGGAGAACAGGTAGTTGGAGGGGGAAAAGGCGTCGAGGATCTGCCGCGCCTGAAAGGCCACGCGCTCGCTCGACTTGTGGCGCATTCCGCGCACTTCGGTGGTGGCCTCCCCCCACCAATCCTCCATCGCGAGGTGGCTTTGTTTCCAGAACGAGAACGGAGGGGCGTCCCAGCCCTCGTGACTGAAGCGGTTGTCGCCCTTCTTCGGCGCGAACCCCTCGCCGATGCCCATGACGCCGAACCAGAGCTTGCGCGCGTTGTCGACCGCCTTCTCGGCCAGTTCCTGCTGCCTGCCCGGCGCCTGGGCGAGATGCTTGGCCCAGTCGGTCCAGGCCGCCTGTGACGCGTTGACGGACATGCCGTTGGTGAGCTGTGCGTTCTTGGCGCGGATCGAGCGATCGAGGTTGTGGTAGCGGCGATGCGTCGGCTGGGGCCTGGAGGCCGCCGGCGCCGGGACGGTGCGGGCGACCGGCTGGCTGTCGGCATTGGCCGGTGTCGCCACCGGCTTGAGGGATTTCACTGTGGACCTGCTGACCATTTCAACCTCGCTCGAATGGATGTTCTTGCCCCGTCGCGCTGCCTGTGCCGCAACGCAGCAGAGCGGTTATCGCCCCTCTTCCGGGCGAAGTAACTGCGACCATCCTTCACCGTTAGCGCAACACCCCGACCCGGCCCCCGCAGAATACATTCAAACTGTGAAATAATTGGGGTACCCGCATGGAAACAGGCGGTTTCCTCGCATTTTTACACAGGCACACCCGACGACACCGACACCCCTGTGACGGCGCGACTCACCACGCCCTTTGACAACGCCCCAGTCCCGCCCGATGGTGGCCGCGGGCGGATGCCCCGGCGTCGAGCCGGCGCATCCGGGAGACACACGAGGAGGTTTGTCATGAAAACGATCCGCTGGGGTATTCTGGGGGCGTCGAACTTCGCCCGGCAGCACATGGGGCCGGCGATCCACGCCGCCCGCGGGGCGCAGCTGGCCGCGCTGGCGACCTCCTCGGACGAGAAGGCGGCGGCGTTCTCGGAGCTGTTCCCGGGCATCCGCATCCACAAGAACTACGACGCCCTGCTCACCGACTCGCAGATCGACGCGGTCTACGTGCCGCTGCCCAACCACCTGCACGTGGAATGGACCCTGCGGGCACTGGCGGCGGGCAAGCCGGTGCTCTGCGAGAAGCCGATCACGCTGGAGGCCGGGGAGTTCGACCGGCTGATCGCGGCGCGCGACGCGGCCGGGAAGCTCGCGGCAGAGGCCTACATGGTGGTACACCACCCCCAGTGGATCCGCGCCAAGGAGATGATCGCGGACGGCGCCATCGGCAAGCTGACCGACGTGCGCGGCGCGTTCTCCTACAACAACCCCGACCCCGGCAACATCCGCAACCAGGCGCAGAGCGGCGGCGGCGCACTGCCCGACATCGGGGTCTATCCGCTCGGCACCGTGCGCTTCGTGACCGGCGAGGAACCGGTCTCCGCTACCGCGCGGATTACCTGGGTCGACGGATACGACACTACGTCGCGCAGCCAGCTCGTCTTCCCCTCCTTCGAGATGTCGATGATGCTCTCCACCCGCCTCGCGCCCTACCAGGAGATGGTGTTCCACGGCGAAAAGGGGCTGCTGCGGCTCGACTATCCGTTCAATGCCAATGTCCACGGCGAGGCGCGGCTCGACCTGATCCGCGGCAACGAAACGATCACCGAGCGCTGGCCGGGGGTGAACCATTACGTGTTGCAGGTGCAGAACTTCTGCGAGAGCCTGCGCAGCGGCGCGCCCTACCCCTGCCCGCTGGAATTCAGCCGTGGCACCCAGGCCGCGATGGACATAATCTTCGCCGCCGATCCCGGGCCGGCCTGACCCGCACCGGCCGGAGGGCTACAGGACCGGCCCGACGATGGCGAGCAGGTTGTTCCACATACGCTGCCAGATGCTCCAGGCCTGAACCTGCTGGAGCGTCACGGCGCGGCTGCTGGCGAGGTACTCCTGCTGGCGGGCGCGCATCGCGGCAGTGGTGGCCGGGTCGTGCAGCAGGATGTTGTTCTCGTAGTTCAGATCGAAACTGCGCCGGTCCATGTTGGCGGAACCGATCAGCGTCACCTCCCCGTCCAGCGTCAGCGACTTGGTGTGAAGCAGGCCGGGCTGGTATTCACCGATCTTGACCCCCGCGATCAGAAGGTCCTCGTAATAGCTTCGGGCTGTGGCGCCGACGGCGAAATCGTCGTTGCGGGCCGGAAAGATGATCGTGGTGTCGACGCCTCGGTTGGCGGCGGCGCAGAGCGCAGACTGGATGGCGCTGTTGGGCACATAATAGGGCGTGGTGATAAACAGCTCCCGCCGCGCGGCGTGGATCAGCGTCGTGAACAGTTCCGGCATCGCGGAGTCGCGGAACGTCGGCCCGGTGGCCACCACCTGCGCCGGAAAGCCCGGCACGGCTGGCGGCATCGGCCGTTGCAGCAAGTCGCTGATGTCCTCGTCGACGCTCGACATCCAGTCGCTGGCAAACAGGTGCTGGTTCTGGCGCACGACCGGACCCTCGAAGCGCATCATCGCATCGACCCACGGGCCATAGTTCGCCTTGGGCAGGAACGCCGGGTCGGCGCAGTTCTGACTCCCGCAATAGGTGGTGCGATTGTCGATCACCAGGATCTTGCGGTGATTGCGCAGGTCGACCCGGCCGTCGAAGATGCGCACAAGGGGATTGCCGACAGGAAGCGCCCGCGCCAGCTGCACGCCCGCTTCCTGCATCTCGGACCAGAGCGGGCTGCGGACCAGATCGCGCGAACCCAGGTCGTCCACCATCGCCCGACAGCGGACGCCCCGCGCCGCGGCCCGCTTCAGCGCCTCGGCCATCCGGGTGCCGTTGCCGTCGGCGAGCCAGATGTAGAACATCAGGTGGACATGGTCGGTGGCGGCATCAATATCTGCCACCATGGCCTCGATCGTCGCGTCGGAATCGGCCATCAGAACCGCCTTGTTCCCACTCGCCACCGAATGGCCGCTAATCGACTTGCCGACGTTGAAGAGCGGCGCGTAGCTGCCGGCAACCGCTCCGGTGTCGTCGGGCATCTCCCATCCCGGCGCCGCCTCGGGCCGGGGAAGAGTGTCGAGGACGCGCCGCACTCGCGCCGTACGCTCGCGCCCGATGCTCGTTTCGCCCAGCAGCAGATAGATCAGCGCGCCGAGGTAGGGCACCGCCAACACGACGACCATCCACGCCATGCGGGATTCGGGCAGCCGGTGCGGGCGCAGAAGGATGCGCCCCAGAAACAGGGTGACGATGACGACATGGGCGATGATCCAGACCATGGCGGCTCTCCGGCGCGGCGGGCATCGGACGACAGCGCTCCCGCGTTACAAGGGAGCACCTCGGTGCTCCCCCATTGATAGAAGACCGCAGGCAGGCCCTACAAGGCCGGCAGGGTCCCTGCCCGCGCTCCCTTCCGGATCGCGCGGATCATTTCACTGTGGCAAACGCGCCCGCAGTACTCGGACCATGTTCTCGCCCATGACCTTTCTGATCTGCGCCTCGGTGAGGCCGGCGTCCAGCAGGGCCTGGGTGAGCGCGGGCAGTTCGGAGGTGTCGAAGGCGGTGGCGACGGAGCCGTCGAAATCGGAGCCGAGCGAGACGTGGTCCTCGCCCACCACATCGATGGCAGCCTTGATCGCACCAGCGACGCCGGCGGGGCTGTCGTCGCAGGTCACGTCCTTCCAGTAGCCGATGCCGATCACGCCGCCCGAGCGGGCGACCTCGACCATCAGCGAGTCGAGGAAGTTCCGCTTCACCTCGCAATGGGAATAGATCCCGGTGTGGCTGACGATGACGGGGCTGGAGACGAGTTGCAGCGCCTCGGCCGCGACGCGGGGGCTGGAATGGGCGAGGTCCATCACCATGCCGCGGCGCTCGATCTCGGCCACCACCTCGCGGCCGAAATCGGTGAGGCCGGCATTGGCCAGCCCGTGCAGCGAGCCGCCGATCTCGTTGTCGAAGAAGTGCTGCAACCCGATCACCCGGTGCCCGGCGGCCTCCAGCGCGTCGAGATTGGCCAGATCACCCTCCAGCGGGTGCGAGCCCTCGATCCCGAGCAGCGCCCCCACGACCGTCTCGCCCGAAGCGCGGGCCGCGAGCACGGCCTCCAGGTCGCCCTTCGTGCGGATGATGCGGAGTTGCCCGTCGCTCGCCTCGGCAAAGCGGTGCAGCTTCTCGGCCTGGTAGAGCGCACGACCCAGCAGGCTGCCCCAGGTCCGCATCGGCCAAAGCTGGCCGATGGCGAGGGCGGTGATGTTGTCGAAGGCGTCCGTCGCGTTGGCCTCGTAATTCTGGCCCGCGGGGCTCTTGGTGACGGCGGTGAAGACCTGCAGACCGACATTGCCCTCGATCAGGCGCGGCAGGTCCACCTGCCCCCGCGACGCGCGCTTCAGCAGGTCGCGCTTCCACAGCAGGCTGTCGGCGTGCCAGTCGCCCACCAGCAGCGTCTCGTGCAGCGCCTGCGCCTCGGCGCTGACCGGCCAGGGATCGTGCGGCGCCACCGCGTTCCGGCTCCGCTCCACGTATCCGGGCGCGACGGTCAGAAACGCCGCCAGCAGCACAGCGAGCCCGAAGAGCACCCGCCCCAGCCATTTCCCGAAAACCCGCATCAGACCGCCCCCTGTTGTCGCGGGCGGGAGAGAAACACGCGCCCTGCCCGCTGCCAAGCCTGCCCGGCCACGACCATGCCATTCGGGGTGTTGAACGTTGCGGCACAGGCGTTAATGTCGGGCCGTCCCGGACACGGAGCCGCCCCATGCGCAACGAAGACATCGACGGCCGCCTGCACGGGCCGCAGCCCCACGCAGGCCCGCAGGAGCCGCTGCTGCTGCGGCTGGTCTACATGCTGATCATCTATTTCATGATCGGTATCGCCCAGACTGTGCTTGGCGTGGCGACGGTGGTGCAGCTGATCATCATGCTGCTTAACCACCGCAAGCCGAACGATCGGCTGGCCGATTTCGGCACCGACCTCGGCATCTGGATCGCCAAGGCGGCGCGCTACCAGACCGCCGCGAGCGAGGTGAAGCCCTGGCCCTGGACCGAACTGGACTGAGCCCGCCGGTCCGGAATTCCGGAAGAGATTTCAGTGTCTTTTCGTGATACGCCTTGCGGGAGTATTTCCGAAAGGCATTGAATGATCTATGGCGGCGCGGGCGACGACCGGCTGTTCGGCGACGCCGGGGCCGACCGGCTTATCGGAGGCGGCGGCCACGACACGCTGACCGGCGGCGCGGGCAACGACATACTGACCGGCGGCAAGGGGTTCGACCATTTCATCATCTCGGCGGGCGATGACCGGGTGACCGATTTCACCGAGTCCGATCTGATCACCCTCGAAGGCGTGCGGGAGAACGAGGTCGACCTGCTTTACCGCAAGGGCGACACGCTGCTCCGGGCCGAGGATTTCACGCTCAGGATCGAGGATTACCGCCTCGAGAGCTTCGACTACGGCCTCGTCGCCTTCGACCCTTTCTAGCCTCGGACCGCCATCCCCGGCGCGGATGGCGAATCGTCGCCCGGATGCTATGTGTCTGGGAACGCGGGCGCCGGGAGGCCGGTGCCCGTCGAAATCCGGACCACAGGGCTTTTCAGATGCGCGTTTCTCTCCGTTCCCTTCTCCTCCCGCTGCTCGTCGCCGCCGGCACCGCCGCCGAGGCGCAAACCTGGAGCTCGGCGATCGCCACCAACGGGGAGAGTGCGGGCGGCCTGATCACGGTTGGAGAGAAGACGCTGACGCTTGGCTGCAATCGCAACACCGGCACGTGGCTGTCGCTGGTGCTCACGGGCGGACCGC
Source organism: Tropicimonas aquimaris (assembly GCF_042676185.1). Lineage (NCBI taxonomy): Bacteria > Pseudomonadati > Pseudomonadota > Alphaproteobacteria > Rhodobacterales > Roseobacteraceae > Tropicimonas > Tropicimonas aquimaris. The sequence goes on along the minus strand of NZ_JBHTJT010000008.1, from coordinate 379,363 downwards.
ACGCGGGGATGAAGAACGCCGACGACACTGCGGACGACATGATGATGTGGATCGTCCTGTCCGGCGGCAACCGCGCCAAGCACCCGATCTTGGGCTTCTACTACGAGGCCGACAAGGCCTTTGTCGGCCGGCTGGAGACCAGCGACACCGTGCTGCGGGAGTTCGCCCAGGGAAGCACGCTGGAGCTGACCAGCCCCTCGGGCGACGTGATCTTCGAAGCGCCGATGACAGGCACCGGCGCCTTCCGGGAGCAGATCCTCGAAGCCTGCGGGATCTGATCCACGCTCAGCCCTCCATCGCCTCCAACTCGTCGATCATGCCGGAGATCATTGCCAGCCCCTTGTCCCAGAATGAAGGATCGGTGGCGTCGAGACCGAAGGGCGCCAGCAGCTCCTTGTGATGCTTGGAGCCGCCAGCCTTGAGCATCTCGAAATATTTCTCCTGGAAGCTCGGGTCACCCTCCTCGTAGACCGCGTAGAGCGCGTTCACCAGCCCGTCGCCGAAGGCATAGGCATAGACATAGAAGGGCGAGTGGACGAAATGCGGGATGTAGGACCAGAAGGTCTCGTAGCCGTCCATGAAGCTGAACGCCGGGCCGAGGCTCTCGCCCTGCACCGACATCCAGAGCGCGTTGATCTCGTCCGGGGTCAGCTCGCTCTTGCGGCGTGCCTCGTGCAGCTTGCACTCGAAATCGTAGAAGGCGATCTGCCGGACCACGGTGTTGATCATGTCCTCGACCTTGCCGGCCAGCAACACCTTGCGCTGCGACGGGGTCCTGGCCTGCGAGAGAAGCTTGCGGAACGTGAGCATCTCGCCGAAGACGCTCGCGGTCTCGGCGAGGGTGAGAGGCGTGGAGGCCAGCAGTTCGCCCTGCCCCGCGGCCAGCACCTGGTGCACGCCGTGCCCGAGTTCGTGGGCGAGCGTCATCACGTCCCGCGGCTTGCCGAGGTAGTTGAGCATCACGTAGGGATGCACGTCCACGACGGTCGGGTGGGCAAAGGCGCCGGGGGCCTTACCGGGCTTCACCCCGGCGTCGATCCAGCCCTTCTCGAAGAACGGCGCGGCGATCTCGGCCATGCGCGGGCTGAACCCGGCATAGGCGTCGAGAACGGTCTGCTTCGCCTCCTCCCAGTCGACGATCCGGGTGTCCTCCATCGGCAGCGGCGCGTTGCGGTCCCAGACCTCCAGCGCGTTCAGCCCGAGCCACTTGCGCTTGAGGTCGTAGTAGCGGTGGCTGAGCTGCGGGTAGGCGTTGACCACGGCATTGCGCAGCGCCTCGACCACCTCGGGCTCGACCTGGTTGGACAGGTGACGGCCGGTCTGCGGTGTCGGCATCCCACGCCAGCGATCCTCGATCTCCTTCTCCTTGGCCAGGGTGTTGTGCACGCGGGCAAAGAGCGAAAGGTTCTCGGAGAAAACGCGGGCCAGTTCGCGGGCGGCGGCCTCGCGCAGCTCCCGGTCCTTCTCGGTCAGGAAGTTCAGCGTCGATTCCAGGCTGTGGGTCTCGCCCTGCACCTCGAATTGCAGCCCAGCCATGGTCTCGTCGAAAAGCCGGTTCCAGGCCGCAGCGCCGACGGTCGACTGGTCGTGCAGGAACTTCTCCAGCTCGTCGGAGAGCTGGTAGGGCTTCATCGCGCGCAGCTTGTCGAAGATCGGCTTGTAGCGGTGCAGATCCTCGTTCTCCGCCAGCAGAGTGGCCAGCGCCTCGTCCTCGATACGGTTCAGCTCCAGGCTGAAGAAGACCAGCGGCGTGGTGAAATTGGTGATCTTCTCCTGGCAATTGCCAAGGAATTGCGCCCGCTCGGCATCGATCGTGTTCTGGTAATAGCGCAGACCCGCAAAGGACATGATGCGCCCGGCGATCACCTCGATCTTCTCGTAGCGCAGCACGCATTCCAGCAGTCCCGCGGCATCAAGCGCGGCGAGCTTGCCCTCGTAATCCTCGGCAAAGCTCAGACAGGCCTGTTCCAGCCAGTCCATGTCCCGCTTCAGCTCCATCGCGTCCGGTGCGGTGTAGAGATCGCTGAGATCCCAGTCCGGCAGATCGCCGAGCCGCCGCGCCCCCTTGGGGTCGATATCTCGGACGGGACGTGGCATTTGCTGCATCATGGCGGAACCTCCTGCTCTGGTGCCGCTCAGATAAGCCGTCACGCGGGCAATCTTCAACCGCCCTGCGCAGCTTCTGCGTCTTCTTGGCGGAAATACCCCCGCCGGAGACATGAAATCTTCGTGCTCTACGCCGCTAGAAACGCGGGCGCCGAGGTCAGCCGGCCTCGGCCAGCCGCGCCACGTAACGGGCGAGCGTGTCGATCTCGAGGTTGATCCGGTCGCCCGTCTTCACCCGGCCCCAGGTCGTGACTTCCTTGGTGTGGGGGATGAAATTGATGCCGAAATCCCGGCCATCGACCTCGTTGACCGTCAGCGAGGTGCCGTCGAGCGCCACCGAACCCTTCGGCGCGATGAACTTGGCGAGCGCCTCGGGCGCCCGGAAGGTGACGCGGGTGCTGTCCCCCTCCTCGGCCATGGCGATCACCTCGGCCACCCCGTCGACATGGCCCGACACGATATGCCCGCCGAGCTCGTCGCCCACCTTGAGCGCGCGCTCGAGGTTGATACGCCCGCCGACGGTCCAGTCGGCGATGTTGGTCTTGCTCACGGTCTCGGCCGAGATGTCGACGCTGAACCAGTCCGGCCCCTTGTCGACCACCGTCAGGCAGACCCCCGCGCAGGCGATCGAGGCGCCCATGTCGACGGTGTCCATGTCGTAGCTTGTGCCGATCTGCGCCCGCAGATCGCCGCGGCGCTCCAGCGCCCGGATTTCGCCGATGTCGGTCACGATTCCGGTGAACATGGGGGACTCCTTCGTGGCTTTCCCGTGAGGTAACGGCGCGCGGGACCGGCGGCAAGCGCCAAACCGTCACTCCCGCCCGGGTCGAGGCCAGGCCGACACGCGGCGTGCATATCTCGCCCGACCCCTCAGGAAAGGGGTGACAGGCGCCGCCGGGGGCGCGATAGATGCCAGGCGATGAGACAGCCCGGCACGCCCACCGAAAGCGCCCCCGCGCCTGCCCGGCGGTTCCTGTTCCTGCAGGGGCCGCACGGGCCGTTCTTTGGCCAGCTCGGCGCGATGCTGCGCGCCGCCGGGGCGGAGGTCTGGCGGGTCGGATTCAACGCGGGCGACGCGGCCTTCTGGCCCGACCGGCCGAGCTACCTGCCCTTTGCGGAAGGCCCGGATGCCTGGCCCGCGCGCTGCGCCGCGCTGCTGGACGAGAAGCGCATCACCGACCTGGTGCTCTATGGCGACATCCGCCCGATCCACGCCGAGGCCGTGCGGCAGGCCCGCGCGCGCGGCCTGACGGTTCATGTCTTCGAGGAGGGCTACCTGCGCCCCTATTGGGTCACTTACGAGCGCGGCGGCTCCAACGGCCATTCCCGGCTGATGCAGCTCGGCGTCGACGCGATGCGGGCGGCGCTCGCGCATTCCGACCCTGACCTGCCGGATCCGCCCAGCCACTGGGGCGACACCCGACAGCACATCTGGTTCGGCGCGCTCTACCACTGGCACGTCATGTTCCGGAACCGCCGCTACGCCGGCTTTCGCCCGCATCGCGCCCTGAACGTTCGGCAGGAATTCCGGCTGCACCTGAAGCGGCTCCTGCTGCTGCCCGCGCACCGGCTGGAGCGCCACCTCGCCACCCGCGCCATCCTGCGCGCCGGCGCGCCCTATCACCTCGTGCTGCTGCAGCTCGAACACGACTCCAGTTTCCAGGCGCATGGCCCCTTCGAGACGATGGAAGAATTCCTGCAGCTCTGCATCGAAGCCTTCGCCACCGGCGCGCCGCGGCATCACCACCTCGTCTTCAAGGCGCACCCGCTGGAAGACGGGCGCAGCCCGCTCCGGCCGGACATCGCTCGGCTGGCCGCAGAGGCCGGCGTGTCCGAACGGGTGCATTTCGTCCCCGGCGGCAAGCTGGCCATGCTGCTCGATCACGCCCGCAGCGCGGTCACAGTGAATTCGACCGCCGGCCAACAGGTGCTCTGGCGCGGCTTGCCGCTGCGCAGCTTCGGTGCGGCGGTCTATGACAAGCCGGAATTCGTCTCCGATCAGCCGTTGGCGGAGTTCTTCGCCGCCCCCACCCGCCCCGACAGCCGCGCCTACCGCACCTATCGCTCCTACCTGCTGGAGACCTCGCAGGTCACCGGCGGCTTCTACTCCGCGCGCGGACGGCGCGAGCTCCTGCGGCAGGTGGTGGACATGATCCTCGCCCCGCAGGACCCCTATGACGCCCTCGCCTCCGGCAACTCGGCGCCCCGGCAACAGCTCCGGCTCGTCAAGTGAGCTTTGCATCGCGCGCCCGTTGCGCGAACGGGCGCGGCGCCGGCGCAACACTCGCCGCCCGGCTGCGCGGCGGCCTTCCCTTTTCCACGGTCTGCTGTAGGTTTGTCCGCAAAACTTGAGGCACAAATCCGTCCAAGGAGCCCGAGCAGTGAACAAGAGACAATCCCGCTGGGCCAAGGCGTTGGCCCTGTGCCTGGTGGCATCGGTTGCCAGCGGCTGCGCGCTGCCGCGATCCGGCCCCAGCAAATCCGAAATCTATTCCGGCTCGGTTCTCGAGAACGGCGATGCCTTCGTCGTATCGGTAAACGACCGCGTTACCCGCGCCACCTCCGTCACCCCGGTGCTGGGCTTTTCCAGCGAGTTCCTGAACGCCGGCGAAGTGGGCTCCGACACCATCCGCCCCGGCGACACGCTGGGCCTCAGGGTCTGGGAGAACGTTGACGACGGTCTGTTGTCGAGCGCCGGACAGGCCGCAACCGCTCTCGACGAGGTGCAGGTCGACGGCTCCGGCTTCATCTTCGTGCCCTATGCCGGGCGCATCCGCGCTGCCGGCAACACGCCCGAACGCCTGCGCCAGATCATCACCGAGAAGCTCGACGCCCAGACGCCGGACCCGCAGGTGATCGTCACCCGGCTCGCCGGCGACGGCGCCACGGTCTCGGTCATGGGCGGCATCGCCTCGCAGGGCGTCTACCCGATCGAACGCCCCACCCGGCGGCTCTCCGCAATGCTGGCCGAGGCTGGCGGGGTTACTGTTACGCCGGAGATTGCCCAGATCACCGTGATGCGTGGCAGCCACCAGTCCAAGGTCTGGTTCCAGGATCTCTTCGCCGATCCTCGGCTCGACATCGCCCTGCGCGGCGGCGACCGCATCCTGGTCGAGGAAGACACCCGCTCCTTCTCGGTGCTCGGGGCGACCGGCTCCCAGAACCGTATCCGCTTCGAGACCCAGACCCTTTCGGCCATCGAGGCGATCGCGCAGGTGGGCGGGCTCAACAGCAACCTCGCCGACCCGACCGGCGTCTTCGTGTTCCGCAACGAGCCCGAGTCCATCGCGCGTGCCGTGCTGGGCCGCAACGACCTCGTGGGCGATCAGCGCATGGTCTACGTGCTCGACCTGACCGAGCCGAACGGAATGTTCGAGGCCCGCGACTTCGCGATCCGCGACGACGACACGCTCTACGTCACGCAGGCGCCCTTCGTGCGTTGGCAGAAGACGCTCTCGGCGGTTACGGGCAGCCTGACGCCCTTGGCGAACTATTCCCAACTCGCCGGCAAGTAGGCCGCGCGCGTGGAAAATACCCCCATCGATGCCGCCGCGGAGACCTCTCCGCGGCGGCTTTTCATCTACAACGGCGGCTTCCTGAACCGGCGTCTGCGGCGCATACTGGCGCTCGCCGGCTGGAACGTCACCACCGGGCGCCCCGGCCCGGAGGACTGGGTCGGCGTCTGGGGTCACAGCCCGACCGCCGCGCGGGGCGAGGCGATGGCGGCGCGAAGCGGCGCGCGGCTCCTTCGGATCGAGGATCCCTTTCTCCGCTCCATCCATCTCGGCCGCGCCGGTGAGCCACCCATAGGGCTCCAAATAGACACCTCGGGAGTGCATTTCGACAGCGCCCAGCCCTCGGATCTCGAGGAGATCCTTGCCAACGAGCCGCTTGACGACACCGCCCTGCTGGACCGCGCCCGGCTGGCGATGGATCGGATACGCCGGGGGCATCTGAGCAAGTACAACGCCTTCGACCCGGACCTGCCCCCGCCGGCGCCGGGCTATATCCTGGTGATCGACCAGACCCGCGGCGATGCCTCGATCCGCCACGCCGGCGCCTCGGCCACCAGTTTTGCCGAGATGCTGACGGAGGCGCGGCTCGACAATCCCGGCGCCCGCATCCTCGTGCGTACTCATCCCGAGACGACCGCCGGCCATCGCCCGGGCCATTTCGACCCGGAGGACCTGCCCGAAGGGATCGAGGTCTGCACCGGCCCGGTCTCGACCTGGCATCTGCTCGATGGCGCGGTGCAGGTCCATACCGTCTCCTCCCAATTGGGCTTCGAAGCCATCCTCGCCGGCCATCGACCCAAGGTCTTCGGCCAGCCCTTCTACGCCGGATGGGGGCTTACCGAGGATGTGCGGCCCGTCGACCGACGCCAGCGCCGCCTCACCCGCGCGCAGCTCTTTGCCGGGGCAATGATCCTCTATCCGACCTGGTACGATCCCTGCCGCGACCGGGTCTGCACACTGGAAGAAGCGATCGATGGGCTCGAGGCGCGGGTCCGGGCCTTCCGCGAGGATCGTGCGGGCTATGTCGCGACCGGCATGCGACTCTGGAAGCGCCCGACTCTGCAAGGCTTCTTCGGCGGCACCTGCCGGTTGCGCTTCCGCGACGCAACATCGGCCTGCCGTCAGGCCAGGAAGGACGGACGCCCGGTGCTCGCCTGGGCAGGCAGCGTGAGGCCGGAGTTGCAGGACGCCGCAGAGCGGGCCAACGTGCCGCTGATCCGCGTCGAGGACGGGTTCCTGCGCTCGCGCGGGCTCGGGGCGGAACTGGTGCCTCCGCTGTCACTGGTCGCCGACGACCTTGGCATCTACTACGATCCCTCCCGGGAGAGCCGGCTGGAGATGCTTATCGCCGAGGCCGCGGCGCTGCCCCCCGAAGGGCTCCGCCGGGCCGAGCGGCTGGTGCTCCGCCTCACCGAGGCCGGGCTCACGAAATACAACCTCGCCGCCGAGGCCCTCCCCAGCCTGCCGGAGGGTCGGAGGATCCTGGTGCCCGGCCAGGTCGAGGACGATGCCTCGGTCTGTCTCGGGTGCGGGGAGATCCGCGACAACCTCGGCCTGCTGCGTGCCACGCGCGAGGCCAACCCGGACGCCGTCCTGGTCTACAAGCCGCATCCCGATGTCGAGGCCGGGCTGCGCCCTGGCGCGGTGCCCTCGAGCGAGCTCGAAGCCCTTGCCGATGCGGTGATCCGGCATGGCGATGCCGCCGCGCTGCTGGCAGAGGTCGACGAGGTCTGGACGCTCACCTCGCTGATGGGGTTCGAAGCGCTGCTGCGCGGGCGCAGGGTCACCTGCCTCGGCGCGCCGTTCTACGCCGGCTGGGGCCTGACTCGCGATCTCGGGGCGGTGCCGGCACGGCGGATGGCCCGCCCCTCGCTCGCCGCGCTGGCCCATGCGGCGCTGATCGCCTACCCCCGCTATCGCGACCCGGTCAGCGGCCTGCCCTGCCCGCCCGAAGTGGTGGTCGAGCGGCTGGCGCGCGGCACGCTGCCGAAGCCCGGACCGTTCAACCGCTCTCTCTCCAGGCTGCAGGGCCTGCTCGCCAGCCGAGCCGCGCTCTGGCGGTAAGCGTTGGGTGATTTTTCGTCCGAAGAATTGTGTGCCGTGCGGCGAGGTCGTCAGGTAGTGGCGCGTTCGGCCGGACGCCAGCGGGCAAGCACGTCCGGGCCGATCCGGTCCAGCCGGTCCAGCGCAAACCTCGGCGCTTCCGCCAGACGATCCAGCCCCATCGCGCCAAGCCCCGGCTGGCCCTCCGCGCCGAGCCCGATGCCCGCGGTGAAGGTCACCAACTCGTCCACAAGCCCCGCATTGAGCAACGAGGCCGCGAGCGCCCCGCCGCCTTCGCAGAACACCCGCGTCAGGCCGGCCGCGCCAAGCGCCTGCAGGAGCGAGAGCGGATCGATCTGCCGGCCGCCGTTCGGGGAAACGTCGATCAAGCGAGCGCCACGCCCGGCCCAGGCAGCGTGGCGCTGGGCATCGGCATCGGGGCCGTGGCAGATCCAGACGGGGGCCTCCTCGATCCGGGTGAAGAGGCGGCTCTCGGTAGGCAGGTCGATCCGGCGCGAGGCGACGATGCGGACCGGTTGGCGGTCGATGCCAAGGCCGCGGACCGTGAGGCTCGGATCGTCAGCCCGCGCGGTCCCCGCACCGACCAGCACGGCATCGTGGCTGGCGCGCATCGCATGAACTGCCCGCCGTGCCTCCGGGCCGGTGATCCACTGGCTCTCGCCGGTCGCGGTCGCGATGCGTCCGTCAAGGGAGGTCGCGAGCTTCAACGTCAGGTGGGGGCGGCCGCGGTTGATGCGGCTCAGGAACCCCTCGTTGCCGCGCCGAGCCTCCGCCTCCATCACACCGGCCGTCAGCGCGACACCTGCGGCGGCGAGCCGCGCGTGCCCCTGCCCTGCGACCCGCGGATCGGGATCGGTCAGGGCGCTGACGACGCGGGCGACGCCAGCCTCGGCCAGCGCCTCGGCGCAGGGCGGGGTCTTGCCGTGATGGGCACAGGGTTCCAGCGTGACATAGGCGGTGGCGCCGCGCGCCGCGTCGCCGGCCTGGGCCAGCGCCTCCGTCTCGGCATGGGGGCGGCCGCCCGGTTGCGTCCAGCCACGCCCAAGAACGCGGCCGCCCTTGACGATCACGCAGCCGACCGCCGGGTTCGGCCAGACCTGGCCAAGCCCGCGCGCGCCGAGACCGAGCGCCATCGCCATGAAGCGGCGATCGATCGCGGCCGTGTCCTGCATGCCTATTCCTGGGGTGGCAGGTTCGGTCGCAACTCGCTGACGAACTTGTCGAAATCGTCCGCAGCCTGGAAGTTCTTGTAAACGCTGGCAAAGCGCACGTAGGCGACGGTGTCGATCCGGGCCAGGCTCTCCATGACGATCTCGCCGATCACCTTGGAGGGAATGTCCGTCTCGCCCATGCTCTCCAGACGCCGCACGATGCCAGAGATCATCTGGTCCATGCGCTCCGGCTCGACGGGGCGCTTCTGCAACGCGATCCGGATCGAGCGTTCCAGCTTGTCGCGGTCGAAATCCTCGCGCCGCCCATTGGACTTGATCACGACCAGGTCGCGCAATTGCACCCGTTCATAAGTGGTGAACCGGCCGCCGCAGGCCGGACAGAAGCGCCGCCTCCGGATGGCCACGTGATCTTCCGCCGGGCGGGAGTCCTTCACCTGGGTGTCAACATTTCCACAAAACGGGCAGCGCATCGCGTCCCCCTTACCTCTGCTCCTGGGGGTGCTCCCCCTCTTGTTGGACCGACTATAGGGAATCGGCCATGGCTTGGGTAGAGGATTTGTCCACACACCGGATATTGGGGCAATCCACAGGATTTTCTGCCACTTGCCATCGCGGCTTCATCCAGCGGATCAGGCCAGGTGAACGGCAACTTCGCGGCGGTGCGGACGGGTGCGATGTTCGAAGAGGTAGACGCCCTGCCAGGTGCCGAGGGCCATGCGCCCGCCAATGACCGGGATGCCGAGCGACACCGGCAGGAGCGCGGCCTTGATATGTGCGGGCATGTCGTCGGGCCCCTCGTAGGTGTGCCGCAGGTAGCGCATGGAGGGGTCGTTGCTCGGCGGCACAAGGCGGTGGAAGAATTCCCGGAGGTCGCCCTGCACCTCCGGGTCGGCATTCTCCTGGATCAGAAGCGAGGCGGAGGTATGCCGCACCAGGAGCGTCAACACCCCGTCGCGCGGCGGGAGCGATGCCAGCCAGGCCGAGAGATCGGTTGTGAACTCGTAGAGGCCGGGGCCCCGGGTCTCGATCTCGAAGACATGATTCATGCGCAAAGGTCTCCGGTGCCGGTCGGCTCGCGCTCGGGTATCCTGAAACTCATCCCGGAGCGGTCTCGCGGCCTATCGGCCTCTTTGCTGATTGACACGGGCCTGACTGCACAGCACTCGCGCCTGCCTCACGGTGATGGTCTGCCCACTCCGCGGACCGGCCCCCATCTCCACGACCGAAGAGGATGGCCCCGACGGACCGAGTGCAAAGGTGTAAGCTTCGCGATTGTTCGCATATTTGCTGGGGGCGCGACCGCCGACGACCGTCAGATAATCGGAGTTGTCGGCACCAAGGCGCCGTTTGGCAAAATCGCCCGCCGCGCAGAAGTAATCCGTCTTGCCCATGCCGGCGCGCGTCCAGACCTCGAACGTTGGACCGGGGCCGATCGCCGAGAGCCCACTTGCGGTGGACATTCTTTGGACTGTCTGTCCAACCGAAACCTGAGGCGCGACCGCCAGGGCCAAAGCTATGAAAAGAAGCAATTTACGATGTGTCATCTTCCCGACCTCCTTCGTCAAAGGGAAGCGTTCCGGCGTGAAAGGTGACGGCACGCAACGGTACGAAAATGCGCACCTGCCGTCCGCTCCACCCCGTGATCACAGCTTACCGGAAACCATGGTCACCTCAAAGGAGCAACGCCGTTCAAGTTCATTTGACGCAACGCAACTGGCAGCTCATCCGAAGAGGGCGTCGCCGCGTTCGTCGATCAGCTTCTTGGCCTTTGCGGTCGAGATCTCGCGCGCCTCGTCCTCGTTGTTGCAGACATCGGCGCGGATCAGCCGGTGGCTGCGGGTCTCGCCGTCGAAATCCTTCTCGATCGTCGCGCAGACCCGGAGCCCGCCGGATTCCTTGATGGGTTCCGGAAGGATCCGGAACCCGTTGTAGGTTTCGGGTTCGACCTCTGGGGTCGACCCACCGCTGCCGAACAGGCGTGAAAGAAGCGACATTGGCGCGGCTCCCGTGGTCTTGGCGTTACTGGTCCAGGAAACTGCGCAGCTTGCGCGAGCGGCTCGGGTGCTTAAGCTTGCGCAGCGCCTTCGCCTCGATCTGGCGGATCCGCTCGCGGGTCACCGAGAACTGCTGGCCGACCTCTTCCAGCGTGTGATCGGTGTTCATGCCGATGCCGAAGCGCATCCGCAGAACCCGCTCCTCGCGCGGGGTGAGCGAGGCCAGAACCCGCGTCGTCGTTTCCTTCAGGTTTTCCTGAATGGCGGAGTCGAGCGGCAGGACGGCGTTCTTGTCCTCGATGAAATCGCCGAGCTGGCTGTCTTCCTCGTCGCCGATCGGCGTCTCGAGGGAGATCGGCTCTTTGGCGATCTTCATTACCTTGCGGACCTTCTCCAGCGGCATCTGCAGCTTTTCCGCCAGTTCTTCCGGCGTCGGCTCGCGGCCGATCTCGTGCAGCATCTGGCGACCGGTGCGGACCAGCTTGTTGATCGTCTCGATCATGTGGACCGGGATCCGGATCGTGCGGGCCTGGTCAGCGATGGAGCGGGTGATCGCCTGGCGGATCCACCACGTGGCATAGGTCGAGAACTTGTAGCCGCGGCGATACTCGAACTTGTCCACGGCCTTCATCAGGCCGATGTTGCCTTCCTGAATGAGATCAAGGAATTGCAACCCGCGGTTGGTGTATTTCTTGGCGATGGAAATCACCAGGCGCAGGTTGGCCTCGACCATTTCCTTCTTGGCCTGGCGGGCTTCCTTCTCGCCCTTCTGCACTTGCTGGACGATCCGGCGGAACTCCGGAATGTCAACGCCCACATAGGTGCCGACCTGGGCCATTTCGGCGCGCAGCTCGGCCACGTTGTCGGCCGAGCGCTCGAACAGCGCGGCCCAGCCACGCCCCGGCTGCGCCGACATCCGCTCCATCCAGGACGGGTCGAGTTCGTACCCCTTGTAGGCCTCGATGAACTCGCGGCGGTTGATGCGGGCCTGGTCGGCCAGCTTTACCATCGAGCTGTCGATCGACATGATCTTGCGGTTGATGCCGTAGAGCTGGTCGATCAGCGCCTCGATCCGGTTGTTGTGCAGGTGAAGTTCGTTCACCAGTTCGACGATTTCGGAGCGCAGCTTCTGGTAACGCGCCTCTTCGGAGGCTGAGAACGATCCATCTTCGTTCAGCGTGGCCGACATGCGCGCGTCCTGCATCTCTTCCAGATCGGTGAAGTCGCGCGCGATGCGGTCGAGGATGTCGAGCACGCGCGGCTTGAGCGCGGCTTCCATCGCGGCGAGCGACATGTTGGCCTGCTCGTCCTCGTCGTCCTCTTCCTCGCGGCGGATCGGGTTGCCGTCGGCGTCGTACTCGGGCTCGTCCTTCTTGGATTCGGACGAGGCATCGACGTCGAGGTTCTCGACAACCGGCTCGTCACCCTCCTCCTCGTCCAGCCCACGCCCGAAGGTGGTCTCGAGGTCGATCACGTCGCGCAGCAGGATTTCCTCGGCGAGGAGTTCGTCACGCCAGATGGTGATGGCCTGGAAGGTCAGCGGGCTCTCGCAGAGGCCCGCGATCATGGTGTTGCGGCCAGCCTCGATGCGCTTGGCGATGGCAATCTCGCCCTCGCGGGACAACAGCTCGACCGAGCCCATCTCGCGCAGGTACATCCGGACCGGGTCATCGGTGCGGTCGAGTTTCTCGGTCTCGGTGGTGGCCACGGCCACTTCGCGGGAGCTCGAGGTTTCCACGACCTCGGTGGAGCCGCTCTTGCGGGCAGCGTCCCCGCCTTCCTCGTCCTCGGCTTCCTCGGCCTCGATGACATTGATGCCCATTTCGGAGAGCATCGACATGACGTCTTCGATCTGCTCGGAAGACACCTGGTCGGGCGGCAGCACCTGGTTGAGCTGGTCGTAGGTGATGTAGCCCTTCTCCCGGGCTTCGGCGATCATCTTCTTGACCGCCGCCTGACTCATGTCGAGGGTCACGTCCTGATCGGAATCGTCGGTCTTGCGGTCTTCGGTGTCCTTGGCGGCCATTCAGATCTCCTGATCTCGCGGGAGGCTGATTCGTTCTCGATGTAAACGAATCAATAGCGCACGATTCGCGATGCGCCACCCGGCATATGCACAGCGGCCCGGAATTCCAAGATCCGGGGCCTGGTTGTCACTCACGCTGCCGACCTCTCTCACCGGGTCCGGCAAACCCGATGGCGTTCAGCAGCGCCTCAAGGTCCGAGCGTTCGTCCCGGTCGATGCGGGCACCATTCTCGGCAATATCGAAATCCGCCCGGTCGCCTTCCTGGTTGCGCGAAGCCATCTCCCCCGCCCGGGCCGAAAGGGTCAGGCGGTGGTCGATCCAGGCTTCGGGCGCATCCGCGAAACCGGCCATCGCCTCTTCGATCTCGCGCAGGGCGCCGCGCATGGCGGCAAGCTTGGCGAATTCCTCGGTCAGGCACAGGCGAGCCAGTTCCACGTCGCCGGGTTTGCGAACGGACGGGGCCAACGTGACATGGCGCGCCGAGTGCAGCCTTTCAAGGGCATCCGGGCCGATCCTTTCGCAGATCAGGGCCTCGATGCTCTCCTGCGTGTCCTCCGGGCCACAGCACAGCAGCAACCCGGCGATCCCCGCATGGTCATGCCCGGCGAAGTCCATCTCCTCCAGCGCATGGGTGAATTCCTCCAGCATCGCCGGCGTGCGGATCAGCGTGGCGAGGATCACCGCCTCGCGCAGGAGCAGCGCCTGGTCGGCATCCGCCGCGGCCAGCAGCGAGGCCCGCGTGCCGGCCACCGGAACGGCCGCCGCCGGCTGTGAGCCTCGGCCGCGCCACGGCGCCCGCCACTCGCCCTTGCGCCCCTGCCCCGCGCCATTGCCGCCCTGCGCGCGGTTGAAGCCGAAGAGCGTGCTGCGCCGGTCGCGAATCTCTTCGGCATAATGGGCGCGAATCGCTGGGTCGGCGATCTTCCTGATCGTTTCCCTGAGCGCCTTGTCGAGCGCCGCGCGCCGCTCCGGGCTGTCGAGCACCTTGCCCTCGATCTCCCGCTGCCAGAGCAGGGAAACCATGGGCTGCGCGTCGTCGAGCAGGGCCTGCATCGCCTGCGGACCCTTGGCCTTGAGCAGTTCATCGGGGTCCTGGCCATTCGGCATCAGGCAAAAACGCAGCGACTGGCCGGCCTCCAGCAGCGGCAGGGCCAGGTCGATCAGCCGCAATGCCGCTTTCAGGCCCGCGCTATCGCCGTCCATGGCGACCACCGGCTCGGGATGTATGCGCCACATCAGGCGGAGCTGATCTTCGGTGATCGCTGTGCCGAGTCCGGCCACCGTGGCCGCAAACCCCGCCTCGCTGAGTGCGATCACGTCCATGTAGCCCTCGGCCAGCACCAGCGGGTGCCCCTTGCCGGCGGCCTCGCGTGCGGGGCCGTGGTTGTAGAGGCTGCGGCCCTTGTCGAAGAGGTCGGTGTCCGGCGAGTTCAGGTACTTGGCGTTGTCGTTGGGGTCCATGGCCCGCGCCCCGAAGGCGATCGCCCGGCCGCGCGCATCGCGGATCGGAAACATCACCCGGTTGCGGAAGAAGTCGTAGGGGTTGCGTCCCTGGTTGGACGGCTTGGCAAGGCCGCAGCCCAAGATCAGGTCGGGCGCGATGCCCTTGGCTGTGAGGTGATCCCAAAGGTTCTGCCACCCCGGCGGCGCGAAACCGATCTGCCAGCGCTCCAGCGCCTCGGGCGAAAGGCCCCTCCTGTCGCTCAGGTAAGTACGGGCGGCGGCCCCGGCGCCGGTCTTAAGCTGGAGCCGGAAGTATTTCACCGCCTCTTCCATCACCTCGGTGAGTTGGCTCCGCCGGTCTGCCGTCTGCTGCGCCCTCGGGTCGCGCGCGGGCATCTGCAGGCCGGCTTCCTGGGCCAGGATTTCCACCGCCTCCATGAAACCCACGTTCTCCGTCTCCCGCACGAAGGCCAGCGCATCGCCCGAGGCCTGGCAGCCGAAGCAATGGTAGAATCCCTTGCGGTCGTCGACGTGGAAGGAAGCTGTCTTTTCCTGATGGAACGGGCAAGGGGCCCACCAGTCGCCCTTGGCCTGGTTGGATTTCCGCATGTCCCACGTCACCTTGCGCCCGACCACTTGCGAAAGCGAGGTGCGGGTGCGTAGCTCGTCTAAGAATCCAGGTGGCAGGGACATTCGCTCAATATCGGTTGCGGCCGCCGCCAAGTCCAGTGGCCCCGTGGCGATCCCTCGGATTATACGGATGGAAAAGGCGGCTCAACCGCGCGCCGCCACATTCCGCATCGCATGTTCGATCTCGGTGGCCGCGGTCCGTGCCATCGAGCGCATCACCAGCAACTCGAAGCCCCCGTCGACGGCCGTGATCTGCGCATTCATATGCCCCAGCAGGCTGCGCGCCGTGCGCCCTGCCTGGAACGCCTTGCCGCGCAGGTCCAGCGGGCAGAGTCGCGCCAGCACCAGCGCGGCATCCGCACCTTCCAGCCTGATCCCGGCCCAGCCCTCGGTCTGGTCGACCACTGCCCCGTGATGCGACAGCTCCTTAGCAGGCGCCGGCCCGGCGAGAAGCGCCTGTGCCCGGCCGGCCCAGAGGATCCGGGTCCCCCCATTCTCCAGGGTCTCTCCCGGCTCCGGGAAATACACCCCATGCGCCGCCTGCAGCGCGTGGCTCATCGCCCGTGCTTCGCCCGGCCAGGGCGCGAGCAAGGTCAGCCTGACGGCCGGCAGTTCGGTCAGCGTCAGGTCGCCATGTGAGACGCAGAGCCCGCCGAGCGGGGTTTCAGCTGCCAGCCTGATCACGCATCCGCCCTCCTTCGGGGTCGAAGAAGACCGGGTCGCGCACCTCGCAGAGGGCCTGGGTCTCCTGCAACCGGTCCACCATCCGCACAACCTCGCCATGCCGTTCCCGTCCGCCTGCGAGGAAGCCGAGCGCCAGGTGCGTGCCGAGCGTCGGCGAATAGGCCGAGGAGGTGATGTAGCCCTGGTCGGTCTCCGGCGTCGCCGAGGCGCCCTTGCGAAAGAGATGCGCGCCTGCCGGCAAACGCCAGTCCGGCTCCAGCGGAACGAGGCCGACGAGCTGTTCCCGGCGCGGGCCGAGCAGCCCCGGCCGCGCCGCTCCGGCCCGGCCAATGAAATCCGCCTTCTTGGGCGACAGCATCCCCTGCAGCCCGAGATCGAAGGCGGTGGTGCGGCCGTGCATCTCGGCATGGGTCGGGAAGCCCTTCTCGATCCGCAGCACGTTGAGCGCCTCCATGCCGTAGGGGCCACCGCCAAGCCCCTCGGCCACCGCCAGCAGCAAGCGGAAGAGGCTCGCGCCATCACGGGCGGGCACCGCGATCTCGTAGCCGAGTTCGCCGGAGAAGGAGATCCGGAACAGCCGCGCCGGGGTGCCCGCCACATGGACCGCGCCGCAGGACATGAAAGGAAAGGCCGCGCCACCGACGTCCTCGTCCACCACCGCCTGCAGCACCTCCCGCGCCCGCGGGCCGGCAATCGCGAATTGCGCCCAGGCGTCGGTGACGGAGGTGAAGCGCAGCCGCGCCCGCGGCAGGAAGGCCTGCTGCACGAGTTCGAGATGCTGCATCACCTGCCCCGCGGCGGCGGTCGTGGTGGTCATCACCCACCTGTCGCCGTCGAGCCGCGCGATGGTGCCGTCGTCCATCACGTGACCGTCCTCGCGCAGCATGATCCCGTAGCGCACGCGCCCCGGCTTCAGCGTCGACACGCGGTTGGCATAGACGAGATCGAGGAACGCGCCCACGTCCGGCCCGTGCAGCTCGATCTTGCCGAGCGTAGAGACATCGCAGATGCCCACCGCCTCGCGCACCATCCGCACCTCGCGGTCGCAGGATTGCCGCCAGGTCGTCTCACCCGGCGCGGGGAAATAGCTCGGCCGATACCAGAGCCCCGCTTCCACCATCGGCGCGCCGCGAAGGAGGCTGGCCGAATGGCTGGTGGTCAACCGCTCCGGCGCAAACCCATGCCCCTGCGCCCCCGCCCCCATCGCGCCGATCGGCACCGGCTGGAAGGGCGGGCGGTAGGTGGTGGTGCCGGTCTCCAGGATGCTCCGGCCGGTCGCATCGGCCAGCACGGCGAGCGCGTTGATGTTGCTGTTCTTGCCCTGGTCCGGCGCCATGCCCTGCGTGGTGTAGCGCTTCATGTACTCGACGCTGTCGAAGCCCTCGCGCACCGCCAGCGCCACGTCCTTGGTCGTCACGTCGTTCTGGAAATCAAGCCAGGCGCGCCCCTTGCCGGGCACCACCCAGATCGGGCTGCTGCGGCCCGCGTCCTGCTCCGCCGGCGGCACATCCAGTTCAGGGACCGGCAGGCCGAGGTGTTCGAGGGCGAGACCCGCCGCCCGCAGCCCGTCCCGCAGACACCCCGCCGTGTCGAACACGCCATTGGCCGTCCCCGCGGGGATCAGCCCCGGCAGCGCGCCGGGCGCATCCCGTGGCGCGGGCAGGAAGGCGTGGTGCGCCGCGCTCCAGACCGGCCGCGCGCCCATGTGGCAGCTCAGGTGGACCGAAGGGTTCCAGCCGCCCGACATGGCCAGCGCCTCGGCGGCGATGGCCCGGGTCTTGCCGTCCTGCCGCACCAGCACCTGCCGCAGCCCCTTGCGGCCGCGCGTGCCCACGACCTCCGCCCCCGCAAGCACCGGGAAATCGCCGTCGCAGGCCGCGCCTTCCCTCGGGTCGATCAGCGCCGCCACCTGCACACCCGCCGTCGCAAGGTCGCGCGCGGTGCGGTGCGCGTCGTCATTGGCCGCGAAGACGGCCACCGAGGCGCCGGGGCTGACGCCGAACCGGTTGAGATAGCTGCGCACCGCCGAGGCCATCATCACCCCGGGCCGGTCATTGTCGGCAAAGGCGATGGGGCGTTCGATAGCGCCCGTCGCCATCACGGCCGCCCGCGCGGTGATGCGCCAGAAGCAGTCGCGCGGCAGGTCTTGCGCGGGCGCGGCCAGGTGCTCCCCTACCCGCTCGAGCGCGCCATAGACACCGCCGTCATAGGCGCCGGTGACGGCGGTCCGGGTCATGACCCGCACGTTGGGCATGGCACGGAGCCGTGTCGCCATCTCTTCCGCCCAGCCGGCGGCAGACCCGCCGCCGATCTCCTCGACCTCGGACAGGAGCCGCCCGCCCGGCTCGTTGCTCTCATCGGCGAGGAGCACATCTGCCCCCGCCTCGCCCGCCGCGAGCGCCGCCATCAGCCCCGCAGGCCCCGCGCCGATCACCAGCAGGTCACAATGGGCAAAGGCCTTTTCGTGCCGCTCGGTGTCGGCGGTCTCCGGCAGCCGCCCGAGGCCCGCGGCGCGACGGATCAGCGGCTCGTAGACCCGCTCCCAGAAGCCACGCGGCCACATGAAGGTCTTGTAGTAGAACCCGGCCCCGAGAAACGGCGACAGCAGGCCGTTCACCGCCAGGAGGTCCGCCCCGAGGCTCGGCCAGCGGTTCTGGCTCCGCGCCTCCAGCCCCTCGTAGAGCTCCTGCACCGTCGCGCGGACGTTCGGCACCGCGGCACCTGCGCGCCCGACCTCAACCAGCGCATTCGGCTCCTCGGAGCCGGCGGTCATCACGCCGCGGGGCCGGTGATACTTGAACGACCGCCCCACCAGGTGAATGCCATTGGCCATCAGCGCCGAGGCGAGCGTATCGCCCGGATGACCGGTCAGCAGCCTCCCGTCGAAGGTAAAAGGCAGCGAGACCCGCCGGTCGATGCGGCCGCGCCCATCCACCCTCATTGCTCGGGCTCCCCGTTTACCAGCAAAACGCTGATCACCTCGTGGGTCACCGTGTTCCGCTCCACGATCAGCCACGCCCCGCAGCCCGCGCCATGCCACCAGAGTTCACGGCTCTGTCCGGCGGGGTTGTCGCGCAGGTGGAGATAGGCATGCCATTCCTCCGGCAGCGCCTCGGCGTCGGGACGTTCCAGCGTCACCGCCGCGCCGCGCGGGGAAAACTCGCGCAGGTCGCGCGGGCCGCAGAGGGGACAGCGGATCAGCATGGTCCTTCCGGCATGACGCCCCCTCCCCGGGGAAGGCCAGGGAGCGCGGCCCGCATGGCCTCAATGCAGATTGTGCTGCGCACCGGTGCCCTCCTCGTCCATCAATCCCCGCCCCGTCTCGAACCTGTCGAGCCGGTAGCGCGCCGCCGCCGGGTGCGGTTGCCCGGTTGCGATCAGGTGTGCGAAGCAATGCCCGGAGCCCGGCACCGCCTTGAACCCGCCATAGCACCAGCCGCAGTTCAGAAAGAGCCCATCCACCGGCGCGTGGTCGATGATCGGCGAGCCGTCGGGCGACATGTCCATGATCCCGCCCCAGGAGCGCAGCACGCGCGCGCGGCCCAGCATCGGCATCAGGGTCATCCCGGCCTCCATCACGTGCTCGGCCATCGGCAGGTTGCCCCGCGCCGCATAGGACGGGTAGAAATCCAGGTCGCCGCCAAAGACGAGACCGCCCTTGTCGGACTGGCTGATATAGAAATGCCCCATGCCATAGGTCACCACGTGGTCGATCACCGGCTTCAGCCCCTCCGTCACGAAGGCCTGCAGCACGTGGCTCTCGATCGGCAGGCGCAGCCCGGCCATCGCGGCCACCTGGCTGGAGCGCCCGGCCACCACGATCGCCACTTTTCGCGCCCGGATCGCGCCGCGCGTCGTCTGAACCCCGGTGACCTTGCCGCCCGCGATGTCGATGCCCGTCACCTCGCAGGTCTCGATCAGGTCGACGCCCTGCCGGTCGGCTCCGCGGGCGTAGCCCCAGGCCACGGCATCGTGCCGCGCCGTCCCGCCGCGCGGGTGGTAGAGCCCGCCATAGATCGGAAACCGCGTCTGGTCGTGGTCGAGATACGGCAGCATCGCCCGGCATTCCGCCCGGTCTAGCAGGATCGCGTCGTCCCCCTGGTTGAGCATGGCGTTGCCCCGCCGGGCGGCCGCGTCGCGCTGACCGTCGGAGTGGAACAGGTTGATGATGCCCCGCTGGGAATGCATCACGTTGTAGTTCAGCTCCTGCTCCAGCCCCTCCCAGAGGCGGAGCGAATGCGAGTAGAACTGCGAGTTCCCCGGCAGCCCGTAGTTCGCCCGCACGATCGTGGTGTTGCGCCCGACGTTCCCGGACCCGAGATAGCCCTTCTCCAGCACCGCGACTTTGCGCAGCCCGTGTTCCGCCGCCAGGTAATAGGCCGTCGCCAGCCCGTGCCCGCCGCCGCCGATGATAACGACGTCATATTCCGGCTTCGGATCAGGCTTGCGCCAGGCCGGCCGCCAGCCGCGGTTGCCCGAAAGCCCCTGCTTCAGGATCTGAAAGGCGTTGTAGCGCATGCCGCTCCCCGCTGGCCTCGCTCCAGCAAAGCAACCGTCCTGCCGCTTGGCAATCCTGCCGGGCGACATCAGGGGGCCTGCGGGCGACATCTCTGCCGATCCTCCGCCTCCCCTTGCCCGTCGGCGCGTGCTAGGATCGGCGCAAATCAAGAATGAGCAGGAGTGAGCAGATGACAAATGCAATGCGCGGCGCCGCGCTGGCTCTGGCGGTATGCGCGACCGGTGTCGGCGCGGAACCGGCCATGGCCGCGACCACGGTCGAGGTGTCCGGCCTGAACGGCGAGGAGATGCTGAAGCTGCGCAGCGGCCCCGGCACAGGCTATCGCATCATCGTGGGCCTGCCGAACGGCACCATCCTCCGCAACCACGGGTGCGACCGCATCGGCGGCACCCCCTGGTGCAAGGTCTCGCTGAGGGAAGCACGCAGCCTCCAGGGCTATGTCTCCGGACATTACCTGAAACAGAAGTGACCCGACCCGCCCCGACCGGCGTGGGCGAGATCGACCGGCGCGCGCGTCAGCGCGCGCCACGCCCAACGGGAGGAGGCGCATCTGCGATGCGTCGACGACGGGCGGGAGCACCCTGCCCCGGCTGATGGGCGCCCGTGGAGCACGCAGGACTCCACCAACCGCATCCGACCGATCCCGACGCCGTCCCGGCGCCTTTCCGCCCCGGAGCGAATCATTCCGAAGCCACGTTGCCCGACCAAGACCCAACGCGCCCGTCCGGGACAGTCGATGAGAATGCCCTCGATCATTTCCCGGGCGGAAACAAGCCGGTGGACATCACAGCGAAAAAACTCGTGGAAAACCGGTACATTCGCACGTCCGGGAGTGAATTCTTCGCGAAACGAGTGACTTGCGTGGCGACTTTATGGCAAAAAGTAGTCCATGGGTGGGGGCGCCCATATCGATGTGAGGTATAGGGTGTTATTCATGTTGCATTCGTCCCAGACGGCAGCTTGCCGCAACTTTGGCGCTCGTGCCGCCATGCGCCGCGTCGGGGCCTTCGGGCAACGGGAAGACGGCGCACTGATCGTTTTCACGCTCTACATACTCATCTGCATGCTGCTTGCCATCGGCATGGCAATCGACATCGTCCGCACCGAATTCGCACGCATCAAGATTCAGAACACGACCGACACAGCCATTCTGGCCGCGGCTGACCTGGAACAGACCCTTTCGCCGGAAGCGGTAGTAAAGGATCACTTCCGGCGCGCCGGTATCGACGAGGACGCGATCACGATCACGGTGACCAATGTCACCAATGAAAAGATCGTCTCGACACAGAGCAACCTGATGATCCCGACGATGTTCATGGACATGGTCGGCATCACCAGCCTTGCCGCTCCGTCGAGCGGGACGGCGGAGGAATCCGTCACGGACCTGGAGATTTCCCTCATTCTCGACAACTCGGGGTCGATGGGACAGAACAACAACTACCGCATGAACCTGCTGAAACCGGCCGCCAAGGAATTCGTGGACACGATCCTGGAAGCCGACACTGACGAGAAGCGGATATCGATCTCGCTGGTGCCCTTTGCGACCCAGGTCACCGCCGGAGCGGAGCTTCTGTCCCATTACCCGGGCGTTACCTCCGAACATGCCTACTCGCATTGCGTGACCTTCGAGGATGCGGACTTCAAGACGACGTCTCTCCCGACGACCCAGACGCTGGCCCGGACCGCGCATTTCGACCCCAGCAGCACGCGCACGCCGCCCTACGATTCCGGCCGGGTCTGCTCCACGCTCGGGAGCCGCGAGATCCTGCCCTGGTCCAACAACGCCGGGGCGCTCAAGGCGCAGATCGACTCGATGGTCGGTCAGGGCTGGACCTCCATCGAGGTCGCGACGAAATGGGGCCTGACCCTGCTCGACCCGTCCTCCCGCAGCGCGCTCTCGGCCATGGCCGACAAGAAGCTCGTGAACGAGGAATTCCGCGGCCAGCCCTTCGACTACACGCGACGGGCCACCCAGAAGTTCCTTGTCGTCATGTCCGACGGTGAGAACACCAACCAGTATGATATCAGGGCGCCCTATCGCGAGGGTCCGTCCACAGTTTTCGTCTACGAGGAGTCGGGCAGGACGCGGTATACCTACTATGATGAGACCCGCGTCGGCAGCGACAAGTACTACCGCGTCAGCGAAGACCGTTGGAGATCGACTCCGAACAGCGCCAACGATGCCGTGCGCTGGACCTGGCCCGAGGTCTGGGAGAACATGGGCGTCAAGAAGTATACGCAGGACATCGTGTCCGCGGCGCTCGGCGGCACCGCCAACAGCTATTACAACGACATCGTGGATTCGATCGCCTCCGGGACCAAGAACACCCGCACCTCGGAAATCTGCAGCGCCGCCAAGGCGAAGGGCGTGATCGTCTTCACGATCGGAATGGACACCTATGGTCAGGGCGACGCCACGCTGGCCGATTGCGCCTCGAGCGCGTCACATTTCTACGACGTGGAATCCACGGATATCTCCACCGCCTTCGCGTCCATCGCCCGGACCATCACCCAGCTCCGCCTGACCAACTAGGCGCCCGAACCGCAGAGCGACGATTTACGCGAACGGCAGGCTGCCGCAGCGTCAACAATCACTCGCCACAATCCGGACAGAATACGGCCCGCGCCCGCCTTGCGCGGGCCGTATTTCTGACAGCCTGCGCTGCCTAATGACCTTGGCGGCTTCCAGAATGGGCCGTCCTCAGGATTCAACCCGTCAGGTGAGCCAATGCCGAGTAAGAGTTTTCAGCTAAAACGCGTTGCCATGCCCCCCCGCGAGACAAATGCCCCCGGCGCCCACTCTTTGCATGACAGCAAGGCGGGCTGCCTGCGTTTGAAGCTGGGAGGCTTCCGTCGCGACGAGGATGGATCCCTCATCGTCTTCAGTCTCTACATCATGATCTGCATGATGCTCGCAATCGGCATGGCGCTGGACACGATCCGTTTCGAATACAACCGCGCCCTGTTGCAGAGCACGCTCGACCGCGCCGTGCTCGCCGCCGCCGACCTCGATCAGACGCTTGTTCCGAAAGAGGTCGTGGAGGATTACTTCGACAAGGCGGGGCTCGGCGATCACCTGGACAGCGTTGTCGTCACGCAAGGCATCAACCACCGCTCCGTTACCGCCAATGCGAGTGCCGAGATCGACACGATGTTCATGGACATGGTCGGCATCAAGACGCTGACCGTTCCGGGCAGCGGAACCGCGGACGAGACCCTCGCCGACATCGAGATCGTCCTGGTGCTCGACAACTCCGGCTCCATGGGCTCCAACAGCGACTACCGGCTCAACCTCCTGAAACCGGCGGCCGAGGACTTCATCGACGCCGTTGCGCGCGATGCGGACGACACCGACGGCACCACCGCGATTTCCATCGTCCCCTTCGCCACCCAGGTTACCGCCGGCAAGGATCTTATGGACACGATCACGCATACCGGCGATCACAGCAGCTCCTACTGCGTCACCTTCGACGAGGACGACTTCGACTCGACCACGATGTCGCAGACCAAGACCTACCGTCAGACCGCGCATTTCGACCCCTCCGGCACCAGCTGGACGGCGAGTTCGAACGACCTAGTGTGCTCCACCTGGAACAGCCGCACCATCACGCCGTGGTCAACCGATGCTGAGTATCTCAAGGGCCGTATCGACGACATGCAGGCCAATGGCTGGACCTCCATCGAGCTTGGCGTGAAATGGGGCGCCGCCCTGCTTGATCCGAGCATGCAGGACGCCCTTACCGCGCTTGCCGACAAGGGGATCGCCGACGAGGAACTGCGCGGCCAGCCGTTCTCCTACGACCGGGACAACACCATGAAGGTGATGGTGGTGATGTCGGACGGCGAGAACACCAACCAGTACGACATCAAGGACGGCTATCGCTCCGGAAACTCGCCGCTGATGTACGACAGCTCCTCCAAGGACTACACCTACCACTACCCCGAGCGGTCCGGTTCCTACGACTATTGGCACGAGGATCGCGACCAGTGGTACACTTACCCCGACGGTTCCAATGCCAAGTACATGACCTGGCCGGAAGTCTGGGCCGACATGACCGTCAACAACTTCGCCCAGAACATCAAGCGAGACGCGATCGGCGGCAGCTCCAGTACCTACTACGACCAGATCGTCGAATCCTACGGCTCGACCCTCAAGAACAGCCGGACCTCCGAGATTTGTCAGGCCGCCAAGGATGCCGGCGTGACGATCTTCACGATCGGCATGGACACCTATGGCCAGGGCGACGCCACCCTGTCGGACTGCGCCTCGGCGGAGACCTACTTCTACGACGTCCAGAGCCTGGACATCTCGGTTGCCTTCGCGGCGATCGCGCTGCAGATCAATCAGTTGCGCCTGACCCACTGATCGGCGTCGTGCATGGGCACTGTCGCGCAGAATTGCAAAATCCGCAGTTCTGCGCCGCCTCCGCCCCAATTCCGCCACAGGTCTGATGTTCCTTTAAAATACAAGATCTTCGGCGCTGCGGGCAGCCCATGTCGGACAGGTTTCTTCACTCCGACAAGGCAAGGCTGTCCGGGGGCCGAACCTGCCATAGAACTGCCCGGCGGCTCCGTCACGGAGACGCTCCCAGATTGTAACCGGGGCCATGTGCATGAAGCGGATTGTAAGTAACTTGAAGGCACGGATCCTTCATCGGTCGCGGCCAGAGGATGGCAACGCCTCGATCGAATTTGTTATCCTGTTTCCCATCTTCATGGTCCTCTTCATGTCGGCCTTCGAGATCGGCCTGCTGATGGTTCGCCAGGTCATGCTGGACCGCGCCACGGACATCGCCGTCCGCACCCTTCGCCTCGGCCTCTGGTCCGATCCGAAACACGACGACCTCAAGGATTACATCTGCGACACCGCCGCGGTGCTCCCGGATTGCAAGACCAACCTGCTGATCGAGTTGAGCCCGGTGTCGACCACGACCTGGGCGCCCCTACCCGACGCCACGACCTGCGTCGACAAGGTGCAGAACATCCAGCCCGTCACGACATTCGAGGAAGGGATCGAGCACGAGTTGATGATGGTGCGGGTATGCGCCCTGCAGCAGCCGCTCTTCCCGTTGACCGGGCTCGGACTGCACCTGCAGCGGATCGACCCCGACCATTACGCGCTGATCTCGATGTCAGCCTTCGTCAACGAACCGAGCTGAGGGGAGCTTTCGCATGTTCCGTTCCGCGACATCCCGCCTGACCGCCCCGCTCCGCCACTTCCTGGTGCGCGCCGACGGATCGCTTTCCGTCGAGGCGGCGATCATCCTGCCGGCGCTTTGCTACATCTACGTCGGGTCCTTCGTGTGGTTCGATGCCTTCCGGATGCAGACGGTCAACCTCAAGGCGACCTACACGATCTCCGACATGATCAGCAGGGAATTCAATGCCATCGACCAGGACTATTTCGACGGGCTGGACAGCGTCTACGAATACCTGACCGACGGCGTCTACCCGACGCAACTCCGCGTCTCGATCATCGAATGCACCGACGGATGCGACAGCGACGACACGCGCCAGCTTGCCGTCTGCTGGTCCAAGGCGACGACCGGCCGGCTGCCCCTGACCGACGAGGACCTGGCGGGCAAGGGCGATATCGTGCCTTACTTCCAGTGGGCGGACCAGCTGATCATGACCGAGACCTTCATGGCCTACACGCCGGCCTTCAACGTCGGGCTCGGCGCGCAGACCTACGAGAACGTCGTCTTCACGCGCCCCCGACTGACCGGGCAGGTCAAGTTCGAGCTCTCGGATGGCTCGTTCGAGGATTGCAACAACAACAACTGATCCGGCGCGAGCGCGCCGCGGACGCGCCTTCGCCGGCGGTCGCTCCTGATCACTCGGATGGCGCGTTTTTCTCGAAGTGATGCCGCGCGACCAGTGCGGTAATGATCTCGGATGTGACCTTGGCCTCGGAGGCGGAGGTGATCCCCCCGACGCCGACCCGACGCCCGAGACGCCACCAGAGCCCCGGAGCCCAGCGATTTCCGCCCCCGCTGTCCGACAGCCGCAGCAGAAAACCGTTTGACGGCTTGATGGCAAAGGTGCCCCGGTCGACCGCGACGATCTGGTCGATCCGCGCCAACACCTCGCCGCGGCTGTCCCGCAGCTCCGTCTCGGTCAGCTCGATCCGGTTGGCGGTGGCCCGCCGCATCGCTTCGGAGAGAGCCAGCCCGCCGCCCCCGACGACCAGCATGAAGAGCTGCAGCAGCAGATCCTCCGGCGGCCGCGTGACGCCGACATAGACCAGCAGGCTGCCGAAGGTGCACAGGATGATGATCCCGACGACCCTTCGAGGGGTGGACGGGGTGATGGTGGCCAGGATCTCGGGCATATCGTCGTTCATGGCGGCTCCATAGCGCGCCTTGCGCGCCAAGGCGAGAGCTGCCGTGAGCCTGAGCGTCTGCGCACAGTGACCTGATCGCCCGCGATCAGCTGTGCGGATTGTCACACCCCCATCGGCGACCTACTTTTGCGTCGAACAAGGAGACGCAGCCATGTCCATCAGACCTGTCGACCACACCAGCCTTGCCCGTCCGACCATGGAAGGCGCCGGTGTCCATCTTCACCGTGCCTTCGGCTTTGGCGACCCCGCACAGAGCGACCCGTTCCTGCTGCTCGACGACTTCCGCAACGACCGGCCGCAGGATTTCGAGGCAGGGTTCCCGTGGCACCCGCACCGGGGCATCGAGACCGTGACCTATGTGCTGAGCGGCACGGTCGAGCATTCCGACAGCCTCGGCAACGCTGGCCGGCTCGGCGCCGGGGACGTGCAGTGGATGACCGCCGGCTCCGGCATCCTCCACCAGGAGATGCCCGAGGGGAACGCCCGCGGCCAGATGCACGGCTTCCAGCTCTGGGCCAACCTGCCCTCGTCGCTCAAGATGACGGCGCCGCGCTATCAGGACGTGCAGGGCGACGAGATCCCCGAGATCCTCGAGGATGACGGCACCCGCGTCCGCGTGGTGGTCGGTTCATTCTGGGGCAAGACCGGGCCGGTCGACGGCATCGCGGCCGATCCGCAGTTTCTCGACATCTGGGTGCCTGCAGGGGTGAAGAAGACTTTCCCCGTCGACACCTACCGCCGCGCCTTTGCCTATGTGTTCGAAGGGGCCGGCGCCTTTGCGGACGCCTCGAAACCTACCGGCATCCTGCTCGAGAAAGAGGTTCGCGGACAGGAGGTCAACATCCGCGACATGTCGGGCAACCGTACCCTGGTTCGCTTCGGTAATGGCGACGAGGTGACGGTTCAGGCCGGGCCAGAAGGCCTGCGGTTCCTGCTGATCTCTGGCGCGCCGATCCAGGAACCCGTCGCCTGGCACGGGCCGATCGTCATGAACACGCAGGCCGAGCTTGAACAGGCGTTCCGGGAGCTGCGCAACGGCAGCTTCATTCGGCCGCAGCACTGAGCGCCGCGTCACCGCCGGATCCGGCCCGCCCGGGTCCGGCCGCAGCGTCGGGCACGCCAACGGCTCCGCGCACCATGTCCCAGTAGAGCTGTTCGACATCGAACCGACTGAGCCGGCCGGTATCCCGGAACCAGGTGCCGATGCCGGTCAGCATCGCGATCAGACCCATGGTCGCGACCTTGGTATCGGGCACGATGAAGCAGCCGTCCTCCCGCCCACTGGCGAGGATCGCCTCCAGTTCCCGCTCATATCGCCGGCGCAGCCCCTCGATCACCGCGAAATGCTCCGGCTCGAGGTTGCGCAGTTCCATGTAGGAGATGAACACCTCGTCCGGCCGGTCGAGGTGGTAGCGGATGTGGAACCGGGTGAAGGCCTCGAGGCACGCCAGCGGGTCGTCCGGCCTTGGCTCTTCCTCCCAGCAGCCGAGCAGGTGCTCCATGTGATTGCGCATCAGCTCGAACAGCAGCGACTGCTTGTCGGCGGTGTAAGTATAGAGCGCCCCGGCCTGCACCCCGACCTCGGCCGCGATCTGGCGCATCGAGACCGCCGCGTAGCCATGCCGCGCAAACAGCTCCAGCGCCGCGGCGCGAATACGCGGACCGGTGATTTCGGCGTGGGATCCTGTCTTGCGTGCCATTGAACGACCTTCCCTTGAACGGGCGTTCAATTCAAGAGCCGATCCTCCGCTTGCCCTTTTCGGCTGCGTGGATAGGGTGCGCCAACCGCTTCACCGGAGCCCAGATGCCGCGAACCGCCCCTGCCCCGATCCTGTTGCTGTGCCTCGCGGCCCTTGCCGGATGCGCGCAATTCCCGGAACTCGACGCCGCGCTGACCGAGGAAGGCAGGCTGGCGCCGGAGCCGGAGCTGGTGGACAACGCACCGCTGCTGGCCGCGGCGGCCGCCGGCACCGTGGACGAGAGCACGCAGGTCGCGCTCCAGTCCCGCGCAGCTGCGCTCGAGGGGCGGGCAAGCGGGCTCGCCGGGCCCGTCCTGCTGCCCGAGGAGCGCGCGGAAATCGACGCAGCGCACAGCCGGCTGCGCGGGCTCACCCCGCTCGTTGCACCGGATAGCTGAACGCGCTAAGTCACGCCGGGCCGCTTCCCGGCGGCTCCAGATATCGATCACCACGCAGACCGGAGACCCGCACATGACCCAACCCCTTCGCCTCGGCATCGCAGGGCTTGGCACCGTCGGCACCGGCGTTGTGAAGATCGTCCGCCAGAAGGCCAACCTACTGGCTGCGCGCACCGGCCGGCCGATCCAGATCACCGCCGTCTCGGCCCGCAACCGCGACAAGGACCGCGGCGTCTCGCTCAAGGGCTACGCCTGGGAAGACGATCCTGTGAAGCTCGCAATGCGTGACGACGTCGACGTCTTCGTCGAGCTGATGGGCGGCGCCGACGGGCCCGCCAAGGCCGCGACCGAAGCCGCGCTCGCCGCCGGCAAGGACGTGGTGACGGCCAACAAGGCGATGCTGGCGATCCACGGGCAGGAGCTGGCGGAAAGCGCCGAGGAACTCGGCCGGGTGATCCGCTTCGAGGCCGCCGTCGCCGGGGGCATCCCGGTGGTCAAGGCGCTGACCGAAGGGCTCGCCGGCAACGAGATCACCCGCGTCATGGGCGTGATGAACGGCACCTGCAACTACATCCTGACCCGGATGGAGGATTCGGGCCTGCCCTATGACCAAATCTTCGACGAGGCGCACCAGCTCGGCTATCTCGAAGCCGACCCCAACCTCGACGTCGGCGGCATCGACGCCGGCCACAAGCTGTCGCTGCTGGCATCCATCGCCTATGGCACGCAGGTCGATTTCGGCAATGTCGAGCTGGAGGGGATCCAGAAGATCTCGATCCAGGACATCCGCACCGCCGCCGCCATGGGCTTCCGCATCAAGCTGCTGGGCGTGGCGCAGATGACCGGGCGCGGGCTGGAACAGCGCATGTCGCCCTGCCTCGTGCCGGCCGACAGCCCGTTGGGCCAGCTCCAGGGCGGCACCAACATGGTCGTTCTGGAAGGCGACAGCGTGGGCCAGATCGTGCTGCGCGGCGCCGGCGCCGGCGAGGGCCCGACGGCCAGCGCGGTGATGAGCGACGTGATCGAGATCGCCCGCGGCACCCGTCTGACGACCTTCGGGCAACCGGCCGCCGGGCTGGAAAAGGCCCGTCCGGCCCGCGCCGCGGCGCCGGCTCCCTACTACCTGCGCATGATGCTGACCGACAAGCCCGGCGCGATGGCCAAGGTCGCGACCGTTCTCGGTGACGCCGGCATCAGCATCAACCGCATGCGCCAGACCCACCACGACGACACCGCCGCCCCCGTCGTCTTCGTGACCCACAAGACGGGCCGCGACGCGCTCGACCGCGCGCTCGCGGGCTTTGCCGGCACCGGCGTCGTCCAGGGTGAGGCCGTGGCGATCCGCATCGAGGACGTCTGAAGCCCGGGCTTTCGACGGTCTTTGGAAAAAAAGCGAGGCTGTTTGCCGCGATAGCGCTAACGACGCTTGCACCCCGGCTGACAGCGCCGCTACCCCGAAGCTGACCGATCAAACCCTTTGATTCAGGAAGACACAGATGCACAACCCTCCCGAGTTCCACGACCGCCTGCTCTCGCTTTCCCTCGCGCGCGTCACCGAAGCCGCCGCGATGGCGTCCGGGCACCTGGTCGGCCGTGGCGACGAGAAGGCCGCCGACCAGGCCGCCGTCAACGCCATGCGCGAACAGCTCAACCGGATGGAAATCCGCGGCACGGTGGTCATCGGTGAGGGTGAGCGCGACGAAGCGCCGATGCTGTTCATCGGCGAGCAGGTCGGGCTCGGCGAGGGCCCCGAGGTCGACATCGCGCTCGACCCTCTCGAAGGCACCACGCTGACCGCCCATGACAAGCCCAACGCGCTCTGCGTGATCGCCATGGGCCCGCGTGGCTCGATGCTGCATGCCCCCGACGTCTACATGGACAAGCTCGCCATCGGCCCGGGCTACCCGCTCGACGTCGTGACGCTGAAGATGGACCCGGCCGAGCGCGTCCATGCCCTTGCCAGGGCCAAGGGCTGCGACCCCTCCGAGATCAATGTCTGCGTGCTCGACCGTGACCGCCACGAGGACATGATCAAGGACCTGCGCAAGACCGGCGCGGCGATCCGCCTGATCACCGACGGCGACGTGGCCGGCGTGATGCACTGCGCCGAGCCGGAGCTGACCAATATCGACATGTACATGGGCTCCGGCGGGGCGCCCGAGGGCGTGCTGGCCGCTGCGGCTCTGAAATGCATGGGTGGGCAGATGTATGGCCAGCTCCTGTTCCGCAACGACGACGAGCGGGCGCGCGCCGCGAAGGCCGGGATCGAGGATCTGGACCACATCTACACCCGCGACGAGATGGTGACCCGCGACGTCGTCTTTGCCGCCACCGGCGTGACCGACGGCAACCTGGTCCACGGCATCAAGCGCAGCCCGCACCGGTTCACCACCGAAACGCTGCTGATGCGGTCCAAGACCGGGTCGGTGCGGCGGATGATCTATTCCAACCCGGTCTGATCCCGGCATGGCGGCATTTCTGGGGGTCGAGCAGTCGCTCACCGGGCGCACCTGGGTCGGCCCCAGCATCGAACAGGAACGCCGCGCCGAGGCGATGGCGCAAGCGACCCGGATGCCCGGGCCGCTGTGTCACACGCTGGTCCGCCGGGGCGTGGAGATCGACGCCGTCGATGCCTTCCTCGCCCCGACCCTGCGGGACATGCTGCCCGACCCGCGCAGCCTCAAGGACATGGACGCCGCCGCCGCACGCCTGATGACGGCGTTGGAGCGGAGGGAGCGGATTGCCGTCTTCGCAGATTACGACGTGGACGGCGGCAGCTCGGCGGCGCTGCTGCTGTGCTGGCTGCGCGCGCTCGGCCGGCCGGCGACGCTCTACATTCCCGACCGCATCGACGAGGGCTATGGTCCCAACCCGCCGGCAATGCGCGATCTCGCGGCAAGGCACGATCTGATCGTCTGCGTCGACTGCGGAACGCTCTCGCACGACGCCCTCGCGGCCGCAGAGGGGGCCGACGTGGTGGTGCTCGACCACCACCTCGGCGGCGAGACGCTGCCCCCCGCGGTGGCCGTGGTCAATCCGAACCGGCAGGACGAGGACGGCGCGTTGGCGCACCTCTGCGCGGCGGCCGTGGTCTTTCTGCTGCTGGTCGAGGTGAACCGGCGGATGCGCGAGGCCGGCGCGCGCGGGCCTGACCTGATGGCGATGCTCGACCTGGTCGCGCTGGCCACAGTGGCAGATGTCGCACCGCTCATCGGGGTGAACCGTGCGCTGGTGCGCAGCGGGCTCAAGGTCATGGCGCGGCGCGAACGGCCGGGCCTGCGGGCGCTGGCCGATGTCGCAGGCATGAAGGAGGCGCCGCGGGCCTATCATCTCGGCTACCTGCTCGGGCCACGAATCAATGCGGGTGGACGGATCGGCCAGGCAGACCTGGGCGCGCGTCTTCTCACCACCAATGACCCCGCCGAAGCGCAGGCCCTCGCAGAGCGGCTGGATGCGCTCAACCACGAGCGCCGCGAGATCGAGGCGCAGGTCACTGCCGCGGCACTGGCGCAGGCCGAGACGCGCGGAATGGATGGCCCGCTGGTCTGGGCCGCCGGCGAGGGCTGGCATCCAGGCGTGGTCGGAATCGTCGCCTCCCGGATGAAGGAAGCCACTAACCGCCCGTCGGTCGTGATCGGCCTGACCGAAGGAGAAGGCAAGGGTTCCGGCCGCTCGGTCAGCGGCGTGGACCTCGGCGCCGCGATCCAGCGCTTGGCGCTGGAGGGGCTTCTGATCAAGGGCGGCGGACACAAGATGGCGGCCGGCCTGTCGGTCGCGGCAGACAAACTGGAACCCGCGATGGAACGGCTCTCCGACCTGCTGGCCAAGCAGGGCGCCGGCGCGGGCGGCCCGCGCGACCTCGCCCTCGACAGCCTGCTGATGCCGGGCGCGGCCAGCGTCGAGTTGATCGAGAAGATCGAGGCCGCCGGCCCCTTCGGCGCCTCCGCCCCTGCCCCGCGATTCGCGATCCCCGACGTGGCGATCCTGCATGCGCGCCGGGTCGGAGAATCGCACCTGAAGCTCTCGACCGGCGACGGGCTCGGCGCGAAGCTCGACGTCATTTGCTTTGGCGCTTTCGACACCCCGCTCGGCCCCCGGCTCGAGGGGCACGCAGGCGCAAGGTTTCACCTGGCCGGACGGCTGGAAGTCAACGAATGGAACGGCCGCCGCGCGCCGCAACTCCGCCTGGAAGATGCCGCCCCCGTCTGATCGGGGCATCGGTATTACAGCGGAGCCTCCCGTGAGATTTCCGCCATCCGCACGAAAATCCCCTTGCACCCCGCGGCCAGCTTTTCTACATACCGCGTCACGCCGATGCGGTCCGTTCGTCTATCGGTTAGGACGCCAGGTTTTCAACCTGGAAAGAGGGGTTCGATTCCCCTACGGACTGCCACCCACATCCCAGAACTATTCAATTTCAACCTCTTGCGGTTATTCCTGACGAACCTAAGTCAAGGTTCGCCAAGATATTGTTCGCGATTGGTTCTGCTACAGCCGACCTATCGCCAAGTCTGCAAGACTACCACGATTGAACTCAGACGTGTAGAGCATGACGTCCTTGAGCGACTTGTGCCCGGTAACCGCCATGATCTCATGGGGTGTCGCGCCGGCTTCGGCCATTCGCCGAGCGATAGCCTTGCGCAACCCATGTGACGTGCAGTTGGGGAGGTTGGCCTCATCGCACCATTTCCGCATGAGGTTTCCAAACCCGGTGGCTGACCGACATTCTCCGTAGTCCGTCTCGAGGAAAGTCAGCCGATTGTAGGGAAGCGCCCTGATGACCTTCCCAAGCTCTGGATGAACCGGGATATCGATCAGCAGACCGTTTGTTCTGATGGTTTTCTGCCTCCGGTACCGTAGCCGACCGGACGCGAGATTCTGACGTCCGAGCCTTACCACGTCGGCACGAGCTGCCCCTGTGTAAAGCATCAAAGTCATCGCCGTATGCGCGACAGTACCGACCGCGTGCGTCGCGTAGAATCTCTCGATCTCGCCCTCCGTCCAGGTGTGAAATCCCGTTGAGCTGGCTTTGCACGGCTTAACGTTGGAGGCGGGATTGTCGGCACGCCACTCGAGGTCGATTGCAAGATTCATGAGCGACTTGATGCGTTTCAGCAAGTTGTTCGCGGCCGCCGGCCTGTCCGCCATGGAAGCCAAAGCACCGAGGAGCCGCCAATCCACAAAGAGCATCGAGGAGGCCGCTCTCGTATGCCAGAGGTTCGCGCTTCCAATAAAGCCATGAACTTGGGTTGGCGCCCTGTGAAAACTCAGCGCAGGTCTTTGCTACTAATTTGAACTCCACCTCGCCTGAACTCGTTCGCGCTATTCCCGAATGGCGATTGACCCCATCACCGCCGGTCACGGCATCAGCAAAACCGTCTTCAAAACCCTTGCGGTCGAGCGACAGGATCTGAGCCGTCTGATCGCCCACTTGCCTGCGAACTGCATCAAGCAAACCGTTGGTGTCGCTGATCATCATCCATTTCCTTCGTTGTAAACGCCAAGCGAAGAACCACGCCGATCAGAGTAACATGCCGGATGCACATTGCTGGCAGTCGATTGCTCAAAGGTAACGGGAAGGTCGCGGCGCAGGACGCGTTACGGCCTCTCCAGGTCCATGACGAAATAGTGCAGATGTGGACGCAGCATCGGCTGATCGAGATAGGTCGTTGTTTCCAGAGGCCCCGCGACCTCGACAAAACCGAGCTTGGGGTAGAGACTGCGCATCTCGACATTGGGCGTTAGCGTATCGGCGACCAGCCTTTTCAGACCCATCTGGCGCGCAGCCGCTGTTCGCGCTTCGATCAGCCGACGACCGGTGCCGGTGCCCCGCGCAGCCTGGGTGACGAAGACCCGTTTCAACTCTCCAGTATCGGGGTCCAACCGTTTCATCATGCCGCATCCGACAATCTGACCGGCCTCGTCGCGCGCCAGAACAAGGCAGCCATCGGGCGGCAGGTAGTCCTCCGCGTGTGTCCAGAATTCAGCAAGCGCGCTTTGCGGCGCGGCTGGATCGATCTCGAGACCCATGTCCTGCATCCGCTGGACAATGTTGGCATAGTATTGGGCCAGGATGGGGTTCAGGTCATCCTTTCGGGGCAGTCGGTCGCAGTTTACAATTTCGATCGTTTTCATCGCACGTTCCTTGTCCTCGGCCTCTTGCGGGCGGCAGGGTTTGTGCCTGTCCACTGGTGCCGCATCAGGTCAGGCACTTGTCGAGACAGTTCATCCAATTCTCGCGCGCGAGCTTCGCGATCAGAGGGGCGTCGTATCCATGCGCACCCATCGCCTCGAAGAACAGCGGAACTCCTGTCACGTCGCCGATGAGATCGGGCAGCACGCAGCCGTCGAAGTCCGAGCCGAGCCCCACGTGATCCTCGCCTGCCTCGGCGATCAGATGGTCGAGGTGGCGGAGCATCGTGTCCCAGCCTGTGCCGCCATCGGCCCTGCCATCCGCGTTCAGGTAGAAGGTCGCGAAGTTGAACCCCGCCATGCCGCCGCGCTCGCGGATCATGTGAAGCTGCCGGTTGGTCAGGTTGCGCGGGCTCTCGCAGAGCGCGTGGGCGTTGGAATGCGTCGCGACGAGCGGTGCATTCGAGACGCGGGCGACGTCGTCGAAGCCCCTTTCGTTCAGGTGCGACAGGTCGATCAGGATGCCGAGTTCGTCGCAGAGACGGACGAGGTCGCGGCCCCTCTCCGTAAGGCCGGGACCCGTATCGGGCGCGCCGGGAAAGGCCATCGGAACCCCGTGGCCAAAGATCGTGGGCCTGCTCCAGACCGGGCCGAGCGACCGCAGGCCCATGTCGTGGAAGAGGTAAAGCGCGTCGAGATCCGGCCCGATCGCCTCCGCGCCTTCCATGTGCATGACACCCGCGATCACACGCGCCTCCATCGCTTCGCGGATCTCGGGCACCGAACGGCAGACGCGGAAATCCTGCGGCGCCGCCCGCTCCATCCAGTGCAGAAGCCCGGCCATGGCCAGCGCGTCGGGCTGGGCCTGCGTGTGCGTCATCTCGGGCGGCATCGGCAGCGCATAGGGCGGGTCGGCCATCAGCGCCTTGAAGTCGGGCGGCGGACCACCGGACGCCGGCGGCACGAAGATCGCGAAAAGCCCGCCCGCGAAGCCCGAGGCCTTCATCCGGGCGAGGTCGAGATGGCCGTGGCCGCCCGCGCCGAGCCATGTCTCCTCTCGTGGGGCGGGCGTCTTCATCAGTCGGAGGAGAAAGTCGTTATGGCCGTCGAAAAAGGGGACGAGGGCGGTCATGGGGCAGGCTCCTTTCCGGCAGTCGCCAGATAGGTATCGACCGCGTTCAGAAGATCGGTGCAAGGCTGGTCGACGATGCCGAGTTCGCCCAGATGCCCGACGATGCTGGCGAGGTAGTCCCGGCTGGTGCCGAGGTCTCCAGCCCCGTGGGCGACGTAGCGGACCTGCTCCTCGTGTGTCAGGTCCGGGCGGACATCGGGTACGTCGTGATCCGCGAGAAAGGACAGCACTCGGACCTCCTCATCGCCGATCCTGGCCGGGATGAACCGGGCGAGGTAGCCCGGGGCCAGCATTTCGCGCTGAAAGAGAATATCGGTCTCGGTCTCCACATCCGCGGCGGCGATCCGGAAGGCCAGCCCGTCGCAGCCGTCGCCCGAGTCCAGCGTCGCCATCAGGCCCGGTGCCTCTGCGGTTCCGCGGCCGCCCCGGTATTCCACGAGAATCAGGCGACGGGCATGGTTTGCAACATGCGCGCGCCGCACCTCGGCGAAGAGCAGGGCCGGGTTCCACATCAGTGAACCGTAGCCGAAGATCCACAGGTCACCCGAATGTCCGGCCAGCGCCTCGGCCCGGATCGCCTCGCGCCGTGCTTCGGGATAAACCCAGTCGCTCAGATGCGGCTCCTGTACGATGAGGTCCTCGGCCCGGAAGGTCCGGAAGAGCGAGGTTTCGGGATCTGCGATCCGGTCACGCAGTTCGGGATGGTGGACGAACGGGTCGTGCATGTCAGGCAAGGCGGTTCTCCTTCGCGGCATCGCGGGTCGGGGTCATTTCCATGCAGACGTCGACGCCCGACGAACGTTGATTGCTCAACTTCGGCACGCCTTGCCTTTCACTTTCCCACGGTACTTGGGGATCTGCGCAAACAACTCGACCCGGTTTCCGATTGGGTCGCGCCGATTGACTGCCCTCCCGGCGCCACGACGCGTGGCACCGTTGCCCCCCTGCCTTGGTGAGGGCCGCTCGACCCTCACCCACGGCCTGCATCTCCCCATTCAAGCCAGGCGCGTTCCTCAACCGTCAGTTCTGCGTTCATCCTTGCATCGTAGGCCGCAAGGTCATCATCGGTCAGCACCCCCTCCCACTTTCGCGATGTCGCGCTGTCGAAGAACCCTGTATCGGCCTTCCAGAATCCTTGTCCGGCTGACGGCGTGAAACGGGCCGCGTTGGCCTTCATGCTGGCAAATGTCGCAGCCTCGGTGATGGCCACCATGACCCCGGTCGGATGAGCGATGCCGACATGAGCGGCCAGCGATGCCACAGCCCCCGGGAGATCGCGCAGCATGTCGGCATAGTGCAGCCGGATCAGGTTCTCGCGCGGCTCGCGCGCCAGGGTGCATCGGTAGTGGTCAAGGATCGCCCCGAGGCCGCGATGATCGAGGTCTTCCGCCAGAAATTCCCTGAAGCTCTCGGACGGGTTTTCGGACAGGGGGGCCTGCCCCACGTCGCGGGCCATGTTGGCCAGATGCTTGCGATAGGAAAAGTGCACGTCGATCGGGTGCCGATAGACCGTGACATACCGCATCTGCGGCCAGAAGGGGATGCCATCGAAAGGCGTGTGCGTCTTGACCTGCCGCCTTTGTTCCTGCGCCTCGAGCCTCGCCATGACCTCGCCGAGATCGCGAATGTTGATGTCGATCCAGGGCGATTTCATCGAGGTCTGCGCGTCCACCTCCGGGTCGCCTGCGATCAGCATGGCAAGGATGCCCTGTGTCCAGGTCGTGCCCGACTTGGGCGGGGTCGAGACCACGATATCTCCCGCGCGCGGCACGAACGCGTCCCAGCGGGCGCTGTCGGACACGGAATCGGTATAGATGCGGCGGCGTGGTTCGGGGGTGGCGGACATGCGTGTCTCCATCATTGCGGCGTGAAGGTGCGGGTTGCACGGAAACCGGCTTCACCACATCGGCATCGGCGAAGGGGTCGCTCATCCCGCCACCTGCCGAGCGTAATCCTCCGGATCGAACCATCCCCGCGAGGCCGCGACCTTGCCGCTCGCGTCAATCTCCCATTCCTCCCAACCCGTGATCCGCAGCGGCTTGCGGGTCTCTGAATGGTGGCCGGTGAAGGTCCAGAGATACAGGACATGATTGCCGGCGACACGCAGCCCGTCGCAGACAAGGTTCAGGTCCGGCACATCGGCGAAGAACCCCGCCGCCATCGCGGCGACGCCCTGGCGCCCCTCCCAAGGCGTGCCCCGGTTGATGACGATGCCGCCGTCTTCGGCGTAAAAGGACGCGACCGCATCGGCCGAGCCACTGTTCCAGGCGGCGGTGTAGGCCGTGGCGATGGCGTGGATGTCAGTCGTCATGTCAGGCTTCTTTCCGTTCGGCATCCGCCGGCTCGCCGCCGAACATCGCCCAGAACTCGTCGCGGGCATTGCTGCGCGGGAACGCGGTGTCTGGTGTCGGCACATCGAGGAAGCGGCAGAGCGGTTCCCAGCCATCTGAAGGCGTGAAGACCAGCAGCCGGTCGGATGGCACGGTGGCGCGGACCTTTTCATTGTTCCGCCGATAGGCAGCGACCGAGCTTTCGCGATCGAGGCCACCGAACACCCCGTCGACCAGCAGGATCTCCATGGTCCCGAACAATTCGATCAAGGGCGGTGGCACTGGAAGCGATTTGTAATGCGCAAAGAACTTGCCGATAGTCCTGGAATAGCTGGCCCACCAGTCGTCTTCCGGACGCTCGGTGTGGATCACCTTCGCGTCGGGAGAGGCCACCAGCATATCCTGCCAGTAGGCCGCGCCGGGAAAATCCACCTGCGACGTGTACCCCGCGAACACCTGTGCCCACTCGACATCATGCCCTGCGGCAAGGGCATGCCAATGCGCGGGCTGGTCTGGGTTGCCCATGACCTCGACCATGTGGTGGCAGGGGCCGAAGCCCAACTCTTCCAGCGCCATCTTGGTCGACATTGTTCCCGTCCGACCGAAGCCGGAGCCGATGATCTGAAGGGTCATTGCGTCGATTCCTTGCTTGTTGTCGAAGAGGTCGAGGCAAACGGGTCACCGTCTCAGTCGCCGTGGCTGCGCACGGTGCGCAGTCGGGTGAAGGACGAATAACCCATCAGCATGCGCTGGCAGTATTCGTCGACGCACTCCCGGTGCCGGCCGCGTTTGTAGGCGGCTGCGCGCTCCTCCTGCTCTCCCTCAAGCGCCGCGGTGCCGACTCTGACAACCCAAGTGCGCGCAACTTGGGCCGCTGCGGCGGCATCCGAGACATGCGAGCGTAGACACGCGCACCCGCGCCGGTGGCGTCAGGTCCAGCCGAGGGCACGCATCGACTGGGCGTCGTTCCAGATTTTGGTCATGTGCTTGATCTTCGGGCCGTCGAACGTCATCGCATAGACGTAGTCGGCCGCCACGCTGCGCCCGGTCGGCGGTACCGGCCCGCCCTCGGCCGTGTGGGTCCCGTGGAATACTGCGAAACCCAGCACCGTGGCGCGCGCCTCGTCGGCGGCGAAGGCCTTCATGTCATAGCGGCCGTCCGGTGCCAGCTTCAGCAGACCCTCCATCCAGCCGGCATAGGCCTCGATTGTGCCAATCTCCGCCAGGGCGTCTGACTGGCAGGAGAAGGTGGCGCCCGGCGTGCAGAAAGGCGCGCAGGCGGCCCAGCCCTTGCCCGTCTCGATGGTGTCGAAGAACGCGGCGGCGGTGTCGGTCATCGTCATGGACTTGTTCATGGTGTCTCTCACTGTCAGGTGGCCGCGATCTGGGGCGGCTTTTTCCAATGGGGCAGATTTGCGCGTCGCTCGCTACACCACCGGCTATTAAACTTCTAAAGCTGATCTACGCGGACCGGCTCAGCACAGCGATATGGCGTCTTCGGGCGTCGCAGGGCCCGCAGCGTTGTGCTGGCCGAAAAGGACCGTACGACCGATGCCGTTCCGGCCCCCGGGAGCCACTCACCCGTGCGGCGGTTGGTATGCACCGGTGACCTCGCCCGCCTTCGTCATAGCCGCCATCGCGTCGGCCGAGGTCATCAGCTTCGTCGTCGCCGATTTCGAAACCGTACCGGCCGAGGCGACGGCGGCGGCCCCCGCCATCATGAACTTGTCGTCGGGGCCTTCGATCAGGCAGACGACGTCGTACTCGCCGAAAGCGAAGAACAGGTGGTGCAGCTTGCCGCCCAGCGCCTCGACCAGCTTGCGCGCCGCGGCCTCGCGGTCCTGGGGTTTCTCGACCATCGCCTTGATGGCATCGCTGGAGTAGGTCAGTTGGTACAGGTAGAATGGCATTGTGGGGTCCTCCTTCGGTTCGGGGCCACGGCTGGCTCAGCCGCCGCTCGACGCGAATGGTGGGTGCATCGGCGGACCGGCGTCACCCAGACCGGCTAAAACGATCTAAATCCGGGTTCGTCGCTAACGCAGCGCGTCGGCCGCCTCGGGCGGAGCGACTCCCGCGGCGATGCGAAAGAACGTGTGCGCCCGCGCGAGGTAGTCGGGGTTCGAGGTCAGCCACCGCCCGGCCAGCCGTGCCTCGACGAGGGTTGGCGCGATCTCGGCAACGCGCGCGAAGGCCGCCCCGGCCCGGTCGATGCGGCCCGCGCCGACCCAAGCGATCGTGCTGAGGATCAGGGGTGTGGCGCTTCCCGCGGCTTCGGCCAGCGCCGCCTCCGCCGCCTGCGCGGCCGCGTCGTAGTTGCGCACCGCGAACTGCGCGAAACCTAGCGCCGCGAGGAGGGAGCCGCGCGAGGGATCGCGCGGAGAGCGGCGCAGCGCGGCCTCGGCCAGCGGCACCCCGCGTTCGCCATCGCCGTGAAAGCCCTCGTAGAGCCCAAGCCACGCCAGCGTCACCGCGCAGTTCGGGTTCATCTCGTGCGCCTGGCGAAGCTCGGGCAGGCCGGCCCTGGCATCCTGGTTCATGAAGTGCAGAAGCGCCCTGAGCCGCCGCGCGTGGTGGTCCGTCGGATCGGCGGCGATAGCGTTCGTCGCCGCGCCGATTCCTTTGGTGAGCGTGTCGGGCACGGAGGGTGTCGTCGCGTGATAGACATTCCACCAGGCGACCCAGGCCAGCACGCGCCAGGCGAGGCCCGAGGTCGGATCGAGGTCCAGCGCCTGCCGGCCAAGCTCGGCCGCCTTGTCGCGCGATGCGGGGTCGTAGGCCATGTCGCCTGCCGATACCAGGGACCAGCCCCGCAGCGCGATGCCGTGCGCGGTCAGATCCTCGGGCGCGGCGGTGCGGATGCGCTCGGCCTCTGCCCGGTCGATCTGCGGCGCGAGACAGGTCACGATGGCCCGCGCCACCCGTGCCTGCGTGTCGAAGTGCCCGACAAGGTCGCGGTCGAAGACCTCCGCCCAGACATGCCCCCCGGTCTGGGCGTCGATCAGCTGCGCGGTGACACGCACGCGCTCGGTCGTTGCGCGGACACTGCCTTCGACGACGTAGCGGACGCCCAGTTCGCGCGAGATGACCCTGAGATCGCGCGGCATGTCGCGGTAGACGAAGGCCGAGTTGCGCGCCACGACGAAGAGGTCGCGGAACCGGGACAATTCGGTCGTGATATCCTCGACGAAGCCGTCGGCAAGCCACGACAGCGCGGGATCGCCTCCGAGATCCGCGAAGGGCAGGACGACGACCGAGGGACGGTCCGGAAGGGCCAGTGCCAGCGGACCCGTCGATGCGACCTCCAGCGCGAAGCGCAGGCCCCGCCCCGGCACCGTGACGATGGCGCCGGCCCCCAAGAGCCGCCGCAGGTTCGCGAGTTGCACGTTGAGATTGTTCTCGCCTACGACGCTGTCCGGCCAGACCGCCGCCATGATCTCGTCGCGTCCGACGACGCGGTCCCGGCAGGCGATCAGAAGATCGAGAAGATCGAAGGCGCGCGCCCCGATGGCGAGGTCTTCGTCGCCCCGCACAAGGCGCCTTGCGCGCCGTTGCAACGTGAATTCTTTGAAACGAACGCTGTCCATCGGCAGATTTGGCGGGCCCCTCTGGAAACAACGTATCAGAGGAGGATGGGATCGTCGCCAATTTCTCGGGATGCCCGCAGGATAAAGAGGGAGCAGCGCGCCAGCCGCCGTGTAGTGCAGGACGCTCGTGCGGGGAAAGACCGCTTCGGATTGTGGCGAGGTTGCCCGCCTGAAATGGCAACTTTTGGCAAAACTTGCCGCACTGCCGCGCCTGGTTCAGAAACTCGGTCGCCACCCACAGGGAAATTTCGCTGCATCGGCATTGGGCCGCTATGTCCCTCACAGCCAACTCGGACGGGGACATGGCAGCGCGCGTGCAGCGAAAGTCCGGTTTGGTGGGCCGCACCGCACCGATTTGAACGGCAGCTCAGGGCCGATCACGTCGGTCTTGTACAACGCAGGGTCTGCGCTTCTCGCGGATACAGAAATCTGCCGGGAGGGCGGGGCGCCGACCTTCGCTGCGTTCGGACAGCGCGAAGACCTCCTGGTAATGTCGGACGATCTCGCGGCGACGGACGGGCTTCACCACTTTTTTCGCAGAGCATCCTGAAGCATCGTCTTGTCCAGCGCCAGGTCCGCAACCAGTCGTTTAAGCTTCGTGTTCTCATCCTCGAGCTGCTTCAGCCGCCGGATCTCCCTGTCGGAAATGTGCCCGAAAACTCGCATTCGGTTCGGATCAGCTTTGCGGGTCAAGACCCGCCGTGCATTGGCGTGTGGGTGGTCACTGTGAACTGAATGCGGCAATCGCGGCATTGATACAATCCCGGCCGGCAGGTGGCACCTCGAAGATGAGTGGAAGACACCGATCCGCAATGGGGGCAATAGGGCCCGGTCGGCCAGATGAGCGCCTCCAGAAAGCGTCTGGCATGCCCCCCGCTTGGCATCCGTTTCCGGATGTCCGGCATCGACTTCATCTCCGTTATCATTGTTGTCCCCCGACTTCCTCGACCCGCGGCAAATCTTGGCCGTTTTCGCCAAACTGTCAGGGGCCGACTTAGCTCTGCCAATGCCAATTCAACCTGGTTGCGGAGCCAGAGGAACGCAGACCGGGTCAAAGCGCTGACGTACGCAATAGAGGATCCTCCCGAACCCCTGGTCTTCAACGAAGCACATGACCTTTGGCGTCTCCTGCTTTCGAACAGGCAGAATCAGGGTCGCAAGAACGTGGGACTTGGCTGGCGCCAAATCGATTGACAGCCGTCGCGACGTCTCCAGCCCTTCAACCTCCGCAGCATCGACATCGTCGAAACCTCCGATCACCGAGAGGCCCTCGACAGAACCGCTGCTGTAGACAACTTCGATCCCGGTCATAGCGTGTGCTGTATCAATGGTCGCCGAACGATCGCCGGTCTCGACCTGCCCCAGTGTATGCCCGAA
Organism: Tropicimonas aquimaris; assembly: GCF_042676185.1. Classification (NCBI taxonomy): domain Bacteria; kingdom Pseudomonadati; phylum Pseudomonadota; class Alphaproteobacteria; order Rhodobacterales; family Roseobacteraceae; genus Tropicimonas; species Tropicimonas aquimaris. The sequence goes on along the minus strand of NZ_JBHTJT010000008.1, from coordinate 336,174 downwards.
CCAGGAGACCGGAACAGACCGGCTGGCCGCCACATGGTCGATCACGACGAAGGCACATCCAAAGATCATGTGCAGCTGTCGTTCCGCCCGGAGGAGGTCGGGGATCATCTGCCGATAGGCATCGGTGGCGTCACCTACGGCCCATTGGTGGTTCTCCCGATCTCCATGGGCCACAATTGCGCCCGAGGCCTGCCGGGCGAGGAATTTGTCGACATCGGCGTATTGGCCTTGTCCGTCGATCAGCAGGGCGTTCTTTGACAACGTCTGGCGACGCCATTTGCGGTGCATCGAGGAATTGTGCGCAATATAGTGACCGCTCTGCACCAGGATGTCGTCACCGAAGGCCGAGAGGCAGAACGCATTCTGATCGGCGTGGGAATGGCTGATCGAGCCAAAGGGGCTGGACTTGAACACGCAGTGGATCTGGTGATCGGGATCATCCATGCGGGACTGGAGCGAGGTCCAGCCCACGCCCGGGAAGAGCTTGATCCGAGGTTCGGGGGGCATGCTTGCGGCGTCCACGGGTCCGAAGCTGGCCTCTCTCAGGAGATCGTCGAAGCGGAAATCCCACCAGCCATAATTGTAGAACGCGCTCTCGTCGCTGTCCGAGAGGGTCTCGATCTGGTCGGCGTAGCCGGCAAACTCCGGCGTGCCGGTCGCGGCGGCTAACAGGCGCATGTTGCGGGCGATCTTCGGGCTTGGCGCATCGCCGAGCGTGGAGTCGTCTCCGAAGGTCCCGCGCCGCGTCCAGGCCGGGCGGCAGTACAGGGGGAAATTGCCGGTGTTGCGGAAGAAGGGGCGATCAAAGACGTTCAATCCGGTCGCGTTTCGAAGGAGCGTCGCGGCCTCGAGCGCGTAGCACATGGCCGTGGTCCAGTAGTGGATGCCCTCGGCCCAGCCGCCTTCTTCGTCCGCCCAGGCGCTGTAGGGCCCGGCAAGGTAGTTGGCCGCAAAGTCGAGCCATTCCGTGCCCTCCGCGTCTTCGCCAGCCAGCGCAAGACCAACGGGTACCATGACGGCCGACACCGCCCTCACCGCGTGGCTGTCATAGGGGAAGGAGTCGATGCGCGAGGCGTGCATGACGTGCCGCGCGACCTGTTCCCCACGCGCCTTAAGCGCCGAACGCACGGCGTCGGCCTCGTCTGGCGAAAGTTCCGTACGCAACCAGTCATAGCCCCACGCGAGCGCCGTCGCGCAGCGGAACGCCGCCTCGTCGTTGTAGGAGCGCGAGGTCGGACCCTCCGGGTCCCATTGGGCAACCGCGAGGAGCCAGTCCTTGGCGCGCGCTGTCAGCTTTGCATCGCGTTGCAGAACGCCGGCCACCGCCAGGTTGCGGATGCCATAAAGCGCCTCCTGGCAGGTGATGTAGGATCGACGCCAGAGCTCGGCCGTGCGCAGGTTGTTCGGATAGGCCTCGGGCTCGGCGGGAATGTCCTTCTCGACCCAGGACAACACGCTCCGCTCGACGAACGCAGCCCAGGCCGGCATCTCGTCCAGTCTGGAGATCAACGCCTTGTGGCCGTCGGCCGCGATGGCAAGGCGCGGGCGAATGCCGGCGGCCCGTTTCCGGTCGAATGCAACCGGCGCCACGATCGCGTCAGCCGGCACGATGAATCTGCGGGATTGGCTCCAGTCACTGGGGCCGCGCGCATCGGAAACGGTCCGGTATCTCCAGCTGTAGGAGCCCGGTTCCACCGGCTCCGCCGGCGTGAAGAACGGAAAGGCGATCCCGGTGAAATACGTCGGCTTGCCTTCCGGCTGCCCGCTCACGGAGAGGCGCTGGAGCTGAAGCTCGTAGCTGTGGCGTCCGATCTGTGGGGGGATCCACTGGAACCGAGGCGGGTTCTCGATCACCTCGCGACGCTCGTCCGGCGAATACCGAACCGTCAGAACGTTTTCGTCGGGCTGCAGCAGGGGCGACCTTGGCAGGTCTTCGTGCTCGTGTTTGGTGCTGTTCTTGTTCGCCATGCCATCCTCGACCGACTTGTATCGCGGGAAGCGGCGGGCACGAAGGCGCCCGCCGCCAGGGTGTTGCAGGTGGTCAGTTGGAGCCGCCGTACTGCCGCTCGTAGGCGGTCTGCAGGGCTGCCAGGACATCCGAGTAGCCCAGTCGCTCAAGTTGCGCCTGGTAGTCGGACCACTCGGCCTCGACGTCGGCCGCGCCGAGAATCCACTTCTCGTAGCTTTCCTGCATGAAGGAGAGGATGTTCGGCCAGGACTTGTCGTAGATGGCCTTTTCCTCGGCATTCATGGCGATGCCCGGGAACTGCTCGACCACGTATCCGCCCTCGGTATACATCTCGATTCCCTTCAGGGCGAGGTCGTTGGTCCACTGGCGCTCGTACTCGTAGTCCTGCGGGAAGCCGATCGGGATCTGCGCTCCGATCTCCCACAGCTGCGCCACGACCGAACCGTCGCCATTCAGCACGCTGTCCTTGAACACCGGTTTTCCGTCGACCATGTCGTAGGTCAGCCCCTCGACGCCAAAGTTTGCGATCCGCTGGCCTTCTTCGGTGAAGTAGAAGTTGAAGAACTTGATCGTCTCCTCGGGGTGCTCGTTGCTGTAGCCGATGGCCCAGCCGGAGGGTTTCACGTTGATCCGGCCATGCTCTTCCCAGACTTCGCCGTTGATGTCGGCCGGCGGCGCCATCGGCAGGAAGGAGAAGCCCTCGATCTCAGCGGCGAGCTTGTCGTTGTAGGCCGCGGTGGAGGCCACCCAGTCGTGGGTCACGCCGCCCATGTTGCCGCCAAGAAGCTCGTCGCGCGCACGCGACTTGCGGGTGAAGATCTCCTTGTCGATCAGCCCTTCCTGGTACCAGGCCGCGACGTTCGAGATGCCCACCTTGAAGTTCTCGTGGGCATAGGGATGCACCACCTTGCCGTCCTCGATATAGAACTGGTGGTAGCTGTCCGACCCGGTCGACCGCGCGCCCCACAGGTTGACGAGGCGGATCGCCTCTTCGGCGTGGCGGTTGAAGTACGGCACCTCGTCGGCCTGACCGTTCCCGTTCGGATCCTTGTCGCGGAAGGCGACGAGGACGTCATAAAGCTCATCCACGGTCTTGGGCTGCTCCAGACCGAGCGCATCGAGCCAGTCCTGGCGCACGAACCAGACGCGGCCGACATCGCCGTCCGGCAGGTAGGGGATGTAGTAGATGTTGCCATCCGGCGCCGAGATCGCGGAGCGGATGGTCGGGTTTTCATCCAGCACTTTCTGGATGTCGGGCGCGTGCTCGGCGATCAGGTCGTTAAGGGGCAGGAAGGCGCCCTCCATGCCGTACTGGTCGAAAGCCTCCTTCACGCCGGCGCCGCTGAATTCGCCGCCCACGATGTCGGGTATGTCACCGGAGGCGATCATCAGGTTGAACAGCTCGCGGCTGTCCCCTGCCCCGACCGGCGCGGTGCCGTTCAGGGTGATGCCGGTCGCCTCGGAGACCTTCTGCGCGACCGGCCAGTCGGTGTTCCAACCGTACTTGTCGCGGAAGTGCATGAATACGTCGAGTTCCAGGGGCTCGCTGACGATGGGCTCGGCCTGGGCCGGTCCGTAGCTGCCAGGTGTCAAAAGCGCAGCCGAAGCCACAGCCCCCATGAGAAGGGTCTTGAGTGTCATCTATATTCCTCCCTAAGGATTTGATGTGTCGTATGGGGAGCCGCCCGGCCGGGCGGCAGCCCCGCAGTTGGCGTTATTCCTTCACACCGCCCAGCATCACGCCCTTCTGGAAGTACTTCTGGATGTAGGGGTAGACGATGATGACCGGGATGATGGACAGCACGATGATGGCGGCGATCGCGGTCTCGAAGGAGTAGCTCGAGGACAGCAGATCGGTCGCGAATTCGTCGCTCATGTTGAGCTCGACGATGATCTCCTTGAGATAGACCTGCAGCGGAAGCTTGTCCTGGTCGCGCAGGATGACCATCGCCCAGAAGTACCCGTTCCACCGGAACACGGCGCAGAACAGCGCGACGGTGATGATCGCGGGCTTCGAGAGCGGCATGTAGACCCGCCAGAGGATCTGGAAATCGTTGGCACCGTCCATCCGCGCGGCTTCCTCGAAGGAGCGCGGCACGCTTTCGAAAAAGTTCCGCATCAGGATCGCGTTGAAAGCATTTACGGCGAAGGCGATAATGATCGCGAAGCGCGTGTCGAGGATGCCCAGATCCCGGATGTTCAGGAAGACCGGGATCATGCCCGCGTTGAACCACAGCGTGAAGGCCACGAAGAGGTTGAAGCCCGAGCGGAAGGGCAGCTGCGGCCGGCTCAGCGCGTAGGCGCCTGGGATGATGAAGGCGAGCGAGGTGAGCGTGCCGACAATCGTGTAGTAGAAGGTGTTGCCGTAGGCGACCCAGAACTGCCGGTCCGCCATCACGTAGCGAAAGGCGTCGAAGGTGATCTCCTTGGGTGTCAGCACAACGTCGCCGCGTGCCACCGCCGCGCCCGAGGACATGGAGGCGGAGAGCACATAGACGAAGGGATAGAGCGTCGAGGCCACGAAAAGCCCCAGCAGGATGGTCACGGCCCAGCCGAAGAACTTGTCGCCGCGGCTGTAGAGGTCGAAGGATCCGGTAGAGATGCTCATCTGTCTGTCCTCACCACAGCGACGTCTTGGACAGGCGCTTGGACAGGCGGTTCGCGGTGATCACGAGGGTGAAGGCCACCACCGCGTTGAACACACCCGCAGCCGTCGCGACGTCGTAATTGTTGTTCTGAAGGCCCTGGCGATAAATCCAGGTAGTGATCACGTCGGCGGTCTCGTAGGTCGCCGGCTGGTAGAGCAGGATCACGTATTCGAAGCTCACCTCCAGCAGATTGCCGATGCGGATGATCAGCATGATCAGGATCGTAGGCAGGATGCAGGGCAGCGTGATGAGGTACATCATCTGGAACCGCGTTGCTCCATCCACCTTGGCGCTTTCGTAGAGCGAGGGCGAGACACCGGCGATGGCCGCGAGGTAGATGATCGACTCGAAGCCCGCTTCCTTCCAGATGTTCGAGCCGATGAAGATCGGCCGGAACCATTCCGGCTTGGTCAGGAAGTAGGTGGGATCCTCCGCGCCCAGTTTCATCAGGATCAGATTCACGATGCCGGAGGGGGCGAAGAAGTTCACCACGATACCGGCGACGATGACGATGGAGATGAAATGCGGCAGGTAGGCGATGGTCTGCGCCATGCGCTTGAAGCCCTGGTGCCGCAGTTCGTTGAACATCAGCGCCAGGATGATCGGCGCCGGGAAGGCGAAGATCAGGCTGAGGCCGGAGATGATCACCGTGTTCTTGACCGCGCGCCAGAAATAGGGGTCTTCGAAGAGGGTCCGGAAGTGCTCCAGCCCCACCCAGGGGCTGCCCCAGATTCCCTTGAACAGCGAGAAATCCTTGAAGGCGATGGTGAGCCCGAGCATCGGCCGATAGGCGAAGATCAGGAAGTAGATCACCATCGGCGCCAGCATCAGGTAGATCTGCCAGTTGCGCACGATGCTGGCGAAGAACCTTTGCCCCAGCGAGAGCGGCGGAAGGTCGAATTCGGACGGCGGCGTCAACACGGATGTATGTGACACTCCCGGGTCGGTCATGACGCTCATGCCGCCCTCGCAAGCTCGATACGGGCGCCGGTAGCGCCGGTGAAGAGGTGGCAGTTCTCGGCATCGATCTCGATCCCGACTGTGGAGCCGGCTTCCAGCAGCACGACACCGGGCGCCTTGATGACGATCTCGGTGTCGCCGAGCGTTGCGTGGATCAGGCTCTCCATCCCGAGGGATTCCACCAGGTCCACCCGCACCTGCGCCGCCGGGGCGACCGTCGCGTTCGGATCGGCAAGGCGGATGATCTCCGGCCGAAGGCCAAGCTGGACCTCCGATCCTTCGCTGAAGCCGCCAAGGGCGATCGCCGGCAAGGTCACCACGGTGCCATCGCGCAGCTTCAGGACCGGCGATCGGGCCGCGCCGGCGAGGCTGCCCGGAATGAGGTTCATCGGCGGGGAGCCCATGAAGCCGGCCACAAAGGCATTGGCCGGGTTCTGGAAGATCTCGATCGGCGTGCCAACCTGTTCGATGTAGCCGTCCTTCAGGATGGCGATCCGGTCCGCCAGCGTCATGGCTTCCACCTGATCGTGGGTGACATAGATCGAGGTGGTCCCGAGGCGGCCGTGGAGGCGCTTGATCTCGGCTCGCATCTTGTTGCGCAGCTTGGCGTCGAGGTTCGAGAGCGGCTCGTCAAAGAGGAACACCGCCGGATCCCGCACGATCGCCCGGCCCATCGCGACCCGCTGGCGTTGCCCACCCGAAAGGTCGGCGGGCCGGCGGTCGAGGTACTCGGTCAGCCCGAGGATGGAGGCCGCCTCCTGCACCAGTTCATGCCGTTGCTCCTTGGCAAAACCGCGCAGGCGCAGGCCGAAGCCGATATTCTGCTCCACGGAGAGATGCGGATAGAGGGCGTAGTTCTGAAACACCATCGCCACGTCCCGGTCTTTCGGGGCGACGCGGTTGACGATCTTGTCGCCGATCGAGACCCGCCCGCCGGATATGTCCTCCAACCCGGCGATCATGCGGAGAATCGTGGACTTGCCACAGCCCGACGGGCCGACCAGCACGACGAATTCCCCGGCCTTAACCTCCAGATCCACGCCATGAACCACCTCGACGGAGCCATAGCGCTTCACAACCCTTTCCAGCACGACGTTTGTCATTAGTCTCCTCCCCTCCCAGGGCGCTTCAGGACGCCTTGGGCGTCACGTGTTCTTGAACTTCAGGACTGCGGATGATCTTGGCGAACATCTCGACGCAGTTGAGGTGAGCATCCATTGCGGCCGACGCAGCGCTGGCGTCCCGGCTTTCCATGGCGGCAACAATCGCCCGGTGCTCTTCGATCACCTGCATGTGGCGGTTCTCACCGCGCGAGATCCTCAGTCGCTGAACCCGGCTGACAGCGCCCCGCACCATGTGGACCAGCCGGATCGCCGAGGGCATCGCGGCGATGTTTGCCAGGGCCTGGTGGAAATCCCGGTCGAGCTCGAAAAATGCCACGCCGTCACGGGCGCTTGCCGCTTCGACCTGCCTCTCGACAAGCTGCTGAAGGTTCACGAGATCGAGGGTCGTGCGCCGATTGGCGGCCTCGGCGGCGACCGCCATTTCAATGGCGCGGCGCAGCATCAGGCCCTCATAGACCTTCTCGAAGCTGATCTCGGAAACGTAGCTGCCGCTCTTTGGCCGGATCTCGATCAGCCCCTCTTCCGACAGGCGGATGAAAGCCTCGCGAACGGGCGTCTTGGAGACGCCGATCTCCGAGGCAACGTCCTTCTCCGACAGCTTCGTTCCCGGCTTCCATTCAAGGGAAATGATACTCTCTCGGATCTGTTCGTAGACGCGCTGACTGACCGGGATGTCGGACGGCCGCAACGGTGCGTCGGAGACATTTTTTGACATATCAGATCGATTCCTAACGTATCAGTTGCAAATCTAATATGTCAGTTATAGAGATCCCGTCAATGACCAACCTGTCGCACAACCCCCAGAAGCGCCCCGGGAGGCAAAGCAAATGACTGAAGATAATTCTAAAATCGACGTATGGGTCGACAGTGGTGAAGGTGTGGAACGCAGGGTCCGCGCCGAGACTCAGGACCTGATGGTGGTGGAGTTCCGCTTCTCCACAGGCGGCGTCGGAGCGCTGCACAGCCATCCGCACACCCAATCGACCTATGTCGAGTCAGGCGTCTTCGACTTCACCATGAACGGAGAGACACGCCGCATCTCTGCCGGCGATTGCTTCGTGATTCCGTCCAACGCCGAACATGGCTGCGTCTGCGTCGAAGCCGGCCTGCTGGTCGACTGCTTCACGCCGCGCCGCGACGATTTTCTATGAAAGGACCACCGATGCTGAGCGTCAAATCCATCTACGCGGTTGATCCCAAGACCGCTAAATCCTTCGACACGGCCGCCTTGCGCGAGACCTTTCTCGTGGAGAGCGCCTTCGCCGACGGGGAAATCCGCCTCACCTATACCCATTACGACCGGCTGATCGTCGGCGGCGCCGTCCCCGCCGGCGCGGAACTGTCCCTCGACGCGGTGCCCGAGACCGGCACCGCCTCCTTCCTCGACCGCCGCGAGGTCGGCATCCTCAACATCGGCGGCACCGGGACCGTTTCTGCCGGCGGCGAAAGCTGGACGCTGAACAAAGGCGACATGCTCTATCTGGGCATGGGAATGGGCCCAATCACCTTCGCGGGAGACGGGCGATTCTACATCGCTTCCGCCCCGGCGCACCAGAGCTACCCGGCCACCCTGATCCGTCCCGAGGACGCGGAGCAGGTCACGCTCGGCGCACAGGAAACGTCGAACCACCGCTCCATCTGCAAGTCGATCCACCCCGACGGCGTGAAGTCGTGCCAGCTCATGATGGGCTACACCCAGCTGCACGGCGGCTCGGTCTGGAACACCATGCCCGCGCATCTGCATGACCGCCGGATGGAAGCCTATCTCTATTTCGACGTGGCCGAGGGGCAGCGCGTGTTCCACTTCATGGGCCAGCCGCAGGAAACCCGCCACCTCGTCGTCGGCAACGAGCAGATCGCGGTTTCCCCGCCCTGGTCGATCCATTCCGGTGCAGGCACCGGCTCCTACACCTTCTGCTGGGTGATGGCGGGGGACAACATGAGCTTCACCGACATGGACATGGTCGCCATCGAGGATCTGAAATGATCTCCTTCTCGCTTGAAGGGAAGACTGCGCTCGTCACCGGCGCCAATGCGGGAATCGGCCGGGCATTGGCCGTGGGCCTCGGTGGCGCCGGGGCGCATGTCATCTGCGCGGGGCGTTCGGATTGCACCGAGACGGTTGGCATGATCGCCAGTGCGGAGGCGATGAAGCTGGATTTCTCCGACCCGATGGCGGCGAAGGACGTCTTTGAGGACCGGCAGGTCGACATCCTGGTCAACAACGCCGGGATCATTCGGCGGGCCGATACCGTGGATTTCCCGGAGCAGGACTGGGACGATGTGATGGACGTGAACCTGAAGGCGGTGTTCTTCACCTGCCAGGCCTTCGCGCGCGCAGCCATTGCGCGCGGCACAGGCGGCAAGATCATCAACATCGCCTCGATGCTCAGCTTCCAGGGCGGCATTCGCGTGCCCTCCTACACCGCTTCCAAGCACGGCGTGGCCGGGATCACCAAGCTGATGGCGAACGAATGGGCCTCCAGCCGGATCAACGTGAACGCCATCGCACCGGGTTACATCGCCACCGACAACACCGCCGACCTGCGTGCCGACCCTGCGCGCTCGGCCGAGATCCTCGGCCGCATTCCTGCGGGGTGCTGGGGCGATGCCTCGGACATCGCCGGTGCCATGGTGTTCCTTGCCTCTCCGGCGGCGGACTATGTCCACGGCGCCATCCTCAACGTCGATGGCGGCTGGCTGGCGCGCTGAGGCGACCCTGCATGCGTTCCCGGCGACCGAATGGTGCCGGGAACTGTCGATCAGCAGACCTTCTCTAACGCGCCGTCCCGGTCAGTCGAGAAAGGCCGGCTCCGAGACCATGATGTGACCGAACTTGTCGCAAAGCTCCCGGAGCAGCGACAGCTCGATACCGCGCAGGGGACCGCCCGCCGAGAGAACACGGCGGTGGATCGCCGATGCCTTCTCGATCGTCTCGACGAGAGCAAAGACCTTCTCCGGGCTCTCTTCGGAAGCGAAGATCCCGTGGTGGCTCCAGGAAATCACGCGGCTCTTCCTCAGCTCGACCGCCGACGCCTCCGCGATCTTGACCGTTCCGGGCAGCAAGGGCGGCACCACCCGCACCCCATCGGGGAAGATCACGATGCATTCAGGCATCTTCTGCCAAAGCGCCATGGTCAGCTCTCGGGAGTCCAGCGGCATCAGGAAGCTGAGCGCGATGAATTCCGGCACATGGCAGTGCAGGATGACCCGCTCGCGCCCACCGGAGGCCTCCTTTCGGATGGCGTGTCCGACAAGGTGGGTGGCGAATTCCGAGGTCGGTTGCCCGCCCATCACATAGCCCCACACGCGGCGATAGGCGGTGCCGTTGTCGACGATCTGCACAATCCCGAACACCTCATCTGGATGATCGACGGCATGCCGAAAGAACTGTCCCGAACCGGTGACCAGGAAATAGTCACCATCCAGTTCCGGCTGCGCTTGCTGCAACTGGACGCTCGGATGGCGGGGAGCGTTCGGGAAGCGCCGGCGCAGGATGGCTTCGATTTCCTCGGTCGGCAGACGCCAGCTGAAATTGCCGCCATTGGCTTCGTTCCAGCCCATGTCCCAGCACAGCCGGACGAAAGGGGCCGCATCTTCGACGAAGGAAATTGCGTGAGCGAATTCGGGCATTTCGCCCTCCTTATGTGCGATCGGCCACGGAGGCCTGGTAGGTGTTGAGCGTGTTCAGCAGGGTCTTTCCGCTCGGGACGGACTGGCGCTCGCAGAAAGCCTCCCAGACTGCGCCGTGGGGCAGGTCCTTTAGCTCTTCGGTCAGGATGAAGCGGTCGGAGAAGTTCAGCTCGGCCTCCTTGGCCTGCAGCATCTCGACAGGTTGCAGCAGCGCGCGCAGCAGCGCTTTCTGCATGTTGCGCGTGCCTATGACCCAGGCCGCGGTGCGGCTGATCGTGGCGTCGAAGAAATCGAGACCGATATGGGTGCGCTCCAGAAGATCGCCGAAGACCAGCTCCTGCGCCATGGCGAGGATGTCGTCGTTGAGCAGGATCACGTGGTCGCTGTCCCACCGCATCGGGCGGCTGACATGGAGCAGGATCTCGTCCACCGAGAGCGCCACGGAAGAAAGCTTGTCGGCGATGTTCTCCGTCGGGTGAAAGTGGCCCATGTCGAGGCAGAGCAGCGTGTTCTTGCGGATGGCATAGCCGAGGTAGAACTCGTGGCTGCCCACGGTGCAGGCCTCCACGCCCAGCCCGAAGAGCTTGCTTTCGACGGCGTCGAGCAGGTGCGCCTTGTCGAAGCGCTTGTCCAGCATCACGTCGAGCGACGCTTCCAGCCGGGACCGCGCCGCCATCCGGTCCACTGGGTTGTCCTTGTAGCCGTCCGGCACCCATATGTTGTTCACGCAGGGAGAGCCCAGTTCCCTGCCCATCTGCGCCGCGATCTCGCGGCAGATCTGGCCGTGACGGATCCAGAACTCGCGAATGCCCTTGTCGGGATGGGAGAGCGTCAGGTTGTCGCCCGCCTTGGGATGGGCAAAGAAAGTCGGGTTGAAGTCGAGCCCGAGTCCGTTCTCCTTCGCCCAATCCACCCAGGACGCGAAGTGCCGGTACTCGAGCGCATCCCGGTCAGGAGTCTCGTTGCTGTCGAGATAGCAGGCATGAAGGTTCAGACGGTGCGAACCGGGTATGTTGGCATAAGCGAACACGAGATCCGCGCGAAGTTCGTCGGGCGTTCGGGCGCGGCCCGGGTAGTTGCCGGTGGCCTGAATGCCGCCACCGCTGCCCGCGGTGACACCCTCGAAGCCCACCACGTCGTCGCCCTGCCAGCAATGCACCGAGATCGGGATCGTGGCGAGCCGCTCCATCGCGGCTTCGGTGTCGACACCCCACTGCGCGAATGCGTCCTGCGCGGCGGTGTATTCGGGACGGGTCATTGCTCTGTTTCCTTGTATTCAGGCGCTGGTGGCCAGCGGTTCCGCGCAGGCCATGCGCCAGGTCTCGGCATAGGTTTGAAGCGCCTGAGCCTGCCTCTTCTCAAGCGGCGCGTGGCTTCCTGGTTTCTCGGAAAGCGTCGCTCCCGGCCCGCGGGTCAGAAGCGCGGCCCCGATGCTTGTCCCGGTAGCCGACCCGCCCGGAAGAAGAACGGGTCGGCCGGTCGCTACGGCCAGCATGTCGAGGAAGAGCCGATTGCGGGAGAAGGGCCCTTCCGTGAGCGTCTGGCCCCCGGCCCCGATCATTCCCAGGCAGGTCTCCGCCATCATCGCCAGGTAGAGCGAGATGACGGCCGCCCGCTCTCCCGGCGATAGGGCGTCTTCCGGAACGGTCCATTCATGGCGCCGCCCCTGGAACGGCCCGCTCTCAGACACCACCGATGGCAGAAGCATGGCTCCCCGCGATAGCACCGTATCGAGATCCTCGGGCGTGGGTGTGACGGGCTGACCCTGCATCAGGAGCTCGTATTCCCGCCCGCCCATGAACCGCGCGGAAGGCACCGGTTGCCCTAGCGCATTCACGTTGATCAGCGTATCGCGCGACGGATCGAGCTGCGTAGCATGTCCTCCGACTGCCATGGCAATCACCCAGGTGCCGGTCGACAGGACGGAGAACGGCGCGTCGAGGGCGAGAAGGTGCGGGTAGAGCGAAGCGTTGGAATCGTGGATGCCGCAGAAGACGGGCGTGCCCTCAGCCAGTCCTGTGGCCCGGGCCAGCATTGGAACGACTGCACCCACTTTGTCCGTCGGTACGCGGACAGGCGCCATCTTGTCCGAAAGACCGAGTTGTTCTGGCAAGGTGCTGAACCGCCCCGCCTCCGGCTCCCAGAGATCGGTATGACACCCGAGCGAAGTGACCTCCGTGCAGGCGATGCCGGTCAGACGGGCCACCCAGAACTGGGGATAGGTCACGACCTTGTTGATCCGCTCCCGGAGTCGCGGCTGCGAATTAAGCAGCCAATGCAGCTGCGCGCCCGCGTTGAGTCCCATGGGCAGACGCGGCGCACCAGTCCGCTCGAACTTTGGCCGGATCGCTTCATAGGCATCCGAGAAGTCGTCCGGCCCGGAGAATTCGTAATCGAGGACCGGCGCAGCCAAGCCACCGATCTGGTCCAGCAATGCAACCGAAGCCCCGTGGGTCGTCACGCTGATCGCATCGATTCCGTGGGTCTCGTGGAATCCCGCCAAGCCTTCGAGGATAAAGGCCCAGAGACGGTCAATGTCGAAATGCGGATAGGGCGGCCCTTCGTGGACGACGTTCGGGGTTGTGCGCACGTCGATCTCTGCCAAGGCGTCCATGTCGACCAAGGCAAGCTTCGCGTTGGTCTTGCCGATATCGATAACGGCGACATTTCGGTATGTGCTCATGGCAAGTGAAACACCGTTTCCAGCTCGATCACGACCGGTTTGTTGTCAGCTTCAGTCTCCATGATGTCCGCCATGTGCGCCCACCAGCGCTGCATCACCGGGCTCTCCGGAAGGCTTCCCATACCGTGGTAGTCTTCGCGCCAGAGAACCCCGAAGAGCAGGTTGGTCTCCGGGTCGAGGTGGATCGAGTAATCCGAGATTCCGGCCTCGCGCAGCAGCGCCTCCAGCTCCGGCCAGATCTCGTCATGTCGGCGCTTGTACTCGTCCCTGCAGCCAGGGTTGAGGCGCATGCGGAAGGCATATTTCTCCACGGCTCAACTCCTCGTCTGGCGTATCTGAGCAAACAACCGCGGCAGCGCGATCACCCCGATCAGCAGTAGGCCGATGAAGATCGACATCACGATGCCCGGTACGTTCAGAAGGCCGAGGCCGAAGGTCACGAGGCCCATGACGAAGGCCGCGATCACTACGCCGGGGATCGAGCCGGACCCGCCTAGGATGTTGACCCCGCCAAGGACCACCATCGTGACCACCTCGAGTTCCATGCCGAAGGCAATGGAGGGCCGCGTCGATCCGAGCCGCGAGGTCAGACAGATCGAGGCAATCGCCGCCATCAACCCGGTCAGCAGGAACAGGATGAACTTCACCCGCTTGACCCGGATGCCTGAAAACAGCGCGCCGACGGGGTTGTTGCCGATGGAATAGACGGCGCGGCCGAAGTTCGTCTTGTGCAGCACCACGCCGTAGATCACCGCGAATACGAAGAAGAAGACGAGCTCCACCGTGATCACCCAGAAGACATAGCCCTGGCCGAACCAGGCAAAGCTGTCGGGGTAGTTCATGAAGGCCTGATCGCCCAGCACGATGTAGGAGATGCCGCGGAACAGGCTCATCGTGCCGATGGTGACCACGATGGACGGAAGGCCGAGCCCGGTGACGAGCGCACCGTTGAAGGCACCGCAGGCGAGTCCGACGGCGAGCCCGATGGCGACGATGCCGGGCGTGCCAACGCCGAACTCCGCCGCCGCTCCCATTGCGGTCGAGGTGAGCGCGATGATCGACGCGACCGAAAGGTCGATCTCGCCCGAGATGATGACCAGCGCCATGGCAAAGGCGATCATCGCCTTTTCCGTGAAGTTGAAGGTCGCGTCACTCAGGTTCCAGGCGTTCAGAAAGTAAGGCGAGGCAAAGGAGTTGAGCAGGAAGATCGCCACCGCGACCGCCAGCAGCAGCGCCTCCCAGCTCTTCAGCGTGCGTTGAAGCGGCGTGGTCAGGCGGTCGGGAACATGGTGATGGGTTGCGTCGGTCATGCCGTATGCTCCGCGGATTTGAGGATGACCCGGCCCTTGCTGCGGCCCTGCTGCGCGTTGAAGGCGACGGCGATGATGATCGCGCTGCCCGAGATCGCGAGTTGCCAGAAGGGCGAGATATTGATGACCGGAAGGGCGTTCTTGATCACGCCGAGGAACAGCGCGCCGAGCAGCGTGCCTGCCACGGAGCCGACGCCGCCGGCGATGGAGATGCCGCCGATGACACAGGCCGCGACCACCTCGAGCTCGAAGCCGCCAGCGATGTCCACATAGGCAACGGCGAACCGCGACACCCAGAGGTAGCCCGTCAGCCCGGCCATCATGCCGGAGATGGTGAAGGCAAGGAACTGCGTCCGGCCGACGTCGATGCCGGTATAGACCGCCGCGTTCGGATTGCCGCCGACGGCAAAGAAGGAACGGCCGAGCGGCGTCCGGTTGATCATGACGACGAAGCAGATCACGACGACGATCGCGATCCAGGACAGCATCGGGAGGCCCGCAAACTCCATCCGCGGGAAGTCCTTGAAGCCCGCGCTCATCTCGTGCGCGTTGATCCATTTGCCGTCGGAAATCAGGAAGACGATGCCCCGAAAGATGGTCATCGTGCCGAGCGTGACCACGATGGCAGGTATCTGGAGCTTCCAGACCAGCAGCCCGTTGATCGCGCCGAGACAGGCGCCGAGCACGAGGGCGATCAGGAGGATGGCGGCAACCGGAAGCCCCGGCATCAGCGTGTTGAGCGTGGCCACCACCATGCCGGTCAGCGCCACGTTCGCCGCGACCGAGAGGTCTATGCAGCGGGTCAGGATCACGCACATCTGGCCCATCGCCAGGATGATGAGCGTCGAGGTGTCGTTGAACACGTTCACCAGGTTTCCGGGCTCCACGAAAGCCGGGAAGCGGGTGGCAATCAGCGCCAGCAGCGAGACGATCGCCGCCACGAGGATGACTTCACGAGACTTAGCGAACTGGGAGATCATTGCTTGCCCTCCGAGATGCCTGCGGCGTGGCGCACGAGGGTTTCGGGGGTCACCTCGTCGCCCTGGAGTTCCGCAACCATGCGCCCCTCGCGCATGACGATCACCCGGTCGGACATGCCGACGATCTCGGGGATCTCCGAGGAGACCATGATCACGGCCAACCCTTGCGCGGCCAGTTCCGCGGTAAAGGCATGGACCGCCGCCTTGGAGCCGATATCGATCCCCTTGGTAGGCTCGTCGAGGATGATGATCTTGGGCTCGGTGGCGAGCCACTTTGCGATCACCACCTTCTGCTGATTGCCGCCAGAGAGGTTGCCGACATCCTGATCGAGCGAGGCCGCCCGCAGGTCGAGCCGCTCGGTGTACTTCCGCGTCAGGGCGAATTCCTCCGCCAACCGTGTGAAGCCGTTCTTCGAAGTGCGGCCTAAAGACGGCAGGGTCACGTTCTTGAAGATCGGCATGCCGATGACCGCACCCTGCTTGCCGCGATCCTCGGGCACATAGACAATGCCGGCCTCCACGGCATCGGCGGTGGAGCGAATGCTGCGTGCCTGTCCGTCGACGGAGATTGTCCCCGCCGAGGGCTTCGTGATGCCGAAGAGCGCCTGCATGACCTCTGAGCGTCCGGCGCCGACCAGCCCGTAGAAGCCCAGGATCTCGCCCCTGTGCAGGGTGAACGAGATGTTCTCGAACTCCGTCGGATGGCAATAGCCATCGATCTTCAGGATCTCGTCTCCCGCCGTCGAGTCGCGCTCCGGGAAGATGTTTTCGACCGATCGCCCCACCATCAGGCGAACGAGGTCGTCCTCGGTTACATCCGCCATCGCGCCCGCGCCGACATACTGACCGTCGCGGAACACGGTATAGCGGTCGGCGATGCGGAAGATCTCGTCGAACTTGTGGCTGATGAAGAGGATCGCCTTGCCCTCGGCCTTGAGCCGGTCGACCAACTCGTAGAGCTCCTCAATCTCCTTCTGGCTCAGCGCCGCGGTTGGCTCGTCCATGATGACGACGCGCGCATCGATGCTGAGGGCGCGGGAGATTGCGACGAGGTGCTTGTTGGCGATACCCAGGTCCTTGAGCAGGACCGCCGGGTCGATCTCGGCGCCGATCCGGTCGAGCAACTCCCCTGCGTCGCGCCGCATCTTTGCGGTGTCAATCAACCCGTATTTGCCGCGCGGGGCATGGCCAATGTAGATGTTCTCGGCCACGGAGAGCTCGTCAAAGAGTACTGTTTCCTGGTGAATCGCGGTGATACCGGCGTCGGCGGCATGCTGAGCGGTCGGGAAGCGGGTTTCCTTGCCGTCGACCCGGATCGTGCCCTCTTCGGGCTGATAGATGCCGGTAAGCACCTTGACGATAGTCGACTTGCCGGCGCCGTTTTCTCCGACCAGCGCGGTCACCTGACCGGGATAGAGGTCCAGCTTGACGTCGGAGAGCGCACGAACGCCCGGAAAGATCTTGGTGATGCCGTCGAGGGAAAGGATCGGATCTGTCATGAGGGCATCGGCAGCCTTGCTGACATCAGGGCTGAGGTACATTTCGTGGTCCAGCCGTTCAATGTGTGATGAGAGATGGGTCCGGCGCCGGACGCGCCGAACCCGGGAGGAAGAGGATCAGAAGATGCTCTTGAACTCTTCGATATTGGAGGCGTCGTAGACGAAGGGATCGGCCATCGCGCCATTGGTGTTCTCATCAAGCGTCAGCGTGCCCATGCGCCCCATCGGGATTTCCGCGCCGGGGGCTGCCTCGGCAGCACCGGAGGCAAGGGCATGCGCCAGCATGGTGGCGGAGTAGCCGAGGTCGATCGGATTCCAGATCGCGAAGGACTTGGAGGCGCCGGATTCGATGGCACCCGCCATCTCCGACGGCAGCCCGAGGCCGGTCACGTTCACCTGCCCCACCTTGCCGGCATCGACCACGGCCTGGGCCGCGGCCACGATGCCCACCGAGGTCGGCGCGATGATCGCCTTAAGGTCGGGATGGGTCTGCATCAGGCCCGTGGCCTCGCGGTAGGACTTGTCGGCCAGGTCGTCGCCGTAGACCGTCGCCACCACGTTGATGCCCGGATAGTTGCCCATGACCTTGTTCATTTCCTCGATCCAGATGTTCTGGTTCGTCGAGGTGGTGGTGGCGGACAGGATGGCCACATCGCCGCCATCGGGCATGTGATCGGCGGCAAGCTTGATGATCATGTTGCCGATGAGCGCATTGGAGGACGGGTTCAGGTGCAGTTGCCGGCCGTCCTCGGCCACCCCGGAATCCCAGGAGATCACGGTGATCCCGCGCTGCATTGCCTTCTTGAGCGTGGGCACGAGAGCGTCGGTATCGTTGGCGGAGACGGCAATCGCGTCCACCTGCTGGGCGATCAGGGAGTTGATCACCTCGATCTGGCCCTCTGCGGTGGTGTCGGTCGGTCCGGTATAGATGACCTCGACGCCGCCAAGCTCGGCCGCGGCCTCTTCGGCGCCTTTCGCGGCTGCCTCGAAAAATCCGATCCCGAGCGCTTTGACCACGAGCGCGATGCGCATGTCGTCGGCATGGGCTGCTCCGGCAAACATCGTTGCCGCAACAGTGGCTGTGGTCAGGGCTTTCTTGAAAATGCTCATCCTTGGTTTCCTCCCTTGAGCTTCTGGTTTCCCGCCCGCAGCCCGTCCGTTATCCGGCCTGCGGGGTGGTGTTGCGTTGCGCATCCACCGTCGCGACGATCAGGCGAACACCGGCTGCCTCCAACAGCGCGGCGCTCTCGTCATCGACGCCATCGTCGGTGATCACGGTGTCGATCCGGTCCAGCGGACAGAGCACGAGGCTCGAGCGGTTTCGGAACTTGGACGAGTCGACCATCACGACGAGCTCGTCGGCCTGTCCGATCAGCTTCTGTTCCGCCTGGATCAGCAGCGGGTCTTCCTCCATCAGGCCGAGCCGCCCGATCCCGTGGATACCCATGAACATGCGCCGGGCGTAGAAGTTGCTCGATACGTCATTGCCGAACGGCGACAGGATGATGTTCTGCTCGCGATAGATCACGCCGCCCGGCACCATCACCGTGTTCTTGGAATTCTTCAGCAGGTGTTCTGCGATCGGAAAGCTGTTGGTGAAGACCTGAAGCCGACGATTGGCCAGCGGATGCACCATCTGAAAGGTCGTTGTCCCGCCGTTGATGATGATGGACTCGCCGTCCTCGCACAGATCCGCAGCCGCCAGCGCGATAGCCTGCTTCTCGGCGATCTTGCGTGTCTGGTTCATGGCGAAGGGATGGCCTGCCAGGCCAACGAACTTCGGTGGAGCGATCGCTTCGGCGCCACCGCGCACGCGGCGCAGCTTCTTTTGCATGTGCAACGCCGCGATGTCGCGTCGAACCGTTGCCTCGGAAGCCCCGGTCAACGTGCACAGATCGGCCACGGTGACCACAGGCCTGTCCTGAACGGCCGATAGAATGACCCTGTGGCGCTCCGACTCGTGCATTACGTCCTCCTTGCTGGATACGTTGATCCTCAAAACACTCACTGTCAATCAATTTCGATCATATACGATCTTCCGCAGCGCAGAATTCAGCAAATATGAGCGTTTTTGATTGACTTTGCGCAGCCAGATTATCAGCCTCCCCTCAGAAGATACAGCATTCGCGTGCGCTCGGGAGGAGCAGAGTACATGACAAAACTGCCGGAAAATAAGCTGTTGCAGAACTTGTGGGACGAGGTACTCGCCGGACCGATGAGCGAGTCGGAGCGTTTGCTCTATCGATCGAACTTGCTCGGGTCTGACAAGCGCGTGACCAATTATGGTGGAGGAAACACCTCGGCCAAGGTCACCGAGACAGATCCCCTGACCGGCAAGCCCTGCGACGTTCTCTGGGTCAAAGGCTCGGGAGGCGATCTCGGCTCCATCACGCTCTCGGGCTTCTCGACGCTCTACATGGACAAGCTGGAGGCGCTGAAAGGTCTCTACCGCGGCCCCGAGCACGAAGATGAGATGGTGGGCTACCTGCCCCATTGCACCTTCAACCTGAACCCGCGCGCCGCCTCAATCGACACGCCGCTGCACGCCTACGTGCCGAAAGCCCATGTCGATCACGTCCATCCCGACGCCATCATCGCGATTGCCGCCTCTGCCGATTCCCGGGCCATCACGCAGGAGATCTTCGGCGACGAGATCGGCTGGCTCCCCTGGAAACGGCCCGGCTACGAGCTCGGCCTCTGGCTCGAGGATTTCTGCCGCAAGAACCCGGACGCCAAGGGGGTGATTCTTGAATCCCACGGGCTCTTCACCTGGGCGGACACGGCCAGGGATTGCTACGAGCTCACCATCGAGACGATCAATCGCGCCATCGCCTGGTTCGAGAACCGCACCGCCGGCCAAGCTGCGTTTGGCCGCGCGATCCATACGTCGCTCGACGAGGCGGCACGCAACGCCATCGCCTCCGAACTGATGCCCGCGATCCGCGGCATGGTCTCGGGCGCCCAGCACATGGTTGGTCATTTCGACGACCAGCCGGCGGTCCTGGAATTCGTGAACGCGGCTGACATGCCCACGCTGGCCGCGCTCGGAACAAGCTGCCCCGACCACTTCCTCCGCACCAAGATCTGCCCGCTGGTGGTGGATTTCGATCCCGGTTCGCCGGATGTCAAAGCCTTGCTGGACGGGCTGGCGAGCTCGGTTGCCGCCTATAGGGAAAATTACGCCGCCTATTACGAGCGCTGCAAACATGACAACAGTCCTGCGATGCGCGACCCCAACGCCGTGGTCTACCTGGTCCCAGGTGTCGGCATGATCACCTTTGCCAAGGACAAGGCGACGGCGCGGATCTCGGCCGAGTTCTATGTCAACGCGATCAACGTGATGCGCGGCGCCTCGGCGGTCTCCGAGTATCGCGGCCTGCCGGAACAGGAAGCCTTCGACATCGAGTACTGGCTGCTCGAGGAAGCCAAGCTGCAACGGATGCCGAAGCCCAAGTCGCTCGCGGGGCGGGTCGCACTGGTCACCGGGGCGGCTGGTGGCATCGGTTCAGCCACCGCCGAACGGTTCCTGCGCGAAGGCGCCTGCGTCATGCTGACCGATATCGATGAACGAGCCCTGGAAGAAACCAAGGTTGAGCTGGCCCGCCGCCATTCGGCGGACGTGGTGAGTGCCGTGGCGCTCGATGTGACCGACGAGGCCGCAATCGACGCCGCCTTTGCCACGGCGGCCCGGGAGTTTGGCGGCGTGGACCTGCTGGTCTCCAACGCCGGCATCGCCTCCTCCGCTCCGATCGAGGAGACGAGTCTCGATCTGTGGAACCGCAACATGTCGATCCTGTCGACGGGCTATTTCCTGGTGTCGCGAGCTGCCTTCAGGCTGATGAAGTCGCAGGGGATAGGCGGCGCGGTGGTCTTCGTTGCGTCAAAGAACGGGCTGGCCGCCTCTCCCAACGCCTCGGCCTATTGCACCGCCAAGGCGAGCGAGATCCACCTCGCCCGATGCCTGGCGCTCGAAGGCGCACCAAATGGAATCCGTGTCAACGTGGTCAACCCGGATGCGGTGTTGCGCGGGTCGCGCATCTGGTCCGGCGAATGGCTGGATCAGCGCGCGAGCACTTACGACACGGACAAGGAAGGGCTCGAGGAAATGTACCGCCAACGCTCGCTGCTCAAACGCTCCGTACTTCCAGAGGATATCGCCGAGGCCACATACTTCCTCGTGTCGGAGGCGTCCGCAAAATCGACGGGAAACATCCTGAACGTTGATGCAGGGAACGTTCAGGCCTTCACAAGGTAGAGGCGACCGAAAGGCCTCGTCGGCAGGCGCCATTTTTTGATATCGGACAAGAGGATTCGCAGGGGCTCTGATGATGTGACCGCCCCCCGACGGCATCAACGTGCCAAGGTGGGTCTGCATCGATCCACAAAGGAGAGCGGTCATGTCGGAGATTATCACGGTCGGGCTCGATCTGGCGAAGAATGTCTTTCAGGTGCATGGGGCTGATGGCTCGGGCCAGCCTGTCCTGCGCAAGAAACTGCGGCGCGCCCAAGTGCTGGAGTTTTTCAGCCATCTGCCGTCCTGGGTTGTGGCAATGGAAGCCAGTGGCGGGGCGCATTTCTGGGGCCGCGAGATCGGTAAGCTTGGCCACGATGTGCGGCTGATCCCGCCCGCAAACCCAGGGCAAGATCGAGCGCTGGCATCAGACCCTGAAGAACAGGGTCCTGCTCGAGAACTACTATCTGCCTGGGGCGCTCGAGCAGGCCATCGGCGAGTTCATCGACCACTACAACCACCGCCGCTACCACGAGAGCCTCAGCAACCTGACCCCTGCCGATGTCTACCTCGGCAGGGCCGAGACCATCCTCCGACGACGAAAGGAGATCAAAGCCAGGACCATCGAGAAGCGCCGCTTGCTGCATCGCCAGACAGCGGCATAAACTGAAACCTCAACGAGCCAGACCCTCCGTTCGAGATCAGGCGCTCGTGTTCCATATCACCTGACGACGGACACCCGCACCCAACCTTCTTCCTTGCCGCGCAGCCTCGTAGCGCGGAACAAACTCCGCAGACCCGTACTCGCGCCCCAACTCTTTAGAAAAACCGCGGCTGCGATACCGCCATCGGCGCTTGCCGTGCCGGTCGATGTATGGCGAAGCTCCGGGAAATCCTTTGCGATACTTGCCTGTCATCGTGAACCGACCCCAGACCGCTGAGAGCCGGTCAGTCCTTTTTTGCGGATATGTGCGCCACGACTCTGTGGGCTTTTGGGGTTCGCCAAACCTCGAAATTCTCTATCGATTTCGCCACACTTAAATCGGCACGTTCGCCAACCTAACAGTCTGAAAAAACAGTCTGAAAAAAATGCACTTTCCAAGCCCCTACGGACTGCCACCTCTCCCCTGAAAGCCTTGCAATATCGGCAAATGCGCTTTGGTGTTTCCGCTCTCGTGGGGCCTTGGAACACCTTCACTCCCGACACGCTTCTTCACTGCCTCTATGGCGAGTTTCCATTGGTCGGAATTGTCGTGAAGCGCTACGGTTTCTGGATCTCGACATGCGTCCGCCCGCACCTGAAACTCAATTCAGAAATGGGGCTGGAAAACAGTGTACGCTCAACACATGGGACTTGCAGCGAAAGAACGGGGTCAGGTGATGAATCGCGACCTGGCTATATCCATCTGCAGCCGCGCCCTGCCCCTCGTGCTTGGTTGCATCCTGATTACGCTACAGCTGCTTTCCCCTGCGCTCTCTCAATTCGCCGATCATCACGTTGCGGCGTCACTTGACCCGCCCCTGGGCGCAGGCCATCACCAACCGACTAGGCTCGGCGAGGACGTCGATGCCTCCTGTGACCCCGCGATCGACTGCCATTTCCAGGGCATCCTTGAGATATTCGCGCAACCACTCCCGCTTGTCGCCCTTGGCGGTTTGGAGTTGTTGCCGCACGGGCGCATCGAGCCGGGCATCGAGCATGGCTTCGATCCACCGCTGCCGCGCGTCAGGTCCTGATCCGAGACCTTTCAAACCACAGGACAATACAGGGTGAAATCAATGAAAACGAAACAAAATCTGAGCCTTGCTGCCAGCATCTCTCTGATTGCAGCCACGGCCTTTGCCCACAGCGGCGCGATGGGCGTCGTCAAGGAGCGCATGGACGGGATGGCCGCCATGGCGGACGCGGTGAAGGCCCTTGCCCCGATGATGCAGGGCACCGCGCCATATGACGCGGATGCGGTGCGCTTGGGAGCGGCGAAAATCGCCAGCCACGCCGGCGAGGCCATGACCTCCAAGTTCCCCGAAGGCAGCACCGATGCCCCCTCGGAGGCGCGGCCCGAGATCTGGCAGGATTGGGAAGCGTTCAACGAGCTTGCGCAGCAGTTGGAGATTTTTGCCGAGGGGCTGGAACGTGCCGCGGACAACGGCGTCGGTGGCATGCCGGCGCAGGGCGGGATGATGGGCGGCCAGGGCATGATGGGCGGCCAGTCAATGATGGGTGGTGGCGCGCCGATGATGAGCGCCGAGCATATTGGCCAGATGCCCGCCGGCATGGCCTTTGCCATGGTCAGCCAGGCCTGCACGGCCTGCCACACGAGGTTTCGTGCCGAGGAGAAGTGACATGCTGGCTCTGCTGCGCTTTGCGGCGATCCTCGCAGTTGCAGGCGGGGCCGTCGTGATCGGCCTGATGGTCTGGCCGGTCGGACGGGAGCCCGCCGCGATCGCATTGACGGGCGACGTGAACCGTGGCGCGTACCTGGCGCGGGCAAGCGGGTGTATCGCCTGCCATACAGACATCACGGGAGGCGGCGCGCCGCTGGCAGGAGGGGCGCCGCTGGAAACGGCGTTTGGCGTCTTCTATCCACCCAACCTGACGACGGACCCTGACCACGGCATCGGTGCCTGGACGGTCGAAGACTTCGCAAAGGCGGTGCGGCAGGGGATCTCGCCGTATGGCGAGCCCTATTTCCCCACGTTCACCTATCCGTTCTACGCGAACTTTTCCGATCAGGAGATTGCGGATCTCTGGACGGCCTTTCAAACCGTGCCACCGGTGCCCGCGCCCAGCCCGGCGCATGATGTGCCGTTTCCGGTCAACCAGAGATGGGGCCTCAAGCTCTGGCGGGCCGTGTTCCTGACCCGCCCGGAAACGGACCCGGTTGACGGCCGGAGTACCGCGTGGAACCGGGGACGCGAACTGGTGCGGGGCGCGGCCCATTGCGGGGCTTGCCATACGCCTCGAAACCTTGCAGGTGCGAGGTCTAGGGCCGCAGCGTTCGCCGGCAACGAGAACCTCCCCGGAGGCGGGAATGCGCCCTCTCTCCTGACAGCCGACCTTCGCGCCAAAGGGTGGACAGTGGAAAACCTCGCATTCGCACTGCGCACCGGCGTCATGCCCGACGGGGACGCCTTTGGCGGCAGCATGGGCGAAGTGGTTCAGGGGGGGACCGCCTTCCTGACCGACGCGGATCTGACCGCGATGGCGACCTATCTGCTCGATTCCGAAAGACCGACTCCGTGAGCAAGCAACGGTCCGCGGCCTTGGCATGTCGCGTTTTCGAAACCGGGCGGGACAGCTCGAAACGCTATGGTAGAAGGGCTTTCCTTGGGCTGATCGCGCGAATGTATATTGTCCGATCGGTCTGCTCGAAATAAACGAGTCGCGTGACAAGGTCGACTGCCAGAACCGCCACATGGCGAATCATCGTACTGATCACCGGCCTCTCGCTGGTGATCGGCAGTCTTTCTGTTTTTAACGGCGGGTCGCAGCACACCGCTCATGCAGCCAGCGCCGTCGCTCAGGAAGCGGCGTCACCGACGGCAGGTCACGCGGCGCACGCCGCGCATCATGTGGCCGCAAAAGACGCTGGCTCAGAGCACTGCCCGTCGGATACGGCGCAGGCATCTGGGTGCCATTCCACCGGATGCTGCCCCGCAGAGCAGCAATTCGTGCAGCTTCCGGCTCGCGCAATCATCGCACTCAGCACGAACCAGCGCCCATTCGTCACTTCATCCATAAGGTTGCAGGCAGCCTCTCTGCCCGAACGCCCTCCCCGGACACTCTGACATCGCGCCAACGGCCCTGACATGAGGGTTGGCTGGTAAGTCTTAGTCTTTGCGCCGATCCAAAGAGGGTCGGCCGTCTGGAGGTTGTCATGCGCGGACGTTATGCGGCGCTCACTTTTCTTGCCTTGGCCGGGGGCACGGCGGGCGGGGTCTATCTTGAGCGGCTCTACCTAAATCCAGCGACCCAGAACGGCTCCGACGAGCCGGAGATCCTCTATTGGGTCGCGCCGATGGATGCGAATTTCCGCCGCGACGGGCCGGGCAAGTCGCCGATGGGAATGGACCTGATCCCGGTCTATGCCGGGCAGGAACCGTCAGGCGACCCCGGGGAGGTCACGCTGAGCGCGGCCGAGATAAACGCGATCGGTGTCCGCACCGCGCTGGCACAGGTGACCGATGTCGCGCAGCGCATCGAGACCGTGGGCTTCGTCGGCTATGACGAGCACCGGACCAGCCACGTCCATACCCGCGTGGAAGGCTGGATAGAGCGCCTCGAAGTCCGCGCGGTGGGAGACCGGGTCGAAGAAGGCCAGATCCTGTTCGACCTGTTCTCGCCGCTCGTGGCGGCGGCAACCGGAGATCTGATCCGGGCGCTCGAAGACCGCGACCCCCGCATCCTCGATTCCGCGCGCAACAAGCTGCTGAGCCATGGAATGTCCCCCCGCCAACTGGCCGAGATCGAACGGACGCGCGAGCTTGCGCGCAACATCGAGATCGAGGCGCCGCAGAACGGTGTCGTTATCTCGCTCGAGGCGGCGGACGGCATGTTTCTCCAGCCGGGAACGCGCGCCTTCTCCGTCGCCGATCTGAGCAGTGTCTGGCTGATCGTAGATGTGTTCGAGCGCGACATTGCCCGCCTGTCGGAAGACATGCGCGCCGTAGCCCGGTTCGAACATCTCCCGGGGCGCAGCTTCGTGGGCGAGATCGACTACGTCTATCCGGAGCTCGATCCGCGCACCCGCACCCTGCCGGTCCGCCTGCGCTTCGACAACACCGAGCGCCTGCTGCGCCCGGGCATGTTCGGAAGCGTGAGTCTTCTACCCGAGACCAGCCACCAGGTTCTCACCGTTCCCTCCGAGGCCGTGATCCGAACCGGAGCAGCCGAACGCGTGATCCTGAAGACCGGCGAAGGCACGTTCCGTCCGCGCCTCGTCACCACGGGGCTGCGCGACAATTTCGGCGAGGGCGGGCGCACCGAAATCCTGCAGGGGCTTGCCTCGGGTGAGGAGGTCGTCGCGTCGGCGCAGTTTCTCATCGACAGCGAGAGCGCGCTGAGCGCCGGCTTCATGCGGATGGCTCCGACAGATCAGGCGCCGGCGCGCGGCACCGGAACGCTGGTCGCGCTCGATCGGGCCAACCGCATGGCCACCGTCACCCACGACGCGCTGGAAAGCCTCGACTGGCCCGCGATGACTTCCCGGTTCCCGGTCCGGGCGGACGTGACGCTCGATCGGGTCAAGGAAGGTGAAAAGGTTGTCTTCACGGCCGCGCGCGGCGCTGACGGACGGCTGGGACTGCTGGAACTGGGTCCGGACGATGGTGTCTCGGCGACCGGGACCGGCATGGCGCTGGCGGTCACGCCCGATGGCAAACTCACCCTGGCGCATGATCCGATACCGGAACTCGGCTGGCCGGCGATGCAGATGGATCTGTCCGTATCCGGTCTGGATCCGGCCACGGTTCCGATCGACGCGCCCATCGAGTTCGATCTGGCAAAGGACGAGGCCGGAATGTTCTCTGTCATCGCGGTCCGCGCCGTCGGCGACCCTGAGCCCGCATCCACCGAACCCGCTCAATCTGACGAAGCCCAGCCCATCGTGGTTTCCGGCACCATCGACGCTGTCGACAGTGCCACCCGCACGGCCACTGTCACGCATGGACCGATGAAGGAGATCGGCATGCCGGGCATGACGATGGACTTCGAGATCGATCCGTCGCTCGAACCGGCGAAACTGCGTACCGGCACCGAGATGACGCTCACCTTCACCCGGCCGGACAGTATGACGATGCTGCTTGCGGCCGCCGAACCGGTGGATCCGCCGATGAAAGTGTCGGGTCAGATCAACTCGGTCGACCCGGAGGCGCGGATGGCCAACGTCACCCATGGCCCCATGGTCGAGATCGGCATGCCCGGGATGACCATGGACTTCGCCATCTCTGATCGCGTTGATCCGGCCGATCTGCCTGTTGGTGCGGAGTTGACGCTTCTGCTCGATCGCAATGCCGACTTCTCCATGACGCTCGTCGGCGTCGCTGCTCCTGAAGGCATCACGCAATGATCCCCGCCATCATCCGAGCGTCGATCGCCAACCGGTTCGTCATCGTCGCCCTGGCGTTCATGATGGCCGCCGCCGGGATATGGGCGATCCGCGAGACGCCGGTCGACGCGATCCCCGATCTTTCGGACGTGCAGGTGATCATCCGCACGCCCTACGCCGGTCAGGCACCACAGGTCGTGGAAAACCAGATCACCTACCCGCTCGCCACCGCGATGCTCGCCGTGCCGGGCGCGAAGGACGTGCGCGGCTTCTCGTTCTTTGGCGACAGCTATGTGTATGTCGTGTTCGAGGACGGAACGGACCTCTACTGGGCGCGGTCCCGCGTTCTGGAATACCTCGGCCAGATCACCGGCAGCCTGCCCGAAGGGGTCTCGCCGCAACTCGGACCGGATGCGACCGGTGTTGGCTGGATCTACCAATACGCGCTGATCGACCGGACCGGAAACCATGACCTCGCCCAGCTTCGGACGCTGCAGGACTGGTTCCTGAAATACGAACTCCAGGCGGTCGAGGGCGTATCCGAAGTCGCCACGATCGGCGGCATGGTCAAACAGTACCAGGTGGTCGTCGACCCCAACAAGCTACGCGCCTACGACATTACGCTCGATCAACTCGCCGGCGCCATTCGGTCGGCCAACCGGGAAACCGGCGGCAGCGTGATCGAGATGGGCGAGGCCGAGTTCATGGTGCGCTCCTCGGGCTATATCGACGAGCTGTCCGATCTCGCGAGTGCGCCACTGATGGTCAACGACCGCGGTGCGGCGCTGACCCTCGGGGACGTGGCCGATATCCGACTCGGCCCCGAGATGCGCCGCGGCGTGGGCGAATTTGGCGGCGAGGGGGATGCGGTGGGCGGCGTGGTCATCCTTCGCTGGGGTGGAAATGCTCTGGCCACGATCAAGGCGGTCGAGACCCGTATCGAGGAACTGCGGCCGAACCTGCCCGAGGGCGTCGAACTGGTCACGACCTATGATCGCTCCGGTGTCATCGAGCGCGCCATCGAGAACCTGCAGAAGAAGCTGACGGAGGAATTCATCGTCGTCGTGCTCGTCTGCGCGGCGTTCCTGCTGCACCTGCGCTCGTCGCTGGTGATCCTGTTGTCGCTGCCACTGGGGATCTTTGCGGCCTTCATCCTGATGAAGGCGCAAGGCGTGAACGCCAACATCATGTCGCTCGGGGGCATCGCCATCGCCATCGGCGCAATGGTCGATGCCTCGATCGTCATGATCGAGGCGATGCACAGGCGTCTCGAGAAGGCGAAGCTGACAGCCGAGAACCGCTGGCGCATCGTGCAGGAGTGCGCCTCCGAGGTCGGCCCGGCGCTGTTCTACTCGCTGGCGATCATCACCGTCAGCTTCCTGCCGGTGTTCGTCCTGGAGAACCAGGAAGGCCGCCTGTTCCAGCCGCTCGCCTATACCAAGACCTATGCGATGGCTGCCGCGGCGATCCTGTCGATCACGCTCGTTCCGGTGTTAATGGGCTATTTCGTGCGCGGGCGGATCGTGCCCGAACGAAAGAACCCGCTGAACCGTGTGGTCGTGTTCCTTTATCGCCCGTTCCTCGACGCGGCCATCGCCTGGCCCTGGGCGACTTGCATGCTCGCGGCCGCCGTGGTCGCTTCGATGTGGTATCCGATGCAGAGGCTCGGCTCGGAGTTCATGCCCGAGCTGAACGAGGGCGATTTCCTCTACATGCCGTCGCTCTATCCCGGTGTCTCAATCGGCAAGGCACGCGAAGTGCTCCAGCAGACCGACCGCCTGATCGCGACAGTGCCAGAGGTCGAGACCGTCCACGGAAAACTCGGCCGCTCCGATACCGCCACGGACCCCGCGCCGCTGACGATGATCGAGACAACGATCCAGCTGAAACCGGAAAGCGAATGGCGCCCCGGCATGACGATGGAAAGGATCCGCGACGAGCTGGACCGGGTCGTGCAGGTGCCCGGCGTGACCAACGTCTGGATCCAGCCGATCAAGAACCGGATCGACATGCTGGCGACCGGGATAAAGACGCCCGTGGGCGTCAAGATTTCGGGGGCGGACCTGAAAGAGATCGAGCGAATCGGCATCGCCGTGGAGGACGCCGTGCGCGAGATCGAGGGCACCGCTTCGGCCTATGCCGAGCGGCCCGTGGGCGGGCGGTTCATCGAAATCGACGTCAACCGCTCGGCCGCGGCACGCTACATGATGAGCGTGCAGGACGTGCAGAACGTCGTGCAGACCGCCATCGGCGGCATGCAGGTCTCGGAATCCGTAGAGGGGCTGGAGCGGTTTCCGATCAACCTCCGCTATCCGCAATCGTGGCGCGACAGCCCCGAACGGCTGGAAACCCTGCCGGTGGTCACGCCCTCGGGGGCCCATGTGCCGCTTGCGGCGCTGGCCGAGATCCGCATCGTCGACGGCCCGGGCATGATCCGCTCGGAGAATGCCCGGCGGACCGGCTTCGTCTTCATCGACATCGCCGGGCGGGACCTCGGCAGCTACGTCGCCGAAGCGCGGGCGCAGGTCGCCGAGCTGGTCACCCTGCCGCCGGGCTATGCGCTAAGCTGGTCCGGCCAGTACGAATATATCGAGCGGATGCAGGAGCGGCTCACCATCGTCGCCCCGGCGACCCTGCTCATAATCACGCTGATGCTGTTCATGGCCTTCAATCGCGCGATCGAGGTCGGGATCATCCTCGCGGCATTGCCGGTGGCGCTGTCGGGGGGTGTCTGGTTCCTGTGGTATCTCGGCTTCGATACCTCGGTCGCGGTGCTGGTCGGCTTCATCGCGCTCGCCGGCGTCGCGGTCGAGACCGCCATCGTGATGCTCCTCTACCTGAATCTCTCATGGGAAAAGAGGCGCAAGCTTGCGCAGGGTGAAGGGCGCAGGCTCGACAGGAACGATATCGAGGAGGCCGTATTCGAAGGCGCCGTGCTGCGCGTGCGCCCGAAGGTGATGACGGTTGCCACGATCTTCGCGGCGCTGATTCCGATCATGTACGGCACCGGCACCGGGTCGGAGATCATGCAGAGGATCGCGGCCCCCATGATCGGCGGCATGGTCACGGCGACGATCCTGACCTTGTTCGTGATCCCCGCGATCTTCGTGATCTGGAAACAGCTCGCGCTCCCCCGTGTCAATCGGGAGATCGCCTCTACCACTTCAACCCAACCCTCCGGCCAGGCGCCTGTCCCGGCGGAGTAACCATCCCTAAACCTGAAAGGACGCTCATGAAGACTCTTTTTCAAGCCGTGACCATCCTCGCCCTCTCGACAGGCGCCGCGCTCGCACAAGCGCCGCACGGAATGGACCACGCCAACATGCCGATGTCCGACCAGCAGATGGAAGGCGCGGTTCACGCCACGGCCACTATCAATGAAATCGGAGACGGCACGGCAAATGTCAGCCACGGCCCGATCCCCGAGATCGGATGGCCGGCAATGACGATGGACCTGCCACTTCTGGAAAATGCCGAGATGATGGGGGAGGTCTCACCCGGCGACGAGGTCACGTTGATGCTCCTCAAGGGCGATGACGGCATGTACGCCATCGGAGCGATCATGCCGAACTGACGACAAGGCGCGGCGGCCGCCGCGAAACAGGTGATCCCCGATGACGAAAGGGCCGGCTAGGAGATGAAGCCGGCGGGTGATGCCTGCGCCGTCACGCACAGGTTCAAACGGGATCGCGGTAAGCCTGAGCCATGAAGGCAACCGCGGCCAGTTCAGACGCCGCCGCCCTTCCGAACAAGCAGGGCGGCGATACGGATGACGCTGGCCAACGATCTGGCGGCTCGGTCGCCCTTCTTCTCCACCGGGAACCTTCGGTTTCTCGCCGTATCCCACCGCGCTCCGGGATGCAGGTCACCGGGCGCGCCTGAGCGGGCGAATTGTCCATCGTGACACCGCGACCTATTGAGAAGCCGCGGCCGAGGTGCCATTCAGCTAGCGATCAAGTGGAGCGAGCCGATGACGTCCCGGGAGCAGCAGAAGAGCCGTACCGAGTTGATTTGCGTGGCCTTGCGCTCCGCGATCCTGGAGCGCGCGCTGCTGCCCGGCATGAAACTGCCCGAGGATTCGCTGGGCGAGCGCTTCGGGGCGAGCCGCACGATCATTCGACAGGCGCTGGAGCGGCTCTCGGTGGAGGGGCTGGTGGAACTGCGGCACAACCGCGGGGCGGCGGTGGCGCAGCCGAGCCTTGAGGAGGCGCGCGACCTGTTCGAGCTGCGGGCGCAGGTCGAGGACCTGGTGATCGCCCGTCTCGCCGCCGACCTGGCACCGTCTCAGGAAGAGGCCCTGCTTGCCCATATCGAGAGAGAGGCCGAGGCCAGCGACGGTCCGCCGGCGATCTCGATCCGGCTGGCCACCGAGTTCCACATCCTGCTGGCAGAGCTGACCGGCAGCCCGGTGCTCATCCGCTATGTGAACGAGATCGCTTATCGCTGCGGCTTTACACTGTCGCAATTCTCGCGGCCACATTCGACGCAATGCGGCATCCAGGAACATCGCGACATCGTCGCGGCGCTCAAGTCCGGCGATGTCGTGACGGCGCAGAGGGTGGCGCGGCAACATCTCGATCAGGTCGCCTCGCGCGCGCAGTTCAACGGAGCCGACCTGAACGGGTTCTCGCATCTCGATGCTTTGGAACCCTATGCCAGCCCCGTCCGCGCGAAAGGCTGACGTGCCACTTCAGGCCTCTATGCCGCGGGCGGTCAAAATCCGCTCGGCGCTGTCGTTCCAGACGTCCATCTTCACGATCTTGCCGTTCTCGACAACGAACCGGTCCACGTAGCGGTTGCCGTCGAACGGCGTGCCATCCGGCCAGGCGCCATAAAGATAGCCCGTGGAATAGACCACGGTGCCCTCGGCGCCCTGCGCCACGTCGAACTGCCGCATGTCTTTCTTCACCCAGGCATAGCGCATGGCGTTGAAGGCCGTGGGTCCGGACGGATGATCAAAGACGCGCCCGCCGGTAAAGGTGATGACCACGCCCTCGGCCACGTAGGTCGCCGCGCGCTCGGGGTCGGGCTTCATCGAGGCTTCGAGGAAGTCATGCACGATCCGGGCCTCCTCGGGCAGCGCGTCGTAGTCGATCTTGAGCGATTCAGACATGGGTTTCTCCTTCGATCAGTCGATTCGAGACCTGCCACAGATCGCGGCCCCTGTAATCTGCATGCGAAAATTAAATACAAAAATTGCATGCAATCTGCCTCATCTCTGTGCAGGCGCTGTATGGCTTGCGGAAATGCAGCCCGTTTGCCCCTGCGCGTTTGACACCCCGAAGCCCCGGCACGCCCCTGATGGCACCCGCTGTTGTGCTCACGGAGACATATGATGCCTATCTGCCTTCCCCTCACGCGCCGCCTGCTGCTTGCAGGTGCGGCCGCACTGACCCTGGGTTCCGCCCTGCCCGCCGCCGCGCAGGATGACCCGATCAAGATCGGCCTCGTGGCCGCGCTCAGCGGTCAATCCGCGAAGTCCGGCGAGGCGATCACCCGCGGGATCACGCTCGCGCTCGACAAGATCAATTCGGAAGGCGGCGTGCTGGGCCGGCCGCTCGAGCTCGTCAGCCGCGACGACGAGAGCAACCCGGGCAAGGGCCTGATTGCCGCGCGCGAACTGGTGCAGCGCGAAGGCGTCGCCGCCATGATCGGCGGCCTCGACACGCCGGTATCGCTCGCCATCGTGCCCTTCGCGAACGACGCCAAGGTGCCTTTCGTCGGCCCCTGGGCCGCGGGCACGCCGATCACCAAGAACGGGGCCGAGGAGAACTACGTCTTCCGCGTCTCGGCAGTGGACGAGTTCGTCGACGAGGCGATCACCGAATACCTCGTCACCAAGTACGGCTCCAAGAAGCCCGGCATGATCCTCATCAACAACCCGTGGGGCGAGTCGAACGAAAAAGGCCTGATGATTGCGCTGGAGAAGCGCGGCATGGAGCACGCCGGAATCGAGAAGTTCGAATCCAACGATGTCGATGTCGTTCCGCAGCTCACGCGGCTGAAGGAAAACGGGGCCGACGGCCTTTTCCTCGTGGCCAACGTGGCGCCCTCGGCGCAAGTCGTGAAGTCGCTCGACCGGATGGGCTGGGACGTGCCGGTCGCCTCGCACTGGGGCCCCTCCGGCGGCCGTTTCACCGAGCTTGCGGGGCCCTCGGGCGAGAAGGTGCACTTCATCCAGACCTTCCTCTTCACCGATCCCGCGCATCCGCTCTTCATGAAGCTGCAGGAGCGGTTCCCCGAGATCGAGAGCCTCGCCGACGTGACCCCGGCCACCGGTATCGCCAACGCCTATGACGCGACGCTGCTTCTGGCCGCCGCGATCGAGAAGGCCGGCTCCACAGAGGGTCCGGCGATCCGCCAGGCGATGTACGAGATCTCCGGCGTCGAGGGGGTCATCAAGACCTACGACATGCCCTTCACGCCGGAGGATCAGGACGCGCTCGGCCCGCAGGATTACATTTTCGCCAACTTCGTCGAGGGCGAGATCGTCCCGCTCGCCGACTGACCCAGGCGCGGCAGCCTTCCTCCCGAGGGTTGCCGCCCCCGTCCCGGTCGCGCGCCGGGACCGTTCCTTCTTCAAGGCCAGGACCCGGAGCCCCCAATGACCCTATTCGTGACCGCCCTCGTGACCGGCATCGGCCTTGGCGCGATGTACGGCCTGATCGCACTTGGATTTCAGATCACCCATTCGGTCTGCTCCCGGGTGAATTTCGCCCAGGGCTCAATGGTCATGCTGGGCGCGGTGCTGGGCTTTGTCCTGACCGAGCGCGCCGGGTTGCCAGTCATCCTGGCCTACCCGCTCGCGCTTCTGGGCTGTGCCTGCATGGGCCTGGTCGTGGAGTTCTGCCTGGTCCGTCCCTTCGCGGCGCGCGGCTCCGAGGCCTGGCTCATGGCCACCGTCGCGGGCGGCATCCTGCTCGACAACACCGTGCTCTTCACCTTCGGCAACGAGCCCCGCAGCCTGCCATCGCCTCTCGTCGAGTCGAGCTGGCAGATTCTCGGAACCGGCGTCTACCCGCAACAGCTCCTCATACCGGCCGTCGCAATCGGCGTCGCCGTGGCGCTCCAGCTTCTCTTCCGCCGCACCCGGCAGGGCCGCGCGCTGCTGGCGGTGGTGCAAAACCCCGATGCCGCGCGGCTGATGGGGATCAACACCTCGCTGATGATCTCGGGCTCCTTCGCGCTCTCGGCGATGCTCGCGGGCGCCGCGGGCCTGCTGATGGCGCCGCTCTTCTCGGTGCATTCAGACATGGGCACGCTCTTCGGGATCAAGGCCTTCGCCGTCGCGATCCTGGGCGGCATGACCTCGGCCTCGGGCGTGATGCTTGCGGGGTTCCTCTACGGGCTCGTCGAGGCATTCGTGACGACCTATCTCGGCTCGTCCCACACCTACATCCTCACCTTCGCGCTGCTGATCGCGGTGCTTGCCGTGAAGCCTAACGGGCTCTTCGGCAAGGCGGCCCTGCGGAAGGTGTGAACCGATGAGATCGTTTTTCCGCCCGCGTCCGCTCGACCTGACCATCCTCGCGCTCACCGCGGCGGCGATCCTGTCGCTCGGCGTGATCGGAGGCTACACGCAATTCGTGATCGGCCTCGTGGCAATCTGGACGATCCTCTGCGTGGGTCTCAACGCGCTCTACGGCCTCACCGGCCTCGTCTCGCTCGGCCAGGTCGGGTTCTTCGCCATCGGGGCCTATGCCTATGCGATCCTGATGCAGGCGGGGCTGAGCTTCTGGCTGGCCCTGCCGCTAGCGACCGCGCTCTCCGCGGGCGTCGGCGCGCTGCTCGCCGTGCCGGCGGTGCGGATGGCCGGGCCGTTCCTCGCCATGGTCACCATCGCCTTCGCCTTCATCGTCGAGCATGTCGCCATCGAGTGGCGCAGCCTCACCGGCGGCCAGAACGGCCTGATGGGTTTCGACATGCCGGGGCTCTTCGGGCTTTCCTTCGGCGAACGTGAACTGGTGATCCTGTCCATTGTCCTCGCGGGCGCAACACTTCTGGCCTACCGCGCGCTATCCGACAGCGGATGGGGCATGGCGATGGCCGCCCTGCGCGACCAGGAGGTCGCGGCGGGCTCCCTCGGCTTCGACCCCTTCATCACCAAGCTCACCGCCTTTGCCATCGCCGCCGGGACGGCGGGACTGGCAGGCGGGCTCTTTGCCACGCTGATGCAGTTCATCGCGCCCTCGAACTTCATGCTGTCGCAATCGATCCTGTTCCTCTTCGCGGTGATCCTCGGCGGCGCGGGCACGGTGCTCGGCCCGCTCGTCGGCGCGGCCATCGTGGTCTTCCTGCCGGAGATGCTGTCGGGGCTGGCCGAATACCGGCTGCTTTTCTTCGGCGCGCTTCTGATCGCCGTTCTCCTGCTCGCGCCGCGCGGCGTGGTCGGCACCGTCGCGGCCTTCCTGCCGCGCGCCACCGACACAACGCCGGCCGCCCCGCTAGAGACGGTGCTCGACTTCATCCGCCCCGAAACCAGGGGCGGGCTCAAGGTCGAGGGCCTCGGCATCACCTTCGGCGGGCTCAAGGCCGTGGACGGGGCGACCTTCGATGCCGCGCCCGGCGAGGTCACCGCCGTCATCGGGCCGAACGGAGCAGGCAAGACGACGCTGCTGAACATGGTCTCCGGCTTCTACGTGCCGGAAACCGGCCGCATCGAGACCGCAGGCCACAACGTCGCCGGCTGGTCGATGCACGCCACCGCCCGGCTCGGCGTGGCGCGCACCTACCAGGCGACGCGGCTCTTCGGAGCGCTCAGCGCCGAGGAGAACGTGATCGCGGGCCTGCCTCGCGGTCGCGGCGGGGCGCCCTTCTCGTCGCTGGCAACCCCGGAACGCCGCGCCCTCGCGCGCGGTCTGCTGGCGCTCGTGGAATACGAAGGCGATCCCGCAACCCCGGCGAACGACCTGCCCCACGTGGACCGCAGGCTGGTCGAGATCGCCCGCGCGCTCGCCATGCGCCCGCATGTCCTGCTGCTCGACGAACCGGCCGCGGGCCTCATGCACGCGGACAAGCGCGCGCTGTCAGGGCTGCTGCGCAAGCTGGCCGATTGCGGGATCGCCGTGGTTCTGGTCGAGCACGACATGGAGATGGTCATGGGCATCTCGGACCGGATCTTTGCCATGGATGCGGGCCAGCCCATCGCCTTCGACACCCCCGAGGCCATCCGCAGCAACGAAAAGGTCATCGCCGCCTATCTCGGCGAAGGTACGCTCGATGCCCCGCCGCGGGAGCTGGACTACGTGCCGGGCGCGATGGAGCGCCTCATCACCCGCAAGCTCTGCGCCGGCTACGGCGCGGCGGACGTGCTGCAGGAAGTCGACCTGCGGGTCGGACAGGGGGAGCTGGTGGCGCTTCTCGGCGCGAACGGCGCGGGCAAGTCGACCTTTCTCAAGACGCTGTCGGGCCTGATGGCCCCGAGCGCCGGCGAGATCATCCTGGAAGACCGGAACATCGAGGGCAGGCCCGCCCACCAGATCGTCGAACGCGGCCTCGTGCTGGTGCCCGAGGGGCGTCAGGTCTTTCCCGACCTGACGGTCGCACAGAACATCGAACTCGGGGCCTACAAGCGCAAGGAGCGCCCGGACCCCACCGAGCTCGAAGCGATCCTCACGCGTTTCCCGCGTCTGCGCGAGCGGATGAACACCCCCGCCGGATTGCTGTCCGGTGGCGAGCAGCAGATGATGGCGATCGCGCGCGGCCTCATGGCCAAGCCTCGACTGCTGCTGCTCGACGAACCCTCCCTCGGCCTTGCGCCGGCCATGATCGAGGAGCTTTACGCCATTCTGGCCGAGCTCCGCGACGACGGCATCACCATCCTGCTCGTCGACCAGATGGCGACCCTGGCGCTGGCGGTGGCCGACCGCGCCTATGTGCTCGAACAGGGCCGCGTGGTGGCCGAGGGCACGGCCGAGGAGCTGCAGGGCGACGACGCGCTGATCGCGGCCTATCTCGGCGGCGGGACGGCGGAGGCCGAAGCCCCCCTGTTGAAGGAAGACGTCGCATGACGCTGGACCTCGTGATCCGCAACGCCCTGCTGGAGGACGGCGGCGTTCCGCAGGACCTGGGCATCAGGAACGGGCGGATCGAGACCATCGCACCGCGCATCGCGACCGACGCCCGCGCGCTTGATGCAGGCGGCGGGCTGGTGATCGCCGGCTTCGCCGACAGCCACCTGCATCTCGACAAGGCTTGCCTCCTCGACCGCACGTCGAACCCTTCGGGCACGCTAAAGGGCGCCATCGAAGCGGTCAGCGCCGCCAAACGCGACTTCACGACCGCGGATGTCCATGCCCGCGGCGCCCGCGTGCTGGAAAAGGCCATCGGCCAAGGCACGACGCTCATCCGGACGCAGGTCGAGATCGACCCGGGTGTCGGCCTCGCGGGGTTCGAGGCCGTGCGCCAGCTCAAGGCGGATTACGCCTGGGGCGTGGACCTGCAGATCTGTGTGTTCCCGCAGGAGGGCCTGCTGAACTACCCCGGAACTGAGGCGCTTCTGCGCCGGGCTCTGGACGAGGGCGCAGACCTTCTGGGCGGCTGCCCCTATACCGACAGCGATCCCGAGGGGCATATCAGGGCGCTTTTCGCGATGGCGCGGGACTATGATGTCGATCTCGACTTCCACCTCGATTTCGACCTCGACACGAGCTGGCGGCACCTCGACTGGGTCGCGCGCGAGACCATTGCCCACGGCATGCAGGGCCGCGTCGCCATCGGTCATGTCACCAAGCTCTCGATGCTGTCCCCCGGTCCCCTGACCGATACGATCGCCCTGATGCGCGATGCCGGGATCGCCCTGACGGTGCTGCCCGCGACCGACCTCTTCATGACCGGCCGCGATCACGACCACGGCGTGCCGCGCGGCGTGGCCCCGGCCCACAGGTTCCACGAGGCGGGGCTGTGCTGCACCGTCGCCACCAACAACGTGCTGAACCCCTTCACGCCCTACGGCGACTGCTCCCTGCCGCGCATGGCGAACCTCTTTGCCAACGTGGCCCAACTCGGCAGCCCGGAGGCGCTGGCCCGTTGCTTTGCGATGGTCAGCGAAGAGCCGTTCCGGCTTCTGGGGCGCGACCCTGTGATCCGCGAAGGCGGGATCGCCGACCTGGTCGCCCTGCCCTGCGCCAGCCGTGCTGATGCTGTGGCCGAGATCGGACGGCCGATCTGGGGCGTCAAGCGCGGCAAGCCGAGTTTCGAGGCGCCTCTGCCCCGCCTGCTGCGCCCCGGCGTGGCGCGCCCGGCGGCGCTGGCGGTGTGACGATGGCCGAGATCAACCTGCCGGATGTTCTGGCCGAAGTGACCGAGGCGTTCCATCGCTACGAGACCGCGCTCACGGGCAACGCAGTGGAGACGCTCGACGCGCTCTTCTGGTCGAGCCCGCATGTCATCCGCTATGGCGCAACGGAGAACCTCTACGGTCAGGACGAGATTCTCGCCTTCCGGAAAGCGCGACCTTCCAAGGGCCTCGACCGGACGCTGACGCGCACCGTCATCACCACCTTCGGACGCGACTTCGCGACGGCCAACACCGAGTTCACCCGCGACGGCGTGGCGCGGATCGGCCGCCAGAGCCACAGCTGGGTCCGTCTGCCCGAAGGTTGGCGGATCGTGGCGGCGCATGTCTCGTGGATGGAGGGCTAAACGGCTGAACGGGAGTTGCGGCCGGCCCCTGCCTCGCCCCCTCCGGAAGGCGCGGCGCCCGCCCTTGCTAACGGTCCAGCGCGCCCGCCTCGGCAAATCCACCCGTTTCGCGCCGAGCGAAGGGCGACAGCGGCGGCATCCGGGAAGGCAGCAGTCCGCCGTCCTGCTGACGGCGCCCCTGTGCCACGCAGGCCGTGGCGAGCAGCATTGCGAGGCCGGCCGGCGGGAGTATCCAGCCCAGCCAGGGCGTCTGGCCGAATCCGTGGATCAGGGTCTGGAAGCCGAGGGAGATCAGCGTGCCGGCCGCAAAAACGACCAGCCCGTGCTGCCCCATCAGCCGTAGCGGCGCGGCAGCGCGCGACTCGGAGAACCGTACGACGACGGGCATGCAAGACAGCACATAGACGAGCGCGAGGCTGTGGAGCAGCCGTGGCAGGGCAAGGTAGCTCTTCTCGTGCGAAACGACATGGAACGGCGCGCCGGCCTCCCAGAGCCGCCACAACTGGTGGTTCATGAATGCGCGAAGATCCGGCTGGTATTTCCATGCAATCACGAAGAGCAGGAAGGCCGAAGCGAGGCCGAACAGCCAGCGGGAGCGTGGCACCAGTCGCGCGCCTCGCCGGAGACGCATTCCGATCAACAGGCCGATCACGAAGATCAGCTGCCAGGACAGCGGGTTGAAAAACCAGACCCCGCCTTCGGGGAAGTTCGCAAAGCTTACCTGCCACCAGCCCGCGCCGAACCACAGCGCCACCGAGACCCCTAGCAGAAGCATCGGGCGGCGCAATCCCATCAGGATCGCGGCCGGGGTGAAGAGCAGCAGCACGCAATAGACCGGCAGGATGTTCACATAGCCGATCTGATGGCCAAGCAACGGAATCGCGTAGAGCACGTCTTCCGGCCGCTCGAAGACGGCGCCGAGGTTGTGCATCTGCAGCAGATCCGGCATCCCGTAGGCCGCCGCCGCGATGCCGAAGATCGCGATGACGCAAACCGTCAGGAACAGGTGCACCAGGTAGAGCGTCCATGCTCGCCGCCAGATCGGGGCGACGCCGGGCCAGAGGCCTGCGCGCACCCGCTGGGTGACCTCGAGCCCCTTGGCATAGGCGACACCGGCGGCGATGCCCGACATGATGAAGAAACCTTCGGCTGCGTCCGAGAAACCCCAGTTGCCGATCGTGTATTTTTCGTACGGATTGCCGGGCATGTGGTTGATGAAGATCATCACCAGCGCCACCCCGCGAAACGCGTCAATCCGGGTGTCACGCCAACGCCGGGGCGCAGGTATGCCCTGCCCTGCGGAAGCGGGCATTGCGTTAGAACGGGTCGACACGATTTAGGCCGCCTGCTTGCCCGACGCGGTGTCCTCCGGGGAGGCCATCGTCAGCCACCGGGCGGCTATCTCGCGGAACGCGATGACCACCGCCGGCACCTCGGCCTCTTCCGGCACCGAGAAGACGGAGTGGGTCAGCGGCCGGGAGGTCCAGGCCACCAGCACAGGCGCCAGCATCATCGGCAGGCAGACCGGCAGCAGCCAGGGCGCCTGTTCGGGAGCGATCTGGAGAACGGCGACATAGGCCAGTGCGCCCCAGACCACGACCCAGAGGCAGGCGCGCAGGGTCTGGCCCAGATGCAGGATGCCCTCTCCGCGCGCATTGGCCGGCCAGCCGCCGTCCTGCCCGGCGAGCACCTGCAGCACCGCCCGGGTCTGGTAGGCCAGAAGGACCGGCGCCAGCAGCGAGGTCAGCGCGATCTCGGTCACCACCGAGGCGAGCGCCCGTTTCGGCCCGCCATAGGCCTCGGCCCGGCCGGTCAGCACGGCCTCCGCCCAGACGGCGAATTTCGGCAGGATCAGCAGGCCCACGATCCCCAGGACCAGCGCCAGGATCTCTTGTGTCAGGTCGCTCGGGAAGACCGGAAACAGCTGGTACGGCTCGGGGAAATAGTCTGGCGGCGGCGCCAGCGCGGCAGCGGCCAGCGAGCTGAGCAGGAAACCGGCCCAGAGGAGCGAGACCAGGTAGGCGACGATCCCCTGCAGGAACACGAAACGGCTCCAGCCCGCGAGACCGGGCGCGAGAAGCAGTCGGATATGCTGCAGGTTGCCCTGGCACCAGCGGCGGTCGCGCCGGGCGTGAGAGAGCACGTTCTCCGGCCCTTCCTCGTAGGAGCCGGCGATCGCGGGATCGACCTCGACTCGCCACCCGGCCCGCGCCAGCAGCGCGGCCTCGACGTAATCGTGGCTCAGGATATGCCCGCCGAAGGGCGGTTTCCCGGCAAGCGCCGGAAGGCCGCAGCTCTCGGCGAAGGCGCGGACGCGGACGATCGCGTTATGCCCCCAGAAGGGGCCCGTCGCGCCCTGCATACGGGCAAGGCCGCGGGTGAAGACCGGGCCGTGGAAGGCCGCCGAGAATTGCATCATCCGCCCGAAGAAGGAGCGCGCACCGACGATGCGGGGCAAGGTCTGCAGCAGTCCGAGGTCCGGATCGGCCTCCATCCGGGCGATCATGTCCCGGATCGCCGCACCGCTCATCAGGCTGTCGGCGTCGAGGATCACCGCATATTCATAGGCGCCGCCTGAGCGGCGAATAAAGTCCTCGACATTGCCCGCCTTGCGGCCACGCCCGTCCTCTCGGACACGGTAGAACACCCGTCCCTGCCCGCTCACTTCACGCCGCAGCCGCTCGAAGGCCTCGCGTTCGCGCGCATTCGCCTCGGGGTCGCGGGTGTCGGAGAGAATGGCGATATCCAGCGACACGCCGGCCGCGGCGATCGAATGGTCGATGGCAGCGACCCGCGCAAAGGTCAGAACCGGATCCTCGTTGCAGATCGGAACCAGCACGACGGCCAGCGGCTGCGCACCCTGAAGGGCCGGCACGGGCCGGGCCCGCCATGGCGCAAGCCCGGTCAACGCAAGCATCACCCCCCAGCCGAGCCAGGCGGTGGTTGCAAAGATCAGGACGATGCGAAACCAGTCGAAGACGCCAACGCTGTCCTGTGCCGCGACGTCGGCCATCAGGACAGCGGCGACCAGCGCCATTGATATCGCGCCGATCAGGGCGATCAGGCGCGCGGAACGGGTCTTGCCGGACGCAGGGATCGGTTTGCGCATGTCAGGCCGACTGCCAGCCGAAGACCAGCCGCATCAGCATCGCCAGACGGCTCGAACTGCGGGGCGCCAGCACCTGTGGCGGCATCGCCAGCGGCGCTTCCGGAGGCAGGCAATCGAGCTCCGGCGCCTTGGTGTCTCTCACGGACTGTGTGTCGTTCATTTGTTTACCCATTGGTACAACCAGGTTTCGCTCAACGCGTGTCCGTATCCTTCAAGGGAGGCCTTCATCTCCACGACAGCGCCATCAGCGGCGCGCGCTTCGATGACCAGTCGCCACGAGCCTGTGTCCTCGATTCGGGACAGGACGGTCTCGACGACCTCGCCATTCTGGATACTGACATTCGGAGCAACTTTTGCCTCACCAGAAAGTTCCGCCAGGGTGCCGCCGGCGAAGTCGACGACGAATTTCCGCCGATCGGAGGGGCCATCCACCCCCGAAACGCCGCCTTTTCCGACTCGCGTGCGCAAAACCCGGGCAAGATCTGGAGATCCGTTCCCCTCGGGCGCCAGCCC
The DNA here is from genome assembly GCF_042676185.1 of Tropicimonas aquimaris. Classification (NCBI taxonomy): domain Bacteria; kingdom Pseudomonadati; phylum Pseudomonadota; class Alphaproteobacteria; order Rhodobacterales; family Roseobacteraceae; genus Tropicimonas; species Tropicimonas aquimaris. The sequence goes on along the minus strand of NZ_JBHTJT010000008.1, from coordinate 293,825 downwards.
CCAATACAACCTGTAGGAGAACTCCAGCTCCTCGCCGGCCTTGGTCTCGCGGCTGGGTACCCACATCGCAACGATGTTATCGTTCACCTCGAGGTCCGACGGGATTTCCAGCAGGCTCACGCTGCCCTGCCCCCAGTCGTTGAGCGGCTTCACGATGACGGAGGGCCGCTGGTCGTAATGCGCCTCCGCATCGAGATAGGTCTCAAACGCCCGGTCGCGTTGGACCAGACCGAAGGAGGCCGGGCTCTGCGCGCCGAGGAAGGAGCTGGCGAGCTGCGGCGGGTTGTTCAGCGGGCGATAGAAGGTCTCTCCCGAAGCCGTGTTCAGGACCAGCGCCTCGCTGTCGTGCACCGCGGGGCGGAAATCGTCGAAGGCGCCGGGGTCGGCACCGCCGAAAAGATACATCGAGGTCAGCGGCGCGATGCCCAGCTGGCGGATGTCCTTGCGCAGGAAGAGCCGCGCGGTCACGTCCATCTCCGTCGTCTCGCCTGGGCGGATGACAAAGCGATAGGCGCCGGTCACCGAGGCGCTGCGCAGCGCCGCGTAGAGCGTCACGCTACCGGTTCCGTTGGCGGGGCGCTCGAGCCAGATGTCGGAGAACCGTGGAAATTCCTCGCCCTCCGGCAGCCCCGTGTTGACGGCGAGCCCGCGCGCGCTGAGCCCGTAGACGCTGCCGCGCCCAAGGGCCCGAAAATAGCTAGCACCGAGGAAGGACACGAGCTCGTCGAACTTGTCTGCCCGGTTGAGCGGGGTCATCAGGCGAATGCCCGCGACGCCCGACATCTCGAAATCCGCGGGAACGTCGGTCTTCAGGTCGGAATAGATGAAATCGGCCGTGGAGAACGACATCGGACGGGCCTTACCGTCAATGATTTCATACACATGCACGGGCTCCTTGAAGAGCCACCCGAGGTGGAACGCGTTCATGTGGAAATCGGGATTGTCCGCCCAGCGGGTCCGCTCCGGGTCGAACCGGATGCGTTGGAACTCGTCGTAATCCAGCTCGGCGAGGAAGTTACCGATCTTTTCCACCTCGACCGGCGCCTCGCGGCTCTCGGCGCGCATCATCTCGGTCAGAGTGTCGAAAGAGAACGGCACGTCCGCCGGCGTCGCAACAGGCACGCCTTCGGCGGCGGGCGCGTCAGCCTGCTGGGCAAAAGCCGGAGCCCCGCCGACCAGCGAGCCGAGCGCGGCGGTTCCGAGGAGCCTTCCCAGAAAGGTACGGCGGTCCAGGCCGACCGTTTTCCCGGGGAAGGAAATCTCGTTCTTGATCAAAGGACTCTCCATCGTCGATCGCGGGTAGGTAATGCGCCATGCCGCGCTGCAGAATTGGAAATCTGCCATAGGGTCAAGCCATCGGCAGAAATCCGCCGCAACCCGTTTGGCTGCAGGCGTTTTTTTGTCAACTCCGAAAGTTCGAAGTGGTTCCCCGAAAAGTTGGAGAGACGCCGTGATCTCAAGAATTATGAATTAAATACAATGCCTTGACTGAATGTATTGAATTAGCAAAGGAGACCTTGAAACGTGCTGCCCATCACCCCTCCTCCGGGCATCTTCATCACCCACCAGCCAAGCCGATGCGTGCAATCACCGGGCTCCGCCCCGCACGCCCGATTCGCGGGCGTTCCGAACCCTCGGCGCTGCGCCTGCGAGGTCGGACTCGGCCCTTTCAGGCGATGGTTTCGATGGCGAACTGGAACAGCGAGCGGATATGATTCGCCACCGCCTTGCGCGCCGCCTTGGCATCCCGCGCCTCCAGCGCGTCCAGGATCTCGGCGTGCTGGCGCGAATCCGGCTCCAGCCGCTCGTAGAGACGGTCGATCTCGAACATCTTGGTACTGGCGCGCAGCCCGTGGATCAGCTCCGCCATGACCTTGTTGCCGCAATTCTCGATGACCAGCCCGTGCACCTCGTCGTCCGAGCGCCAGTGCGCCAGCATGTCATAGGGCCGGCGCGTCTCCACCGCCTGCAGGTTGGCCCGCGCCGCCGAGATAGCCTCCCGATCCACGCGATCGACGCAGAGCGCCGCCGCCTCGCTTTCCAGAAGCTCCCGCACCTTCAGGCTCTGCAAATACTCGCGCAGCTCGACCTTGCGCACCTGAAAGGAGCGGTTGGCCGACTTCACCAGCACGCCCTCCGCTTCCAGCCTCTGGAGCGCCTGCCGAAGCGGGGTTCGGGAAATGCCCAGCTGGTCCGCCAATTGCTGCTCGACGATCAGGCTCCCCGTGGCGAGCTCCCGCCGCTCGATCATCTCCGAAATCGCGTCATAAGCCTGCTCTGACAGCGTGCCGCGCCTCGGGAAGGCAGGAGCGATGGTGGCTTTTGCGGATTCGGGAGCGGTGTCGAGCGCGGGCGTCTGCTTCGTCATGTCGTCAACTTTCCAACAATGTCGTCACGGCAGGCACAGCGCCGGTTCCGCGATGACAATTTCATCGTTTTGAGCACGCTTCTCATCCCTGGCCCCTCTTATTCCATGGATACAAATCAAAATCTATTGCGCTCTTTCGGTGTACGGTCCGATATCTATTGTATACCGTCGGAACACGGAACTGCAAAGGATCAGTCATGAGCGACACCGCCGCCCCCGAGGCCGACAGCCAGAGCGCCATCACCTTCCTGCGCGAGATGATCGCCGCACAGCCGCGCGGCGAGGAAGCGGTTCAGCAGGTGATCGGCGCACGACTGGCGCAGGCGGGGTGCAAGGTGAGCCGCCATCACTATGACCCGGCGAGCGTCCCGGTGAAGGGAGAATTCGCCGCCGATTCCTCCCGCAACCCCGAGCAGCGCAGCGCGGTGGTCGGCACGCTGGAAGGCCGGGACGACCTGCCGAGCCTGCTGATCTTTGCCCACCCGGACGGTGAACCCGTCACCGATGCCGATCAATGGACCCACGACGCCTTTGCCGGGGAAATTGACGGTGGCCGGCTCTATGGCTGGGGCGTTGCGGACGACCTTGCGGGGTGCGCCGCTGCCGTCCTGGCGATCGAGGCCGCGGCCGCGAGCGGCCGGCCGATGGGCCGCGCGGTCTTTGCCTCGACGCCCTCCAAGCGCTATGCCCGCGGCGTCGCCGCCCTGCTCCACGACGGGCTGACCGCTGACGCGGCACTCTATCTTCACCCTGCGGAATCCGGGGTCGGCATGCGCGAGATAAAGGCGCTGGCATCCGGCCAGCTCGAGTTCCGCATCACGGTCACCGGCCAGGCACCCGACACCACCGAACCCGGCCAGACCGCGTTCTCCCACCTTGCCGCCAACCCGGTGGACAAGGCCATCCTGATCCACGGCGCGTTGATGGCCCTGGCCGAGGATCGCGCCAGACGCATCCGTCAGCCGCAGATCGAGGCGCGGGTCGGACGGGCCACCAACCTCCACATCTCCCGCATCCAGTGCGGCCAGATGACCAAGCTCGCCCGCATCGCCGATGAATGCGTGATGGGGGGAGCCCTCTCCTTCCCGCCAGGCGAGACGCTGGCGGAAGTGCAGGCCGAGGTCGAGGCCGCCGTCGCCCGCGCCTCCGAGGCCGATGGCTGGCTCAGGGCGCACCCGCCCAGGATCGACTGGCTCACCGGCGTCACCGGCGCCCATGTCCCCGAGGAACACCCGCTCTTCCAGGTGACGGCGCGCTCCGTCCGCGAGGTCACCGGCGAGCAGCCCTACGTCAACGCCATGCACACATCGAGCGACATTCGCAATCCGCCGGTCGAGGCCGGCATCCCCTGCGTCGCCTTTGGCTGCCTCTGCGGCGATCTCAGCCAGAACGAGAAACGCGACGAGTGGGTCGATGTGGCCGACTTCCTCCGCATGGTCGACGTGACCACCCGCGTCGTCACCGGCTGGTGCGGCGGCGCCGGCAAACCCTGATCCGAAACACAACAGAAAGGCCGGTCAAGCGGCCCCGCTTCACTTCAACAGAGGACCTTCACAATGATGAATACCAAAGCGACCCGGATGGCTGCGACCGTCCTTCTGACCATGACCGGCGGCGCCGCCGTTGCACAGGACTGTCCGACCGGCCTGCCAGTGGTGGAAGAAGGCAAGCTGGTCATGTCGATCAACGCCACCATCCCGCCCAAGCAGTACATCGACGCCGACGGCAACATCGCCGGCCTGCACCGCGAGATGGGCGACGAGATCGCCAAGCGCCTGTGCCTCGAGCCGGTCTACCAGAACGTCGACTTCGCCGTTCAGATCCCCGGCCTCGACGCCGACCGCTGGGACATGATCAACACCGGCCTCTACTTCACCGACGAGCGCGCGGGCTTCATGCAGCTGGTGCCCTACTCGGTCAACGCGCTGGCGCTGATCTCCGCCGCCGGCAACCCGCTGGGCGTGAGCGAGCCCAAGGACCTGGCCGGCCATGCCGTCGGCGTCGAGATCGCGGGCTTCGAGGAGAAGAAGCTGAACGAGATCAACGACGCCCAGGTGGCCGAGGGGCTGGAGCCGATGGATATTCGCGCCTTCAACACCTACGGCGAGACCTTCCTCGCGCTCGGCGGCGGCCAGATCGATGCGGTCTTCGCCGGTGACGCGATCGGCTCCTACTACCAGGAGAAGGGCCAGTTCACCAAGGCCGCGACCGGCCTCTATCCCGGCACCCCCGGCGCCTTCGCCTTCGACGAGCCGGACCTGGCGCAGGCCGTGGCCGATGCGCTGAACGCGATGAAGGCGGACGGCACCTACGATGCGATGATGGAAGCCTACGGCACCACCAAGATCGACGTCTGGGACCGCTGGCCGGGAGAGTTCACCTATTTCTACACCGGCGACTGATCGTTTCGGACAACCGATCGAAACGCGGGTGGCGCGGGCGCGCCACCCCATACCCTGAAGGGGGGTTCTCATGTCCTGGAGCTGGGACCATTTCATGCGTTTCCTGTTCAGCGATTACATGCTGCACGGGGTCTGGACCACGATCTGGCTGTCGATCGTCGCCATGGTGCTGGGCTGTTCGCTCGGCGTCGTCGTTGCCTTCATGAAGATGTCGAAGACCTGGATCCTCCGGCAGACCGCGAACGCCTACATCTGGGTGTGGCGCGGCACGCCGCTGCTGGTCCAGATGGTCATCATCTACACCGTGCTGCCCAAGGTCGGGATCCGTCTCGGCGTAGTCGAGAGCGCCATCGTCGCGCTGTCGCTGCATGAGGCCGCCTATTTCGCCGAGATCGTGCGCTCGGGCGTGCTGTCGGTGAACCGGGGTCAGGAGGATGCGAGCCGCGCGCTCGGCATGACCTGGTTTCAGCGGATGCGCTACGTCATCATCCCGCAGGCCACGCGGATCATCATCCCGCCGCTGGGCAACCAGTTCAACCTGATGATCAAGACGACCTCGCTTGCCTCGGTCATTTCGATGGAAGAACTGTTCCGCCGGACCCAGCAGCTCGCGCAACTCTAGTTCAAGGTGCTGGAGGCCTACATGTGCGCGGCTTGCTGGTACCTGCTGATGACCACGGTCTGGGGCCTGATCCAGAAGCAGCTCGAGGCGCATTACGACAAGCCCTTCGGTCCCGTCTCCGATCCGAACGAAAAGAAGTCCGATCCGGTCCTGAGTGGCCAGGCGGCCCAGGTCTGACATGGGAGACGATGACATGACCCGCATGGAAACAGACGTGGTCCCCGACGCGCCGGCCAAGCCGCGCGAGCTCGGGCCGCCCATCGTCGATATCCGCAACGTCGAGAAGCGCTTCGGCTCCAACCACGTCCTGCGGAACGTCAGCCTGACGGTGCGGCAGGGCGAAGTTGTGGTGATCGCCGGCCGGTCCGGCTCCGGCAAGTCGACCCTGCTACGTTGCATCGATCACCTGGAAACCATCGAGGGCGGCACCATCCACGCCTGCGGCGAGCTGATGGGATACCGTCAGGACGTCCTGGGCAAGAAGACCGAGCTGAGCGACCGGCGCGTCGCCCGGCAGCGGCGCAACATGGGCATGGTGTTCCAGTCCGTCAACCTCTTCCCGCACCTGAACGTGCTGCGCAACATCACGCTCGGTCCGGTCAAGATCATGGGTGAGGATCCCGCGAAGGCCGAGACCCATGCCCGGGATCTGTTGCAGCGGGTCGGGCTGCCCGAGAAGGCCGACGCCTATCCCAGCCAGCTCTCCGGCGGCCAGCAGCAGCGCGTTGCCATCGCCCGCGCTTTGGCGATGCGCCCGCAGGTCATGCTGTTCGACGAGCCGACCTCGGCGCTCGATCCCGAGATGATCTCGGAGGTCCTCGACGTGATGATCGACCTGAGCCGCCAGGGCATGACCATGATCGTCGTGACCCACGAGATGGGGTTTGCCCGCGCCGCCGCCGACCGGGTGCTGATGATGGCAGACGGCGTGATCGTCGAGGAGGCCCCGCCCGAGGATTTCTTCACCAATCCTCAGAGCGAGCACACCCGGCTCTTCCTGTCGAAGATCCTTTAACGAGAGGGCGGCGTCGTGATCCGGACGGTACTTGGCGACGTGTCGGCAGACACGGTCGGGCCAGCGCTCATGCACGAACACCTGCTGTTCGACATCGTGCCGCCGCAGGTCGACGGCGATCGCGACGCCGGGATCGCTCTCGAGGATCGCTGGCAGGTGGATTACCGGTCCAACGAGACCCCGGCCAATGCACACCAGACGGACGCCGACGTGGCAGCGCGCGAACTGGCGCTCTATGCCGCCGATGGCGGCAGTCTGCTGGTGGACCAGAGCGTTTTCGGCCTAGCCCGTGACGCCGATGGGCTGGCCCGCGCCTCCCGCGCCAGCGGCGTGCATGTAGTTGCCTGTGCCGGAACCTATGTCGAGGCCTTCGTGGACAGCGCAACGCGCGCGCTGAGCGCGGAGGCGCTGGCCCATCGCTTCACGCAGGAGGTGACGGAGGGGCTCGACGGCACGGAGATCCGCGCCGGGCTGATCGGCGAGATCGGCTGCTCATGGCCGTTGACCGATTTCGAGACCCGCGCGCTGGAGGCCGCGGCCGAGGCGCAGCAGCGCAGCGGAGCCGCCATCAGCTTGCACCCCGGCCGGCACGAAACGGCCTGCGCCCGGATCCTCGACATCCTCGCAGCCAGCGGCGCGGACCTCTCCCGGGTGATCCTCTGCCACATGGACCGCACCCATTCCGATGGCCATGGCATCCTTCCGCTGCTGGAGCGCGGCTGCGTGGTGGAATGGGATTTCTTCGGCATCGAGCAATCGCATTACTGGATGACCGACGCGGTGGAGCTTCCGACCGATCTCGGCCGCCTTCGCCTGATCCGGGAGCTCGACCGGCAGGGATTTGGCGCGCAGATCACCATCTCCCATGACATCTGCACCAAGACCCGCCTGCGCCAATGCGGCGGGCACGGATACGGACACATCCTGCGCAACGTCCGTGCGCTCATGCTGCGGCTGGATTTCCGGCCGCCCCTGATCGACGCGCTGCTACGCGATACCCCACTCAGATTGCTGAACTTGAAGGAGACCCCGCAATGAAGACAGGCTTCCGCGGTACATTTTCCGTGATGGTCACCGCCTATGACGACGCGGGCGCTTTCGACCCTGCCCGGATGGCACGCTACACGGACTGGCAGGTGACTGAAGGGATCCACGGGCTGATACCGCTGGGTTCGACGGGCGAGTTCCTGTCGCTGACGGTGAATGAACGCGAGGCGGTGGCCCGCTGCGTCGTCGATACGGTGGCCGGCCGCGTTCCCGTGCTGATCGGCGCCGGTGCAGAGCGCACCGAGGACGTGATCGAGAACTGCCGCATGGCGGAGGCGGTCGGCGCCGACGGGGTGATGATCATCCCGCCCTTCTACTCGACCCCGACCGAGGATGAGCTCTATCGTCACTATGCCCGCATCAGCGAAGCGACGGACCTGCCGATCATGCTCTACAACAACCCGGCCACGGCCAATGTCGACCTGACCCCGCCCATCGTGGCGCGGCTCTCCACGCTCAAGGGCGTCGACTACATCAAGGAAAGCACGATGGACGTGACGCGGGTGCGCGACATCATCGACCTGTGTGGTGACCGGATGTGCGTCTTTGGCGGGATCATGGGGTTCGAGAGCTTCGTGAACGGCGCGCAGGGCTGGGTCGCGGTCGGCTCCAACATCCTGCCGCGGGAATGCGCTCGGCTCTTCACCCTGACGGCCGACGCGCAGGATTACGATGCCGCGCGCGAGATCTATGCGCGGATCCTGCCGGTGATCCGGCTGGTCGGCGGGCATCGCTACGTCTCCGCCACGAAGAAGGCGCTGGAGCTGATGGGACTGCCAACTGGCGATCCGCGGTCCCCGCGCCTGCCTCTGCCCGAGGCGGACATGCCGGAGCTGCTCGCTGCGCTGAAGGCGGTGGGCCTGCTGGAAACCGTCGAGGCCTGAGCTTCATGCGCTTCACCTGGAATGGCGCGCCGCTGGAGGCCCGCCCCGGCGACAGCATCGCGGCCGCGTTGACCGCGGCGGGGATCCGCAAGCTCGGCTCGGGTTGCGCCGGTCAGGATCGCGCGATGTTCTGTGGCATGGGGGTCTGCCAGGACTGCGCCGTCCAGGTGGATGGTCAGGTGGGCCGGCTGGCCTGCATGACCAAGGTCGAACCGGGCATGGACGTCCACCAGCAGGACGACCTCACCACCCTGCCCGGCCGATGGGCCGGAGAGGCGACCCCGCCGGCGTCCCTGACGGTGGACTGCGTGATCGTCGGCGCCGGGCCGGCCGGCCTGCGCGCCGCGCTGGCCCTGGTGCAGGCGGGCTTGCGCGTGCAGGTGCTCGACGAGCGCGACGCCACGGGCGGACAGTTCTACAAGCCCCGCACCGAGGGGTTTCGCGCCGACACGCCCCCCGGCGCACAACACCGCGCCGGCACCGCCCTGCGCGCGGCCATCGAGGCCGCAGGTGTACCAGTCGCGCAGGGACAGATCGTCTGGCATGCCCGCGCGGGCGAACAGTTCATCCTGCGCAGTCACGGGGAGACCGCTGGCCTCGAGATCACCGCGCGCATCGTTTTGCTGGCGACCGGCGCATACGAACTGCCGCCGATGGTGCCGGGGTGGACGCGGTCCAACGTCCTCAGCATCGGCGGCGCGCAGACGCTGGTCCGGCGCTACGGCGTGCTGCCGCCGGCCCCTGTGCTGATCGCCGGGAACGGCCCCCTCGGCTGGCAACTTGCGGACGAGATCCTGCAACTCGGCGGCAAGGTCGCGGCCCTGGTCGAACGGGCCCGGCTTCGCGGCCCCGGCGCGCTTCTGAGGGCCGGGATGGCCTCGCCCGAATTGATCCTGAAGGGGGTGCAGCAAAGGCTCGGGATGGTCCGTGCTGGCGTGCCCGTTCTGACGGGCTGGGAGGTGACGGAGATCACGGAGGCAGGGGCGCTTGTCGCGCCCGTCACCGGCGGAGAGGCCCGCTTGATCGCGGCCGGGACGGTCTGCATCGGCGAAGGCCTTGCTCCGCAGCTCGACCTGGCGCGCCTGCTGGGGGCCGACCTCTCACCAGATCCACGCAATGGGCTGCCCGTCCCGACACGAACGTCGGACGGGGCCACCTCGGTCCCCGGTCTCTGGATCGCCGGCGATGCGGGCGGCATGGGGGGCGCGCCCGCCGCGGAGGCCCAGGGCGCGCTGGCGGCCGCCGCCATCGCGCGCCACCTCGGGCTGGAAACGCCGCCGGCCAGCGCCGCGCGGCTACACCGGGCGCAGCGCTTCCAGGCCGCGCTCTGGACGCTCTTCGACGCCCCCCGCCGTGCGCCCTGCCCGGACACGACCATGATCTGCCGCTGCGAGGCGGTCGATGCGGGGCGGCTGCGGGCCGCGATGCGCGACGGCGCCTGCGACCCCGGTGCGCTCAAGCGGGCGACCCGGATGGGCATGGGCCGCTGCCAGGGGCGGTACTGCCTGCCCGCCGCGCAGCGGCTGCTGGCAGAGGCCGGGCAGCCGACCGGCCCCGAACGGCTCTTCGCCCCGCAGGTCCCCGCCAAGCCGGTGCCCGTCTCCGCCCTCGGCATCGAGAAGCCGGAATGGGGCGGCCACAGGGAAAGCGCCCCGGCCGCGCGCCCCGGCACGCCGCCCGAGGCCCACCTGGCACAGGAGACAGCCGACCTCTTGGTGATCGGCGGCGGCATCACCGGCATCTCCGCCGCGCTTTTTGCCGCCCGCGCAGGCGCGCGGGTCACGGTGCTGGAGCGCGGATGGCTGAACGCAGAAGCGTCGGGCGGTAACGCCGGCAGCCTGCATCTGCAGCTGCTGTCCTGGGACTTCGGCCAGAAGGCCGTGGGCGGCGGGGATCTGCAACTGCGCACCCTGCCCCTTCAGCAGGAATCCATCGCGCTCTGGGCCGACCTGCAACAGAGCCTCGGCGCGGATTTCGAGATGGCGACGACCGGCGGCCTGATGGTGGCCGAGACCGAGGCGCAGATCCCGTTCCTCGAACGCAAGGCCGAGGCCGAAGCGCGGGTCGGCATCCGGACCGAGATCATCGGCGCAGACCGGCTGCGACAGATCGCGCCGGAGATTTCCGACCGGATGGTCGCTGCCGCCTGGTGCCCCGGCGAGGGCAAGATCAACCCGCTCGCCGCCTCGCTGGCGCTGATCGCCGAGGCCCGCGCACGCGGCGCAGTGTTCGAGGAACAGGCCCCCGTCACCGCGATTGCGCGAGATGGAACGGGCTACGCAGTCCAGACGCCGCGCGGGACCATCCGCGCGCCGCGCATCCTGATCGCGTCCGGGGGCTGGTCGTCGCAGATCGGCCGCATGCTGGGTGCGGAGATCCCGCTAAAGGGCGCGCCTCTGCAAATGGTGGTCACCGAGCGCACCGCGCCGATCCTGCCCTGCCTCGTCGCCCATGTGGACCGTCACCTGACCATGAAACAGACCCGGGCCGGTACGATCCTGATCGGCGGCGCCTGGACTGCGGAGACCGGCCCTGCCGGGCAATCCCGCGTGCTACCATCCAGCCTCGAAGGCAACCTCTGGATCGCCGCCCGGACGGTCCCCTCGGTCGGTGGCCTGCGGGTGCTGCGCAGCTGGGCCGCGATGAACATCGACATCGACGGTGCGCCGCTGATCGGCGCCCTGCCCGGCCACCCCGGCATCACCGTCGCCGCCACCGCCAACGGCTACACGCTCGGCCCCTTCATGGGGCGCGAAGCCGCGGCCGCCGCGCTTTCCGGGCAGCTCCGGCAAGATCTCGCGGCATTCTCCTTCGAACGCTTCCAATCCTGAAGAAAGGCAAACCATGACCAAGCTGAAGATCCATGCCGGCCCCTACGAGTTCGACGCCGTGCTCGAGGAGGAGGCCGCGCCCAAGACCTGCGAGGCCTTCCGCAAGACCCTCCCCTACACCAGCCAGATCGTCCACGTCCGCTGGAGTGGCGAGGGCGTCTGGATTCCGCTCGGCGACCATGATTTCGGCGTCACCTACGAGAACCACACCTCGCACCCCGCGCCGGGCCATTTCATCCTCTACCCCGGCGGCATCTCCGAGACCGAGATCCTGCTGGCCTACGGCGGTGTGGATTTCTCGTCCAAGATGGGCCAGCTTGCCGGCAACCACTTCATCACGATCACCAGCGGCCACGAGAACCTCATGAAGCTCGGCAACCTGGTGCTGTGGGAAGGGGCCAAGGAGATCCGTTTCGAGTTGGCCTGAGCGTCCGGCATCGCGGCGCCGGACACCCTCGGCTTTGCCTGCCCCTCCGATGGGCGGCAGACCCAGACACATCCCCGCTCCGGGGCGCCCCGCGTCCCGGAGGCGCGTGCAAACGCCCTCGCTTCCTGCCCTACCGGCCTCGCTGCCACATGGCCGCAGGCATGAGCATCACCTGGCCTGACGGATTCGGCCTCTCCCTTCGACCTGACGATCGACCAAGCGAAGAACGGGCAGAGCAGATTCCGTAAACCATCGCGCATCGGTCTTGAGCTCACGGCGCTGCGCCTCTCCAACCGCGGCCTACACGATAACGGCTTGCAGGCGCGGGGCGTGGAGCAAGTACGGCTGCGATACCTGGCCCACCAGATCACCCGAGCCACCACCCACCTCGTCTGCCCGGCCCACCAGCGCGGCCATGTGCGCATTACCTGGCGCGCATGCTCCTTCATGGACGCACATTCCGACCAGCCTCCGACCGTGGATGACTGCGCAGAGACGGAGAGGACATTCCGGCGAACCATTTACAGGCCATTCCGGGTAGTAATGGGCCAACCGCGGCATGTGCATTTGCGGACGATACGTGTGGACCGCATGCTGCGGACGCTCTTGCGGGCCGGTAATGGCCGAATGTCCGTTACCCGGGCGCCAGCGTCTCAGGACCGGACCAGACTGGACAGGTGTCCGGAAGCTATCGGACCTGTTCGGAGAACTGCCCCTCGCAGACATTGGCAGGCGCACCACGGCTTCATCCCCCCCCTCCCGGATGACTTGCTGGCGACGTCGGAAATCCGCACAGCGGCTGAATTGCGCACGATCTGAATTGATCGGAACCTTACCGCGTTCTTCGATCGCGCAGCGTGTCTCTGCTGCTTAGGAATGGAGATCGCCTCGCTGCGCGCCCAGTTCGAACCGCTCTACGAGGTGACCTGGATCATGGGCGACGACGAGGCACTCCCGTTCCCCGGCTACAATGACGCGTTCGCCGCTTTCGACAGCCAGGATGCGGCGAACCTGAACGGCACCAGGGCCAAGGACGCCGAGATGCTCGCCGGGGAATACGCCCGGGCGGAGGCGTGGCTTTCAGATCGAGAAGGGTCTCGAGGTGAACCCGTTGAAGGTCGGCATGGTCGGCGCCACCGATGCGCACATCGGCATGGCGACTGCTCAGGGGGACAGCTTCTACGGCATGCACTCCAGCGGCGCGCCGGAGCCGGGCACTGGCGGGCGCGAGGCGGTCTGGCCGCGCGAGAACACGCCGGCCGCGAGATTTGACGCCAAGATGCAAAAGGATACATTCGCGACCTTCGCCTCTTGGGCGCTGGTCCGGGTCTTCGCGGAGCGGCATATTCATCCATGCCGATACGCCCAGCCGCCGCCTTCCGGCCGATCTGGACATTCCAACGGCGTCCCAATGGGCGGCAAGCTCCTCGAGACCGGCAATACGGTGGACATCGCCAACGCCACCTGGACCAACACATTCGGCGCCCCGGACCTGATCGGCGTCTGGGAGGATCCGGATTTGGACTACGAGTAGCCCGCCTTCTGCGACACCCCGGCGATCGAGATCCCCACGCCGCGCTGGACGGTCTGCGAGATCAAGCGGTTCGGCATAGCCATGTCCGACGAGGTGCCCAAGATGATCGACGAACGCGCCTGTTTTGCCGATCTGGGACATGCATTCGGCCGAATGAAGCGGCCGGAGCCGCGGCGCGCGCTCTGTGCCGCGGCTCTATGCCAAGTCTGACAGAAGGCGCCTCCGTGCAAGACGCACCAAACGGTCACGCATCAAGGCGCATCTCCCTACTCTCTACACATTCTGGGTCGAGACTTGGGTCACCTGCCGGGCCGGTTCCAACTCCGCGCCGGCAGGGCGGATGAACCGAAGGGATCGGAAACGGATGGTCAGGCTCGAGATCGCCTCGCGGACCAGCGCTCGTGCAGGACGCACGACCAAGGGGCACACGCCCTTGCACACGGCGGTTCTCTGCGATGCCGAGACCGGTCTGACCTGGACGCTCGCTACCTGCCCTGGCCGGCTCGACTGGTACGACGCCCTTGCCTGGGTCAACGAATACAACGCGGACGCCCGTTTCGGCTTCACCGACTGGCGTCTTCCGAACGCGGCTGAACTTGCCCACGTCAAGCGGCGCTTTCCCGGCATCTACCCGGACAGCGGCGCCGCGATCATCACCCTTCTGCCGGCGGCCATGACGGACGAGCCGGCGCAGACACCGCTCCAGACCTCTCCCACTCACGGACCCCGATTGCAGAACGCGGCAAGCAAGCCCGCGAGCGACCGGGTAAAAAATCTCTGGAGCCCTGTCCAGGGCGGCTGCGCCCCCCGAACTCCAACCGCAGCCCGCCCTGGACACGAGATTACCCCAAGCCCGCACACCACGATCGGCCGCCGGATCTTTGACCGGGTGCCATTGGTTCGCAACACAGGCACCCGGCTTCCGGCCTGATCCATTGCATGGAGCGCGCTTCCCCATCGCGCGCCATGCAATGCGATCTATCCAAGCAACGGCCAGGCGTCGAAGGGCTGCTTCTCCAGCTGCATTGTCCCGTCCTCGCCGCGATGGATGTTGATCCAGGCACGCCAGTCCTCTTCATCGGTTTCGGGGTAGTCGAGGCGGTAGTGGCTGCACCGGCTCTCGGTGCGCATCAGCGAGGCGCGCAGCTTCATCTCTGCGGAAACGATCATGTTCGCCGTCTCGTGCGCCAGGCGCAGCTCGTGCAGGTCGCCCGCGCGCAGCATCGGCACATAGTGGTCGCGCAGCTCTTCCACATAGGCCAGAGCGGCTCGCATCAGGCTCTCTTTCTTGATGTAGAGCACGAAGTTGGGGATCATGATGCCCTGCAGCGTCTGGGTCACCCAGGTCGGGCCATAACCCGCCTTGCGCATGAGCGGCGCGAGCATCTCCGCCCTGATCCCGTCCAGCCGGACCGAAGGCACCTCGGCAAGGTCGACCACGCGCGCGTAACCCGCAGCCGCCTCTCCGGCAATCGCCCCCTGAACCGCCGAACCGGCCAGCGAGGAACCGATCTGGGTGTAGATCCCGCCCGCCATGTGCGAGCCGAGCGCGTCCCCGGCAGCGTAGAGCCCCGGAACCGTCGAGGCCCCGCGGTCGTCGACCGGCACCAGCCCCTCGGATTTGTGGATGGCCATGCCGGCGGAGGCGCCGCCCATCTGCCCGCCCTGCATCGGACCGGGCCCGCCGCCCTTGCCGCCCGGCGGCGGCGGACGCCGGTCCATGCCGCCGCGCTCAGGCGGGCCGCCCTCGCCTTCCGGCCCTGCTGGCCCACCTGGCCTGCGCCGGAATTCCTCGGGCGTCACCGGCCCGCCGCTGACTGCCGCGGTGTCGACACTGGCCGGCGGTCCGCCCGCCAGCGGATTCCCGGTCCGGTATGCGACATAGTTCATGTCGACCCCGAGGTCGTGGTGGATCTCCACCCCGTTGGTCCCGGGCACCCGTTCGAACATGTCGCCCCAGGCGTCGAAACAGGCGGCGGGGTTCGTGGAACGAGTGACATGGCCGTCGTTCCATTCCTTCCCGGTCACCCAGGCGCCGATGCGGTAGGCCATGACCGTTCCGTCGTGGGTCAGGTCGCAAACCGGGAAGCCATTCGGCTTGAAGCCTCCCGCCCCGGTGCAGAGCACCACGGCGCGGGCGCGCAGGGTGATGACCTCGCCCACGCCATCGAGGCTGAAGCCCACGGCGCCGGCGATCCGGCCCGCCTCGCGGATCAGGTGGGTGACCATGACCCGCTCCAGCTGCGCGATGCCGCGGGCCGCGATCGGCTTTAGGAACGGTCGATGCGATAGCGTCTGATCGAAGAAGCCCCAGTCGCGCAGCTCTCGGGCTCGCTTCAACGCATGCTCGGCCAGCTGCCGGGTGAAGACAGGATTGTTGGTCCCGAGCGCCGAGCGCGACACGCCGTCGACAAAATCGTCGATGCTGCCGCTCTCCGTCTCCGGATCGAAGACGAAGAACCCCTTGGCAAAGGGTGTCATGCCGGAGGCGCCGAGCCGCCCCTTCGAGACCATCAACACCCGCGCCCCGGCATCGTGGGCCTTAACGGCAGCGAACAGGCCAGCCATGCCGCCGCCGATCACCAGAACATCGGTTTCATGCGCGGTGCCGTCTATGGCGGCGGTATCGATCCGGGACGGGTTCTCGGCCCAGCCGGCGCCGAACCCGGCCGCGGCCAGTCCAGTGGCCGCTCCGGCGAGACCGATGAAGGTACGGCGGCTCGGGTTGGCGGAGATGTCTGAACGGCTCATGAGGAAACTCCCTGGACAAAGCGCGCAAGCCGCGAGCGTTCGGACAGATAGAGGCGAAGCAATACGGCGATACCCACAGCCGCGAGCATCGCGAGGAAGCCCCCCAGCAGCAGGCCGGTGTGCCGCCCAAGTTCGATCGCGTGCCAGAGCCCGATCACGACAAAGCCGATTGCTATGCCGCCATGCAGGTAGCGCCACGCGCGGTAGCGGATCCCATGCCGCCGGATCAGCCACATCCGCCAATAGGCGGCGGCGCCGAGCAGCACCATCAGTGCCCAGGCGACAAGCCCGAGGACCACGCCAAGGCTCTCGAAATCGGTGAGCATCGTTAACAGCGCGTCAAGCGGCCGGACCCCGGCTTCGAAATAGCGCGGCAGGACGATCAGGAAGGGATGCACGGCGAGCAGCGCAATGGCGATGTAGCCCACCACCCTGTGCACGCGCTGCACCGCAGGCGCCCTGAAGAGGCGCAGTACGATGGGCAGGCTGCGGGCGAGGAAGAACTGCGCAAACACCGCAACAAGGGCCAACACTGTCAGCACCGACAGCCCCTCTTTCAGCAACGAGCGGCGCGGCACGTCCGCCGCAAAATGCAGAACGACCGGGAGCAGAACGAACATGCGAAGGGCCGCGAAAAGGACGAGGGCTTTCGGATCGCGTTTTATGTTCATCCCCAGGCGACGATCACGGGGATGGATTTCTCCGGCGCCATTTCGATCGCGTCGACGGGGCAGTACATCCGGCACAGGTGACAGATCTGGCAATCTGCAGGATAGGCGATGACCGCCTTGCCGTTGCCTGGGTCGAGGCGAAGCACATCGCAGGGGCAGGATTTCACGCATTCCCCGCAGCCGATGCAGCCGTGAATGCTCTTGATTGTCATGGTCGGACCACCCTCCGAAACGTCGCTTGGACAGACGGCGCTGTCCGGTGACTTCCGAAGTCTGCGAGCACGCGCACTGGCCGGACAGCGGCTGAGTCGAGTCTGGCAGTCGAATGTGCAGAGAGGACGAAGTTTGGAGAACTAAGGCAATGACTTAAAATGGCGCCGCAAGGCACTGAAAGACAGTCTGTTAAACGGGATGCGCTTCACCACACGGCACGCAGTTGAAAGCCCCTGACTGCGCCGCCCACGGCTTCTTCGCAATCTGCGCTGCAATATGCCGTCAGCCGGCGGCGGTCAGTCTGCCGCCGCGACCCCGTCCATCTGCCTGTGGTGCTCTTCGATCCGCAGGACTTCGCTGCGCGAGCCGAGGACAACGGGCGTACGCTGGTGGATCGAGGTCGGCTGGACCTCGAGGATCCGTGCCCGGCCGGTCGAGGCGATCCCGCCCGCCTGCTCTATCAGGAAACCCATCGGGTTGGCCTCGTAGAGCAGCCGCAGCTTGCCGCCGGTCGCGCGGTTGTCTCGGTCCTCCGGATAGAGGAAGACGCCACCGCGCGTCAGGATGCGGTGAATGTCGACGACCATGGACCCGCTCCAGCGCATCCCGAACCGCTTGCGCCGAGGCCCAGCCTCGCCTTCGAGGCACTCCTCGATATAGCGGCGCACCGGCGCGTCCCAGTCGCCGAAGCGAGAGGCGTTGATGGAGAATTCCGCACTTTCCTCAGCGACCTTCATGTGGCCGGAGACGATCCGGAATTCCCCGGTACCGAGGTGGTTGACGAATTCATGCACCCCGTGACCGAGCGTGAGCACCAGCGTCGTAGCGGGGCCGTAGATCGAGTATCCGGCGCAGATCTGCTCGGTGCCCGGGCGCAGAACGGAGGCGACGTCGCCGGCCGCGATGGCCTCGGGCAGTTGCACGATCGAGAAGATCGAGCCGACGGAGAGGTTGACGTCCAGGTTGGACGAGCCGTCGAGCGGGTCGAAATAGACGATGTAATCGCCTGCCGCCGGGCTGTCCTTGAGCCAGATGACCTCCTCGACTTCTTCAGAGACCAGCGCCGCCACCCGGCTGCAGTTGCGGATATGGTTGACAAACTGGTCGTTGGCGAAAATGTCGAGCTCCTTCTGGGTCTCGCCCTGCACGTTCTTGGACGCCGCGCTGCCGAGCGTGCCGAAGAACGCCCCGTTCCGGATCGCGAAGGAGATCTCGCGGCAGGCGGTGGCAATGTCTTCGAGCAGGAAGACGAGATCCTTCTCGACCCCGTGGGTGCGGTATTCCTGCAGCAGGAAACGGCGGAGGGTCAGTCGGTCGTAGAACATCGTGGCTCCTTTTCTGGAGGCAGGCCGCCCAAGGGCCGGCCGTGTGATCGATCGTGACCCCTCGCATCAGCCTCGGGGCGCAAGCGGCGGAAAGCAAGATAAATTTCCGAGCCGGCGGAAACCGGCCCGGAGGCATCACGCCGTGTAGATCGAACCGGCCGTAAGTTCGTTCTTCAGCGGCTCGCCGGCGAGGAAACGGCGATAGTTCTCGGCGATCAGCTCAACCGCCCTTTCGTCGCGGTCCGGCTCGCGCGGAGAGGTGTGCGGGGTGACGATGACGTTCGGCAGGCGCCAGAGCGGGCTTTCGGCGGGCAGCGGTTCCTGCGCGAACACGTCGAGCCCGGCGCCGGCGATCCGTGCGGTTTCGAGCGCACGGATCAGGGCGGGCTCGTCAATGACATTGCCGCGCGCGATATTCACGAGATGCGCGGTTGGCTTCATCAGCGCCAGCTCCGCCGCGCCGATCATCCCGTGCGTTGCGTTGGTCAGCGGTACGGCCAGTACCACGTAATCCGACCGGGCCAGCATGTCCCCAAGGCTCCCGCCGCGCTCCTCACAATAGATCTCGTGGACGCCGGGGACCGCCTCGCCATCGCGGCGGCGAAAGCCCAGCACGTTCATCCCCATCGCCTCGCAACGCACCGCCAGCGCCTTGCCGATATGACCCAGCCCGACGATCCCGACGGTCTGCTTGTAGAGGCTGCGAAGGTGCTGGCGGCCGGACTTCTCCCATGCCCCGCGCCTCTGACTGTCGAAGAGGTCCATCGCCCGGCAGGAGAGCGCCAGCATGAAGAAGAGCGCATGCTCGGCCAGCGTTTCCACCGAGTAGCCGGCCGAACCAGAGAGCCGTATCCCGCGCTCCAGGATTTCGGGCCGCGCCACGCGGTCGAGCCCGGCATGGGTGATGTGAACCCACTCGAGCCGGCGTCCCTTGATTTCCTCGGGCGCCGGAAGCTCGGCGAGGATAGCGACATCGGCCCGGTCCATCGCCTGTTTCAGCCCGTCGAGGTCTCCGGTCGCGACGCGGATGACGGTCGCCGGCGCGAATATCTCGCGGATCCGTTCCCACAGCGGACCTTCGTATTCCACGTTGGTGACGACATCGGTGATCCCGTCCCTGTCTGCCATGCTGCTCTCCCCTCGACGGCCTCAGTAGTTCCAGAGCGTTCCGTCTTCGAGACGGGCGACGGGCAGGCTTCCGGGCTTGTAGCTATACCGCGCCGCTTCTTTCTCGTCGAAATCGATCCCGAGGCCCGGCGCGTCGCTGACATGAAACAGCCCGTCCTTGAGGTAATGCTCCGAGGGAAAGAGCGCATCGCACTCCGGCGTGCCCAGCACCAGGTATTCCTGGATGCCGAAATTCGGCGCCCAGACGTTCAGATGCGCCTGCGCCGCCATGCAGATCGGCGAATGGCTCGGGGCGCCGTGAAAACCGGTGCGGACGTGGTGCATCGCCGCCAGATCGACGATCCGCCTCGCGTGGGTGATGCCGCCGACATGGCTCACGGCCACGCGGATGAAGTCGATCAACTCGTTCTCGATCAGCTTGTTGCAATCCCAGATCGAGTTGAACACTTCGCCGATGGCGATCGGCACCGTGGAATGCTGCCGCAGCAGGCGCAGCGCGTCCTGATCGTCGGCCGGTGTCGGGTCTTCCAGCCAGTAGAGCCGTACCGGCTCCACCGCCTTGGCGAATTCCGCCGCCTCGCGCGGCAGCAGGCGGTGGTGCACGTCGTGCAGGATCTTGAGGTCGGGGCCGAAACGGTCGCGGATCTCGGCCAGCGCGCCGGGCATGTAGCGCATGTAGAGATCGGTGTCCCAGATCTCTTCCTTCGGGATGATGCCGCTGAAATCGGTAATGTAGTTGCGGTTCTGCCCCTTGCCCTCTGAGACGCCGTAGCTGGCGCTCGGCATGCCCGGCACGCCGCATTGTACCCGCACTGCCTTGTAGCCCTGCTCAACGTAATAGGAGATCGAGTCCATCAGGTCCTCGAGATCGGAGCCGGTGGCATGGGCATAGACCAGCGCCCCCTCCCGGCTCTTGCCGCCGAAGAGCTGGTAGAGCGGCAGCCCCGCGATCTTGGCCTTGATGTCCCAGAGCGCCATGTCGACGGCAGCAAAGACGGTCATCGCCAGCGGGCCGCGCCGGAAATAGGCGCCGCGGTAGAAGAACTGCCAGATGTCCTCGCTGTTGCGCGGATCTTTCCCGATCAGGTTCGGGACGGTGTAGTCCTGCAGGTAGGCCGCCGTCAGGGTCTCTCGCCCGTTGATCGTCGCATCACCGAGGCCGTGGATGCCCTGATCCGTCTCGATCTTGAGCGTGACGTAGTTTTTTCCGGGCCCGCCGACGAACACTTTTGCACTGGTAATCTTCATGGGGCGACCTCTGTCTTGTCTGTTGGCGGGGCGCCGCGCGCCGGTGCGCGGCGGCCCCTTGATACCGGCCTCGCTCAGGCCAGCGAGGACACGTCCGTCCAGTTGCTGTTCTTCCGGATCAGGTCGATCAGTTGCTGGTACTGGCTGCCTTCCTGAAAGGTCGGATAGGGCTCCACGGTCTCGCCACGGATGTCGTTGACGAATTCCCGCGCCAGGTAGTGCCAGCACTGCTCGGTCTCGCCCTTCACGTCGGGGATGCTGGCGGCGATGTCCTGCGGCAGAGGCACCTCGTTCCAGCTCTTGTCGGCGCCGTAGAGGTAGAGCTGGCCGCTGCCGTAATGCCCCTTGATGTAGATCGCGCCCTTGGTGCCGTAGAACACGATGTGATCCTCGTGGAACCGAGGCACCAGCCCGCCGTGCTTGAAGAGCACCGAGACGGGCTGCTTCGCGAAGGGGCTCTCGAGTTGCGCGAGCACCGTGTAGGACCATTCGACATTGCTCTCGCCCCACTTGAGCGAGGGGTCGTTCAGGTCCTTGGGGATGAAGTTCCGCCGGGTGGCGAAGTTGTGCACGCCCTCGACGATGGGCGCGCGGCCAAGGTCGTCCCGCACCTCGCCGATGATCGACAGGATCTTGTCGCCGACGACGGAGGTCGCGATCGACAGGGTGTGGGTGAAATTGTTGTTGAGCCGGCCGCCGCCATCCTCCTTGCGGTGGGACCAGCCAAAGGGGATCTCCCGCTCGAGGTTGAAATGCGAGATGCACTCGACCTCGGTCGGCTCGCCGATCGCCCCCTCGGCGACCAGGCGCTTCGCGTGCAGAACGGAGGGCGAATACCGGAAGCTCGCGGCATAGGCCGTCTTGACGCCCTTGGCCCTGGCCAGTTCGTATAGCTCCACCGCGGTCTCGCCGCTCTCGGTCATCGGCTTGTCGACGAAGACGTGGCAGCCGGCGTCCAGTGCCTTCTTGATCGGCTCGTAATGGGCGCCGCCTGGCGTCGCGATCGAGACGATGTCGGGTTTGCAGGTCTCCAGCGCTTCCTGCCAGTCGGTGCCGCCGAAGGGGATGCCCATCTTCCCGGTCACCTCGGACACCACATGCGGCGTGCGGCCGACCATGCCCACGACCTCAACGCCCGCACCGCGGAAGGCATCCGCATGACCCTGCCCGGCAAAGCCGGTTCCGGAGACGAGGACGGTCAGCTTCCGCTTGCCTGCGTCTTCGGACTTGCTGGGCGTGGCGTCATTCGTGGCGGTGGGCGACATGGGGGTATCCTTGGGTCTGGTGTTGCAAACGTGCGGAGTGGCGCTCCCGCCGCCATGCAGCGGGAGCGCCGGTGTCTGGATCAGCCGCCGTACTGACGGGTGTAAGCCGACTGCATGACCTCGAGCACGTCGCCCATGCCCATGCGATCGAGCTGGGCGAGGTAATCGTCCCACTCGGCTTCGACATCGGAGGCGCCGAGGATCCAGGCCTGCTGCTTCTCGAGCATGTAGGTCTGGGCGGCGGAGTAGTACTTGTCGTAGACCTTCTGCTCTTCCTCGTTGAAGGCAACGCCGAGGAAGTCCTCGATCAGGTAATCGCCGGCCTCGTAGAGCGCGATGCCTTCGAGCGCCTTCTCGTTGGTCCACTGGATCTCGTAGCGATAGTCCTGGTAGTAGCCGCGCGCAGCGAGCTGCCCGCCGATCTCGTAGAGCTGCGAGTTGATTGGCCGGCCGTTGCTCAGGAACTCTTCCTTGAACACCGGTTCGCCGTCGATGACGTCATAGGTCAGCCCCTCGACACCGAAATTGGCCATCTCGCGGCCTTTGCCACCGAACCAGAAGTCGAAATACTTGATGGTCTCGACCGGGTGCTGGTTGGTGGCGCTGATCGCCCAACCGTCCGGCTTGACCGGGATCCGGCGGTGTTCTTCCATCTGCACGCCCGAGATCGAGGCCGGCGGCACGAAGGCGCGGAAATCGAAGCCCGGCACCTTCTCCTGCAGGACGTCGTTATAGCCGGCGGTGGAGGCGAACCAGTCGTGGGTGGACCCGCCAAGATTCTCGGACAGCAGGTATTCACGCGAGGAGGAGCCGCGGGTGAAAACCTCGGCGTCGATCAGGCCTTCCTTGTACCACTTGGCGAGGTTCTTGATGCCTTCGCGATACCCTTCGCCCATGTAGGGATGCCGTATCTGGCCATCGTCGACATAGAAGTCGTGGTAGGTGTCCGAGCCGGAGGAACGGCCGTCCCACAGCGTCACCAGGCGGATCAGCTCTTCCCACTGGCGGGCAAAGAAGGGCACTTCGTCCTTCTGGCCGTTGCCGTTCGGATCCTGGTTCCGGAAAGCAGTCAGAACCTCGTAGAACTCGTCCACCGTTCCAGGAACCTCGAGGCCGAGCTTGTCCAGCCAGTCGTAGCGGATGAAATATCCCCGGCCGAATTTGCCGTCCGGCGTGTAGGGGAGATAGTAGATATTGCCGTCAGCCGCCGTGATGGCCGACTTGATCTTGGGGTTCGCCTCGAACAGCGCCTTCACGTTGGGCGCATGCTCCTCGATCAGATCGTTGAGCGGAACGAAGGCGCCCTGCGGGCCGTACTGGTTCACGAAATCCTTGATCAGATAGGAGCCGACGATGTCGGGCAGCTTGCCTGTCGCCAGCAGCAGGTTCATCGCCTCTTCGCTGTTGGTGGAGTTCGAGCCGACCGTGGCGTTCTTGAGGTGGATACCGGTGATTTCGCGGGCTTTCTGCTCGATCGGCCAGTCTTCCTCGTACTTGGTGTAGAGATAATGGTGCAGGTGCACCGTCAGCTCCAGCGGCTCGTCGACGATCCGGAGGTCGTCATTGGCCCAGGCCGTCGAAACGCTGCAGAGCGCCGAAGTTGCCAGAGCAAAGCCTGTAAGTCTTGCAAATCGCATGGATTCCTCCCTTGGGTTTTCTGCGATGTAGAATGTATTTGCCTACGTCGGGCAGCGCAGAACTGCCGCAACCTGCGCCATCAGTCGTCTTCGGGCGCCTCGATCGTCCCGAGCATTGCCTTGTCCCGGAACAGCACGCTGATCTGCTGCTCCAGGTCGCCGATATGAGCGCGCAGCGCCGCCTCGGCCCTGTCCGGGTCCTGCGCCCGGATCGCCTCGACGATCGCGCTATGCTCCGCGAGGATCTCCGGCCCGTTGACGACCCCGTGCAGCCGCCGGACATGGCGGGCCCGGTTCACGTCGAACTGGGTGCGGCGCGCCGTGGTCCAGGCGTCCCCGAACCCCGCCATCTCGAAGAGCTGGAAGTGAAACCCCTCGTCGAGACGGAAGAGGCTCTCGTAATCCTCGCTGGCGACGGCCTTGGCCTGTTGCGCCAGCATCCTGTCGAGGATCTTCAAGCCCAGCTTCGCGTTCGGCGAACAGGCCGCCGCACGGACCGCGCCAAGTTCGAGCTGAAGCCGGATGAAGCACGCCGTCCTGTAGCGTTTCACCGAGATTTTCGTCACATATGTCCCGCTCTGCGGAACAATCTTTACAAGTCTGATCTCGTCCAGCCGGATCATCGCCTCGCGCACGGGCGTCTTGCTGGCCGAGAGCGCTGCCGCGATCTCCTTCTCCGAAAGCCGCTGCCCTGGGCGCAGCTTCACCGAGACGATCAGGTCGCGCAGGATGTCGAACACCTGAAAAGTGATATTCTTTTCAGGATCCAGGCGGACTCCGACAAGCAACTCGGAAATCGTCGGGGTCGGCTCCGGCAGCGTCGACAGCTTTCCCGCTCGCTCCTGCACAACGCCCTCCCCGCGTTTCGTCCGAATGTCGGGATCGGCTGGTTCCGAGAACAGCCTCTCCCCCTGGGAAACTGATATATCAATTTTCGGATGCGAGAAAGACAAATTTTTACATTTTCAGACCGACGTTGCGAGAGGCGCAAAAGGCGCCGCCAAACCGGAAGTCCGATGGCGCGCCGCAGAACCCAAAGCGATTTGGAAGGTCGGTTCGGGGCGGCCACATGCCGCCCGAAATTGCCCTTGATCGATCGATGGGATCCGAGAAAGGAAAGCGACGCCGGCGGGCCGCCCCATTTGAAGGCGGGCAGAAACGACTCACCGCCCGGCCCACCTCTGCAAATCTGGCCGGTCGAAACCGGGGATAACCCGTCAGCCGGCGGCGCGGTCGCTGGAGGTCAGCGGCCAAAGGCCGGCAGATGCGCCCTCGGCGACGAAGATCCCCACGTGGTAGAGCAGGCGCGACAGCCCCGCGTCCCAGGTGACATTGCCCTGCGCATCGAACTGGTTGACCCAGGACGGCTGATCGCCGGGCGCGAAGTACCGGCCGAAGATCACGTCGGCGATTTCCCGCGCCTTCTCTCCGGCGGCCGGGTCGCCGGTATCGCGCGCAAGGGCGGCGAAATACTTCCCGGCCTCGGTCAGCGGCCACAGAAGGTGTGTCGCCTCCGTCACCCGCCCGTCCGCGGAGAGCGCGTCGAACAGGGCGCCGGCCATCGGACCTTCGGTTTGCCAGCCGTGCGCCGCGGCGAAATCGGCCATCGGTCCGACGAAGCGGCGCGCGGACTCGTCGCCGGTGAGATCGGCATACCGCATCAGCAGCCAGGCCCATTCGTACTGGTGCCCCGGCTCGCGGCGGTTGCCGTCGACGGTGTCGATCGGCACGAGGTCATGGCCCACGAATTCCCGCACGGCCCCGGTGGCCGGATCGAAGAAGAAACGCTCGCCCGCCCGTACCAGAGCCCGCGCCCGGTCGGCCCAGACCGGATCGCCCGTCAGCTCCAGGCACTGGAGCACGGCCTCCAGCATGTGCATGTGCGGGTTCTGCGCGCGCAGATCGCCGGGCTGCGCGCCTGCGGCGGCCATCCGGTCGTTTTCCCAGAGCGCGGCATTGGCCGTATCGGTCAGCGAATTCTCGATGAAGGACCAGCAAAGCTCGATCTCTTCTTCCGACACTGCCTCGGGATCGGCACGGCGCAGGGTGACCAGCGCCAGCAGCACGAATGTCTGATCATAGGTCCGGCGGGTCGTCGCCTCGATGCTGCCGATCCGCAAGCCGTCGGGATTGACCGCAAAGACGCAGCCGCCGTCCGGGTCCCGCAGGTAGCGGGTGATAAAGCCGTTGATCCGGCGCGCGGCATCGATCAACCGCGGCTTCCCGCCAAGATGGCCGAGATGCGCGAGAAAGAACGCGGTGCGCGCCTGCGCCAGCGTGGTCGACGGCCCGCCCTTGTCGGGAAGTTCCTCCACCACCGGCGCCGGCCCCTCCCCCGCGGGCAAGGCGATGTCCAGCCAGGCCGGCAGGAAAACGTCGGTGAAGCTGGCCGCACGCGCAGCGCCGTCTACGGTTGCGGGGCTTTCCCGGGTGGGCATCGTGTCATCCTCCGTGGATCGGTGCGAAGCTGGGCATGGCCGCCCGGACGCGCGCCTGCCCTAAGCCAAGCGGGTTGGTCAGGCAAGAAAGAGCAGACGCTCCGGGCGGCGTGCAACGCGTCCGCGGATCATCCCCGGGCCGTTGCAGGCTGCGCTGTTGCGGCCTTGCGTGCGGCAAGTTGCCCGGGTCCGCATGCATCCTCGGGATTGCGGATCGGGTCGGCCAGAAGCCGCAATCCGTTGAGCACCACCAGCACCGTGCCGCCCTCGTGCCCGATCACCGCGATCGGCAGCGGCAGGTGGAAGAACAGCCCGGCGGTGACCAGAGTCGCCATCGCTCCGGTCGCGAAGATCAGGTTCTGCCGGATGATCCGCGCGGCCCGCTGCGCGAGCCGATGCGCCGCCGCCAGCCGGCGCAGATCGTCCGACAACAGCGCCACGTCTGCCGCCTGCAGCGCGACCTCGGAGCCCGCCGCGCCCATCGCGATACCCACGTCTGCACGCGCCAGAGCCGCTGCATCGTTCACACCGTCGCCGATGAAGGCAACCCGGTCGCGGCTGGCGAGGTCGGCGACGAGCGCCACCTTGTCCTCGGGACGGAGGCCGGCATGGATAGACTCCGGCGCGATGCCGAGTTCCGCCCCCACGCGGTCCGCCACTGCCTGCCGGTCCCCGGTCAGCATCGCGATCTGTGTCACGCCCCGCTCGCGCAGCGCGGCAAGGCCGGCGCGGGCCGTATGGCGCGGCTGGTCCTCCACCGTCGCGACGCCCAGGATCCGCGCGCCCCGCCCCATCAGCACGAGCGTCATCGGCGTGTCGTGAACCGCAGCGAGGAAGGCCGGGCAATCCATCGGCGCGCTGTGGCGGGCCATGCGCTGCGCCAGCCTTTCGTTGCCGGCCCAGACCATGCCCTCGGCATCGACGCCAACCATGCCTTCTCCGGGCACGGCCTTTGCCTCGCGCACCTCGATGGGCTCGATCTGCCGCTCCTTCGCGGCGCACCGGATGGCATCGGCGACAGGGTGCTCGGAATGGGCCTCGAGTCCGGCGAGACGGGCCAGCAGCTCGGTCTCGTCGCCGTCACTGTGAATGCCGGTGAGTTCCTGCCGCCCTGTGGTGAGCGTGCCCGTCTTGTCGAAGGCAAAGGTCGAGACCGACGCCAGCGTCTCAAGCGCTGCGCCGCCCTTGAACAGCACCCCGCCCCGCGCCGAAGCCGACAGCGCCGAGAGGATCGCCGCGGGCACCGAGATCACGATGGCACAGGGGCTGGCTGCGACCAGAAGCGTCGCCGCACGATAGAGCGCCTCGTTCCAGCCGTTTCCGAGCGCGAGGAACACAAGGAAGGCCAGCACCGACCCGCTCAGCACGGCAATGGTGTAGCGCTGTCCGAACCAGTCGGAGAACTTCTCCGAAGGCGCCCGTGCGGCCTGCGCCTCGGTCACGAGCGCGATCATCCGGGCGACGGTGCTTTCCCCAAGCGGCCGGTCGACCCGCACCGCGAGCACGCCGTTCTGGTTTACCGTCGCCTCGAAGACATGGGTGCCCGCCGCCTTGCGAACGGGCACGGACTCGCCGGTTATGGTGGATTCGTCGATCTCGCCCTCGCCCTCGATAATGACCCCATCGACCGGCACCCGCGCGCCAGGCCGCAGGATCACCACGTCGCCCGGGACGAGATCCTCGACCGGAACCTCTTCGGTTCCGGAAGCGGTTCGGCGCAGCGCCCTGTCAGGTCGAAGCTCCATCAGAGACTCGATCGCCCGTCGCGCGCGCCCCATCGCGCGCTCTTCCAGCGTCGTGGACAGACTGAAGAGCGCCAGCAGCACCGCGCCCTCGAAGGCCGCCCCGACGAGCGCCGCGGCGAGCGCCGCGACCACCATCAGCAGGTCGATGTCGAGCTCGTGCTCCCTCCAGAGCGCGGTGAGCGCACGCAGCCCGGCCGGAACCCCGCCCGCTGCGTAGACCACCAGAAGCGCGAGATATCCCACGACGCCCGCCCAGGCCAGTTCGGACGGCAGCGCCCAATGCGTGATGGTCGCGACGAGCATCCCGGCAAGTGTCAGCCCGGTCAGAACCAGTGGCATGAGGTCTTCGTCGATCCTGAACATCTTGGCGATCCTTCGCTGTCGCACCGTCCGGGCGAGGCGACGCCGCGCCCCAGACTACCCGCAGATGCCGCGGGCTCAAAACCGCACTACCCTGCGGCCCGCCTGCCGGCCATCGGACATTTTGACGGGGCGAGCGGTGAAGGGAGCCTCAGGGCGAGCTTCGTCCGACCGTAACCTCGCTTCCGCCCGGTTCGACCGAAACAGCTCTATAACTTCGGAGAGGGCTCGGATTGCGGCCCCGGCAACGGCCGGCTCCAACCGAAGAGTGGCCACCCGACAGGTACCCAAAACAAAAAAGGTCCCGGCCAACGCGATGGGGAATGCGTGGCCAGGACCGCTACTAGGGAACAACAATGTAATCTTCCGGGGTAACAGAATTACTCGTAAAGGGGTGTGTGCGTGTCAGTGAAATCAACCTAGCAGTGCCTGCGTGATCGGCCCGTGAGCCTGCCACCTCACGGCAAGAATTCTTCGATAACAGGGGGAGATGCGGGCACAATGAGCTGGGATTTCGGGAATCATCCCAGCCTGTTGAACGCGGCACTTTGGCCGGGGGCCTTCTCAAGTGAGTCGCCGGCGGGCATGGTGGGTTTTGCCCCGCCCCCGAGGCGCGCAGGCGGGGGGGGGGGGGGGGCCGGACGAAAACCGCCGATCACGGGCGGTCGACCGGAGACGCGAACCGAAACGGAAAGGCCAAAACGCCCATGGCCTCCATTTACAGGACGACCGATCATGCCCACCCCTTCCAAGGCTCCCACGATGGAACAGCTTGAACTCCAGGAAGCGACGCTCGTGTTCGAGGCGTTCGACGAGGTGACCGCGCTGGATCTTGGCTCCGCGCTCGTCGCGGCCGCGCAGGCTGAAGCGGCGGCGGTGGTGATCGACATCCGCACCCCGGACCGCACGCTGTTTCACGCGGCTCTGCCGGGGAGCGCCCCGGACAACGACCACTGGGCACGGCGCAAGAGCAATACCGTGCTCCGCAAGCATCGCTCGTCAATGCTGGTGGGGATGCGCAACGCCGCCAAGGGCAACGTGGTCGGCACGTCGCTCGGCCTCGACCCCATGGACTTCGCCGACCATGGCGGCAGCTTTCCGATTCGCGTGAAGGGAGTGGGTGTGATCGGCGCGGTCACCGTCTCCGGTCTGGCGTCAGAGGATGACCACGCGATGATCGTCGGAGTGCTGGAGAAAATGCTCTCCTGACGCGCCTTGGCGCGATCTCAGGTATTGAACAGGGCGCTGACCGACTCGGCGTCGAACTCGAGGCAATCCCGCGGGTCGGAGAATATGTCGAGAAATTCGAGACGGCGACCCTGCGTCCGGCGCGACCGAAGCAGTTCGACAGCCCACTTGTCCGCGAAGACAATGGTCGCGACCCCGCGACGCTGCGGGAGGACAAAGGAGCCCGGGCCGAAGCCGGTCTGGCTGTTGGCAAGAAACGCCATAAGGTCAGACCTGTCTGATGCGAATACTTTGATCACTCTGGTCATGGCAGATCTCCCAGCGAAGCGAGCAAATCAGTCTGGAAATGAAGCGCAGGGACACCATGACAGCCGCTGCGTGAATCATGCGTGATGCGGCCCCCACGCAACCGCAAGGACCTGAAGGCACGTCAAAAATTTCTTTCAGAGTCGTTTCACGGGTTCCGGGAAGGGAGAGCGCATCCGGCCCGCGCCGGACTTGACGGTCATGCGGCCTGTCGGGAAACCCGCCTGAGCCTCGTCCCTGCTGGCCTGCTCTGTCAGCAGCTCGGTGCCGGATTTCGCCAGCTCACCCCTCAGCCGCGCGAGCGCGACAAAGCGGACCGCCTGTGGCGCCGCGAAACTCGTGCCCCGCATGGCCACGACCGATCCGTCGGCCGAGCCCGCAGCGAGCCGGCCGTAGATCGCTGCCCCGTCTTCGGTCGGAAGCGCCGCCGTTGGCGCGCTGCGCCCATCTTTCGGCAGCGGCACCCCCGCGCCGGTGGAGGAATAGGGCGCCTCGCGGCCGTCGTTTAACCGGTAGCCGCCGAGGCAGGCGACCTGCGTGCTCGACGCGGTGGCGTTGATCGTACTGTGGCGCAGCACAACCGGAGTGCCCGGCGGCGCGCCCGGAGGCCTGTTGACGGGCACCGGCTCGGTCGCCGCCGTGTCGAGCATCCGCCCGGCTTCGTTGTAGCGGTGGTAATAGGGGCTGTCGAAATAGGCGCGACGGCCGGCGGTGCTGCCGGGCAGAATAGCCTGATCGGTCTGGATATTGAGGTCGATCTCCAGCCGGTGCACGCCCCTGTTGCGAAGGTGGATATTCCACGCGCCGGACGGAGCGCAAGGCCCGGTGTCACCCGGTCGGCTCGTCGGCGCGACGCAGACGAGGATGCGGAAGAGCTGCTTGCCGTCCTGACGGTCGGCCGGGTCCATCCCGCAGTGGATCTCGGCCACCTCTCCCCAAAGCGACCGCGCGTTCACGCGGGTCCGCCGCGGCTGAGACGTTCCTCCTGGGGGCACGACATCGATCTCGAGCGGCGCGTAGCGCGGATCGAGCCCCTCGACATCCGCCTCGAACAGGATCTCGACATAGCCGGAGGACTGGTCCCCCGGCTGGATGCGCAGCTCGAGTTCCGACGCCTCGCCCGCCCCATTCGGGCCGGGTGCGAGGCTGGCAACCGCGTGCATCCGCTCGAGGTTGTCATTGCCCGCGGGGGTCACGACGTCGATCGGCGCATAATCCGCCCGCCGCAGTTCAAGCAGTTGCCTGACCGCGCGCGCGAATATCCCCCTGCGGTCCTTGATCCCGGCCTGACGGCCGAAGGACAGGTTGACGACGAGCGGATAGCCGTAGGGGCCGTCGCCCGGCTCGGGGTGGTTCCGCAGCCAGATCGCATCGCTCAGGTCGACGATCCGGCGGAGCGCATGCACCATGTAATAGTCGAGGAACTCGCCCGACGCGCCGAAGGCGATCCGCGGCGGCAGGTTGACCGCGAGGACCCGGGTCTGGGCAATCGGATCCTGGTCGCCCTCGGGCCGGCATCCTGCCGTGACGTCCAGCACATGCGCGCCGTGCGAATAGCGACTGGCCAGCGCGCGGCGTGCGTATCGGTCCTTCATGTTGACCATCCCGGTGCGGCGGTCGAAAGCCGATTGATCGAGCCGGTTCTCCGGCCCGGACCGGTACTCGCTCAGATAGCGGTCGATATCGGCGGCGTAGAGTTCATGGCCGAACGGAAGGTAATCCGGCCCGTCCGGCAGCCCCATCTGCCAGGCGGCGGCGATGCGGGTGTTGCCAGCGGCATCGCAAAGGCGGGTGTGGCCGAGCGGGATGTCGGCGTCGATCACCCCGACCATCACCGTGCCCTCTGGCACCACGGGCAGACGCTCCAGAGGCGGCAGCCAGTCGCCCTGCGCCTCGAGATGCGCCTTGAACCCGGCGTTCCAGGTGCCCGGCGGGGTCGGCGCGGTCAGGGCATTGCTCATTCGGAGGCGGGGATCGACGGGTTTGCCGCGTGCACCGGGCAGGAGCGCGCGCAGGGGCACCACGTCATGCATCCGGCCCGCGGGCGCGGGATGCCCGCTGCCGCGCTCCATCCTGCTCCACCAGTCGTGATAGGGCGACTCGCCCGGCTCCCGCACCGGGCGCCACGCGCTCCAGCGGGTCACGACGGCCACTCGCTCTTGGCTTCCTTGAAGAGCTCGGCGATCAGCGGGATCTTCTCGACCTTTACCCCGCCACCTTCTTCGCATGCTTCGTCGAAAAAGGAATGGGCGAGCCATCTCAGGTCGAAATCCGCCTTGGCGTCGAGCTTGCACTGCCCCGGCCCCTTCCCGCCATAGCCGCGCGGACGCATGTGCCGCCCCTCGGCCGCGGCAAGGACCAGCTCGCCGATGGTGCAGCCGAGCACCGCGCCAGCCGCGGAATCCACCGGGTAGTGCACACCGGCAATCGTCCGGTTCACCGCGATCCGGTATGCGGCGAGATAGGCCATGCGGGTCTGCACCGGCCCTTTGTCGCCAATCAGCAACCGGTCCAGCACGGTCGCCAGCGCGAAGGCTTCGGTGGCGTGGCCGGAGGGGAAGCTCGAATGGTCCGGCGTTTGGATGATCGGCTGGACTTTTTCGCTGCGCTCCACCGGCCGGGCTGCCCAGCAGAAATGCTTCACCTGCATTTCCAGCGCGATAGCAAGGGATTGGGTCAGCACCAGAAGGTCCAGCGTCGACTTCCGGGCGGTCTCGTTCAGATGGGTCAGCGTGCCGAAGAACGGCATGATGGTCGCCGTCTGGGCGACGATCTCCGGAATGCGGTCCGAGCGCAGGTCTGCGTAGTTGCGCAGGTAACGCATCTGCTCCTCAAAATCCTTTTCGCCCGGCCTCCGGATCTCGAAGAGATCGGCCTCTCCGACCCGCAGCCTCGCCGCCCCCTTGGCGGGGTTGCTCACCGACAGCGGGCCGAGCATCTGGCCCAGCAGCACCTCGGCCCGCCGGCCGGGAGACAGGTAACTCAGGTCGTTTCCAACAGAGGTCCGTGATGGCCTGGTCAGGCCGGAGCCCGTGTTCCAGTAGCCGGCCAGCGCGTCGTGCGATGTCGTCAGCGCGGAGGACAGAAGCGGCGAGGCCGCGCCCCCTGCTCCGCCGAAGCCGCCTCCGAAACCACCTCCGAATCCGCCGCCGAAACCGCCCCCGAAGCCGCCGCCAAAACCTCCGCCGAAGCCGCCCCCGAAACCGCCTCCAAATCCGCCGCCGAAACCACCTCCGGCTGCCAGCCCATTTGCCATATCCAAACCCTCTGTCCCTCGAAATTCCGCCAGTGTGACCGACATCCCCCCTTGAACAAAGCACTTTTCAATTGACTCACGCTGACTTCACGGGCACCCGCGAAATCGTTAACGTAAGGACAGAGGGTGGCCAACGCGCCCCGGTCGGACGGATTAGCCATGACCACGGACCCGGAACTGACGATCCATCTTTGCGGCCGATTCCGGGTCGAGACCCGGGCGGGCGAAGAAGTGACTCCTGTCGGACGCAAGGCCCAGGGGTTGCTCGCGCTGCTGGCCACCGAGGCCCGCATGACCCGCACGCGCGTCTGGCTGCAGGACAAGCTCTGGGAGGGGGAAACCAAGTCCAGCCA
Source organism: Tropicimonas aquimaris (assembly GCF_042676185.1). Taxonomy (NCBI): domain Bacteria; kingdom Pseudomonadati; phylum Pseudomonadota; class Alphaproteobacteria; order Rhodobacterales; family Roseobacteraceae; genus Tropicimonas; species Tropicimonas aquimaris. The sequence continues at coordinate 260,811 of NZ_JBHTJT010000008.1, read as the reverse complement.
GGCCAACCTGCGCCAGACACTGCGGACGCTGCGCCGCTCTTCCGAAGCCCTCGACGCGGCCTTGCTGACCGACCGGGTGAATGTCGGCCTCGACACCCGACGGGTCACGGTGATCGACAGCGATACGCCCGATGCCGAATTCCTGGAGGGGCTCGATGTCGACAGCCCGGAGTTCAACGACTGGTTGACGCTGATGCGCAGCAAACGCCAGCCGACGGGCGCCGAGCCGACGCAGGCACCGCCCCCGCGCGCGCCTTCCACCCCCCTCGCCCATCATCACCGCACGCAGCGGCAGATCGTGCTCCAACTCGGCAGCGCGCAGGGCTCGGCGCTGCGGATGTTCGAGAAGCAATTCTGCGACCATTTCTCGAAATCCCTGCGCGAGAACTTCGATATCGACGCACATTTCGCGACGCCCAGTGCGGCTGAACCCGACCTGCTCGTGGCCGAGGTCGAGGCGTTCTCGACTGGCAGCACGGAAGAAATGGGTCTGCGCATGTCGATCGTGGAAAGCGGTACGCAACGCGCCGTCTGGACCGACAGCGTGATCGCCCGCCAACCCGCCTCTCAGGGCGTTGTCGGCATCGCGCACATGGCGCTCAGCCACCGGGCGGTGGTCGCCGTGATGGGCCTCGTCTGTCGCTCCGCCCCGAACCGCCAGCACGACCATGATGCGGACGCCCTAGCCAACACCGCGCTGCGCAAGATGTTCACCATGCGGCGCAAGGATCTCGACGAGGCGAAGCGGCTCCTCCTCCGGGCGCGGGAGATCGAGGCCCGCGGCCTGTTCGACGCCTGGCTCGCGCAGCTCGAAGTGATCCGCTACGTGGAGTTCTGCGACGTCGACCGCGCGAAGACGGCCGAGGCCGTCCGGCGGCTCTGTGCGGACGCACTCGCCGACGAGCCGACCAATTCCAACGTGCTTTGCTCGGTCGCCAATGCGCGGATGGCGCTGGAACGCGACGGACAGGCGAGCCGCGAGCTCTCCAAGATCGCGGTCACGGCGAACCCATCGAACCCGCTCGCCTGGTGGTCCTGGTCGACCGCTCTGCTGTACACCGGCGACAGCGAGAAGGCCTATTCCGCCGCCAAGACGGCGCAGATGCTGTCCTACAACGCTTCTTTCCGGTTCTGGACGGAATTCCAGGTCGCCCTCACCGCCGCCGTCACCGGCAGGCTCGAGGAGGCCACGGCCCATCTCGAGACCTCACGCTCGCTGAACCCCGCGTTCCGGCCGCCGTTGCGGTACCTTATCGGGCTCTATTCTCTGGCCCATAACGAGGAAGCGACGCGCCGCTCCATCGAATTGCTGCGGTCGGTCGAACCCGAATTCACCGTCAGGCGCCTGATCGAGGACGAGACATATCCGGTCTCGATGATGCGCAGCGCCGGGCTTTCCGACGCCGATTTCCTCCGCGGCCTCGAATAACCTTCCGCCGGATCACGCTGCACTAACGCTGGCCTTGTTTGACTGCACGACGCGATCGCAAGGAGTCATGCATGCCGTCTTTGGAAAATCTGACGCTCGCCCTTCTGGCGGAATCGATTGCCCTGGACCAGGGCGAGTCGAAAGTGGCGGGCAATACATGGCTGGAGGAGAGGCTTGGGCGCGAAATTCTCGCGAGTGCCATCAGCGAAGGACCGATCGAGGGGCTGATCGGGTCCGCGAGCCCGTCGCTCGACCCGTCGGCCCTCGGGCGGCAGGTCAGCGAGAGGCTGGTGAAGGCCTTCGCGGAGGACCTCCGAAGCCGGCAGGATGACGTTCCCGGCAACGGTTTTCTCGGAATTCCTCCCGAAGAAGTCTGCTCCAGCATCACTGCCTTTCTCACCATTGGGCTCGGGATAGGGCCGCGCGCCGCCTGTCCGGCCGGCGCGCTGATCCTCAGGCGGCTGAACGATGCCAGCCCGATCGACAAGGCTCCGTCCAGGGGTGCCCCGCAGCACCCGGCCGAGGGCCCGTTATACAAGGCGGCTGCCGGCTGCCACGATTGAAGCCGGCGACGAGAATCGCGCCTCGGGTCGCCCCTCGAGGCTGGGAAGCGCCGGTCCGCGCCGTCAGAAGATTCATTCCAGAAAAAAGGCACCGGGCGATGCCCGGTGCCTCCCGTTGGTAGCATGGAGCTGATTTCCATGCAGTGACCGCCTGACTCACCTACGCGAAGTAGAAGGCGTCGGATCCGAGGTACTCGTCCACACCGTAGAGGGTGGCGATCTGCGTACCGTCGAAGCTCAACTCCAGATCGTCTTCGACGATCTTCTGCGTCAGGTGGATGTTGTAGTTGTCCGGATCGAGATCGAACCCGATCAGTCCAACGGCATCCCCGTCGTCCGCCGCAAAGGCGTAGACGTCGTTGGTGCCGACCCCGGCGGCCGTCAGTTCGCCGTAACCGAGAACCAGAAGGTCCGCCGCTCCATCGGCACTCTCCGAACCGGCACCGCTGAGGTAGAACGTATTGCTTCCGGAACCGACGAGGGTGTCGCCGCCGGTGCTTCCGACGATGACGCTGTCAGCGGCCTCGATGGCAACCTCCTCATATTCCATGAGAAGCTGGGCATCGTAGAGGTTCACCGGCTTCATGTCCCCCTTGATGTAGAAGGCGACATCGAAGTCAGCGGTCATGTTCACGCCGTTGGCGGAAACCTCGCCCGCATCGGTCATCCAGCCGGCACTCAGGGTCATCGGAGACGTGCCGTTCCAGTCGAGCAGGTTCAGCACGGTCGTGGTGTCGACACCGACCTCGTACTTCTCCTCTCCATTGGCAACCGGCGGGGCCTCGCTCGGATCCTGCGGGATGATCACGCTCGGAAGATCCTGCCCGTACTTGTCAGGCTGGAGCCGCCAGCGCGGACCGATGTCGTACTCGGTCCCGTCTTCGTTCAGGTCGGCCATGAACGGTTCCCGATCCATCGTGGTGTACCAGGCTTCGGTGAAGCCGCCCAACAGGTCGGAAGAAAGCCCGCCGATCGTGTCGAGCATCGAGCCGTCGACGGCGTCGATCAACGAGAAGTCGCGGAGGACCGTGCCCGCCGGCAGGAACGTCCCGTCACCGGCATAGAAGTCGTCGGTCGAGACCCAATTGCCGTTCTCGTCCACCGCGTAGCTTGGCAGGATACCGATGGCGGCTTCGTTCTCGAAGTCCTCCGGCCGGATCTGGTCGTTCGGGTTGTTGGTGACCGTATGGTTCACCACCAGCTCGGCGGCCGTGACCCGATACAGAACATCCGCGAAACCGTCTCCGTCTGCGTCGACCTGCCATTCATCCGGCAGATCCAGCTTGGCATCGATCCGGACGTCGTTCGGCCGCTTGACCGCGTTGCCCCAGCGATAGAGCAACTTGCCGTCGTCCTTCAGCGTGACCGAGTAGTCATCGCCGACCGCGATATCCTCGATGATCGAACTTTCGTTCGGCTTGAGAACATCCGCCAGACCGAAGACGCCGTAACCGTTCAGGTTGCTGTCGTAGTAGTCGATGGTGCCATCGTTGCCGATGTCCACGACCGCCACGTTCCGCATCACGCCGTCGATCTCGATGTCGGTCATGTAGGCCGAGTAGACGTCGACGGCGCCGGCACGATCGAAGTCCTTGTAGAGGTCTGTCGGCTCGGTGTAGCCACCGGCGACCTCCAGCGCCCCGATCAGTTCCTTCACGTAGAAGCCGTGCATGACATCCTCGACCAGCGAGCTGCTCGGGTTGCCATCGGCGTCCACCGGCATGCCGTCGTCACCGGTCCGGTAGTCGATGATCCGGAGATCGTCGTCGAGCTGGTAGTAGCCGCTCGTGTCACCCGGATAGGCCTGGTCGGACAGGATCGCCTGCATCACCGAGTAGTGCTCGGTGGATGCCTTGACGAAGTTGCCGCCGATGCCTTCCAGCCATGTCCCCAACCGCGCCGGCACCGAGAAGGTGTCGGTCCGGGCGTCGGACACGGCGATGCCGCCGCCTGCCAGTTCGCCGACGAAGCCTTCGCCGAAGTCATCGTCGAAGTCCTTGTCCTGCGCGCCGATGAAGTCGGTCACGTAGAAGCCGAACTGGCTGTCGATGGCGTACATTTCAACGCCAGCCTTGGAGGTCATCGCCGGTGTGTCGGAGAGGCTCTCCTGTCGCGTGGCGAGCGTTTCACCATTCCAGCCGACGGTTATGTCGCCAATCCTGAAGGTATAGGCGGACTTGTACTGGACCGTTTCGGGATCCAGCAGCGGAACGTCCGGCGGTGTCGGAGCCGGAGCCGGCTTGTCGGGAACCCCGTCACCGTCGCCGGTGCCGTCACCCTTGCCGTGGCCGGGGTTGCCGGCGTCATCGGGCTTGTCGGGGATGCCGTCGCCACCGCCCTCTCCGTTGCCTTTGCCACCCGCGTTAGGGTTGCCATCGCCGCCGTAGGCGTTGCCGTTGCCACCCCTGTCAGCGTTGCCCTCGCCGTCGTTGCCCTTGTCGGGCTTTTCGCCGACGCCGGTGCGGTCACCGCCCTTGTCAGCGCTGCCACCCTGCAGTGGGTTGCCCTCGCCGCCATAGGCGTTGCCGTCGCCGCCAGTTCCGGCGCCGTCAGGCTTGCCTCCGATCCGGTCTGCGAGATCTGCAACGACCCGGTCCCAGAGATCAGAGGCACGGGCAGAGCCCGTGATCCCGGCAATCGCGTCGGTGGCCTGTCCGGCCCTTGAGATCGCCGCCTTGGACGTCTTGGACCCCGATGCCGCGAGGGATGCGGCCACGCTGTCCAGAACGGAGTCCAGATAAGATATATCTCCAGTCAGAGGCAAAACAGACGCTGCCCCCTTGCGAGCCTCCGGCGTGCTCCATGGCGTTTCCCAAGGAATGTCCTCAAGCACGTCCTGAAGGTAATTTCTTTGCGATTTCTGGGCCATCTCCATCCCCCATAGTTAGAGATTCTGGTAATTAACCTGGCCAGACGCCAAGCTCTCCCTTCCCCGAGACGCCCAGCACAAATTATATATCTGATTTATTAAATTTCAGAGGACACGTCGTTGACCGAGATCAAATCGCGTGCAACGATCTGGTTCCCGAACGCCGAAAGCGATCGCAGATTGCCCGCCTGTCTGGACAAGTCCGCCTTCCACAAGGGGAACGCAGGCTGAAGCAAATCACTGGAACCGAGAGCGAAGCTCAGGCCGAGACCTTTCGCAGCCGTTCGAACTCTCGCGCCATGTCCTCAGCCAGCGCCGAGAGGTCAGCCTGCCGGGTGCCCTGGTGAAGTTCAAAGCGCAGCGCCATGATGCAGGCCTGCAAGCGGCGCGCGAGCCGCTGGGGATCGGTATCCTCGGGAAGCTCACCCGCCGCGATTGCGCGCTCGAAGACCTCGGTCATCGCGTCCCGCATCCCGGAGAGGTATTCCCGCGATTTCTCGGCAATTGCCGGTTCGGTCGCGCGCGTGTCCACGAGGGTCTTCAAGAGCATGCACGCCTGCGCCCGGGGATGGTCCGTGGGGATATCGGCATAGCTCCGGATATGCCGTGCAACCCCTTCAAGCGGCGAGCCGGCCTTGGCCATCTCCGCGACAAACGCGCCTCGGGAGGTCTCGTAGTAACGGGCAAGCGCCTCGAGGAAGAGTCCCTCCTTGCTGGAGAAGGCCGCGTAGATACTGCCGGGCTTCATGTTCAGCGCCGCTTCCAGATCCTTCAGCGAAGTGGCGTGATAGCCCTTCTTCCAGAAAAGCGTCATCGCCGCCTCAAGGGCGGTCTCGCGGTTATATGGCATGGCTCGTGTCATCGACGGGGAACATAAGCAGTTCCGCGGGCATTGTCCCGTCAGAGCGAGCGCGCAGGGCTCACGTTTGAGTGAGTGCTCAAATCTATAATTGAGCAAACACTCAAAGGCACCTAGGTGAGGGTCATCGAAGCGCGGACAGGGATCGCGACGCACAGCCGGCGCAGTCCCGATCCGCTTACGCAAGTGCGGCCAGACCGCAGGAGACCAAAATGACCGAGTACACACTCCACGACGAAACCACCGCGCCCGAGGCGTCGAAGCCGCTGCTGGCCGAGAGCCGCAAAAAGAACGGACGCATCCCCGGCCTGCACGCCGCCATGGCCGAGGCGCCGGGCCTTCTGGCGACCTACAATTTCGCACACGAGCAGTTCATGGGCTCCAGCTTCGACGCCGAGGAAAAGACCGTCGTTTGGCAGACCATCAACGTCGAGCAGAACTGCCACTACTGCGTTCCGGCTCACACCGCGATCGCCAAGATGATGAAGGTCGACGACGCGATCACCGAAGCCCTGCGCAACGAGACGCCGCTTCCTACGGCGAAACTCGAGGCGCTGCGCGACTTCACCCTGTCGGTCGTGCGTAACCGTGGCGATGTCGACGAAGCGGCCGTCCGGGCGTTCCTCGATGCAGGGTTCACGCAGCGGCAGGTGCTCGAAGTCGTTCTCGGGGTAGCGCAGAAGGTGATGTCCAACTACGTGAATCATCTGGTGAACACGCCGGTCGACGAGGTGTTCCGGAAATTCGAATGGAAAAAGGCGAGCTGATCGCCGAACGGGGTCCGGCCTTCGGGCGGGACCTGACCAAGGAGACGCGTCCATGACCGACGCTTCCGAAACACTGCGGATCGACATCGTGTCCGACGTCGTCTGTCCCTGGTGCATCGTCGGCTACCGGCAGCTTGCCCGGGCGCTGGAGGCCACCGGCACCAGGCACGAGATCCATTGGCATCCGTTCGAACTGAACCCGCAGATGCCACCCGAAGGCCAGAACCTGCGCGAGCACATCGCGGAAAAGTACGGCTCATCGCCGGAGGAGTCCGAACGCAACCGCCAGCGGCTGGCCGAGATCGGCGCCGACCTCGGGTTTGCGTTCAACTACACCGACGACATGCGGATGCCGAACACTTTCGACGCCCACCGGCTTCTGCACTGGGCCGACCTGCAAGGCAGCAAGCATCCGCTGAAACAGGCGCTCTTCGCGGCCTATTTCACCGACCGCCGCGACATCTCGGACCACGAGGTGCTGGCCGACATCGCGGGTGAGGTCGGGCTCGACCAGGCCGAGGCGCTGGCGGTGCTCACGGAGCAGCGTCATGCCTCCGACGTGCGCACCGAGCAGAATTTCTGGCTCCAGCAAGGCATCCGTGGCGTTCCGGCCATGGTTTTCGACCGTCGGCACCTCGTCACTGGCGCGCAGGGCGCAGACGGTTACATCGACATATTGAACAAACTCGCACAAATGCGGGCCGAGACTCACTGAGCAGGAGAAGATACCCCATGACAGGGAACGACACCTACCAACCACCTGCCGTCTGGACCTGGGACGCCGAGAATGGCGGTGAATGGGCCAGCACCAACCGCCCCATCGCCGGCGCAACCCACGAGGCGGAGCTGCCGCGCGGCAAGCATCCGCTGCAGCTCTACTCGCAGGGCACGCCAAACGGGCAGAAGGTGACGATCCTGCTCGAGGAGCTTCTGGCGATCGGCGAGACCGGCGCGGAATACGATGCCTTTCTGATCCGTATCGGCAAGGGCGAGCAATTCTCCTCCGGCTTCGTGGAGCTGAACCCGAATTCCAAGATCCCTGTCCTGTTCGACACGGAAACCGGCCTGCGCGTGTTCGAATCCGGCGCGATCCTGCTCTACCTCGCGGAGAAGTTCGGACATTTCCTGCCCAAGAATCTTGCGGCCCGCACCGAGGTGATGAACTGGCTGTTCTGGCTGCAGGGATCGGCCCCCTATCTCGGCGGCGGCTTCGGGCATTTCTATGCCTATGCGCCCGAGAAGTTCGAATACCCGATCAACCGCTACACGATGGAAGCCAAGCGCCAGATGGACGTTCTGGACCGTGAACTGGCGAACAACCGGTATCTTGGTGGCGACACTTATACCATTGCGGACATCGCGACCTGGCCTTGGTACGGGAACCTGGTACTCGGCAACTCCTACAACGCCGGCGAATTCCTCGACGTCGAGAGCTACACCCACCTGCGCCGCTGGGCGAAAGAGATCCTGGCACGTCCTGCCGTCCAGCGCGGTCGCATCGTGAACCGGCTCGCGGGGGATCCCTCCGAGCAACTGCACGAGCGCCACGACGCATCCGACTTCGAGCTGCGCACCCAGGACAAGCTGACTCGGGACTCTGCGGCCTAGGATCCTGCACCCTCTGCGACGCACTAGGAATGCAACACACCCGCCCGAGGCGCCCAGATGCGCCTCGGGCGTTTTTCGTTTGCCGCCCCTAACATGCCGCAGGTGCTCTCCCCGGCGAACACTGGCGTTTCCTGCCCTGCCTCTACTGCATCGCGGACCCTGCTGATGTGATTGTGATTCTTTGTGTGCCTTGACTTTGGTCAAGATTGATTCAGCGCCGCCCTGATAATAGGCTCCGAGAACATACAGCCAGTTCGGATGCCTTCATGCCAATCCCGACAAGCCGACGCGACTTTCTGCGTGGATCGCTCCGCGGCGGTGAGTTTTTGCGTCCGCCGGGCGCGCGGCCTGCAGGATTCGAGCGCGCCTGTACCGGGTGCGGCGACTGTGCCGCCGCCTGCCCGGAAGCCATCATCCAGACCGACAACCGGGGCGCCGTGCGCCTCGATCTTGCCCTGGGCGCCTGCACCTTCTGCGGCGACTGCGCCCGCGCTTGCCCGACCGACGCGCTGTCCGCAGACCGGCTGGGAGACTGGCCCTGGGTCGCGGCCATCTCGGCCGAATGCCTGTCGCTCAACGCCGTGTCCTGCCGCGCCTGCGAGGACGCCTGCGAACCGCGGGCGATCCGCTTCCGGCCGGCGCTTGGCGGACGGGCCCAGCCGATCGTCGATGACGAAGGTTGCACCGGATGCGGCGGCTGCATCTCCATCTGCCCCGTCGGGGCGGTTTCCCTTTCCCATCGCGCCCCTGCCGAATGCGAGGTCACCCAATGAATATCTGCGGATGCCTGATCCATGCCGCCCCCGGACGCGGCACGGCCACCCGGGCCGCCATCGAGGCGATGGACGGGGCCGAGGTCCATGCCGTGACCGAGGACGAACGCCTCGTCGTCGTCGTCGAGGATACCGGTGCGAAACGCGCCTCGGAGTTGATCATGGACATGCACCAGATCCCCGGGGTGATCTCCGTCACCCTGACCTATCACCACTTCGAAGACCCCGAGGGCGGCGACAGCCGGCCACAGCCGGTCGCCACCCCTTGCACCCTCTGAACCGGAGCACCTGAGCATGACAATGTCGGAATCCCGCCGGACCTTCCTTAAATCGACCGCAGCGGCTGCGACGGCCTCCGCAGCGGGGATCACCCTGCCCGGCGCGCCCGCCCAGGCCCAGATCCAGACGCCCGACATCCGCTGGGACAAGGCCGCCTGCCGGTTCTGCGGCACCGGCTGCTCGGTTCTCGTGGGCACAAAGGACGGCAAGGTCGTCGCCACGCAGGGCGACCCGGACGCGCCGGTCAACCGCGGGCTGAACTGCATCAAGGGCTATTTCCTCAGCAAGATCATGTATGGCGAGGACCGCCTGACCACGCCGATGCTGCGCAAATCCAATGGCGCCTATGACAAGAACGGCGAGTTCGAGCCGGTGAGTTGGGACGAGGCCTTCGACGTGATGGCCGAGAAGTGGAAGGACGCGATCAAGGAAAAAGGCGGCGCCGGCGTGTCGATCTTCGGCTCCGGCCAGTGGACCGTCTGGGAGGGCTATGCCGCCGCCAAGTTCATGAAGGCGGGCCTGCGGTCCAACAACATCGACCCCAACGCGCGGCACTGCATGGCCTCCGCCGTGGTGGGCTTCATCCGCGCCTTCGGCATCGACGAGCCGATGGGCTGCTACGACGATCTCGAGCACGCAGATACCTTCGTGCTCTGGGGCTCCAACATGGCCGAGATGCACCCGATCCTGTGGTCGCGCCTGACCGACACCCGCCTGACCAAGCCGGGCTGCGAGGTGCACGTGCTTTCCACCTTCGAGCACCGATCCTTTGAACTGGCCGACAATGGCATCATCTTCGCGCCGCAGACCGACCTGGCGATCCTGAACTACATCGCCAACTACATCATCCAGAACGACGCCGTGAACCAGGAGTTCATGGACAAGCACGTCAACATCACGAAGACGGCGACGGACATCGGCTACGGCCTGCGCGACGACAACCCGCTGCAGATGCAGGCGGCCAACCCGAACTCGGGCGAGCTGACGCCGATGACCTTCGAGGAATACGCCGCGGCGGTTTCCGAATACACCGCCGAGTATGTCTCCGAGCTGTCCGGCGTGCCGGTGGCGCAGCTCGAGCGGCTGGCGCAGCAATATGCCGACCCGAACCGCAAGGTGATGAGCCTGTGGACCATGGGCTTCAACCAGCACACGCGCGGCTCCTGGGTAAACGGGCTGATGTACAACGTCCACCTGCTGACCGGAAAGATCTCCGAGCCGGGCAACTCGCCCTTCTCGCTCACCGGCCAGCCCTCGGCCTGCGGCACCGCCCGCGAGGTCGGCACCTTCGCACACCGTCTGCCGGCCGACATGGTGGTCGCCAACGACGAGCATCGCGCGATCTGCGAAACCGCCTGGAACATCCCCGCGGGCACCATCCCGCCCAAGCCCGGCTACCATGCCGTTCTGATGAACCGGATGCTCAAGGACGGCGAGCTCAAGTGCCACTGGGTGCAGTGCAATAACAACATGCAAGCCGCGCCCAACATCAACGAAGAAGGTTTCCCGGGCTATCGCAACCCCGAGACGTTCATCACTGTTTCCGACCCCTACCCGACCGTCACCGCGCTGTCTGCCGACCTGATCCTGCCCACTGCAATGTGGGTGGAGAAGGAAGGCGCCTATGGCAACGCCGAGCGCCGCACCCAGTTCTGGCGCCAGCAGGTGAAGGCGCCGGGCGAGGCGAAGTCCGACCTCTGGCAGGTGATGGAGTTCTCCAAGCGCTTCACCGTCGAGGAGGCCTGGGGCGAGGAACTGGTGGCGCTGAAGCCGGAGCTTGCCGGAAAGACGCTCTACGAGGTGCTGTTCACCAATGGCGTGGTTGATCAGTTCCCACTTTCCGAGACCGCCGAGGGCTTCGACAACGACGAGAGCGCCGATTTCGGCTACTACGTCCAGAAGGGCCTGTTCGAGGAATATGCCGCTTTCGGCCGTGGTCACGCCCACGACCTCGCGCCGTTCGACACCTATCACCAGGCCCGCGGGCTTCGCTGGCCAGTCGTGGACGGCAAGGAGACCCTCTACCGCTTCCGCGAGGGCTATGACCCCTATGTCAAGGAAGGCGAGGAGGTGAAGTTCTACGGCCACAAGGACGGCAAGGCCAAGATCATCTTCGCCCCCTACGAGGCCGCCGCCGAGGAGCCGGACGAGGAATTCGACCTCTGGCTCTGCACCGGCCGCGTGCTGGAGCACTGGCATTCCGGCTCGATGACCCGCCGGGTGCCCGAACTGCACCGCTCCTTTCCGTCTGCGGTGGTGTTCATGCACCCCGACGACGCCAGCGAACGCGGGCTGCGCCGGGGCCAGGAGATCGTGCTCTCCACCCGCCGGGGCGAAGTGAACTCCCGGGTCGAGACGCGGGGCCGCAACAAGGTGCCACGCGGTCTGGTCTTCATGCCCTGGTTCGACGAGAGCCAGCTCACCAACAAGCTGACCCTCGATGCGACCTGCCCGCTGTCCAAGGAGACCGACTTCAAGAAATGCGCCTGCAAGGTCGAACGGGCCTGATCGCGCAACAGGAAACGCGCGTTGCCTCGAAGCACGCAGGAGTGAGCCATGGCCGCCGCCACGCCCAGCACCGTCAACCGCCGTCGGTTCCTGACCGACAGCGCGCGCATGGCCGCGGGCTGTGCGGTGGCGGGGTCGCTCCTGGCCTATGTGTCGCGCGATGCACGGGCGCTTCCGGATCAGGCCCTGCGGCCGCCGGGGGCGCTGCCCGAGGACGACTTCCTCGCCGCCTGCATCCGCTGCGGCCTCTGCGTGCGGGACTGCCCTTATGACACGCTGACCCTCGCGGCTCTGGGAGAGGACGGGCCGGCCACCGGGACGCCCTTCTTCACAGCTCGCGATGTGCCTTGCGAGATGTGCGACGACATCCCCTGCGTCGCCGCCTGCCCTACCGGCGCGCTCGACAAGGAGCTGACCGACATCGAGGACGCGCGGATGGGCACGGCCGTGCTGGTCGATCAGGAGAACTGCCTGAACTTCCTCGGCCTGCGCTGCGACGTCTGCTACCGGGTCTGCCCGATGATCGACGAGGCGATCACGTTGGACGTGCGCCACAACGAGCGCTCCGGCCACCACGCGATCTTTGCGCCGACGGTTCACGCCGAGGCCTGCACGGGCTGCGGCATCTGCGAGAAGAAATGCGTGCTGCCCGAGGCCGCGATCAAGGTGCTACCCCTGCGGCTGGCCCGTGGTGCGCCGGCCGAGCATTACCGCAAGGGCTGGGAGGAGAAGGACGCCAAGGGCGCCCCGGTGGTCGAGGGCATCATCGACCTGCCCGACCGCCTGCCCGGCCCCGGCACCGACAACCTCGCAGCACCCGGCGGCTACGAGCCCGGCCTCGGCGCGATCGACGGCAGCGGTGGCGGCTTCCGACCGACTTTCCAACTGCCGGAGGTGAGCCAATGAGCACCACCGGCAAGGTCCATCTGCCCACCGGACAGGAAGCCCTGGAGAAGAAGGGGTGGTTCGGGGCGCACAAGTACCTGGTGCTGCGCCGGCTCAGCCAGGCGTTCTTCCTGCTGCTGTTCCTGCTCGGTCCGTGGTTCGGCATCTGGTGGGTGCAGGGCAACCTGGCGGGCTCAATGACCTTCGGCTTCCTGCCGCTGAACGACCCGTTGATCCTCGCGCAGATGATGGCCGCCGGCCACTGGCCGGAAACCACGGCCCTGATCGGCGGGCTGATCGTGCTGGTCGCCTATGCGCTGATCGGAGGCCGCGTCTATTGCTCCTGGGTATGCCCGATCAACCCCGTGACCGACGCCGCGCACTGGCTGCACGTGAAGCTCGGCCTGCAGAAGGGCTGGCAGCCCAAGCGGTCCGCCCGGCTCTGGATCCTCGCCACGGTGCTGATCGTCTCGGCCCTCACCGGCACCATCGCCTGGGAGGTCATCAACCCGGTCACCATGGTGCACCGCGGGCTGGTCTTCGGCATGGGGTTCGTCTGGGCCCTCGTTGCAGCGATCTTCGTCTTCGACCTTGTCGTGGCCCGGCGCGGCTGGTGCGGCCATGTCTGCCCGGTGGGCGCGTTCTACGGCCTCATCGGCGCGAAGAGCCTGCTGCGGGTCAGCGCGGTGCGCCGCGACGCCTGCGACGATTGCATGGATTGCTACGAGGTCTGCCCGGAAAACCAGGTGATCTCGCCCGCCCTCAGGGGCAAGGGCGCGAGCACTCCCCTGATCCTGTCGCCCGACTGCACCAATTGCGGGCGATGCATCGACGTCTGCGCGATGGACGTCTTCGCCTTCACTCACCGTTTCGACGACCACGTCGAGACCCCGACAGATGCGGCCGCCACATCCCGGCCGCCCAAACAGACAGCAGCGTGAACTGAGCAACGGAGAACCATGATGAAAAAGCCGAACCTCGCAGGCGCCTTCGCCCTCGCGGCGTCCCTCGCCCTTGTCGGCACTGGCCTCGCGCAGTCGGCCGGTGGACTCTCCACCCTGCGCGGCGCCGCGGTCGACGATCCGGTCGCGGTCGAGCAGGTCTTCCAGCAGGAGACCCAACGATTCAACCGCGAGTACCGCCAGCAGCCGCCGCTGATCCCGCATTCGATCGACCAGTACCAGATCGACCTTCGCGCCAACCAATGCCTGAGCTGTCATGACTGGACCAATGCCGGCGACCGCGGCGCGCCCACGCTTTCGATGACCCACTACCTCGACCGCGATGGCAACGAGATGGACCACATCGCCGGCACCCGCTGGTTCTGCAACCAGTGCCATGTGCCGCAGGCCAACGCGCCGGAACTGGTGGAAAACACCTTCGAACCGTCCACCGGCCGCTGAGCCAGACGTCAGACGTCAGACAAGGAATACAAGCGATGGCAGAGCACAGCACAGACGGCAAGCGGCCCGGTTTCCTTCGGCGTACCTGGGAATGGTTCTGGCGACCCAGCAGCGTCCTCAGTTTCGGCTTTCTGATAATTGCGGGCTTCGTTGCAGGGGTGATGTTCTGGGGCGGGTTCCACTGGGCGCTGGAAGAGACCAACACCGAGGAATTCTGCACCTCGTGTCACACGATGACGAAGAATTTCGACGAATATACGGAGACGGTGCACTACAACAACCACTCCGGCGTGCGCGCGACCTGCCCCGACTGCCACGTGCCCCATGAGTGGCAGCACAAGGTCAAGGCCAAGATCATGGCCAGCAAGGACGTCTATCACGAGCTGATGGGCACGATCGACACCGACGAGAAATATGACGAGCGCCGGCTGCATATGGCCAGCGCGGTCTGGACCAAGATGAAGAAGACCGACAGCCGCGAATGCCGCAACTGTCACGCCTTCGAGTTCATGGATTTCACCATCCAGGAGACCCGCGCCGCCACCGAGCACCAGAAGGCGATCGACGAGAGCATGACCTGCATCGACTGCCATCAGGGCATCGCCCATGGCCTGCCGGAAGGTTACCTTGAGGAATACCGCCGGGTGGTGGACGAGGTCGCCGGCACCGAGGCCGACGGGCCGGTCACGCGGGTCGGAATGATCGATCCCGCAGGTCTTGGAAGCGCGATCCGGGGCTACCTCTCCGGAAGCGCCGAGTAACGCCCGGCAGCCAGCGCGCCGTCAGGACAGGCGGCGCGTGAATTGCGTGCGCTCGGCTTGCCAGAGGTGCGGAAAGGCGCGCATCGCGGCCCGGGCGCCGGCCTCGTCGCCGGATTTCGCCAGGGTTTCGATGTCGCCGAGAGCCCGGTGCAGGGACTTGGCCTGGAACGTCCCGCAGGAGCCGGCCATCTTGTGTGCGCGCGAGATCAGATCGCCGAGCGGCTCCGCATCCATCGCGTCGGATGCAAAAAGCGCCGCACCAGCGTCGAGTTCGTTCACGAAGCTGCCGACCAGGCCCGTGACCTTGTCCGCCCCGAGGGTCTCGACCAGATCACGCAAGGCGTCATCCACCGGCCCGTCCGACTTGCTGGCCGCTACTGCGGGGGCCGGCATGTCCGGGCCGGTGCGCTTCTCGATCAGGCTGAGCTGGTGCCGGAGGCTGTCGCGCTCGATCGGCTTGGTGACCAGCCCGACCATGCCGGCGTCACGGAAAACGTCACGGTCGGCGGGCATTGCATGTGCGGTGACGGCGAGGATCGGCGTGTCGCGATTCGGGCCGTCGCCGTCACGGATCGCGCGGGTCGCGGCGATGCCATCCATGACCGGCATGCTGATGTCCATCAGAATCAGGTCGAACGCCTGCGCGCCTGCAACCGCGACGCCTTCCCGGCCATCGAACGCCTCGGACACGCTGTGGCCGTCCTGGGTCAGCATACCGTGCAGCACGCTGCGGTTGATCTCGTTGTCCTCGACGATGAGGATCGACAGATTGCCCTCCTGATCCTTCCTTGTCCGATCCAGCGCAGCCGTCTTCTGACCGGTTGCGATCTCCAGCGGGATCCGCACCCAGAACAGGCTACCCTCGCCCTCGATGCTCTCGACGCCGATCTCGCCGTCCATCGCCTTGGCGAGGCGCCGCGAGATTCCGAGGCCGAGCCCCGTGCCGCCGGTCTTGCGGCCGTAGGAAGTGTCGATGGTCTCGAAATCGTTGAATATCCGCGCCTGGTCGGCGTCGGAGATGCCGATCCCGTCATCGATGACCCGAAACTCCGCCATCCGACGCCGGCCGCTGCCGCTCACCTCGGCCTCCAGCCGGACCTCGCCCGCGTGGGTGAACTTAAGCGCGTTGTTGACGAGGTTAAGCAGCACCTGTCGCAGCCGCACCGGATCGCCGCGCACTTCGCCCGGCTTGGGCGAGGTCCAGACCTGAACCAGCGTGTTGCCGTGGGCGGCGGCAACGCTGCTCTGTCCGGCGACCACGTCGCTGAGAAGTTCCGCCAGGTCGAAGACCTCCGAGGAGATCTCCATCCGCCCGGCCTCGAACTTGGAGATGTCGAGCACGTCGTTGACGTGGTGCAGCAACAGGTGGCCGGAGGCGTCCATATTGTCGAGATAGGTCGATTGCCGGGATGTCAGGTCGGTCTCGCGCAGCAACGACATGGTTCCCAGCAACCCGTTGAGCGGCGTGCGCATCTCGTGGCTCATCACCGCGAGGAAATCCGCCTTGGCCTTTTCTCCGGCCAGTGCCTTGTCGCGTGCCGTGACCAGCTCCTTCTCCGCCCGCTTGTCCTCGGTGATGTCGCGCAGGAAGGAGACGAAGCTGACCCCATCCTCGCTCTCGATCGTGTCGATCGACAGCTCCACCGGGAAGACCTCGCCCGACTTGCGCTTGCCCTCCAGTTCGACGCGCCCCACACCGACGACGCGCTGCTTGCCGGTCTCCATGAACCGCTTCATGCCGGCGGTATGCGCCGCCGCGTAATGGTCGGGAACGATCAGGTCCACCAGCGACTGGCCGATCGCTTCCTTCTCGGTATAGCCAAAGACGCGCTCCGCCGCGCCGTTGAACTGCTTGACGACGCCCTTGCCGTCGGATTCGATCACCGCGTCGAGCGAGGTGCCGATAATCGCCCGCAGACGCGCGGCGAGCAGCCTCTGTTCGCGCCCGCTCTGCACGGCGGACCGGTTCATCCGCCACAGTCCGAAAGACAGCAGGACGAGCAGCAACACCAGCGCAGCCAGCGTGATGGCGAGCTTCAGCAGCGTGGCCGAAACCGCGTCCCGCCGCTCGTCGGAGGTCTTGGCAAACAGCTCGAGGGCGCGCAGCGAGAGATTGCGCACGTCTTCCCGAAGCTCCGCAACGGAGGAGTCCAGCGCCGGGATCTCCGCGAAAAGCACCTCGCGCGGACCGTCGATCACCGGGACCGTATCTCTCAGGAAGCGCTCCACTGGGACCAGGCTGAGCGCGAAGGAATAGTCATTCTTGAGGTCTTGGTAGGCCGTGCCGTTCCGAAGCGTGGCGACCCGGCTGTAAAACACGTCGAAGCGCCGCTTCATCTGAAGCAGCGATGTCTCGGAGCCGTCCCGCGCTTCGCGCAGAGACATCTGGAACAGCAGGAATTCCACTTCAAGCTGGGACAGCGTCCATTGAACGTTGTCGGAATGCGCAACGTCCAGCGATCTCAGCTTGCGCGACACCTCGCTCGACAGCATGAGGATGGCGCCGGCAAAGGCGAAGGCTGCAACGACGACCAGGATCGGTCGCGCACCGTGAAGAGTGGAAGTCCTGAACCGGTCTTTCATGGTGCCCCTTCAGTTGTGTCTTTATCGAACCAGTTGGCTCATTCCGGCTGAACCTCAATCCGGTCAAGCTGCCAGATGCTTCGTGAATAGATGCTTTCGGCCTGGTACTCGGGGTTGGAATCGTAGGGATAGACGATCCAGAGCGGCCCCTTGTCGCGCACCGACATCGGCTCGCCGTTATTGGCATAGGCGACAATCGGACCGTCCGGGATGGCGTCGGCCACCGGGATCGTGACCGAGTAGTCGTTGATCGCGGTGGCCGAAAGTGTTCCGCTGGTGACCCCGAGCAGGTCGAGCAGCGTATCCAGACCGACGCCGGTGAACTCCTGTTCCCCTTCGGTCCAGATCGTGGTGGTGGCAATGGTGCGACTCTCCAGGGCGCTGAGCATGTCCAGGTCGAACCGGGCCACGTCGTCGCCGTTTGTTGTCGATATCGCACCGCTTACAGTCAGGACGACCTCACCTTCCGGTTGCGGCAGGTCCGCCGCACCGGCTGCGCCGGAAATTGACGCGGTGAATGCGATGGCTGCGAGGCTTGTCGAGAGTCCGTGGAGCTTGCGCATGTCCTGATCCTGTTCGCTGCTTGCGTATGTCGTCCCTAGCACGGATCGCCATATGGGCCAGTTGGTCAAGGGTATAGCGACCTATCCGAACGGATAGGTCGCCATGCCGTCGGCGCTTTGCCGGCCCTCGGGCAATGTCCATGTCAATAGGCGCCACGCCCGGAGAAGACCGCGCGGAAGGTCATCAGGATCAACGCGATGTCGAGCAGGATGGTACGGGACGCGGCATAGGCAAGGTCCATGTCGAACATCTTTTCCGCCCCGATGTCGGCGCGTCCAGAGACCTGCCACAGGCCGGTCAGGCCGGGCCGGACGGCGAGGCGCCCATGGGCACGGATCGGATAGGCGGCGACTTCCTGCGGCAGCGAGGGGCGCGGCCCCACGACCGACATCTCGCCCTTCAGGATGTTGAGGATCTGCGGCAGCTCGTCGATCGAGTAGCGGCGCATGATCCGGCCGACGCGGGTGACGCGGGGATCGTGGCGGGACTTGAAGAAGATGCCTTCGCGGTCGGACTGCGCGAGCAGCGCGGCCCGGCGGGCCTCGGCGTCGACATGCATGGAACGGAATTTCAGCATCTGGAAGACGCGGCCATCCCGTCCGACCCGTGTCTGGCGGAAGAAGACTGGCCCACGGCTGTCGAGCTTGATGGCGAGCGCCACAAGCGCGAAAAGCGGCGACAGCGCAAGGATCGCCGCCCCGGTCAGCGCAACGTCCAGCGCCCGCTTGGCCACGGCGTCGCGGTTTGCGGAGGCCACCGCATGGGCGGCCGCGCGCACCATGAAGGTCACGTTGCCCACGAGGTAGCGGCCCGCCATGCGGCGCGGTTCCATCGCCAGGCGCCAGGCCCATTCCATGCGCGCGCTGCGCACCGCGGCGGGCGCACGGCGCACCCGGCCGGCGAGGAAGTCGAACAGCGCGCCGACCCCGAGGCTCAGTTTCGGCGTAAGGCGGTCCGCGTACTGCTCCAGCCAGATATCCTGCCGCGGCACGCCCATCGCGACGATCAGGATGTCGGCGCCGGAGCGGTTGATGGCCTCGATCGCGGTTTGGTCGTCACCCGCGCCCTCGAACCCGTCTCGCGTGCCGGCGATACGGAGGCCGGGGATGTCGAGGCAGAGCTTGTCGGCCGCCTCGTCCGCCACGCCCCGAGCCGCGCCGAACAGGAACACGGAGAGCCCGCGCCGTGCCGCCTCGCGCAGCAGGCGCGGTGTAAAATCGGTGCCGTTCAGATTGGCCCTGAGCTGCTGTCCGGTCATTTTCGCCGCCAGATCGATGCCTATCCCGTCAGGAAGCACCACGTCCGCCGTCGCCAGCGCCTGGGCATAGGCCGCATCTCGCGCCATGACGTTAGCGCAATGCGCGTTGAGAAAGGCGACCCGGTGGCGCTGCCCGTCAAGCAGGTGGTCGATCGCCTGGTCCGCATCCGCATCGACAATCGCGAGATCGAAGAGCGGGATACGCGCCATGGGCTCGCGTGCCGGAGCGGTAGCTACGTCCTTGGCGTCGGTGTGGAAGGGGGCGGTAGCGGTAATGGCAGCGTCGAAGGGCATCGGTGTCTCCGGTGGGGATATCGGTTGGTCACCATGGATGCCGCCCCGGCCGCCGTCTCTCAACGTGGCGGAGGGAGAGGATGCGGGGCCTATCGGCTGGCCGGCTGTCCACTCGGGGGCGACGGCTGGCCGAACGCGCCAGCCGCCCTCGCCTTTCGGGTAGAGAAAATACCCGAATGGTAACGACTTCGCCGCCGTGCCTGGTGATTTCATCGTGGGACTTTCGACGAGCCCGCGATATGATTGCCCAGATGTTCCGCTTCAGAGGACAAGATGAAGATACTTATCGCCGACGATCACGACCTGCTCCGCGACACCCTCGTGGCCTTCCTCGAGAGCGAGAGCGACATCACCACCGCCAGCGCCTCGAACCTCGACGACGCGGCGGCCCGGATCGCGGAAGACGACAGTTTCGACCTGGTCCTGCTCGATTACAACATGCCGGGGATGAACGGCCTCGCGGGACTGGAGCGGGCGATCACCACCGGACGCGGGCAACGCGTGGCGCTGATCTCCGGCGTGGCGGCGCGGGACGTGGCGGAAAAGGCGCTGGCGCTCGGCGCCGCAGGGTTCCTGCCCAAGACGCTCTCGGCCAAGTCGCTGGTCAACGCGGTCCGGTTCATGGCGATGGGCGAGCAATACGCCCCACTCGACTTCATGACCGCCGAGGAGGAGGCGCCGAAGCACGAGCTGGCCGAGAAACTCTCCCGGCGCGAGCTGCAGGTGCTCGAGGGGCTGACCCAGGGCAAGTCCAACAAGGAAATCGCGCGCGATCTGGATGTGCAGGAGCCGACCGTGAAGCTCCACGTCAAGACGCTGTATCGCAAGATCGGCGTGGCGAACCGCACCCAAGCCGCCATGGTGGCCAAGGAATCCGGACTCTTCTGAGCGCCACCCCCATCCGAACGGATAGGTCCGGCTCCGAATGCGCCGTCGTCTATCCTTCGGCGGCCCAGCATCAATCTCCGCAGGCATGTAGACAAGGCGGCAAAGGAGAGCCGCCATGACCGACTGCACCGCCGCCCTGCCCGATGCACCCGCCGCCAAGCCGTCGCGGAACTTCTGGATTTTCCGGATGCCGCTGCGCGAGCTGAGCGCCGCGCGGATCTTTCGCGGCGGGCGGCTCAACGATGCAGGACGGCTGCCGCGCTATCTCTTCATCTTCCTGCTCGGCGCCGCGGTGATCTGGGCCCCAATCGTGGGCTACCTGTCGACCGCCCCGCTGCGCTTTACCTCCACAATGTCGCTGATCCTGCCCGGCTCCGGCGCGTCGGCTTCCGTCAACCTCGACCGGATCGGGCAAGCCTCCTCCTTTGCCAACTCGCCCTTCGCCAGCAGTTCGGTCAGTCCGACGGAGACCTACAAGCGCCTGCTCGCCGCCGACCGCATCCTTGAGGCCGCTGCCGGCAAGGTCGGCATGGCGCGCCAGGACTTCGGGATGCCGCGGGTCAATCTCGTGGATCAGACGAGCCTGATTCATGTCGAGGTCACCGGCAATTCGCCCGAGGATTCCCAAGCTCGCGGCGATGCGCTGCTCGAAGCCTTCTTCTCCGAGATCGACGCCCTGCGCAGCGACGAGCTGACCGTGCGCGAGGACGGCGGCCGCGGGGCGCTCGAGGAGTACCGCAGCTCGGTTTCCGCCACCCGCGAGGAAATCAGCCGTCTGCAACGCGAAACCGGCCTCATCAACGCCGGCCAGTATGAAGAGTTCGTGCGCGAGACCGACGCGTTGCGTGCCCGGATCGCCGAGGTTTCATCCGAACTCAGCGAGCGCACCCAGGCAACAGAAGCCCTGCGCGCCACGCTGGGGATCGACCCGCGCTCTGCGGCGGCAACGCTCAAGCTGCACGCCGACAGCGAGTTCAACACGATCATCAAGGAGATGAGCCAACACGCCGCCACCCTCGCCGAGGCAGAAGGCCGGTACGGCCGCAGCCATCCTGCCCTCAAGGCAGCCCGTGACAGCCATGATGCGACGCGCATGCGGGCGCTCGACAAGGCGGTCGAGATCACCGGCATGCCGGTGACCGAAGTCGCCCGTCTCGACATCTCGCCCGTTGGCGGTCGTGCGGAATTGCTGGCCCGCCTGGTCGAGTATGACAGCGAGCGCTCCGGCCAGGCCGCCGAACTTGCGGCCCTCCAGCAGCAGCTCGTCGAGGCAGACGCCCGCGTGATGGACCTGATCGAGCCCGCAGCGCGCCTCGAAGACCTGCAACGCGACTTCTCCGTCGCCGAGGCGGTCTTCGCCTCGACCGCGGCGCGGTCCAAGACCTCCAAGGTCGATCTCTTCGCCTCCTACCCGCTGGTCCAGGTGCTCGAGAACCCCTCGCTCCCCACCGACCCGACGTCGCCCAAGCGGATGCTCGCCGTTGCGGCCGGCATCGCGGCGACCATGATGCTGCTCTTCGGGCTGATTCTCGGCTGGGTCCGCGCCCGCCTGATCTCGCGGCTGCTGGCCGACGGAAAGCCGACCGCCCCGACGAGTGCGCAGGACTTGGCATGAGCGAGGCCACGCCCAAGCTGCGCCCGGCCAACCCGGCCGAGGCGATGGTTCTCAAGACCCTCGCCTGGACCTGGCCCTTCTACTTCATCGGCGCGCTCTACGTGGTCGGACCGGTGCTGGCGTGGTCGCTTGGCGGTCTCGCCCTCCTGTCGCTCTATCTCGGCCCGGCGATCCGGCCGGACCTGCGGGCGACCGGAACGATCCCGCCGGTGGTCTGGGCCTGGATCCTCGGCATGCTGGTCATGCTGGTCGCGCTCTGGATCGGCCATATCGACTGGGGGCTCGGCCTCAAGAAGACCATCAAGTCCAGCATCGGCTGGGCCAAGGGCTGGGCCTTGCTCGCGCTGTTCCCGTTGATCGGGGCCGTGCTGCCGATCCGCCGAGAGATCCTCGCACGCGGTCAATGCATCGTCGGCCTGTGGACGCTGGCCCTGTTGCCGATCCTCGCCGTGGCCCCCTACATCGGGATGCCGGAGAAGATCTTTACCTCGCCCTTCAAGGCCGTCGGCGGCCCGGGCCCGGAATATTTCAGCGTCTACTTCTTCACCTACGATCCTTCGAGTTGGACACCGCGCTGGCAGTTCTTCGCCCCCTGGTCGCCCTTCGCTGCGCTGCTCGGGGTGGTCATGGTGCTGTTCGCACTGGAGGAGAAGGACCGCCGCTGGCGCGCCGCCGGCATCGCCGCCGGCATCGCGATGATCCTGATGTCGAAGTCCCGCATGGGCCTTGTCGGCCTTGTGGCGTGCACTATCGGGCCGCGGATGCTGCCGCTCATCATGCGCGGCTGGGCCTGGCAGATCGTCGCGCTGATCACGGCGTCGCTGGCGGTCATCGGGCCGGCACTGCTGCAGGGGTTCAAGGATGGCGTCGCCGCCTTCAAGGGCGCGCGGGCCGACAGCACGCGGGTTCGTGAAACACTTCAACGTATCGCCGGAGAGCGTTGGCAGAACGAGGCTTTCTGGTTCGGCCACGGCACCGTGCAGCCGGGGCCGCACCTCGTGGAATACATGCCGATCGGCAGTCACCACACCTGGTGGGGCCTGCTGTTCGTGAAGGGGCTCGTGGGCTTCCTGGCGATGCTCGTGCCGCTGCTCTGGCAGACATGCCTCGCCCTGCTCGATGCCGCGCGAGGGCCCCGCGGACGCCTGCCACTCGGCATCGTCATGACGCTGGTCCTGCTGTCGATGGGCGAAAACATCGAGATCGAAGCCTACATGATGTGGCCCGGCCTCATGGTGCTCGGCCTGCACGCGCGAGAGCTGGCCGACGAGCAGATGGAGCGGATGAAGCAACGCGCGCTACAGAGCCAGGCCGCCTGATCCGGGGGCCAGTGGCTCAGGTTGCGGCCGACCCGTTCCTCCGCCGCCCCTCTATCGCCCTTCATCCCGGCCCCGAGCCGGCGTGATTTCCGGATCTAGCGCCGCACGATCCCGCTCCGCCTCACCCTAAGGAAACAGGCGCCGGATAGCCGTCGCGCCCGCGCCGGCCAGACGGCATCCATCGAAGCACCGGACTCCGGGCCGCGGCGCGTGTCGCGGAGGCCATTTCGGCCCGCGCCGGCAACGGGCCTCCCTCCCCACCCCTGAAACAATGTCCAGATCCGGGCGCGGCGGGCAGCCGCCTCGAAGCAGCGCAGAGTATCGGTTTGTCCGAGGCGCCTGGCGCTGCCGAAGAACGACGACCAGCCGTCCGCGAGGCGAGCGCGGTCATCGTCAAGGTGCTTGTCCGAAGTCAGGAATGCTCTTCCGTCCAATCCGCGCATGATGGCCGAACAGGGAAAGCGGGAAGATTGCGCGGGCAACGCGATCGCACGTGGAAAGGCAACTCCTCGATACCAAGCGACCATCCGGCCACGCGCCCCCCCACAATAAAGAAGCCCGGCTCTTTCAAGCCGGGCGTGAAGGTGGAGGTTTGGCGCGACAGGGCGGCACGGCACGCGGTCGTTGCTGCGTTCGGCCGGCCGGATACCCCCGGGGGTCGGGTCCGGTCTTCCTCTGTCGCGCCTCCGCCGGTCAGGCTGCGTGTCGCGAGTGCTGGTGACCGGCAGTTTCAGTCAGGAGGTCGGCCCAGAGCTCGGGCGTTCTCCTCTGGACCTCGGCTGCCGAGGTACGGCCCCAGGCGACGCCGATGTGCAGCGCCGGCCCGGTCTCGCAGGCCGTCGCGATCGCGTCGCGCCAGGCCGCGACTGTGCCGCCAGCAACCTCGCGGGCGCCGCCCGCGACGTGATCCTGCAGCCCGTCGACCCGCGCCACCAGCAGCGGACGGCCCGCGGCGCGCGTCTCGAGTGCGACCAGCCCGTAGGCTTCCCAGCGGGAGGGCATTGCGACGATGTCGAGCTTCGCCATCTCGGCGGCGGGGTGGCTGCTGTAACCGTGGAAGGAAATCCGGCTGTCGCCGCGGGCGAGTTCTTCTAGTGCGGCACGATCCGCCCCGTCCCCGATCAGCCGCAGGCGCAGTTCGGGATTGGTGGTTTCGCGGAAGGCCCGGATCAGCGTGTCGAAGCCCTTCTGCTCGTCAAAACGGCCGATCGCGCCGATGACGCGCGGTGCGCCATAGCGGGCCGGCAGCGCAAGGAAGGGCTCGAGATCGACACAGGAGGGGATCACCGCCAGCGCTTCCTTGCGGACCAGCCCGCGCCCGGCCAGCCAGCGCCCCTGCCCCTCACTTACCGCGACAACGCGGTCGAAGAGCGAATAGGCCGTGCGCAGCAGCGCAAAGAAGCGCGCCTTGTGGCGGACTTTCAGGCCGGTGAAAGCCGCGGTGTAGCTGTGCTCGACATGGATCAGGGTGCGGTCTGCATAGCGGGCCCTCAGACCGACCAGCATCGGCAGGTTGCGCCAGCTCACCGACAGGTGGGAGACGATGATCTCCTCGTCGAGCTGCGGCGCCGCGAGGCGCCCGCGCGCCACGGCCTGCACCCGGTGGCGGCCGAGCCGGGCCATCTCGGGGTTGGTCGCGATGAAGTCCAGCATGCGCATCACGCCGCCGGCAGTGGTGTCGTCAACAAGATGAACAATGGTCCTGGGGCTCATGATATCTAACTCCTTCAAAGGGTTTGTTCGGACGTCGCGGCGCGGCCCGTGAGGGCGTTGCGCAGGGACTGGAAACGATCGGCTCCCAGCGCGCCGAGCGCCAGCGCGGCGATGAAGGTCGTCGCGCTCTTGGCGGGTTCTTCCCAGAGCGGGCGGCGGGAGCTTTCGAAACTGCGACGGGCGAGCGAAGCGGCCGCAGCGGCATCGCCATCGCTTATGGCGCGGCGGCAGAGGTAGCGCAGCTGGTAGGCGCGCGCGGCCGGGGTGTGGGACGCGAAGAAGCCGGGCGCCAGCGGCGTCAGCTTCTCCACCAGCCGCTCCCAGGCGCGGAGCTGGGCCTCGACGCCGGCGGAGAGACCGCCCGAGTTGATCCGATAGAGCGTCAGGTCGCCTCGGATGCCTTCGAAGGCCCAGTCGGTCGTCAGCGCCATGCGCAGCCAGCACTCGATGTCTTCGGACTGGCGAAAGCTCTCGTCGAACCACCAGTCGCGGGAGAACTCGCCTGCCGGACGCCAGGCAATTGCGTCGAGCGCGGCGCGGCGGATCACCGGGGCGGAGCCGTTGCCGACCGGGTTGCGGCGAAAGATGTGGGCCGCATCGACACCAGTCAGCCGCGGCGTCTGGCTGAGACCGAGCGCGCAGCCGGCCTCGTCGATCATCGCCGAGGCGCTGTAGCTGACGCCGACCTCCGGACGCGCATCCAGATGGCGGACATGGCGCTCCAGCTTGGTCGGATGCCACAGGTCGTCGCTGTCACAGAACCCGATCACCTCGCCCTGGGCGGCCGCAATGCCGCTGTTGCGGGCGCCGGCAAGACCGCGGTTCGCCTGCTCGACGATCCGCAGGCGGTCGCAAGCGAAGCTCCGGGCGATTTCCAGCGTCTCGTCGGTCGAGCCGTCATCGACCAGCACGATCTCGAAATCGTCGAAGGTCTGGGCGCGCAGCGACTGAAGGGTCGCGGGCAGCGTTGCGGCGACGTTGTAAGCGGGGACGACGATGGAGGCCTTGGGCATCGGAATGTCCTTTCGGTCAGCGGGCAAAGAGGGTGCGGGAGAGCTGCCTTGGGAGCAGCGGGGAGAGCGCGGCGGCAAGCGCGGTCAGCGCGCCGCGGCGCGGGTCGGAGAAGAAACCGGTGGGGCTTGTGCGAATGCCGGAGAGCGCAAGGCGCAGCGGCAGCACCCTGCCGGATTGCAGACGCAGCGCGCGGCGGGCGAGGTAGCGCAGGTGCACCGCCTCGTGGCGCGGCGCAGGCACCGCACCGAAGCGGCGGGCGGTGGCCAGCGCGGCGGCACGCCCCTGGCGCATCCGGTCGAGATCGGCGGAAAGGCCGGTGGGGCTGGCGCGGTACCAGACCAGCAGATCTTGCAGCCCGCCGAGGCGATAGCCCTGGCCGACCAGCCGGATCAGCCATTCCAGATCCTCGTTATGGACCATGTCCTCGTCGAACCCGCCGGTGGCCGCAAAAACGTCACGACGGACCGTGAGGTTGGACATCGTGCAGACCGGGTTCTCGCCGAGCAGGTCGTCGATCCCCAGCGGGGTCGCGGGCACGGTCGAAAAGACCCGGGCCGCGGCCGGCTCGGTATCGAAAAAGGCGATGCGGGAGAAGCAGGCGTCGTGGTCGCTGGCGAGGCAGGCGGCATGGGTGCGGGCGAGCTTCTCGGTCGACCAGATGTCGTCGGCGTCGAGAAAGGCGATCCAGTCGCCGCGGGCCAGTTCCAGCGCGGCATGGTTGCGCGCAGCGCTCGGTCCCTTGCCCGGGTTGGCGATACGGCGGATGCGCGGGTCGGTCTCGGCGATGCGGTCGATCAGAGCCGCGGTCCCGTCGGTCGAGCCATCGTCGACGCAGATCGCCTCCCAGTGGGTCAAGCTCTGGGCCGATAGGCTGGCCAGGGTTTCCGGCAGGGTGCCGGCCGCGTTGTAGCAGGGGATGACAACGGTGAAGAGCGGCATGGATCAGGCCTCCGACATGGCAGGTTTGCGGGCGCCGACGAACGGCAGCGCGGCTGCGACGAGCTGGGTGAGCGTGGCAACGACGAGGTAGCCCCAGGCCAGCGCCACCAGCCCATGCGGCGCCATCAGGACGGTGTTGACGATCAGCGCGAGGGTCATGACCAGGGTCGCGGCAAACTCGATCTCGGGGCGGTTGTCGGCGCGAAGCCACTGCGCCGTCGCCGCCCAGATCACGCCGGGGATCGCCGCGAGGCAGAGGATCGAAACGACCCCGCTGAGGTCCTGCCAGTCCGGGCCGAAGAGCAGCGGCACATAGAGCGGCGCGGCGAGCGACTGAAGCACAACCATCGGGCCGATGACCGAGAGCGCCATGATCAGCGCACGCTGGAGCGAGGAGGCGCGGTCGTCGCTGGCGCAGAGGTGGGGGAAGAGCACCTGTGCAAAGGCCATCGCGAAGGAATTGGCGAGCCCGAGGCCGGCGTTGAAGGCCATAAAGTAGAGCCCCAGCACCTCGGCCCCCATCAGGACGCCCACCAGCAGCTTGTCGGCCTGAAGACGCAGGGCCTTGACGACCTCGACCCCGAGCACGGCCCATCCGTAGGTCAGGAAGGGGCGCAGGGGCGCGAGCGGCTGGGTGGTGTCAGGCGACCAGGGGCGCAGGCGGCGCACCGCTATCAGCCAGATCGGCGCCGACAGCAGGCGCGGAAGGACGAGGGCCAGCGGCCCCGGCCAGACGATCGCCAGAGCGACACAGGCGACATTCGCGCCCACGACCTGCCCCGCGGCGATGGCTGCGGTCTGTTGAAGCTTGCCTTCGC
Source organism: Tropicimonas aquimaris (assembly GCF_042676185.1). Taxonomy (NCBI): domain Bacteria; kingdom Pseudomonadati; phylum Pseudomonadota; class Alphaproteobacteria; order Rhodobacterales; family Roseobacteraceae; genus Tropicimonas; species Tropicimonas aquimaris. The sequence goes on along the minus strand of NZ_JBHTJT010000008.1, from coordinate 233,102 downwards.
GCATCGCGAGGGCGACCTGAACCAGGCCCGCCGGCATGAAGAGGTATTCGGCCGCGAGGATCACGATCAGCATCGGGATCACTGCACTGCCGGTGGCCGCGAAGAACACGGCGGCGACGGCGCATTGCAGCGTGAAGAGACCCAGACACCAGAACCAGAAGATGCGCTGCGCGGTCCGGCAGGTGTTTTCCAGCTGGGCGGCGGGCGCGGCAATGATGCGCTGGACGGCGCCGTTCTCGGTCAGCGACTTCAGGATATCGGAGGCGGCGAGCGCCGCAGCGGCAAGACCGATCGCCTCTGCCTCCATGGTGCGGGCGACGGCGACCACGACGAACAGGCGCGAGGCTTTCGCGGCGACCTCGGACACGGAATACGCCAAAAGGTCGCGGGCGAATGGGCCGAGCCTGGCGATATGGTCTTGCAAAGTCATGCGGTTTGAAACCTGTCCTCGAACTGCCGCCACGTTGACGACCGGTGAGGACTGTCTATCCCGTGGCGGGTCGCGATGCGCGGACGCCGACGGACACGTCGAGGTCCAGCCCGGACAGGCTCCTATCCCTTCGGATAGTCCGGACCCTGCGGATAGACTTGGCTCGCCGCAGGGACTATCGTGCCCACAAGGACAGAGCAGAAGACGAAAAAAACGTGAGACAGGCAGCCGGTATAATCCTTGCGGTTCTCGGAACGGTCGCGCTGAACGGCTGTGGTCCGCAGGGCAAGGCGGACAATCTGGAAATCGTCGATCGGGCCGCTGCCGACGCGGCCTACCAGGCGCAGTACCGCCCGCCCGTGCCGCGCAGCCAGGCGGCGGACATCCTCGTCGCCAAGCAGATGAACGCGGATCGCTGCCGCCCGTGGGCGGGCGGCGACGGCTCCAAGGCCGCGAGCCCCCTGCCCGCCGAGCTTCGCCGCGAGAGCCTGTCCGATGGCGATCTCGTCGAGGTGCATGTCGAGGGCGACCAGGCGATGCTGGGCGAGCCGGCCATCTTCTCCGGCGACTACATCATCTCCCGCGAGGGCACGATCAAGCTGCCGTTCATCGGCGCCTTCCGTGCCGACGGGCGCACGCCGGAATCTCTGGCCGCCGAGATTGCCTCGGCCCTGGAGCGGGGCGAGTTCTACAACGAGGCGCCGCGGGTTTCGGTGCTGCTCTCGGATCTCGGCCCGGTGCGAGTCACCGTGGCCGGCGCCGTCTTCGAGCCGAGCCCGATGGACCTCGGCAAGCCCGAGGGCACCCTGACGGACGAACGCCGGATCAACGCCCGCGGAGCGTCCACCGATGCCCGCAACCTGACCGTTGCCCTGCGCCGGGCCGGAGGGGTGCGCCCGGACGCCGACCTTTCGGCGGTGGAGCTGCGCCGTGGCGGACGCAGCTATCGCTTCGACCTGCGCCCGGTGATCGAGGGCCGCGCCTTCCAGGATGTTATGTTGGTGAGTGGCGACGAGGTCATCGTGCCGAGCCGTCTCTGCTTCCAGGACGAGCTGATGGTGCCGAGCCCGATCAGCCCGCCGGGCATCAGCCTGTTCCTGTCGAACCTCATCCAGCCCACCCAAGGCAACGCGCCGGCCGCCGTCGGCCGCGAGGCGCGTTCGGTGCCCTACGGCACCCGAATGATGCAGGGCATCGTCGGAACCAACTGCGTCGGCGGCGTGCGCGCGACCAATGCCAGCCGCTCCGCGGCGCTGTTCTCCCGCAACCCGCTGACCGATGTTTCCATCGTGGTCGAACGCGACGTGGAGGACATGCGCGTGCGCCAGGACCGCGACGATTACGATCCGTTCCTGCTGCCAGGCGACGCCATCGCCTGCTACGACAGCGGGGTGACCACCGTGGCCGATGCGGCGCGGATCCTCGGCATCGTCGGCGGCGCCGCGCTCCTGGCAGGCGCCAACTGACCCTGCGCCCCATCGGGCGCCGGGAGGGTGACCGCCCGCGGCGAACGTGATTTACTGGCCCCGCCCCGAAAACCGGACCGCAAGACACCTTGGCCTTCACCCTGCGTCAGATCCAGTACTTCGTTGCCGTCGCCGAACACGGCTCGATCAGCCATGCCGCCAAGGCCCTGTCGATCTCGCAATCCGCGGTGACGGAGGCCGTGCGGTTCCTCGAGGAAGACCTCGGCGTCACCCTGTTCGACCGCCACCCGCGCGGCCTCAACATCACCCACAAGGGCCACCAGTTCCTGCGCCATGCGACCGCGATCCTCGCCGAGGTCTCCGGCGCGCGGCGGGCGCTGGAACACGAGGGCGAGGCCTTGACCGGCCGGCTGAACCTCGGGGTGACCTCACTGATGGCGGGCTACGTCATGTCCGACCTGCTGGCGCGCTATCGCCGGGCCAACCCGCTGGTCGAGGTCTCCGCCATCGAGGACAAGGGCGAATACCTCGAACACCTGCTGGTCGGCGGCGAGCTGGATGTCGCCGTCATGGTCACCTCCAACCTCTATGACCGGCATGCGCTGCAGGTGGAGATTCTCGACGTCTCGCCCTACCGGCTCTGGCTTCCCATTGGGCACCGGCTGGTGGCGCAGGACAGCATCTCGCTCGACGACCTGACAGGCGAGCAGCTCATCATGCTGGACATCGACGAGATGGGCGAAGCGGCGGTCAAGCTGCTCTCGGCGCTCGGCACCCGGCCGCGGATCGCCTTTCGCACCCGCTCCGTCGAGGCCGTGCGCAGCCTCGCGGCCACCGGCGCGGGCATCGCCCTGCTTCCGGACCTTGTCTATCGCCCGTGGTCGCTCGAAGGCGACCGCATCGTCTCCCGCGATGTCTCCGGCGCGCTGCCCGTGGTCCAGGTCGGCATGGCCTGGCGCAAGGGCTCGCCGCTCTCCCCCGCGGCGCGGGATTTCATCGCCATCGCGCAGGAACACCAGTCCGCGCAGCAGCGTTAGAGGGCGATATCGGTTTCTCCGATACCTGCGTTTTGTATTTTGCGTTTGCGAAAGCAAGCGCCCGCCCGCATCGTTTCTCCCAATGAAGCCCCGGAATGGGGCGCGCCCAAGTCCAACAGGAGAACCACAATGCAAGCGACGCCAAGGACGCTGGCACTGCTGACCAGTGTCAGCCTCATCGCATCCCAGGCCACGGCCCAGGAGATGCTCACCGAGATCGGAGAAGGCGAAGGCCAGGTCAATATCGTGGCCTGGCCCGGCTACATCGAGCGCGGCGAAACCGACGCCGCCTTCGACTGGGTCACCAGCTTCGAGGAAGCCACTGGCTGCAAGGTCAACGTGAAGACCGCCAACACCAGCGACGAGATGGTCGCGCTGATGAACGAGGGCGGGTTCGACCTCGTGACCGCCTCCGGCGACGCCTCGCTGCGCATGATCGCGGGCAAGCGCGTTCAGCCGGTCAACATCAGCCTGATCCCGAGCTGGGACAGCGTCGACGACCGGCTGAAGGAAGCGCCGTGGCACTACGTCGGCGGAATGCACTACGGCACGCCCTACATGTGGGGCCCGAACGTGCTGATGTACAACACCGAGGCCTTCCCCGAAGCTCCCACCAGCTGGTCGGTCGTGTTCGAGGAGACCACGCTGGCCGACGGCGAAAGCAACAAGGGCCGCGTGCAGGCCTATGACGGCCCGATCCACATCGCCGACGCGGCGAACTACCTGATGTTCCACAAGCCCGAACTGGGGATCACCTCGCCCTACGAGCTGAACCAGGAGCAGTACGACGCCGCGCTCGACCTGCTGCGCGGGCAGCGGGAGCTGGTCTCGCGTTACTGGCACGACGCCTTCATCCAGATCGACGACTTCAAGAACGAGGGCATGGTGGCCTCCGGCTCCTGGCCCTTCCAGGTCAACCTGCTCAAGGCCGACGGCGTGCCGGTGGCCTCCGTCATCCCCGAGGAGGGTGCGACGGGCTGGGCCGACACGACGATGATGCACGTCGATTCCGAGAACCCCAACTGCAGCTACATGTGGATGGAGCACACGCTCTCGTCCAACCTGCAGTCCGATCTCTCGGTCTGGTTCGGCGCCAACCCCTCGGTGCCGGACGCCTGCACCGACGGCCGCGGCATGCAGACAGCGGAGGGCTGCACCACCAACGGCATGGACGATTTCGAGAAGATCAAGTTCTGGCAGACCCCGGTCTCGAGCTGCGAAAGCCAGGGCGAGTGCGTGCCCTACTATCGCTGGGTGTCGGACTACATCGGCGTGATCGGCGGCCGCTGAAACACCACTCACGGCAACGACCCACCGCCCGGTTGCGGGCGGTGGGCCCTTGAACGGAAGACCCATGACAGCAGCGGTTCGATTCTCAGGCGTTTCGCGCCACTACGGTGACGTGCGCGCCGTCGACGACGTAGACCTCAGCATCGCCGAGGGTGAGTTTTTCGCCATGCTCGGCCCCTCCGGCTCCGGCAAGACGACCTGCCTGCGGCTGATCGCCGGCTTCGAGCAGCCGACCGCGGGCGAGGTTTCGATCTTCGGCGAGAGCGCCCACGGCGTGCCGCCCTACCGGCGCCACGTCAACACGGTGTTCCAGGATTACGCGCTGTTCCCGCATCTCAACGTGATCGACAATGTCTCCTACGGGCCGATGATCGCCGGCACGCCCAAGGCCGAGCGCCACCGCGCCGCAGAGGAAGCGCTGGAGATGGTCGCCCTGCCCGGCTACGGCAGCCGCAAGCCATCCGAGCTGTCTGGCGGCCAGCGGCAGCGGGTGGCGCTGGCCCGCGCGCTGATCAACCGCCCCCGGGTGCTGCTGCTCGACGAACCGCTCGGTGCGCTTGACCTAAAGCTGCGCGAACAAATGCAGGAGGAACTCAAGGCGCTGCAGCGCAAGCTCGGCATCACCTTCGTCTTCGTCACCCACGACCAGGGCGAGGCGCTCTCCATGGCCGACCGGGTGGCGGTATTCAACGCCGGCAAGATCGTGCAGATCGGCGCCCCGGAAGACGTCTATTACCGCCCCGAAGTGCCTTTCGTCGCCGACTTCGTGGGCTCCTCCAACGTGTTGCCGCCGCATCTCGTCGCCAAGGTCACCGGCCAGTGGCGCCACGGCGCGCTCCGCCCCGAGGCCGTCCGGCTGGGCGATGCCGGGCTGGGTGCCGACGGGCTGCACGCAACCGTTCATTCCACCGCCTTCCTCGGCGCCGCGACGCGGGTGTCCCTGGATCTCGAAGACCTCTCGATGGTGGCGCTCCTGCCCAAGGGCGCGCGCATTCCTCAGCCCGGCGAGCAGGTGCATGTGAGCTGGGCGGCCGAGGACCTTCACATGATGGAGGCCACGGAATGAGCGAACACGCCATCGACCCCGGCCGGCGCGGCATCCTGCCCGCGCTCTCGGACCTGCTCTGGCGCAACCCGCGGCTGGTGATCCTACTGCTGCTCGGGCCGCCCGCGCTCTGGCTCGGCATCGTCTACCTCGGCGCGCTCTTCGCCCTGCTGGCCCAGAGCTTCTTCTCCATCGACGAGTTCTCGGGGCTGATCCAGTACGAGTTCACGCTCAAGACCTATCGCGAGCTGTTCACCCCCGCGAATTTCGACATCATTCTGCGCACCGTGGTGATGGCCGCCTCCGTCACCATCGCCGCCGCCATCGTCGCCTTCCCCATCGCCTATTACGCGGCGCGCTATGCCCGCGGAAAGTGGAAGGCGCTGTTCTACCTCGGGGTGATGCTGCCGCTCTGGTCGAGCTACCTGGTCAAGGTCTATTCCTGGAAGCTGATCCTCGCCAAGGAAGGCATCCTGAACTGGCTCTTCGAGACTCTGCACCTGAGCTGGCTGCTCAATGCCTATCTCGCGATACCGGTGGTGGGCGGCAACTCGCTCTCGGTCAGCGCCACCGGCACCTTCCTCGTGTTCCTCTATGTCTGGCTGCCCTTCATGGTGCTGCCGATCCAGGCTTCGCTGGAGCGCGTTCCGGCCTCGATGCTGGAAGCCTCGGGCGATCTCGGCGCGACGCCGGGTCAGACCTTCCGCCACGTGCTGCTGCCGCTGGCGCTGCCCGGCGTGATCGCGGGCTCGATCTTCACCTTCTCGCTCACGCTGGGCGACTACATCATCCCGCAGATCGTCGGCACCTCGCGCCGCTTCATCGGCCAGGCGGTCTATGCCTACCAGGGCACGGCCGGCAACATCCCGCTCGCCGCCGCCTTCGCCGTGGTGCCGATCGTCATCATGGCCATCTACCTCTGGGCGGCCAAGCGCATGGGGGCCTTCGATGCACTCTGACCGCGCGCCCCTCGCCCTCAAGATCGCCGCCGCCGCCGGGCTGGCCTTCATGCACCTGCCGATCCTGCTGATCTTCGTTTATGCTTTCACCACGGAGGACAAGTCCTACCAGTGGCCGCCCCCGGGCTTCACGACGAAGTGGATCGGTGTCACCTGGGAACGGCCCGACGTCTGGGAGGCGCTGGTGCTCTCGCTGAAGGTCGCCGCCATCTCGACCGCCATCGCGCTGGTGCTGGGCACGCTCTGCGCCGCCGCGGTCAGCCGCACGCGGTTTTTCGGGCGCGAGGTGGTGTCGCTGCTGGTGATCCTGCCGATCGCCTTGCCCGGCATCATCACCGGCATCTCGCTGCGCTCGGCCTTCCACCTCGCCGACATCCCGTTCAGCTTCTGGACCATCGTTCTAGGCCACGCGACCTTCTGCGTCGTGGTCGTCTACAACAACGCGGTGGCGCGGTTCCGGCGCACGTCGGGCTCGCTGATCGAGGCCTCGATGGACCTCGGCGCGGACGGGTTCCAGACCTTCCGATACGTGATCCTGCCCAACATCGCGACCGCCCTGCTGGCCGGCGGCATGCTCGCCTTCGCGCTCAGCTTCGACGAGGTGATCGTCACTACCTTCACCGCGGGCCAGCAGCAGACGCTGCCGATCTGGATGCTCGAAGAGCTGGTCCGGCCACGCGAACGCCCGGTCACCAACGTCGTCGCCATGATGGTGGCGCTGGTGACGCTCCTGCCGATCCTCGGCGCCTATTACCTGACCCGCGGCACCGACACGGTGGCCGGACAGGGCAAATGACAACAGGGAGACAACCATGGAAACCAACATGCTGATCGGCGGGGATTTCGAGGCCGGGACAGAGACCGAGGAGATGGTGCTCAACCCGCGAACCGGCGAGTTGATCGTCAAGATGCCGGAAGCCAGCGGCGAGCAGATCGACCGGGCGGTGGCGGCGGCGCGCAAGGCCTTTGCCAAATGGTCCCGCACTACCCCGGCGGAGCGCTCGGAAAAGCTGCTGGCGATTGCCGACGCGGTCGAGGCGAATGCGGAGGAGTTGGCGCAGCTCGAGGCGCTCAACTGCGGCAAGCCGATCGGCGCGGTGCGCGGCGACGAGATCCCCGCCATCGCCGATTGCTTCCGCTATTTCGCGGGCGCGGTGCGCAACATGCACGGGCCGCTGGCGGGGGAATACATGGAGGGCCACACCTCGATGATCCGGCGCGACCCGGTCGGCGTCGTGGCCTCCATCGCGCCCTGGAACTACCCGATGATGATGATGGCCTGGAAGCTCGCCCCGGCGCTGGCGGGCGGCAACACCGTCGTCCTGAAACCCTCCGAACAGACGCCGCTCACCGCGCTCAAGCTGGCCGGCGTGCTATCCGAGATCCTGCCCGAGGGCGTCGTGAACGTCATCGTCGGCCAGGGGGCGAGCGTCGGCAACACGCTGATCAACCATCCCGGCGTCGACATGATCTCGATCACCGGCGATATCGCGACGGGCAAGAAGGTGCTTGTTGCGGCGGCCAATTCGGTCAAGCGCACCCACCTGGAGCTGGGGGGCAAGGCGCCGGTGATCGTCTACGACGATGCCGATCTTGCCCGCGTCGTCGAGGGGCTGCGCGCCTTCGGCTATTACAACGCCGGCCAGGACTGCACCGCCGCCTGCCGGATCTATGCCGGCGCCGGCATCTACGAGAAGCTGGTGGCGGAGCTCTCCGGGGCGGTCTCCGGCATCATCTACGACAATGCAGACGACACCGTGAACGAGATCCCGCCGCTGATCAGCCAGCGCCAACGCGACCGCGTCGCCAGCTTCGTGCAGCGCGCCGCCGACCAGGGCCACATGGAGGTCACCACCGGCGGCGGGCTGCATGACGGGCCCGGTTTCTACTACAAGCCCACGGTCATCGCCGGCGCGCTGCAGACCGACGAGATCGTGCAGCGCGAGGTCTTTGGTCCCGTCGTCTCGATCACCCGCTTCGGCGCGGACGACGACGTGATCTCCTGGGCCAACGACAGCCGCTACGGGCTCGCCTCCTCGGTCTGGACCACCGATATCGGGCGGGCGATGGAGGCCTCGGCCCGGCTCAGCTATGGCTGCACCTGGGTCAACACGCATTTCATGCTGGTCAACGAGATGCCGCATGGCGGGTTGAAGCAATCGGGATACGGCAAGGATATGTCGATGTTCGCGCTGGAGGATTACACCGCCGTGCGGCACGTGATGATCGCTCATTGACGCCGCTTCGACTTGCCCCCGCCACGCGCCGGGAGCAAACTGTCGGATTGGGTATTTGAGCCAAGAAGAGGCTGGGAGCGCGCTGTGCGCTCCGGCCGCGCTTGTGGTCAGTCCCGGAACTGGATGACCGGCGCCTGGAGCGTCTGCGGCGGGGGCAGGTGCGGCTCGGCGATGCGGCGCAGCAGGCGGTCGCCCAGGAGCCGGCCGGCCTCCTCGATATCTTCGTGGATTACGTCGGCGCCGGCGTCGATCTGGGAGAGGATGCCGGAGATGGATTTCGCTACGGCACGAAAGCGTGCGCCCTGCCCCGCGGCGCGATAGCCGTTTCGGATCGCGAGCCAGGATGCCTCGCCCCCGCAGATGAAACCGTCCGGGCTGTCCGGGGTGGTGGCAATGGCCTGCGCCCAGGCCTGGATCCGGTCCATCGGGGAGTCGAGCGTGACTTCCTCGGGGATATGGAATCCCACCCCGGTCTCGCGCACCGCGCGCATGAGGCCGTAGCGCAGGTGCTGTCGGAAGGTCAGGGTTTCGGGCGGCAACAGCGCGCAGATCCTTTGGCAACCCTGCGCGACCAGCCGGCTGGCGGCGGCATAGGCGAAGGCCTCGTTGTCATGATCGACCCAGGGGTGCTGCTCGGTGAACTCTGTCCGCCCATGGCAGACGAAGGGAAAGCCCTGCTCCATCAGGAACCGCACCCGCTCGTCGAAAGGCGCTGTCCGGGTGAAGATCAATCCGTCGGCCTGCCGGTTGGTGACGATCCGGCGAATCGGCGGCAGGACATCCTCCTCGGTGAAATGGGGCGTCACCACGAGGTTGTAGCCGGTGCCTTCCAGCGCGCCGGTCAGACCGACAAGCAGCGCGTTGCCGAAGCCCAGCACCTCGAAATGCGGGTCGAGGATCAGGTTGATCACCATCGTCCGGCCGGTGCGCAGGCGCCGCGCCGCGCGGTCCGGCTCGTAGCCGACCAGGCGCGCGATCTCGGCCACCCGCTTGCGGGTCGCCTCGGCGATCTTGGGATCATCGGCCAAGGCCCGCGACACCGTTGCCACGGCCAGCCCCGACATCTCGGCGATGGTCTTGAGCGTGGGCCTCGGGGGGCCGCTTCGGACGGAGGGCTGTTCGTGGTCGCCGGTCGGCATGGGCTGGCTCGACATCGAAGATTAAAACGATTCAAATCCCGCGACACCGCGGCTTGACCTTGGATCATACCGCCAATGAAAGATAGCGAAAGACTGTTTGCGAAAACAGTGTTGACAGATATGCCAAGTTAAATCGTTATAAAGCTCACTTTCGAACCTGCGTGTTTTCATTGGGAGGAAACCATGAAACTCAGACTAGCCCTGAAGGCTACGGCCTCGGCAATCGTACTCTGTGCCGCCGCGCCGCTGGCCCAGGCCGAAGAAGTGGAGGTCCTGCATTGGTGGACGTCCGGCGGGGAGGCCGCGGCGCTCAACGTGCTCAAGGAGAACCTCGAGGCCAAGGGCGTCACCTGGCAGGACATGCCGGTCGCCGGCGGTTCCGGCGTCGAGGCGATGACCGTGTTGCGCTCTCGCGTCACCTCGGGCAACCCGCCCACCGCCGTGCAGATGCTGGGTTTCGACATCAAGGATTGGGCGGCCGAGGGCTTCCTGGGCGACCTGTCCGATCTCGCTGCGGAAGAAGGATGGGCCGACGTGGTGCCGCCGGCGCTGCAGGAATTCTCCAAGTATGACGACAAGTGGATCGCCGCGCCGGTGAACGTCCACTCCACGAACTGGATGTGGATCAACAAGGAGGCGCTCGATGCCGCCGGCGGCGAAGCTCCGACCACCTGGGAAGAGCTGATCGCCGTGCTCGACAAGATGAAGGAGAACGGGATCATCCCGCTCGCCCACGGCGGCCAGCCCTGGCAGGACGGCACGATCTTCGACTCGGTCGTGCTGGGCCTCGGGGACGATTTCTACAAGGCCGCCATCATCGAGCAGGACCCGGAGGCGCTCTCCTCCGAGCAGATGGTCGAGGCCTTCAAGCGCATGGAAGTTCTGCGCGGTTATTTCGACGACAACTTCTCGGGCCGCGACTGGAACCTCGCCTCGGCAATGGTGATCAACGGCGAGGCCGGGATGCAGGCCATGGGCGACTGGGCCAAGGGCGAGTTCCTGCGGGCCGAGCAGGTGCCGGGCGAGGATTTCGTCTGCATCCGCTTCCCCGGCACGCAAGGCAGCGTCCTGTTCAACTCCGACCAGTTCGCCATGTTCGACGTCTCCGAGGACAAGGTCGCCGCACAGAAGCTGATGGCGTCGGCGGTGATGGACCCGGCCTTCCAGGTCGCGTTCAACACGGTCAAGGGCTCGGTCCCCGCACGCACCGACATCTCGGACGAAGCCTTCGACGATTGCGGCAAGAAGGGCATGGCCGACCTGGCCGAAGCCGCTGCCAACGGCACGCTGCAGGGCTCGATGGCGCATGGCCACGGCGCCAGCTCCAACATCAAGAGCGCCATCTTCGACGTCGTCACCGCGCATCTGAACGGTGAATACAGCGCCGAGGAAGCCGCCGAAGAACTCGCCGCCGCCGTCGAGGCCGCGCAGTAACCTCGTCTCGCCGCGCGGGGCCTGCCCCCGCGCGACCGCGATCCGGGCCGGCGGCCTGTCTGCCGGCCCCTCAGGACCGAGGGAGCCTTCATGAGAGACCGCCTTCAGGACTGGGTGCCACGCATCGTGCTGGCCCCTAGCTTCGCCGCCGTATTGCTGTTCGTCTACGGCTTCATCCTCTACACGGGATGGCTGTCGATGACGAACTCGCGCATGTTGCCCAACAACGACTTCATCGGGCTGGCCAATTACGTCAAGCTGTTCGGGCTGAAGCACTGGAACATCGCCCTGGTCAACCTGGCGATCTTCGGCACGCTCTACATCCTCATCAGCTCGGTGCTCGGCCTTTTCCTCGCGATCCTGCTCGACCAGCAGATCCGCAACGAAGGCTTCATCCGCACCGTCTATCTCTATCCGATGGCGATTTCCTTCATCGTCACCGGCGTCGCCTGGAAATGGTTCCTCGACCCCGGCATCGGGCTTCAGAACACCATGCACAAATGGGGCTGGGAGAGCTTCGAGTTCACCTGGATCAAGGACAGTGACATGGCGATCTACACCATCGTCATCGCCGCAATCTGGCAGAGCTCCGGCTACGTGATGGCGATGTTCCTCGCCGGGCTGCGGGGGGTCGACAACGAGATCATCAAGGCCGCGCAGGTCGATGGCGCCTCGGGCGTGCTGATCTACCGCCGCATCATCATCCCGATGATGCGCCCGGTGTTCCTCTCGGCCTTCGTGGTGCTGACCCACCTCGCGATCAAGTCCTACGACCTCGTCGTGGCGATGACCGGCGGCGGCCCGGGCCGGGCGACCGAGATGCCGGCGACCTTCATGTATTCCTACACCTTCACCCGTAACCAGATGGGCGTGGGCGCCTCCTCGGCGATCATCATGCTGGTGATGATCTTCTCGATCATCATCCCCTATCTCTACAGCGAAATCCGGGCGGGGGCCGACAGACGATGAGCATTCCAAGCCAGGACAACGCGATCCAGTCCGGCCGCCTGGTGCGGGCGCTGATCTACACGCTGCTGATCTTCTTCGTGCTCTATTACCTGCTGCCGCTCTGGGTGATGGTCTCGAACTCGCTCAAGACGCTGGACGAAATCCACGGCGGCGACATGCTCGCGCCTCCCAAGGCGATCACCTTCGAGCCGTGGAAGGCCGCCTGGTCCACCACTCAGGTCGGGGTCGAGGCGACGGGGCTGCGCCCCTATTTCCTCAACTCGATCCTGATGGTCGTGCCGGCGGTCCTGATCTCGACCTTCCTCGGCGCGCTCAACGGCTACGTGCTGACCAAGTGGTCGTTCCGCGGCGCCAACCTCGTCTTCGGGCTGATGCTGTTGGCCTGCTTCATCCCCTTCCAGATCGTGCTGATCCCGATGGCGCGGATCCTCGGCATGCTGGGGCTGGCGGGCACGATCCCGGGGCTGGTGATGGTGCATACGGTCTATGGGCTCGGCTTCACCACGCTGTTCTTCCGCAACTACTACGCCGCCTTCCCTACAGAACTCGTGCGTGCGGCGCAGATCGACGGCGCCTCGTTCTTCCAAGTGTTCTGGCGCATCCTCGTGCCCTCCTCCGGGCCGATCTTCGTCGTCACCATCATCTGGCAGTTCACCAACGTCTGGAACGACTTCCTCTTCGGGGCGTCCTTCTCCAGCTACGATTCCACGCCGATCACCGTGGCGCTGAACAACCTGGTGAACTCCTCGACGGGTGTGAAGGAATACAACGTGCACTTCGCCGGCGCGATCCTCGCCGCCCTTCCCACCCTTGTTGTCTACATCGTCTCCGGACGCTACTTCGTGCGTGGCCTGATGGCCGGCGCCGTGAAGGGATGATCCCATGGCCTCACTGACCATCGAAAAACTGACCAAGAGCTTCGGGGTTGTGGATGTCCTGAAGGGCATCGACCTCGAGATCGAGGACGGCGGCTTCCTCGTGCTCGTCGGCCCATCGGGCTGCGGCAAGTCCACCCTGCTCAACTGCATCGCGGGGCTGGAAAAGATCACCTCCGGCGAGGTCCGCATCGGCGAGCGAAACGTCGAGGGGCTGCACCCTTCCAAGCGCGATATCGCGATGGTGTTCCAGTCCTACGCGCTTTACCCGAACATGACTGTGCGCGGAAACATCGCCTTCGGAATGGAGATCCGCGGGATCGACAAGGCGGAGCGCGAAAAAGCCATCGAAGAAGTGGCCGAAATCCTGCAGATCGGCGAACTGCTCGACCGCAAACCTTCCCAGCTCTCCGGCGGGCAGCGCCAGCGTGTCGCCATGGGTCGGGCGTTGGTGCGCCATCCGCAGGTCTTCCTGTTCGACGAGCCGCTCTCCAACCTCGACGCCAAGCTGCGGGTCGACATGCGGACCGAGATCAAGCGGCTGCATCAGCGGATGGGAACCACCATCGTCTACGTGACGCACGACCAGATCGAGGCGCTGACGCTGGCCACGAAGATCGCGGTTCTTGAGGCGGGCTATCTCCAGCAGTTCGGAACGCCCGACGAGGTCTACAACAACCCAAACAACATGTTCGTGGCCGATTTCATGGGCTCGCCCTCGATGAACTTGATCGACGGGATGTTGGACCAGGGGCCGGAGGGGCTTGAGGTCCGGATCAAGGGCCATGGCGGCAGCGAGATCGCCCTGCCCGCCCCCGACACTGCCGCGATGCGCGAGCGTCTCGGCAAGCCGGTTGTCTTCGGCATCCGCCCGGAGGCGATGACCGACCCCGACGGCGCGGACCGTACCTCGCCGCGGATCGAGACCCGCGACTGCTACATCGAGGTCAGCCAGCCCGCCGGATCGGACACCTTTGCCCTGACGCCGCTCGGCGGGAAGGAATGCATCGCGCGGTTCCGCGCCGACGCCAAAATCCAGCTCGGGAGCTTCTCCCCGATCTCCTTCAACATGACGAAGGCCGTGTTCTTCGATCCGGAGACCACCCTGCGCATCCGCTGAGGCGGGGGCGCAGGCGCGGCGCTAGAGGCCGACGGCCGCAAACGCCGGCTCGGATTCGAACTGCAGCACATCGCCGGACTGGTCCGCAACCCGCAGGCGCCCGCCCTCCAGCGTGACCTCGGCCACCTCCCGCCAGCCCCTGGGGCGCGGGAAGGCGAGGATGGCATGGGCGATCCGGTGCTCCCGCCCCGGCGCCAGGTCCAGCGCATCCGCCACCCCTGCGGCCGAGACCGCGTTGGGGTGAAACGCGGCGCTGTGTCCGCCTGCGCCGGGCGCACACCCGTCCTCGATGCCCAGCACGCCGGTATGACGCCCGTCCCAGGGCGCATAGTCCCGCCCACCGTTGGAGTGCCAGAGCATCGTCACCGGAAGCGTCGCCGGGTCCTTCAGGATCAACACCACGTCGTCCTCGGCATCGCGCACCACAGCACTCCAGCCGAGCGGGCTACCCGCCGCCTCCACCAACAGGATGAAATCCTCGCAACCCTCGGCGATCGGCAGGGCGTGGAGATCGACAGTGTCGCCGCCCGCCGCCGGAAAGGCGGAAAGGTCCGCTCCCCGTGCAGGACATGCCAGCCGGTTGCGGCCAGCCTCGAGCGGCGCATCAGGTGTGACCGCGAAGCGCTTGGCAGAACAGGAAAACCGCGCCCCGCCCTGCATCCGGATCATCGGGTGATGCGCCACCGGCAGCCGCCCCTCGCCGCCGAGGATGCGGTGCTCCTGGCAGAGAACCGGCACCTGCCGGCCAAGCCGCAGCGACTTGGTGATCTGGGCCCCCTGTACCAGCCGATCGAGCCGCAGGTCGAGCGCCCCGTCCCCCGCGCTCACGACCCGCCAGGGGCTGTTCGCGGCCCAGCCGTGGATCGGCCCCGGCTCCACATCGTTGCCGCCGAAAGGCGCGCAGAAGAAATCGCCGGCGAGCCGGCGCTCCACCGGGTCCATCAACGCAAGCTCGTCCTCGCGCCCCTCGTCCACCCACGGCGCGCGGTGCAGCGGCACGATCTCGCCACCGCCGAAGGCGAAGCTCAGGCTGTTCAACCCGCCGGTGCCGGTGTCGACCTCGACGCGCGCGATGCCTGTCTCTGCCCGCGCCACGCCGTGCGCCAAAGCCTGGGTCGTCATGGTCGGATCCTCGGGAAAGCTCACTACGCAGCCGTGATGCGGCAATGCGCGTGGCATGTCCAGACGACAGGACAGCGCGAGCTGCCTGCTCAGGCCACCGCGCGGGCCTGTTCGGAACCGGCAACCGCCATCGACTTTGGATAGCGCAGGAACAGGATCGCCGGGCTTTGGATGCCTTCGCCCGCGACCGTTTCCGACAGCGTGCCGAGCGTCGCCCGCACATGCCGCTCGCGTTCCGTGCTGACCGAGGCCACGATGTCGACCGGGCAGCAGGCCGGAACCCCATCGGCCAGCAGGTCGGACTCCACCTGTGCGGCTCGTTCCACGGCCATGTAAAACGCCACCGAGCTGCCCGGACGCGCCAGCCCAGCGCGCTGCGGGTTGGCGTCGCCGGGGCGACAGGTGCCGGTGGTGGCGACGAAGGTGTCGATCTCGCCCCGCTCGGTCAGCGGCTGCTGCAGGCTTGCGGCAGCCGCCGAGGCGGCGGTAATGCCTGGAACGAGCTCGACCTCGATGCCCGCGGCGCGGGCGGCGGCGAGCTCCTCCCCGGCGCGGCCAAAGACGGACGGATCGCCGGACTTGAGCCGGACAACCCGCCGCCCGCGCGACGCCTCGGCGACGATCAGCGCGTCGATCCGGTCCTGCGGCCAACTGCTGGCGCCGACCTCCTTGCCCACGAACACCCGATCCGCGTCGCGCCGGGCCAGCTCGAGCACCTCCGGGTCGACCAGCCGGTCATAGAAGATCACGTCGGCCTGCTGCAGCCGTTGTACGGCCCGCAGGGTCAGCAGGTCCCGCGCCCCCGGCCCCGCGCCGACCAGCGCGATATGGCCGGTGGTGGCCGGAACCTGCGCGGCCTCGATGGCCGCCTTCAGCAGCTCGGCCGCAGCCGTCTCCCGCCCGTCGATATGCGCGCGATAGGCCTCGCCGGAAAACGCCCATTCCCAGAAGCCGCGGCGCGCGGACGGCGCGATCCGCTCGGCGACTGCATCCCGCAGGCGCCCGGCCAGCGCCACGAACGGCCCGAGACGGGGCGGCAGCATGGTTTCCACCTCGGTCTTGATCGCACGCCCCAGCACCGGCGCGGCGCCCTCTGTGCCGATTGCCACCACAACCGGGTCGCGGTCCACGATCGAAGGCGTGAAGGCATCGCACATGCCAGGCCGGTCGACCACGTTGACCACGGCCCCTGCCCGGCGCGCGGCATCCGCCAGCGCAGCGTCGAGCCCCGGGCAGCCGGTGGCGACAAAGGCCAGCGCGGCGCGGTCGAAGGTATCCTCGCGCAATGCCGGATGGTGCACCGCGCGCCCCGAGGCCACCAGCCCCGAGAGTTCCGGGTCCAGCTCCGGCGCCAAAACGACGATCTCGGCCTCGGTCTTGAGCACCAGCCGCGTCTTGCGCGCCGCCTCGCCCCCACCGCCACAGATCACCACCCGCCGACCGTCCATGCGGAGGAACATCGGAAAGTTCTTCATCTTGATCGCCTTTCAAATGCAAAAAGGCCGCCGACATGCGCGCGACGAATGTCGCGACAGGTCGAGCAGCCTTGCTCATGGGCCCGGTCTTCGGGAAAGGCGGCGCCGTTGCCACCAACGCCAGATTAAACGCGCCCGGCCTCCGCGATCAAGCAAAAGATGCTGCGCCTGCGAAAAGCGGCTTGGCGCACCCCGTCCGGCAGGTGGCCGGGATCAGCGCATCCAGAGCTTCGCGGCCTTGATCCTGTTGCGGATCTTCTGCTCCGGCCGCGGCAGGTTCGCGCGGTCGAACATGGCCCGCACCTTGTGCCCGCGCCCCTGGTAGATCATCCGCAGGAAGGGCTCGTGCTCCTTCAGCGCCTTCTTGATCCAGTTCGGAGCCGCGACCTGCTCGAGCACCTCGACGGCCCGGTCGCTTTCGCGCGCGTAGAGCAGCGGCATGACCCGCCAGTGGCAGGTTACATCGCCGTCCATTCCCGCGAGCTCAGGCCCCGGCCGGCCGCCCCCGAAGGAATGAATCACCAGCGGCAGAACGACCTGGTCAAGCCAGGGGTCGAGCGACTGGCAGACCAGTTCCTCCGGCGGGTCACCCCGCACCGACCGGGCGAACTCGAGGAACCGCGCGCCAAATGCCTGCGGGTCGCGGAAGAAGAACCAGCCCGCGTTAAAATAGAGGTATCGCTGCCAGTAGCCGTCGGACTGGGAAAGGTCGAGCGAGCTGTCGAAATCGAGCCCGAAGCGGCGGTAGAGGCTGCTCCAGATCTCGTTGTAGCCCGGTCCATAAAGCTCGATCTCGGGCCAGGTCGGTTCCCGCCGCATCGAGGCCGAGGGCCGGTCGAAGTCGAAGGGCACAACAGAGAGCGGGCCGGTGATCAGCGTGTCGCTGTCGAGAAAGAGAAAGGGTTCCCCTTCCGGCAGGGCCGCCAGTGCCTCGATCTTGTTGCCTTGCGGATAGGCCGCGCCGAAATGACGGGCCTCGAAGGGGATGATTTCTGCACCAAGCCGGTCGAGGGCGACACGGGTCGCTTCGCCCCGGATCCGGGGATCCTCCGGCCAGGCGCCACCGGGCTGCGGCTCCAGCAGGATGATCCGGCCCGGGAAGTCCGGATCGCAGGCCCGCAGGGAGGCAACCAGAAGCAACGCCTCGTATTGCAGCCGACCGCCCTGGGCGATGGCCGCGATGTTGAAGGGTTTCCCCGAAATGGTCTGCATCCTGCCCGTGCCGTCCGCGGTTCGTTCTTCCCGCGACCATAGGCGGCAACAAGGGCCAGATGAAGAACCGAGCGCGGCAATTTTCGGCGCCGTGCCTCTCCCTGGTTGCCAGACGGCCGCCCCCGATGCAGGCTTTTCCCGTCGTCACAGACGCTCAGGAGGCCGCCATGATCCGCCCCGCCCTTGCCTGCCTTGCCGCGCTTCTGGCCACGCCGCTCGCTGCGGAGGATTTCACGACCGCCGCCGAGGTTCGCCCGATCCTGAACATGCAAAGGGCAAGCTGGATCGCCGTGCGGGAATACGATGGTCAGGACCTCGTCTACTTCACCTCCGTCCTCGCCTGGCGTTGCGGGCTGGAGACGGTGCATTACGGCTTCAACGACGCGCCAGCGGAGACGCCGCTGGAGATGGAGCCCTGCCACACCGACACCGCCACGCCGAATGCGATCACCGGCGATGCGCATCCGATCTATGTCACCGCACCGCTCGGCAGCGTCGAGACAATCCGGCTGCGGCTGACCTATGACGACGGGATGGCCGATGAGGCCATCTATACCCGTAGGGATGTGCTGATGCCCTGAACCAGGCGAGGTTCAGACGAACTCCAGATCCGCCGCCCCGAGGTCCGAAAGGCTGACGCCCGCCAGAGTGATCGTGTTCAGCCCATCGCCACCGGCATCGAAGACGGTGTCCCCGCCCTCCTCTCGGCAGGCTGCGAGAAACGCGTCCGCATCCGCAACCTCGTCCGTGGACAGGACAAGAAGGTCCGAGGCCCCGCCCAATGCGACCGGGCGGAAATCGGCGATGATGTCCTGCCCGAAGACCTTGGCGCTGAAGATGAACCGATCCGCGCCGCCACCGCCCGTCAGCACATCCGCCCCCAGCCCGCCGTTCAGCAGGTCGGCCTGTGCTCCGCCGGCAAGCGTATCGCTGCCGCGCCCGCCGAACAACCGGTCCGCGCCGCGCTGACCGGCGAGCAGGTCGCTGCCGGTACCGCCGCGGGCCACATCGTCGTCCGCACCGCCATAGAGGCTGTCGTCCCCGCCGCCGCCCACCAGCAGGTCGTCGCCGCCGCGGCCGCGGATCTCCTCGCCATGCACCTCTGCCATCACGAAGGAATCGTCCGCCGCCGTTCCGCGCAGCACGCCGTCCGCCGGCGGCGTGACGCTGGACAGGATATCCTCCGCAGATGACAGCCCCACCGGGCCGAGCGGGCTGCCGGTATCGGGCGGAAAATCGTCATCACCCCCTGCCGCCTCGACCAGCGCGCCGATCAGGGCGTTGCTGTTGGTGGAGGTGAAATCGTAGCGGATGTCGGCCTCGTCGATCATCCGCGCGTAACGCACCATCAGCGCCCAGGCCTCGTCCACCGTCAGGTCCGGAAAGTCAAGCGCCACCGCATCTCGATCCGACGGGCTCTCGCCGCCGCGCGCTTCCGGAGAGCTCTCGATGGGCTGGTTAACCTGAATGTCGAACCCGCCGCCCACGACACCCTCCGGCCCGTCCGGGCCGCCGCCGATGACGTAGTCCTGGCCGAAGTCGCTCCGATAGACGAGATAGAGGTGATCGGCCCCGAGCGGAACGAGCCCGAGCGCGACTGGTCTCGCTTCGACATAAATCATCGGCATGGGGCGCTCCCTGGTGACGGAAAGGCGACGGCTTGCGCGCCGCGAGCGATTTCGGCCAGCCTAACACGCCCGGCCGGAATTCAGGGCACAGTGTTTCGACAAAGTGCCGGGATTGCGGAGCGCAGGCCACGCTCGATCCGCGTCACCGGCCCTGGAGGCATCCTGCCAGCATCGCCTGCACCACCTCTTCGGCGGATTGCTCGCTCGGGATCGCGGACCATTCCACCGAACCGGTCGCGCGGGCCAACTGGGCCTCCAGCACCTCGACCGTGGCATCGGACGGGCCCTTGGGCCGGACCTCGATCCTGTGGCGGAGGACATCCGGATCCGCCGCCAGCCAGAAACCGGCAAACCGGTGCCCGCACAACGCCTCCGCCAGCGCAGCGCGGCGATCCGAGCGGTCGAAGACCGCGTCGACGACCACACTCGCACCGGCCTCGACAAGCGCCCGCGACCGGGCCGCCAGCCGGCCGTAGACCTCGTCGGATACCTCGGCGTCATAGGCCTCGGGCGGCAGCGGCGTTTCGGCCGGCACGCCGAACATCGCCTTGCGGGTGCGGTCGCTTTCCACCACCCGCGCGCCGGGCGGCGGCGGCATCCGCGGGGCCAGCGTCTCGGCGATTGTCGTCTTGCCGCTGCCGGAGAATCCGCCGATGGCCGTTACCCCGCAGGGTTCCGCGTCCAGCAGCTCCAGCGCGAGATCGAAGTATTCCCGCGCGATGGCCGCCTGGCGCGGCGCATCCGCCCCGCAATCCTTCGCGAAGGTCCCCGTTACATGCGCCCGGACCGCCGCCCGCACGGCCATGAAGAACGGCAGCAACTCATAGCCGGCATCCTCCCCGATCTCGTCGAAATAGCGGTTGGCCACGAGGTTTGCCAGGCCGCCCAGGTTGCGATGCCAGAGGTCCATCAGCAGGAACGCGAGGTCATAGAGCACGTCGACCGTGGCGATCTGGTCGTTGAAATCGATGCAGTCGAACAGGGTCGGCCGGCCGTCGAAAAGGCAGATGTTGCGCAGGTGCAGGTCGCCGTGGCATCGCCGCACGAGCCCCCTCGCCTCGCGCGCGTCCAGAACGGCCGCGTGCCGCTCCAGACGCTGGCGAAAGGCGGCGTCGAAGGCGGCAACCTCGGCCTCGCCGAACACCTCGCCGGTCGCGAAGCCGGCCCGGTTGATGTCCAGGACGCCGGCCATGTTCTCTGCCCCGCCACCCGCTCGGATCACGGGAGCTTCGGCGTGGAACTGCGCGATCCCGTGCGCCAGCGTGGCCATGAGCCCGGGCGTCAGCGCGCCCCCTTCTGCCAGCCGGTCGAACAGGTCGCGCTCGTCGAACCGCACCATCTCGACAACCGCATCCACGAGCGCTCCCGGCCCGTCGAACTCCAGCCCGCCCCCCGCCGCACGGGTAATCCGTCGCACGCCGAGATAGAGCGAGGGCGCCGTGGGCGTATTGAGCGCGAATTCCGCCTTGCAGGTGGCGAGCCGCAGGTCGGCCGTCGAAAAATCCGTGTAAGGCAGCCGGACCGCGCGCTTGAGCTTGTAGGCCCGGTCCCCGTTCAGCACGACGACCGAGATGTGGGTTCGGATCACCTTCACCGGCTCCGCCCCGCGCTCGTTGGCGGGATCGGTCAGAAAAGCGATGACGGCGTCCTGAGCGGCGGCGTGCATGATGGCGGCTCCCCTGCCGTGCCGCGGACGGGAACTCTCGCCCGGGCAACGAGCGCACTTGCACTCAGGTTGCGGTTCCCGCGCCCGAGGTCAAGCGCCGAGCCCCCGGGTGCGACGCCATGAAATCGCACTGGACCATCCGGACAAGGTCCGCCGCATCGCCTGCGTGCAAATAGCCCGCAAATGGCGCGCCTTATGCCGCGACGGAGGCAGCACCCCCGTCCTCGCCTTTATCTGGCTTTGACGAATTCGCAGGCCGGGTCACCCGGCCCGGATCGGATCTACCCGTCGGCGGCCTCCCGCACGATCTCGTCCAGCAATTGCTGCACTTCCTGCATCGGACCTTCGGGATAGGTCCGATGACCGACCTGCACCTTCCCGTCCTTTTCCAGGACAAAGACGTTGTATGGGCAGTGGACCACGTTCATCGGGTCGGCTTCCATCACGCTCCTCGACACCACCGCGGAGCAGAACAGGAAGACGTCGGCCGCATCGAAGATGGTCACGTCGCTGCCCACGTCGGCGCCGGTGCGGGCGAGCATCTCGCCGACATGGCTCACGTAGTCGACAACCAGCCCTCGCCCGACGATGGCCGACTCGATGGCAAAGGTCGCATCCTCGAAGGAGCCGTCGAAATCATGCAGAACAGCCTCCTGGGCACTGGCCGGCAACGCCAGCGCGAAAGCCGCCGCTGCGATGGTAGAGATATGGTAGCGCATTTCTTCCTCCTCTGTTGTCCGTCTTCTGGTCCCTGACAGCCCTGCCCCGACCGATCCGTGGCCCCGAGGTGGCGTCCTGCGCAGTCAGCCCCGGCCCCACGGGGCCGAAGCAGATGGTCTTGCGTCAGTCCCCCTCAGGGATGCGCCTTGAGATACGCGATGACCGCTGCAGTATCCTCCGCCTTCTTCAGGCCGGCAAAGGACATTCGGTTGCCCTTCAGATAGGCCTTCGGGTTGGCCAGGTATTCGGCAAGCGTCTCGTCGGTCCAGACGAGGCCGTCCGCCCCGGCACCCGCCATCACCTTGGAATACTTGAAGCCCTCTCCGGAACCGGCAGCGCGGCCGACGATCCCGTTGAGCGTGGGGCCAACCTTGTTCACCGCGCCTTCGCCCACCTGGTGGCAGGCCTGGCACTTCTTGAACACCTTCTCGCCTGCGGCGACGAGCTCCGGATCGGGCGCATCGGCAGCAGCGGCAGGGGCTGCGGCGGCTTCCTCGGCAGCAGGGGCTGCGGCGGCTTCCTCGGCAGCAGGGGCTTCCTCGGCAGCAGGGGCTGCCACCGCTTCCGGCGTGGCCGCCGGCTCTGCCGCGGCAGCGACCTGCACGGGCTCGGCCTCGGCGGTTCCCGCTGGGACGCCCGCGTCCTGCGGCGTCACGTCGAGGACGGCCGCGCGCATGGTGATCTCGACGCTCTCCTTGCAGTTCTCCATGCAAGGCTCGGCGCTGAACATCCCCAGCTCCGTTTCCGCCCGGTCGTCGACGATGAACCCTTCGGCATTGGGCATCTCGACCTCCAGGAAGGTCTCTTTCGAGAGGACGAAATCGTCATCCACCAGGTCGTTGGAATAGAGGATGTAGGCCACAATTGCATAGACGTCGTCGTCGCTCATCGTCTGGGCCGCGCCGAAGGGCATCGAGCGGCGAACGTAGTCGAAGGCCGTGGACAGGTAGGGCCAGTAGGAGCCGACCGTCTTGAGCGGATCCTCACGGTCCAGCGTGTCCATGCCGCCCGCCAGCTTGGGCCAGTTGTCGACGCCCTCGGCGAAGTCGCCGTGGCAGACCGCGCAATTGTCGGCAAAGACCTCCTCGCCGGTCCAGACATCGCCCTCGCCATCGGGCAGCCCGGTGCCGTCGGGCATGATGTCGAGGTTCCAGGCGGCGACCTCCTCGGGCAGCGCGGCGCGGCCAAGGCCGAACTTGCCATGCGCGGCAGCGGTGTCCTCGCCCGTCATCGCATCGGTGTCGCCCTGGCCGTCGAGCTTGTCGGTCGCGCCATCGACCACGGCCACGGCCACCGGTTCCGCGGGGGCGTCCGGAGCGGGTGCTTCGGCCACCTCTTCGGCCGGGGCTTCTTTCGCCGGTGCCGCATCGGCGACCTCGGCTCCCGCCGGATCGTGCGGCACGGCGGACTTCGCCACCGCCTCGGCATGCAGCGCCGCCTCGTGGGCCGTCTCCGCCGCCTTGTGGGCGGCGCGCTCCGACATCCCGACCGCCAGAGCGATGGCCGAGACGCCGACCAGGCTCACTAGGGCAAGCTGGTTAGGAAATTTCGACATTTTCGGCCTCCCCGTCGGCGTTGACCCACCAGGTCTGGATACCGTTGTTGTGATAGATCGAGTTCAGCCCGCGCACCTCGCGGAGCTGGTTCTTGGTCGGCTGGACATAACCGGTCTCGTCGCGCGCCCGCGATTGCAGGAACATCTCCTCGCCGCTCCAGACCGTGTCGAGGTAGAAGCGCGTGAGCGCCTTGTCCTGACCTGGTGCGGCAAGACGGGCCTTCTGCCAGTTCTTGCCGCCGTCGACCGAAACGTCGACCCCGGTGATCGCTCCGCGACCGGACCAGGCCAGGCCGGTGATCACGAGCGGCCCCGGCCCGTGAGTGATGGGGGCCTGCGGGCTGGGCGACGTGATGACGGATTTCGCGTCCATCTCCCAGGTCCATTTGCGGCTGGTACCGTCAGCCAGCGTGTCGGTGTATTTCGAGGTCTCTTCGCGGCTTTCCACGGCGGCGTCCGTCACCTCGATCCGGCGCAGCCACTTCACCCACATGTTGCCTTCCCAGCCGGGCACCACGAGGCGCACCGGGTAGCCATGCTCCATGCGCAGCGCCTCGCCATTGGCCTTGAAAGCCACCAGAACGTCGTCCAGCGCCTTTTCCAGCGGGATCGAGCGGCCGTTGGATGAGGCGTCGGCGCCTTCCACATAGACCCAGCTGCCTTCCGGCTTCACGCCCGCCTCGTTCAGAAGCGTGCGAAGCGGAACCCCGGAATATTCCATGTTGTGGATCATGCCGTGGGTGAACTGCGCGCCGTTAAGCTGCGCCCCGGCCCATTCCATGCCCGAGTTCGCCGCGCATTCGCAGAAATAGACCCGGTTCTCGCGCGGGAAGCGCTCGAGATCGGCATAGGTGAAGACCAGCTCCTGATCGACGAGACCGTTGATCATCAGCCGGTAGTCTTCCTTGCGCAGCGAGATCGCGCCCGAATGGTGCCGCTCGAAGGCGCAGCCCTGCGGGGTGATCGTGCCGTCGAGCGCGTGGATCGGCGTGAAATTGATCGAGGAGATCGTGTCGGCGGTCAGCCATTCCACGTTGCGGCGCACCACGTCGCCCTCGAATTCGATCGGCAGGCCGTAGGGCGTCGCATCGACGCCAGCCCCCATGCCAGTGGCCCATTCCTGAACCTCGGTGATCAGCGGATCGGGTCCGGCGGCGCGGCTGGCGCCGGCCGCCACGGCGCCGGCACCGACAGCGGCGGCGCCGGTCAGGAACTGCCGCCGCGACGGGCTGGGCGCCTTGTCTTTGGTGGTCATCGGGGATGTCCCTCCTTGATGTTGCGTTCGGCCGTCGGGGTGGCCCCGCGGCGATGTTTGGTGACGCCGGCGTCAGGCGCCGGTGACGGTGACGGAATTGTTCGGCCGCGTGGAGACGGTGCCGAGCTTGCGGATGTGGCTCTCGACCACGTCCCAGATCGGCGGGCCCTCGGTGCCCTCGTTCACGCTCGCCCAGCCAGCGACCATGTAGGTCTTGGCCGGGTCGATCGCCTCGCCGGTCTTGAGCAGGGTCAGGTTGGTGATACGGCTGCCCTGCGGCTTGGTGATGTCGATGTCGTAACCCATGCCGCCGATCCGGACCATGTCGCCACCCTGCTGGTAATACGGATCGGGGTTGAACAGGTTGTCGGCCACGTCCTCGAGGATGACGTGGATGAACTCGCCGGTCATCTCGGTGCGGTAGGCGTTCGGATAAGTCATCGAAGTGACGTTCCAGATGTCCTCGCGGGTGATCTCCTGCCCCGGCATCAGCGACGGCCCCCAGCGAACGCCGGGCGACATGGCGATGTCGGCCTCGCGCTCCGAGAGCAGCGCGTCGCAGATCAGGTCGTCCCAGGAGCCGTTGAAATTACCGCGGCGGTAGAGCACCGCGTCCATGTCGAGCTGGCCGATCACCTCGGTGAGCTGGTCGAGATAGGGCGCGCGCTGCTCGTCGATCAGCGCGGTCATTTCGGCGTCGGGCTCGATCACGTCAGAGAAGATCGGGATCAGCTTGTGCTTGAAGCCCATCATCTTGCCGTCGCGCACGTCGAGATCCACGCGGGAGACGAACTTGCCGTTGGAACCGGAGGCGATGATGATCGTCTCGCCCACCAGCACCGGCTCGGGCACGGCGTCGTGGGTGTGGCCTGAGAGGATCACGTCGATGCCCGACACGCGCGAAGCCATCTTCTTGTCGACGTCGAAGCCGTTGTGGCTGAGCACGACGACCAGTTCGGCGCCCTCTCCCCTCGCCTCGTCCACCATCTCCTGCATCCGCTCGTCGCGAATGCCAAAGGAGTATTCGGGGAACATCCAGCCGGGGTTGGCGATCGGCATGTAGGGGAAGGCCTGGCCGATCACCGCGACCAGCGTTCCGCCACGCTCGAACAGCTTGTAGCTCTCGAAATTCTCGCTGGGCTCGTCCCATTCCTGGTCGAAGATGTTCTGGCCGAGCGCCGCGAAGGGCAGATCGGCGAGGATCTCGTGCACCCTTTCCGAGCCCAGGGTGAACTCCCAATGGAAGGTCATCGCGTCGGGCGCGAGCTTGTTCATCACGTTGACCATGTCCTGGCCCTGAGTGTGATAGCAGGTATAGGAGCCGTGCCAGGTGTCGCCGCCGTCGAGCAGCAGCGCGTCGGGACGTGCCGCGCGGATGGCGTTGATCACGGTGGAGACCCGGTCGAGCCCCCCGACCTGCCCGTATTCCTTCCCGAGCGCCGCGAAATCGTCGTAGGTCAGCGAATAGGCGGAGGGGCTGCCATCCTCGATACCATAGAGCTTGCGGAACTCCGCCCCGGTGATGTGCGGGATCTGGCCGCGCGCATCGCCCACGCCGAGGTTGATCTCCGGCTCGCGGAAATAGATTGGCTTGAGCTGCGCGTGGATATCGGTGACATGGATCAGGGTCACGTTGCCGAAGGTGTCGAAGTCCAGGAGCTGGTCCTGGGTCAACGCCTGCTGGGCGGCAAGCCGGCCCCAGCTTCCGAAACCGGAAGCCCCGACGATGGCGGAGGCAGCCATCGAGACCTGCAGAAAGTCACGGCGCGAGATCATGCGATTCTTTTCCTCGTGGTGGCGCGGGCTGCCCTGTCAATGCGGCAAACATGCGCAATTTTGAATATTTCTGAACACAAAAAACCCGCACCGGCTTCTGGCCGATGCGGGCATGTCAGCTCAGTTGCGGATCGACGGTCCCTCGACAGACAGACCGTTGCCGCGAGACGTCACATAAAGCTCCAGCGCCACGAACTCCGGGCTGCCGATGTCGAACGGCTCGGCGCGGGTGTCGCGGATGCAGCCCTTGAACCGGTTATGCAACCCGACGAGCTTGGCGTCCTTCAGGCGGTAGGCCGGGAAGCCGTTGACCTGGCCCTGGCTCAGGTGGTCGGCACGTATCATGTTGCCGTAGTTGTCCTCGTGGCAGTTCGCACAGGCGAGCTCCAGTTGACCAAACCGCGTGTAGTAGATCTCCTTGCCCTTCTCCCAGGTCTCGGCGGCAGGGCCGTCGATGGCCACATTGACGGGCAGTCCGCGGGAGACATAGGACATCAACGCAGTCATGTTTATCATGTCGGCGCTGTTATAGCCCCAAGCCTCGGCGCCCATCTGCTCGGTACGGCAAGAATTCATCGCCATCTCGATGGTCCAGACCTCACCCGCGGCCTCGTTCCACTTGGGATAGACCGCCCTGACTCCTACCATCTGGTCTTCGTCGATCGCACCGTGGCAGTCGGAGCACGCTTTGCCGGCTGTGCCTTCGACCGTGTCCCAGGCATCCATGGCCGCCTCGACCCCGAGCATGCCCGCGTTGTCGAAATCGTCCCGCTGCATGTCGCGCGTGTCATCCTCGCGGAAATGCCAGCCGGAATAGATCTCGTCGATATATTCCATGTGCTCCGGCGCGGCCGTCTTGGTGACCATCTCGAGCTCGTCGTTGATCACCAGCGTATCTTCGACGGGGTCAGCATTCGCGGCTCCGACGGCGGAGATGGCAAGTGCACCGGCAAGCGCCGTCATTGCCTTGAATTTCATGTCTCGTGTCCTCCCTGTGGGTTGCCCGCCCCCGGAGTACTTCCGGGAGCCGGGCTTTCCTTCCCTTGCCCTGGCGAGGCTCAGCCGATCGAGATCGGTTTGACGTCTTCGTAGACGGAGCCGTCGTCGTCGTACCAGGTGAACTTGAATTCACCCGCTTCCGGCACCATCGCGTCGAACTCGAAATACGGGTTCGTCGAGATCGCCGGCTCCAGCGTCACGTCGATGACGTTCTTGCCGTTGAAGTCGCAGGTGAACCGATTGATGATCGAGCGCGGGATCGGATTGCCGTCGCCATCCTTGCGCTGCCCCGATTCCATCGGGTGCGAGATCAGCGTCTTGATCGCGATCACGTCACCGGCGGCCGCAGACTTCGGCACCTTGACGCGGGGTTTGACACCATCTGCCATTTTCTATGTCTCCTGTTCTCTCAGCCGCCGCAGCCGCCGATGGTGACCTTTACGGTCGAAGAAGCCTGAACGAAGCTGCCGTCCGCCATCTTGGCAATTGCGACGACGTCCTGCGTGCCGGCGAGGCGAATGCGGGTAGAGGCCATCTGGCTGCCCGCGAGTTCGCCGAACTTGAACTCGGCCACGCCGGGGGTCGGGTTGCCGGTGGCCAGCAGCAGGATTGCGGCCGCGCCGGGAGCATCCACAGCGATCGGAACGGTGTTGCCGTTCTCGGCGATCTCCGGTGCGGTCAGGGTCAGCCCGCCGGAGCCGAGCTCGGCGCCCCCGGTAAAGGCGGCAATGGCATCCTCGGCGGCGGCGTTCACACGGAAGGGCATGAAGCCCATCGCGGCGGCGCCGAGGCCCAGGGCCAGCGTCTCGCGTCGTGAGAAGTTCATCTCTCTCTCCTTGGTTGGGACCGGTTGACCAGGAACGGGCCAGCCCGGTCGGACAATGCTATTCCTTGAGCGTCACCAGATAGGCGACGACATCCTCGATCTGCTGCGCTGTGAGCAGCGGGGTGACGTCTTCCGGCGCCAGCGGCTTCGACGTGAAGCCGACACCGGGCCGGATGAAATCCCCTGTCTTGTAGAACGAGGGCATGATCGTACCGTCGTAGGTCATTTTGGCATTGGCAACGATCCCGCGGATCTCGGCCTCCGACCAGCGATCAGCCACACCGTCGAGCGTCGGGCCGACATTGCCCTGGAAGGGCACGTCCGGCATCGCGCTGATCTGATGGCATGACACGCAATTGCCGACCGACTTCTCACTGATGACCTTGGCTCCCTCCTCCGGGTTGCCCGGTGCACCTGAAAGGGACGCCGTTACAGCACCCTCCTCGTAAACCACGTCGTTCGGATCGACGGTCTCGGCCATGGCCGGGATAGCCAGAGTCATGGCGGCGACTGCCGCTGAAATAGCGCGTTTCATATGTCCTCCCGTAGCGACGCCTTCGCGTTTCGTGCGATGTCTGATCTGGATCGCTCCGCGTACCGTAGCGCACAGAAAACGATCCACGCAACAACAAATTCTGTTTTTTGAATTTTGCGATGCTGTCGATCTGTGCGCGCGAACCCGATCCGGCAGACAAAGGTTTCATTTTCCCTTCGAAATCAGACACAAAAGGTCGTTCAGCCCTGCCGCTCCTTGATCTTGCGTGCGTGATAGCGCTGAAAGTCCTCGTCGGTCTCGTAGCCCTGTTCCTTGACCCAGACCAGCAGATCCATTGTGGTGCTGGCCCCGAAGGCGCCCGGCATGTTGGCTACGGCGGCGCGGTTCGCAGGCTCGCCTTCCGGCACCTCCTCCGGCAGGAAAAGAATCAGCGGTGTGAACATGAGGCCCCACTTCTTGGCCATGTCCGATTCGCTTAGGACCTCGCCGTCGAAATCGGTGACCTCGGTCTGTCCATGCATGTTGAGTTGAACGACGAAGTAGTTCTCTGCGATGAAGTCCGAAATCTCGGGCCTGGAGAAAACCTCCTCATGCATCTTCTTGCAGTAAATGCAGCCGCGCTGCTCGAAGATCACCATCAGCCGCTTTCCCTCGGCGTTGGCCTCGCCCAGATCCTCACGCAGATCCTTGAAAGTGTCGCGCATCCAGGGCTGCTTGTGCAGACCGTCGTCGCCGATCTCGGCCGCAACCAGGATCGGCGCGGCCAGCAGAAGCGCCACCATGGCACCGAACATTCTCCTAAACATTCCGCATATCCTCCCATGACAATAAGATGGCCCTACGGTCTCAGCCGACCGCAGGCAGGTAATTCAGCATCCATTCGGCAATCAGGTTCACCGAGTTCGTCCCGATCAGCACCCCGAAGACGATCAGCAGGACACCCATCGCCTTCTCGATCTTCGGAAGGTGCTTTCGAAAGCCTTTCATCCAGCGCATGAACGGCCCAATGAAGAAGGCTGCCAGCACGAAGGGCAGCGTCATCCCGATGCCGTAGACCAGAAGCAGCATCGCGCCCCGCATTGCGCCTTCGGCCTCGGTCGCTGCCGTGAACAGAATCGCCGCCAGAACCGGGCCGACGCAGGGCGTCCAGCCGAAGGCGAAGGCCAGGCCGATGACATAGGCCCCGAGCCAGGACATCCGGGCGGTGTCCCCGGCCTCCGCCCTGAACTGTCGGTAGAGAAAGCCGATCCGGACAATGCCCAGGAAATGCAGCCCCATGGCGATGATCACGACCGCCGCCACGATTCGCAGCACGTCCATGTATTGCGACACGAGTTGTCCGAAAGCCGAGGCAGAGGCGCCGAGCGCCATGAAGATCGTGATGATCCCGGCCGAGAAGAAGATCGCCGAAATCACCGCGCGGCGGCGAATTTCCGGCGGGATTGCCCCCTCGGTGCTGATCTGGTTCATGCCCACGCCAGCCATGTAGGACAGGTAGAAAGGCACGATCGGCAGAATGCAGGGAGACAGAAAGGACAAGAGGCCCGCCAGCGCGGCTCCCGCCCAGGAAACCTCGAGCATGGACGTCCCTCCCTTGTCCCATTGATATATTCATATTATCTTTACCGAATGTGACCCGTCAATCAGAGGCGTAGCCCCATGCCCGGAATTCTTCGCACCCTCGCCGTTTCCGCCCTGATGGCGCTGGCTGCGCTGCCTGGTCAGGCCCTGGAACTGGTGATGGTGGAGCAGGTCGGTTGCAGCTATTGCGCCCGCTGGAACGAGGAGATCGGACCGATCTACCCCAAGACGCCGGAAGGCGCCCAAGCGCCGCTGCGCCGAGTCGATCTGCGCGGCGACCAGATCGACGCGCTGCGCCTGAAACGGCGGGTCAATTTCACTCCGACCTTCATCCTGATCGACGCCGACGGGCAGGAGATTTCCAGGCTTGAAGGTTACCCCGGCGAAGACTTTTTCTGGGGCCTGATCGAAAGGATGCTGCAGGACAATACGGCCTACCGCCCTCCTGCAGCTACCGGTGGCTAAGCCGCCAACACACCGGCCGGACACGACCGAACCGGCCGGAAATGCGGTCAAACCCGCACAATCCGCTGGCGTTTCCGCCAAGACGCCTTCAGGAATGCCGATAACGCCACCAGACAGCATTGAAAACTCCGCGCCCAAATGCAATTTTGGGCTCTGTGAAGCTGATGAAAGTAGATTGGACGCCATGGGATTGCCGATCATCGACGCCAAGACAACCGAAGAGGAAATCGACAAGATCGTCTCCAAGGCGACCACGGCGTCGAACTTCCTGAAGGCGATCAGCCACGAGGGGCGGCTGATGATCCTGTGCCACCTGGTCACGGGAGAGAAATCCGTCACCGAACTCGAGAACCTGCTGTCGGTCCGCCAGGCAGCGGTTTCCCAGCAATTGTCCCGGCTTAGGCTCGAGGGTCTCGTAACCCCGAGGCGCGACGGAAAGACGATCTACTACTCCTTGACCGATGACCGGCCCCGCAAGATACTCGAGGTCGTTTACGACCTTTTCTGCAAGGAAGAGAGCGCAGACTAGGCCGTCGGCCGACTGCCACGACAGGGCATCGACCCGGCCTGAACAGCTGGGGAGGGCTGTTTATGGGCGAGATCCTGCAAGACAGCGTGCTTGTCGCGCTGCTTGGTTTCGTGGGAGGCCTGGGCCTGGGGCTTGCAGCCCGTATCGGCCGCTTCTGCACACTTGGGGCAATCGAAGACGCTCTTTACGGCGGGTCCGACATCCGGATGCGCATGTGGGCGGTTGCGATCGGCGTCGCGATCATCGGCGCCTTCGGCCTCGCCGGAGCCGGGATCTTCGAGCCGACCGACAGTTTCAACCTCGGAACCGGCTGGAACCCGGTCGCCCATATCGTCGGCGGCCTCGTTTTCGGCTATGGCATGGCGCTGGCCGGAAACTGCGGCTACGGGGTGCTCGCCCGGGTTGGCGGCGGCGACCTGCGCGCCTTCATCATCGTCCTAGTCATGGCGATCGCCGCCTATTCGGTGATTTCCGGTCCGTTTGCCGCGCTGCGGGTCGCGGTCTTTCCCGACACCCTGCTGGGCACCGGCACGCCCGCGGGCTTCGCGCATCTTCTGTCCGACGCAACGGGCCTCACCCCCGCCGCCATCGGGATCCTGATCGGGGCCGCGATCCTTGCCGCCGCGCTTGCGCCAGCGCGGGTGCGAGCGAGCCGCAAGGCGATGGGTTGGGCGGCGGTCGTCGGCCTGTCGATCGTTTCGGGCTGGGCCGCCACCGCCTACATGTCCCACCGCAGTTTCGGCGCCATCCCGGTCGAGAGCCATACCTTCTCGGCCCCGCTCGGCGACACCGTGCTCTACGCCATGCTCGCCTCGGGCATGAACCTCTCCTTCGGCGTCGGCTCGGTGGCCGGCGTGCTCTGCGGCGCCTTCATCGGCAGCCTGCGCAAGGGGCATTTCCGCTGGGAAGCCTGCGAGGACCCGAGGGAACTCCGCCGCCAGATCGGCGGCGCGGTCATGATGGGCGCGGGCGGCGCCGTCGCGATCGGCTGTTCCGTGGGACAGGGGCTCTCGGCCTTCTCGCTGCTAGCCTTCTCGGCCCCACTGACCCTCGGCGCGATCATGATCGGCGCCTGGCT
Organism: Tropicimonas aquimaris; assembly: GCF_042676185.1. Taxonomy (NCBI): domain Bacteria; kingdom Pseudomonadati; phylum Pseudomonadota; class Alphaproteobacteria; order Rhodobacterales; family Roseobacteraceae; genus Tropicimonas; species Tropicimonas aquimaris. The sequence continues at coordinate 200,757 of NZ_JBHTJT010000008.1, read as the reverse complement.
CGGGCTGCGACAGCTGATCCACGGCTTCGCCCCGCTCTGACGCCCCGGCGGCCTTTCGGAAAGACCATCGGGGGCCTAACAGCCCCCCGCGATCAGACGCCTCAGTACGCGCCGCGGATGTGGTCCTTGATCTCCGCCGCGTAAAACGCTGCAAGCTCCTCGTGCAATGCCTTGGGCAAAGGCGTCACGTCCGAGGCCGCAGCATTGCGCAGAATCTGGTCCGGCGCCGAGGCCCCCGGGATGATCGTGGACACCGCAGGATGATCGAGAATCCAGCGCTGCGCCATCTTGGCCAGCGTCATGCCTTCCGGCCGCATTCCCTTGAGCGCCTCGGCCAATTCCACCGCCTTCTCGAACGGCAGGCCGGAGAAGGTCTCGCCAACATTGAAGGCCGCGCCGTCGCGGTTGTAGTTGCGGTGATCTTTCGCATCGAAGGTCGTCTGGGCATTGAACTTGCCGCTGAGCACGCCACTCGCCAAAGGCAGCCGGACGATAATCCCGACGCCTCTCGCCGCCGCCTGCGGAAGCAGTTCGGTAACCAGCTTCTGCCGGAAGAGGTTGAAGATCACCTGCAGTGACAGCAGCCCCTCCTGCTCAAGGCAAATCAGCCCCTCTTCCACCGTCTCGACGCTGGCGCCGAAATGCCGGATCGCGCCCTCGTCCTGCAGTTTGCGCAGCCAGTCGAAGATCTCGCCCTGACGCATCACCTCGGTCGGGATGCAATGGAGTTGCACGAGGTCCAAGGCCTCCACGCCCAGACGTTCACGCGATGCCTCGACCCCACGGCGCAGGGCGTCCTCGGAATAGCCGTCCGGATAGACGTCCGGGCCCCGCCCGAACTTGGTGGCCACACGGATCGGAGCTCCGTCCCAATGCTTCAGAAACTGCCCGATCATATCCTCGCTGCGCCCTGCCCCATAGACATCGGCGGTGTCGAAGAAGCTTACGCCATGCGTTGCGGCTGTGGTCAGGATCTCGAGCCCGATGTCGCGCGCCACGCCGCTGCCCCAGTCGGCGCCAAGCTGCCAGCAGCCCAGCCCCACCTCACTCACGTCGAATCCCTTCGCGCCCAGCTGTCTCGTCTTCATGAATGCCTCGCAGATTGGGCCCCGCGCCGTCACACCCCTGCGGAGGACAGCGGACCTCGGGCGGGTTATCGGCGCCCTGCCGGAGAGGGTCAATTGCACGATCGGACGCGCCCCCCGGGCGGGCCGGTCAGCTGCGGCCGGCGAGCGCCTGCTCCATGTCGTATATCGTCACCAGCATTGCCGTGGGATCGGTCCGGATCAGACCCTCGCTGCTCCGCTGTATGTCCAGGATCGAGGCCATCACCAACAACAGGAAGCCCGAGAAAGCAAACGTGCGCCAGCTGAGCCTTCGCCCGATCGTCCCAGCCCGGTTGCCTAGCAGGAACAACGCCAGCAAAGCCGCAGCGAGCAACATGGCCTGTGCCAGCTCGGAGACCGGGACAGAGAGCGTCTCCACCCTGTAGAGATGTGCATCCAACGCCTCGTTCACCGCGCCTGCGACAAAGGCCTTCATTGGCGGAGGCAGCGGGTCGGCCGTGGCCTCCAGCGTCAGGGGCCAGAGTTTCGCCTGCAACTCCAGCGTCGTGGAAAGGAAGCTTTGCGCTTCCTCAAGCGTGTTGATGGAGTCGTCCCCCGGCAAAAGCCGTGTCCGAGCATACTCGAGCAGCGCAACCTGCAGGTTTGTCCTGCCGGGTTCGGCCAGGTAATCCGCTCGCAGGAAAGCGGTTCCGATAGCCGCAGCTTCCGAGGTCAGCAACGCCTTCCGTGTCTGGGAGAGATTCAGCGCGTTGCCATAGCTGAAGGCGAGCAGAAGCCCGAGCAATGCCAGTGCCGCCCCCAAAGTGGTCTCCCCTGTCACCTTGTCCACCGGGCGACCGGAATCGAGCAGAACCCGACGCCGGCGGGCGCCGGTCAAATAGCCGAGCACTGCCGCCCCCGGCAGCGACACCAGAAGGATCAGAAACGCCATCCCGATGGAGAAGAGCGGCATGCTGATATTCTCGTACAACGCCGCAACGCCGGTCGTTTCCATGTCCCCGTCCCCCAGCAGGATTTCCTCGATTTTAGTATGAGCAGATCGCGCCCGAGCGCGCTACATGTTTGCGAATGACTCCCGTGTTTTCAGGGGACTGCGCGGATTTGCGAAGGTCGATCCGGGTCAGGCCGGCGGCTTGCGATGGGCATAAAGCGCAGCCACGGCGCAGGAGACGAGCCGCGCCTTGTCGTCATCGGCACGGCTGGTCAGGATCACCGGGCATTTCGCCCCGATTACGATGCCGCCGGCCTCGGCATGGGCGATGAAGGTCAGCTCCTTGGCGAGCATGTTGGCGGATTCGAGGTTCGGCGCGATCAGGATCTCGGCCTGCCCCGCGACCATCGACTGGATGCCCTTGGTGCGGGCTGCCTCGAGGTTGATCGCGTTGTCCATCGCCAGCGGCCCATCGACCAGCGCCCCGGTGATCTGTCCGCGCTCGGCCATCTTGGAAAGGGCTGCGGCCTCGAGCGTAGAGGGGATCCTCGGGTTCACCGTCTCTACCGCCGAGAGGATGCCGACCTTGGGCTCGGCCATGCCAAGCGTATGGGCAAGGTCGATGGCGTTCTGGGTGATGTCCACCTTGGTTTCGAGGTCCGGCGCGATGTTGATCGCGGCGTCGGAGATCAGCAGCAGGTGGGTGAGCCCCGGCACGTCCATCACGAAGACATGACTCAGCCGCCGCCCCACCCGCAGCCCGCCATCCCGCTTAACGATCTCCGCCAGCAGGATGTCGGTGTGCAGGTTGCCCTTCATCAGCGCCGCCGCACGCCCCTCGTTGACAAGGCGGACACCGAGCGCTGCCGCCGCCTGGTGGCGTGGCTCGTCGATCAGCTCGAAGGCAGAGATGTCCCGGCCGACCTTGGCGGCCGCCTCCCGGATCTTGGCAGCATCGCCGATCAGGATCGGATCGATCAGCGTGTTGTCGTAACCCAGCAACGGCCCGAGCAGCGCGTCTTCGCTCTCGGGCGCCACAACGGCCGTCCGGATCGGCGGCAGCGGCCGCGCCTCCGCCAGCAGCTTGTCGAAATGGACATGCCGCTCGACGATCAGGCCGGGGATGTCGTCGAAGCTGTAGTCCATCGGGTCGGTCGGCGCGATCACCTCGGCCACGCCCCGCGCCAGCTTCTTGCCGTCGGTGGTGTCGATGGCGCATTCGAAAACGGCGATGCAATCGTCCTTCTTCTCAGTCAGCTTGATCCGGACGACAACCTCGTCACCGGCGAAGGCGCGTTCAAAGAACTCCAGGCAATGGGACTTGTAGAGTGTGCCCGGCCCGGGAAGCTTGTTGCCGAGCACCGACGAGACCAGCGTGGCGATCCACATCGCCGGGGCCACCGGCTCCTGAAGCGCCCCCTCGACATTCTTGAACCGTGGGAAGTGCTTGGGGTTCATGTTGCCGGTGATGTTGGCGAAGACGAAGAAGTCGTCGGCTCGGCAGACCCGGCGCAGCTCGGCCTCCATCCCCACTTCCAGCGCGTCCCAAGGCGTGTTCCTGATGGTCGTCATCGTCACATCCCATGTCCCGGTTGCGGTTGTCGTGAGATGCGGCGGCCCCCGGGCGGCCAGTGCATCGACAGGTGTTGCCCGCCAAGACCTATCTCAGGGCCGCAAGTCCATGACAGACGATCTGTCGCCGCAGGCCGCCTCTCGGGCCGGGTGTTTCCCGAATGCAGCGCCCCTGAAAGGCCCGCGCCGCACCCCACGCGGTCGCAACCGCCCTGCTCAGAAAGGTTTGCGCACCGCCGGCAACGTGCTAACCCTAAGGAACGAGCGTTTTTTTGGTTACCTTGAGAGAGCAATCCGATGATGCCGAAATCCATTGCGGCCTTGGCCATGGTCGCCATTTCAGGCCTGAGCGCCGCCCCTGCACTTGCCCAGGACAGCGGCTTCGGGCTGGAACTGAACAACGTCCGGGATTCCGAGAACGGCTGCCGCATGACCTATGTCGCGCGCAACGCAACCGGCACGGATCTCGATGCGATCTCGTTCGAGGTTGCCGTCTTCGACGCGAGCGACATCGTCTCGCGGCTGCTGATCCTCGAGTTCGGGGCGCTGACCGACGGCAAGACCAAGGTCGTCCAGTTCGATCTCGCCGATCAGCCCTGTGAAGGCATCAACCGCCTTCTGATCAACAACGTCACCGAATGCTCCGCCACCGAAGGCGAGGCGCCGGATTGCATGGCCGTGCTCAACGCCAGCAGCCGCACCGACGTGGGCTTCGGGCTCTGACAGCTTCGGGCGGGCGCCTAGGGCTCCCGCCTCCGCAGGTCAGGCCACGCGACGACCGGCAACCCAGGCGCCCCGAACCGCGCCTGCGCCAGCGATGCTGTGCACCCGGATCACATCGGCGCGGGCGCAAATCTCCACCCGCCCGCGATCCGTAAGCCCGACCACATCCGCCGGCGCCGTGGTCACGGTACGCACGCCGCGCGGCAGATCCCCCCAGAGATCGCCCAGCATCAAGGCCGCCGAGAGAAGCGCCGAGGGCACGTAGTCCGAACTGACGATATCCAGCATCCCGGCCTCCGCCAGGGCACTGGCGGCGACATTGCCGGAATGGCTGCCGCCCCGGATCAGGTTGGGCGCCCCCATCATCACCGCGATCCCGTGGTCCTGGCAGGCGGAGGCCGCCTCCAGCGTGGTCGGGAATTCCGCCAACCGGACCCCGTGTGCCGCCGAGACCTCGACATGCTCGCCGATGGTGTCGTCGTGGCTGGCCAGCACCGCACCATAGCGCCGCGCCTCCGACACCGCCGCGGCCTCGTGGGCTTCCCCATACCTGTCGCGGAGAGCGCGTAGATGGGCCACGTGCTGCAGGAACTGGCCGTCGGACATGCCGTGCTTGCCCTGCACGTACTGCTTCAGGCGTGAGACATCCCGGAACTGTCGCTGTCCTGGTGTGTGATCCATCAGGCTGACGATGCCGATCCGGTCCACAGGGCCGAAGGCCGCCATTTCCTCGATCAGGGTCTGCGAGCAGATCTCGGCCCTCAGGTGGAGGTAATGGCTGATCCGGAGCACGCCCTCGGCGCGCAGTTGCAGCAACTCCGTCGCCAGACCGCGGGCATAGGCGGCGTAATCGTTGCGCGGGTTCGGCACCGAGCCCACCCGCATCGCATCGAAGACCGTTGTGATGCCGACGCTGGCCAGTTCCGCGTCATGGGCCACGATCGCCGCCGCGTGGGGCCAGTCGACCTTTGGCCGTGGCTGTATGTGCCGCTCGAGGTTGTCGGTGTGCAGCTCGATCAGCCCCGGCATCACAAGGTCGCCCTCGCAATCGACCGCCCCCTCGGGCACGCCGCCGCCCGCCGCGATATCGACGATCCGCCCGCCGTCGATCCTCAGACTGCCCATCTGCACGCTGTCGGGAAGCACGATGCGGGCATTGGCGAGAATTGTCAGCGACATGAGAGGTTCCGTTCTTCTATGATCTCGCGGCCAGAGCCGTGACGTGCTAGGCGCGAGACAGGAGGCAAGCCATGGACGGTTTCACGCGATACGCGCTCTACTATGCTCCGCCGCCCGGTGCGCTTGCGGATTTCGGTGCCGCGTGGCTCGGCTGGGACCCGCGCGGCGGCCGCAAGGTGGCGCGCACCACCCTGCCCGGCCTGCCGATGCCGGTGGCGAAGATCACCGAAAACCCGCACCGATACGGGTTGCACGCCACGCTCAAACCGCCCTTCCGGCTGGCGCCGGGCTTCGACGTCTCCGAGCTGCACAACGCGGTCGAGGCGCTCGCCTCCTCTCTCGAACCGGTGATGGTGGACGGGCTGCGGCTTGACCGGATCGACGGCTTTCTTGCCCTCGTCCCCGAGGGCGACCCCACCCCGCTCGCGTTGCTGGCCGCCCGCGTGGTCGAGGCGCTCGACGCCTTCCGCGCCGTGCCGAGCGAGGCCGAACTGGAACGGCGGCGGCAGGCAGGCCTCAGCCAACGGCAGGAGGTGCTGCTCCAGCAATGGGGCTATCCCTACGTGATGGAGGAATACCGCTTTCACCTCACGCTCTCCGGCCCGCTGCCCGACGAGGAGGCCGAGGAGATCAAAATCCTTCTCTCCCCCGTACTCGAACCGATCCTGCCCGCCCCATTGCGTATCCGGGACATCTGCCTCTTCGGCGAAGGCCAGGACGGGCGTTTCCACAACCTGCACCGCTATACGTTGAACGGCTGAAGCACGGATAGGAAGGCCTGCACCGCGGCCTCGAGCTCTCCGTTGTTCTCGACAACACGGATCGGCGGGCCATAGGGGATTTCATAGGCCGCTCGTGCCAGCCGCGTCGCCATGCCATCCCGGGTCTCGCGCCCGCGCGCGGCCAGACGCTCGGCCAACACCGGTACGGAAGCCGTTACCAGGATCACCGACAGGCCGGGAAATTCCTCCCAGGCCCGCCCCATCACACCGCGAGAGCCGTTGAACAGCACGTCGCGCCCTTCGGACACTGCACGGTCGATACTGCTCGGGATCCCGTAGAACAGCCCGTGCGCCTCCCAGTCTAGGGCGAAATCGCCCGCGGCCTTGCGACGCTGGAACTCCTCCACGCTGACCGAGTCGAATTGCTCGCCCCCCGGCACCTCGGGCCGGGTGATGACCCGGCGCACGACATGCAGATCTGGCCGGCGGCGCCTGGCCTCCGCCATCAGGGTATCCTTTCCGGCGCCCGAAGGTCCGACCACTGCGAACAGCCGCCCCGCCATGTCAGCCCTCTTTCACCATTCCGGCCCGGAATCCCGACCGCGCCCACCGTGTCGGGACGCCTCGCATCCACGGCGCCCCGCGGCGGCGGTCCCAACTGCCTGCCTCATTACACATGATCCTGCCCTCCCTCAGCCGCCCCCCCGATTCAGAGCCAGCCCCGCCATTTGAAATACAGATACCCGATCGCCCCGGACCCCACCATCAGAAGGACGGCCAGAAGAAACCCCCACTCGCTGTGGAGCCCGGGCATCCAGGCGAAGTTCATCCCGTAGATCGACGATATCAGAGTCGCAGGCGCAAACAGCGCCACCAGTGCGGAGAGCACCGAAACCGCTTTGTTCTGCTCCAGGTCGATCAGCCCCAGCGTCGCGTCGGTGACGAAGGAAACGCGCTGCGACAGGAAATCGGCATGGACCTCCAGCGCCGCGATGTCCCGCGCCTGTCCGCGGGCGAGCCGCTTGGCGTCCCGGCTGGTTTCCTTCTCCGTCGGAAATTGTTCGATATAGTTGAGCGCCCGTTCGAGGGTCAGAAGCGCGAGCCGCACCTTGCCGATCCGCTCCCCCAGCAGACCGGCCGCAATCAACGATCGCTGCAAGATGTTGGCGCGACCGAGCCCGCCTTCGTCGAACACCTGCAGCGACACCTCGTCGAGCTTGCGCCCGATTTCCTCGAGCGTGTCGGCGAGATGGTCGACGATATCCTCGACCAGCCCCATGGCGACCCGTCCCGGCGTGGCCGAGCCGATGCCGTCCCGCCCGGAATTGGCGACGTATCGCCGGAAAGGCTCCGGATCGTGGTAGCGGACGGTGACCAGCCGCTCGGGAGCCAGAATAAAACAGACCGGCAGGGAGCGCCGGCGCCCCTCGGGCGTCAGACCGGGCAGCACGACGGTCATGTAATCGGTGGTGCCTTCCCGGTAGAGCCGGCTGGAGATCTGGATCTCCTCCAGTTCCATCAGGCTCGGAACCGTGACGCCGAGCGCCTCGACCCGCTCGATCTGCCCTGGCTGGGGACCGAACAGGTCGATCCAGACACAATCCTCGAGCCCCTCGTCCTGCGACGTAATCGGGCGCAGGCCCCGTTCGGTGTTCCGGTAGGCATGGAGCATGCGAGCGACCCGCCAGTCGATGAAATCAGGCTCTGGGTATACCCACGACACCTATGATCCAAGCCCCCCTTGCCCTCGGCCGGATGCCTGCGCACGGGATTGGCGAAACAATCGGCGGTCAAAGGCACGGTAGGACACGGGGCGGTCCGAATTGTCCCCGTTCGAACCCTCCGCCGCCACGCCACCGCCCCAATTGGGCGGCATGGTCAGCGCTGTATCAGGTAGCGGAGGAAGACATCATGGACTGGCTGTCGCAGATCACCGTCGGAGAAGTCATCATGACCTTCCTCGCCTGTTGCCTGATCCACGAAACGCTGGTCGTTGTCCTGCCGGACCATCTCGCCGGCCCGGGCGGCTGGCTCATCGATACCGGCGACCAGGACTGACGGCCCCGTCTGCGGCGCACGAACTGCTGCGCCCCCTTGAGTGACAGCTGTGCGACGCAGCTCAGCTGTCACGTCCGTGCCCCGACGAACCGCGCGTGCAAGAACGTAGCCTGGCACGGGATCGCACGCCTCAGACCACATCACGTTCCTGCGAAAACGCCCTGAAAACCGGTCGTTTCGTCACAATCGCGATACAGAATATGCGTATCCCGGTGAGACAAAGTGACGAAGCGGCAACTAAGAGCACTCACCCGATGCACACGGCCTTGCCCCCGGTGCGCCTGACCGGCGCGCATATCCTCCGCGACGGCGCCATCCAGCGCCGTTCGCTGGCGATTGCCGATGGCCGGATCACCAAGGGTCCGTTGCCGGAGGTGGACATGCGGGGCTACCTGCTGCTGCCGGGCATCATCGATCTGAATGGCAATGCGCTCCCGCGCCACCTCTCGCCCGAACCGCATGCCGACCTCAAGCGTGTGCTGTCCGCCATCGACCGCTACGCCGCCGCGCAAGGCGTCACCACGGGCTGGCTGACACAGGGCTGGTCCTGGGAAGGCGGCACCGAAGGACCGGACTTCGCCGAGCGACTGCTGGCGTCTCATCTTGCTTGCAAGCCTGCCCTCGGCACCGATCTTCGGCTGCAACTGAGATGCGAGACGCATCTTCTCGGCATTGCCGACCGCATGCTGGCCGCCATCCGCCGGTATGGCGTCGATTTCGTGCTCTTCGACAATAGCCTCGAGCAGGCACTGGAAATGGCGCGCTGCGACCCGGAGGCATTCGCCGTTCGCGCCCGGCGGGCCGGCCGAACACCGAGCGATCTCCGGGACGGGATCGAGGAGATGATCGCGCGCCATTCCGAGGTTCCGCGGCATCTCTGCCGGCTTGCGGAAGCCTTCGACGTGCTGGGCGTCTGTTATGGCAGCAAGGCCGATCCGGACGGAGAGACCCGCGAGACCTACTCCATGATCGGCGCCAACATCGCCGCCATGCCCAGCTCGCGCCAGGCCGCCGCGGCGGCCAAGGCCATGAACGACCCGGTGATCCTTTCGGCATACGACGTTCTGTCCGGCGGGAACAAGACCGGAGGCATCCGCGCCGTGGATCTTGTCGAACAACAGCTTTGCGATGCGCTGGTATCCGACGAGCACTACCCCTCGCTGGCGGCCGCGGCGTGGTCGCTGGTCGACAAGGGCCTGCGCAGCCTGCCCGGCGCCTGGGCGATGATCTCGTCACGTCCGGCGGAGATCCTGCGCCTGACCGATCGCGGCTCTCTCGATTTCGGCTGCCGTGCCGATGTCGTCGCAGTCAACACCCAGACCCGCGCGGTCGAGATGACGATTGCGGGAGGCGTTGTCACTCATCTCGGCGAAGGCGCGGCCCGGCGCTTCGCCGGCTTCACCGCAATGTTGGACATGGCCGCCGAATAGCTCTCCGCTCCCGGCAACGAGGCATGCTGCAAGCGTCCGGTCCGGGTACTTTCACCAAGAAGACGAGAGCGGGGGCTTCTTCTTGGCTGAAATACCCAATTCCCACGGCTTGGCCGGGCGAAGCGTCAAAGGACCACTTCGATCAGGAAGGGGCCAGGCTCGCCGACACCGCGACGGAAGGCCTCCGCAAAGCCCTCCGCATCCGTCACCCGCGCGGCCTCCACCCCGTGACCGGCGGCAAGCGCCACCCAGTCGAGCGTGGGATCCTCGACGTTGAACATGCGTTCCGCATTGCGCCCAACGCTGTTGACGCCGACGTTGGCAAGCTCGCCGCGGAGGATCTGGTAGCCGCGGTTCGCGAAGACGATGACCAGCACGTCCAGCCGCTCGCGCGCCATGGTCCAGAGCGATTGCAGGGTGTACATGGCAGAGCCATCGCCCGTGGGAGCGATCACCCGGCGGTCCGGGCAGGCGACGGCCGCGCCCACCGCGAGCGGCAGGGCCGCGCCGATGGCGCCGCCGGGATTGGTCAGCCAGTCGTGTCGGCGAGCCGTTCGCGTCACCTTGGCCAGGGGGTGGCCCGAGGTGATCGCCTCGTTGGCCACGATGGCCCCCTCGGGCATCAGCGCCGCCATAACCTGCCCCACCTTCACCGCATCGATCGGGCCTGTGGGCAGGTTCGGCAGATCGAGCGGAAGCGTGGCAGGCGCGGCTCCGGATGCGCCCGTCGCCTCGACAAGCGCTTCCAGCGTCCACGCGATGTCCATGTCCGGCCCGCAGAGATCCAGGATCCGGCAATCCGCGGGTGTGGGGGTCGAGGGCTTGTCGGGATAGGCGAAGAACGCCACAGGCTCTCCGGCGCCGAGCAGCACCATGTGCCGAACGTCCCGCAGGATCTCGACATTCTCCAGCACCGGGTAGTGGAGGCACTCGATCGCCACCGCCCCTTCCCCACGCTCGATGCGCGGCACGAAGAGGTCGGCCATCAGCCGGCACCCGGTATGGGCCGCGATCCGGCCCGCCACGCGCGCCAACTCGCCATGAAGCGCGAGGCCGCCGACGAAGAGCGCCGCCCCCGGCGCGTGGAGAGCCTTGGCGGCCGCGGCGATCTGATCCGGGCGTGGGCGATGCAGGCGCACCGGCAGCAGCGGCTTGGCCGGCGCCCCGGCCTCCTCCCAGGCGGTGTTGGCCGGCAGCACCAGTGTCGCGATCTGGCCATTGCGGGCCCGCGCCGCCCGGATCGCCTCGGCCCCGTCCTGCGCCACGGAGAGCGCGTCGGCCGAGGTGCGCAACCAATGCGAGACCCCGCGCGTGACACCCTCGATATCGCCCTTCAGCGGGGCGTCGTATTTCAGGTGGTAGTCTGCATGCTCGCCCACGACGTTGATCATCGCGCTGTGCCCCTTGCGGGCGTTGTGCACGTTGGCGTAGCCGTTGCCGAACCCCGGCGCGAGGTGCAGGAGGGTCGCCGCGGGCTTGCCGCTCATCCTGTGATAGCCGTCCGCCGCCCCGGTAACGCCGCCCTCGAACAGGCTCAGCACGCACCGCATGTCGGGATGGGTGTCGAGCGCCGCGACGAAATGCATCTCCGACGTGCCGGGATTGGCGAAACAGACGTCCACGCCTCCGGCCAGAAAGGTTTTCACCAGGGATTCCGCACCGTTCATGCGCCCGCCTCCGCACTTGCCCGGCCCGCCACAGGGCCCTTCGTGGCGCACTCAACCACAGGCGGCGCGCGGGTGCATCCCCAAAGCCGGGGGCGCGACGCCGCACGGGTGGCATGCATCGCACGGTACACGGGCAGGAGCCGAGGCTTACAGGCGATGCGCCTTTACCCTGCCGAAAGGGGTGTTCGCAGGCCGCCCTTTGTGGTCGTGTTGGGGCATCGCAGACTCGCCGTGACACATCTTGGAAGGGATCGCCATGGAGCGCGTGGAACTGACCGTCGGCCTCGAACTGAGCCGGATCGTCTATGGGATGTGGCGGCTGCTGGACGACCCCGACCCCTCGCCCGCCCGGGTGCAGGCCAAGATCGAGACCTGCCTCGAGGCCGGCCTCACCAGCTTCGACCAGGCGGACATCTATGGCGGCTATTCGGCGGAGGCGCGGCTCGGTGCCGCGCTCACGGCAGCGCCCCACTTGCGCCGGCAAATCGAGATCGTGACCAAATGCGGCATCGTGGCCCCCATGGGCCGGTATGCCGACCGGCGGGTCAAGTATTACGACACCAGCGCCTCGCACATCCTGTCCTCGATAGAGGCGTCGCTGCGGAACATGGCCATCGAGCGGATCGATCTGCTGCTGCTGCACCGCCCCGACCCGATGATGGATCACTACGAAACCGGCCGGGCGCTGGACGAAGCGGTCGCCTCGGGAAAGGTGCGCGCGGTCGGCGTATCGAACTTCCGCCCGCATGACTGGCGACTGTTGCAGAGCGCGATGGACACGCCGCTCGCCACCAACCAGATCGAGATCAGCCTGCTGGCCAACGCCCCGATGACCAACGGCGACCTCGCATTCCTGCAGGAACTGGACGTCGCGCCGATGGCCTGGTCCCCGCTCGCGGGCGGCGCGCTGCTGTCCTCGGGGCACAACACGATGAACGAGGCGCTGCGCGCGATCGGCGAGCGAGACGGCGTGGAGCCGATGGCGGTGGCGATCTCCTGGCTGCTGGCGCATCCCGCCTGCATCCTGCCGGTGATCGGCACCAACACATTGGAGCGAATCCGCAGGATTCCCGACGCCTTCAAGGTCGACATGGACCGCCAGACGTGGTTCACGCTCTATACCGCCGCGCTCGGGCACGAGGTTCCCTGATCCGCACCAGGCGGCGCGTCGAACAGAGCCGGAAGGACCGACAGATGACCGACAGTTTCGCCCCCGGACCGGGCCGCGAGCGCGAATACCGCACCGCTCTTGGCGCCTTCGCCACGGGGGTAACCGTCGTCACCTGCCGCGATGCCGACGGGCCGCTCGGCTTCACCGCCAACAGCTTCACCAGCGTCTCGCTCGACCCGCCGCTGGTGCTGTGGTCGCCGGCCATTACCTCGCCCCGCCACGACGCCTTCGTCGCGGCGCATGATTTCGCGATCCATGTGCTGGAAGCCCGCCAGCTCGACCTGTCGGAGCGTTTCGCTGCCGAGGCGCGCAATTTCGACGGTATCGACTGGCGCGAGGACGCGCGTGGCGTGCCCGAGATCGCCGGTTGCCTGACCCGGCTGGAGTGCCGGCATTTCGCCGCCCATGGCGCGGGAGACCATACCGTGGTCATCGGCCAGGTGGACCGGGTCACCCATACCCCGGGCTCGCCGCTCGTCTTCGCGCTCGGCTCCTACGGGCGCTTCTCACCCAGCCATCCGGGTGACTGAACGGCTAACATTTTCGCTCGGCGAACAGCCACTTGCATCCCCCCATGGGCTGGCAGAATGTGCCGCTCATGGACCTGCCGTCGCCTGACCCAGTCGCCCCCCTCATACGATCGCTGCTTGCCGAAGGGCGACCGCGTGTCTGGTCTCTCATTGTCACGGTTCTGGGCGACGCGGTGGAGCCGCATGGCGGCCGGATCGCCTCCGCGCGGCTGTCGGAATTGCTCGAACGCGTGGGAATTGCGTCTGGCGCCATGCGGGCGGCGCTTTCGCGGCTTGCTGCCGACGGATGGCTGGAGCGTGAGCGGGAAGGCCGCGCCAGTTTTCACCGCCTGAGCCGCGACCGGCTGAGCGAATACCGCAAGGCCTCGCGTGAGATCTATGCCGCGCCCAGAACAGGCGACATGCAGGACTGGGTGCTGACGATCGGGGTGGCGCCCGATGCGCGCGGCGGGTTGCTGCTCGCGCCGGGCACGGTGCTCTGGCCGGCCGAGGCCGCCCCGAAGCAGGGGTCCGGGCTCAGCATCACCGGCAAGCTCGACCTCTCGGGCAGCATCCCGCTTCCACGACAGCACCTCGACGCCCGCCGCCGGATGCGCAGCGACCTCGCCGCCCTCGACGCTTTCCCCGCCGACCTCGCCCCGCTCGACGCCATGGCGGCGCGACTGCTGCTCCTGCACCGCTGGCGGCGGCTGGTGCTGAAGTTCCCGGATCTGCCCGCCGGGGTCGACCCGACCGGCGACACCGACCTGCGCCGGACGGTGGCCGAGCACTACCGCCGTTTGCTGCCCGCCTCGGAGCGCTGGCTGGCGGAGGCCGGCCCGGGGTTCGACGCCCTGCCCCCCGCCGCGACCGGCGCCGAGCCCTTCACCCGCTTCACGCAGCCTGCCTGAATTCACGGCAGCGGGCGCCCGGGTGGCGTTGTGCCGTGAGCGATTCCGCAACAGCCCCGCTCCGTTGGGCGGGGCGGCGGCCCTGTGGGCGCGGCCGGGGTTGCGCCGGTTCGGTGGCTCGGGAATAACCTCGCTGAACGACACGTGCCGCCCTCCCCTCCCGTGGCACCAACCGAGGACGACAGATGACACCCGCCCAGATGAAAGACGCGATCCTCCATCACCTTGTCTACACGCTCGGCAAGGACGCTGCGCACGCGCAGACCTATGACTGGCGGATGGCCCTGTCCTTTGCCGTCCGCGACAAGATCGTCGATCGCTGGTTCGAGGCCACCCGCCGCACCTACGCTGGCCAGCACAAGCGGGTCTATTACCTGTCGATGGAGTTCCTGATCGGCCGCCTGCTGAAGGACGCGATCATCAACATGCGCCTCGAGGAGGCGGCGATCGACGCGCTGCAGGAGCTCAAGGTCGACTACCAGGCGATCCTCGAGGACGAACCGGATGCCGCGCTCGGCAACGGCGGCCTCGGACGACTCGCGGCCTGTTTCATGGAATCGATGTCGACCATCGGTTGCCCGGCCATGGGCTACGGCATCCGCTACGAAAACGGCCTGTTTCGTCAGCGATTCGAGAACGGCCGACAGGTGGAGGAGCCCGAAGACTGGCTGAGCCAGCGCCACGCCTGGGAATTCGAGCGCCCCGAGGTTTCCATCGACATCGGCTTCGGCGGCCACGTCCAGGAGATCGGCAAGCGGGCGAACTGGTATCCCTCCGAGATGCTGATCGCGATGGGCCACGACACGCCGATCATCGGCTGGCGGGGCCGCTGGGGCAACACGCTGCGCCTGTGGGAAGCGCGTCCGATGCACGGCTTCGACCTGCAGCGCTTCAACCGCGGCGACTATGCCGCCGCCGCCGAGCCCGAGGCGCTGGCGCGCACGCTCTCCCGCGTGCTCTACCCCGACGATACGACCGAACAGGGCAAGGAGCTGCGGCTCAAGCAGGAATTCTTCTTCACCTCCGCGAGCCTGCGCGACATCCTGCGCCGCTTCGAGAGCGAGTATGACGACCTGAGGCTGCTGCCCAAGAAGGCCGCGATCCAGATGAACGACACCCACCCGGCCATCGCCGGGCCTGAGCTGGTGCGCCTGTTGGTGGACGAGCGCGGGATCGATTTCGAGGAAGCCGTCGGCATCGCCCGGAACACGCTCTCCTACACCAACCACACGCTGTTGCCCGAGGCGCTGGAACGCTGGGACGAGGGCCTGATGGGCCGCCTCCTGCCCCGCCACCTGCAGCTCATCTTCCGCATCAACGAGCTGCACATGAAGGACGTGGGCACCCGCAAGGTGACCGCGGTGGACGACGGGCACGTCAAGATGGGCGAGCTCAGCTTCATCATGGCGCACAGGGTCAACGGCGTGTCGGCGCTGCACACCGAGCTGATGAAGTCGACGGTCTTCAAGGACCTGCACGAGCTTCATCCCAACCGTATCGTCAACGAGACCAACGGCGTCACCCCGCGCCGCTGGCTGCTGTCGTGCAACCCGCGGCTGTCGACGCTGATCACCGACGCGATCGGCGACGACTGGGTCGACGACTTGGAGCAGCTCGAGAAGCTCGAGCCCCACATCGACGACGCGGCCTTCCTCGAGAGCTACGCCGCTGCCAAGCGGCAGAACAAGAACGACCTCGCGAACTGGATCGCCGAGAAGCTCGAGGTCGGCATCGACCCCGAGGCCATCTTTGACGTGCAGATCAAGCGGATTCATGAATACAAGCGCCAGCACCTGAACCTGCTGGAGACCATCGCCCACTGGCTGGAGATCCGAGACAACCCCAACCAGGGCTGGGTGCCGCGCGTGAAGATCTTCGGCGGCAAGGCGGCGCCGGGCTACGTCTTCGCCAAGGAGATCGTGCGCCTGACCAACGACGTCGCCAAGGTGCTCAACAGCGACCCGCTGACCTCGCGCTATCTCAAGGTGGTCTACCCGCCGAACTACAACGTGAGCCTCGCCGAGAAGCTGATACCGGCCTCCGACCTCAGCGAACAGATCTCGACCGCCGGCAAGGAAGCCTCGGGCACCGGCAACATGAAGTTCGCCCTCAACGGCGCGTTGACGATCGGCACGCTGGACGGTGCCAACGTGGAGATCCGCGAGCATGTGAAGCCCGAGAACTTCTTCCTCTTCGGCATGACCGCCGACGAGGTGATGGAGCGCCGCAAGATCGGCGGCCATTCCGGCCAGGCGATCGCCGCCGACCCGCGCCTTGCGCGCGCGATCGAGGCGATCCGCGCCGGCCGATTCAGCCCCGACGAACCGGGCCGCTATCATGGCATCGTCGACAACCTCGTGCACCACGACTACTTCCTCGTCTGCTCCGATTTCACCGATTACTGGCGGGCGCAGCGCGAGGCCGACACGGCCTTTGCGGCACCGAAGGACTGGGCGCGGATGGCGGCCTTCAATACGGCCCGGTCGGGCTGGTTCAGCTCTGACCGGACAATCCGCGGCTACATGGCAGATGTCTGGCACGCCGAGGCCGCGCCGACGGTCGAAGACGCCGCAGGTTGAGGTCTTTGCTTGCGGAAGTGGTGCGAAGGAGTAGCCTGAAATCATGATGACCGACACCTCCGCCCCACCCCCGCAAGCGCCGCTGTCTCACGAGACCGCACAGCAGATCGCCCATGGCGCGCTGCACGATCCCTTTGCGATCCTTGGCCCGCAGGACCACGCGGGCCAGGTCTGGGTCACGGCCTACGACCCCGGGGCCCGCGCCATGGAAGCGGTCATGGACGGCACCGGCCACCCGCTGCCACCCGTCGATGGCGCGCCCGGGGTGTTCTGCGGCCCGGTGCCCGCACGCGCGCCCTACATGTTGCGTGGCCGCAACGCCGCCGGCGAGACCTGGGAGCACGAGGACCCCTACCGCTTCAGCCCGGTGATCGGCGAGATGGACGAATACCTGCTCGCCGAAGGCACCCACCAGCGCGTCTGGAAGGTGCTTGGCGCCCACGTGATGGAGCACGAGGGCGTCCGCGGCACCCATTTCGCGGTCTGGGCGCCGAATGCACGGCGGGTGTCCGTCGTCTGCGACTACAATTGCTGGGATGGCCGCCGCAATCCGATGCGGCTGCGGGGCTCCACCGGGGTCTGGGAGATCTTCATTCCCGGCATCGGCGAGGGCGCTCCCTACAAGTACGAACTGATCGGCGCCCAGGGGCAGCTGATAGCACAGAAGGCCGATCCGGTCGGATTTGGCTCGCAGCATCCGCCGGAGACGGCGAGCGTGGTGCGCGACATCTCCGGCTACGGCTGGCACGACGGCAAGTGGATGAAATCCCGCTCCGCCAGCAACGCCCATGACGCCCCGATCTCGGTCTACGAGGTGCACCTCGGCTCCTGGAAGCGGATTGCCGAAGAGGGCAACCGCCCGCTGTCATACAAGGAGGCGGCCGTCGAGTTGGTCGGCTATGCCAAGGACATGGGCTTCACCCATGTCGAGTTCCTTCCGATCAGCGAGCACCCGTTCGATGGCTCCTGGGGCTACCAGCCGATCGGGCTCTTTGCGCCGACGATCCGCCACGGGCCTCCCCACGAGTTCCGCGACCTCGTCGATGCCGCACACAAGGCCGGGCTCGGCGTCATCCTGGACTGGGTGCCGGGGCATTTCCCGGCCGACGTTCACGGGCTGGCGCAGTTCGACGGCACCGCGCTCTACGAGCATGCCGACCCGCGCGAGGGGTTCCACCAGGACTGGAACACGATGATCTACAACTTCGGCCGCACCGAGGTTGCCAACTTCCTGATCTCCAACGCTCTGTATTGGCTGGAGGAATACCACGTCGACGGGCTCCGGGTGGATGCCGTCGCCTCGATGCTCTACCGCGACTATTCCCGCCAGGAGGGTCAGTGGATCCCCAACAAGGACGGGGGCCGCGAGAATTACGAGGCGATCAGCCTGCTCCAGCGCACCAACATGATCTGCTACGGCGAGGTGCCCGGCATCCTGACCGCGGCGGAGGAAAGCACCTCCTTCCCTGGCGTTTCCAAGCCGGTGGACGCGGGCGGGCTCGGCTTCGGGTTCAAGTGGAACATGGGATGGATGAACGACACCCTCGACTATATCGAGCGCGAACCGATCCACCGCAGGCATCACCACCACCAGATGACCTTCGGCATCCACTATGCCTTCAGCGAGAACTTCATCCTGCCGATCAGCCATGACGAGGTGGTGCACGGCAAGGGCTCGATGCTGACCAAGATGCCGGGGCTGGAGGGCGACAAGTTTGCCAACCTGCGCGCCTACTACGGGTTCATGTGGGGGCACCCGGGCAAGAAACTGCTCTTCATGGGCTGCGAAATCGCCCAGTGGTCGGAATGGAACTACAAGGACCAGATCGACTGGAAGGCGGCCGAGTACCACACCCATGCCGGCGTGCAGCGGCTGGTCAGGGATCTCAACCATCTCTACCGCGAGACGCCGAGCCTGTATCTCAAGGACTGCGAGCCCGGCGGGTTCGAGTGGCTCGAGGCCAACGACATGGACAATTCGATCTATGCCTGGGTTCGCCGCGGCGGGCCCGACGATCCGCCGGTGGTCGTGGTGTGCAACTTCACGCCGGTCGAACGCAGCGGCTATCGCGTGGGCCTCCCCCTTCCGGGGCGGTGGCGGGAGGCGCTCAACACCGATGCCGAGCCCTATGGCGGACAGGGGCGCGGCAACATGGGGAGTGTGACCACGGAGGAGAAGGACTGGCATGGTCAGGATCACTCCGCGCCGCTGACGCTGCCGCCGCTATCGACGATCATCCTGGTGCACGACGAGGACTGAGTAGCGCCCGTAGAAAGACATTGAGGGAGGGAAACCAACCATGCCGAATTCACATGTGAGACTGTCTTCGAGGGCGATGGCCTTTGTATTGGCCGGCGGACGGGGCAGCCGCCTCAAGGAACTGACCGACCAGCGCGCCAAGCCCGCGGTCTATTTCGGCGGCAAGAGCCGCATCATCGACTTCGCGCTCTCCAACGCACTCAACTCCGGCATCCGCAAGATGGCGATCGCCACCCAGTACAAGGCGCATTCGCTGATCCGGCACTGTCAGCGCGGATGGAACTTCTTCCGGGCCGAGCGCAACGAGTATCTCGACATCCTGCCGGCCTCGCAAAGGACAGGCGGCGAAAACTGGTACATGGGCACAGCCGACGCGGTGACCCAGAACATAGACATCATCGACAGCTACCACATCGACTACATCCTGATCCTCGCCGGCGACCACATCTACAAGATGGACTACGAGATGATGCTGCAGCAGCACGTCGACTCGGGCGCCGACGTCACCATCGGCTGCCTGACCGTGCCACGGGAAGAGGCCAGCGCCTTCGGCGTGATGGACGTCGATGCAACGGGGCGCATCATCAGCTTCCTTGAGAAGCCCGCCAATCCGCCGGGAACGCCGGACGATCCCAACGTGACGCTGGCCTCCATGGGGATCTACGTCTTCAACTGGAAGTTCCTGCGCGAGATCCTGATCGAGGATTCCGAGAGCCCGAACTCCAGCCACGATTTCGGCAACGACATCATCCCGAAGCTCGTGAAGGGCGGCAAGGCCGTCGCCCACCGCTTCACCGACAGCTGCGTGAAATCCACCCCCGATGCCCCGGCCTACTGGCGCGACGTCGGCACCGTGGACGCCTTCTGGAAGGCCAATATCGATCTCACCGACTTCACGCCGGAACTCGACCTGTGGGATCACGAATGGCCGATCTGGACCTATTCGGAATCCGTCCCTCCGGCCAAGTTCATCCATGACGAGGCCGACAGGCGCGGCATCGCCGTGTCCTCGATGGTTTCGGGCGGCTGCATCATCTCGGGCACCGAGGTCCGCAATTCGCTTCTTTTCACCATGGTGCGATCCAATTCCTTCTCGGTACTGGATCACGCCGTCGTGCTGCCGTATGTCACGATCAACCGCCATGCGCGGCTGAAGAATTGCGTGATCGACCGCGGCGTGATCATCCCGGACAAGCTCATCGTGGGCGAGGATCCCGAGGAAGACGCCAAGTGGTTCCGGGTCTCCGGCAAGGGGATCACGCTGATCACGCAGGACATGCTCGACAGAAGGGAAGCCGCGCTCTCATGAAGGTTCTCTCCGTCGCCTCGGAAATCGCCCCTCTGATCAAGACCGGCGGGCTGGCCGACGTGGCCGGCGCGCTGCCGGCCGCGCTCAAGGCACAGGGCGTCGAGATGCGCACCCTGGTGCCCGGCTATCCGGCGGTGCTCGACGCGCTCGGCGAGGGGCGGCAGGTTATCACCGACGGTGACCTTTACGGTGGTCCGGCGCAGGTGGTGTTCGGAAAGGCCGCGGGGCTGGAACTCTACGTGCTCGACGCGGCCCACCTGTTCTACCGCGAGGGCGGCCCATACGCGGCGCCGGACGGCTACGACTGGTGGGACAATGCCGAGCGTTTCGCGGCGCTCTGCTGGATGGGCGCGCGGCTATGCGCCGAGGGGCACCTGCACGGCTGGAAACCCGATGTCCTGCAGGCCCACGACTGGCAGGGCGGCCTCGCACCGGTCTACCTGCAGCGGATGGGTGCGTCGCATACAACCGGCTCGGTGATGACGATCCACAACATCGCCTTCACCGGCTCGGCCGGCGCCGACATGATCCACCGCCTGCGCCTGCCGATGCAAGGTTACAATGCCGGCGGCTACGAATTCTACGGCCGGATCTCGGCGCTGAAGGCCGGCATCTCCTATGCCGACAAGGTCAACACGGTCAGCCCGACCTATGCGAAGGAGCTGACCACCGAAGCCTTCGGCATGGGGTTCGACGGCACGCTCAAGTACAAGGGCAAGGATTTCACCGGCATCCTGAACGGCATCGACACAGACGCCTGGAACCCGGAGACCGACCCGAACATCGCCACCTACAAGGCGCCGCGCGCCAAGACCAGGGCGCGCGAGGCGCTGATCGCGGAGATGGGGCTCGATCCCGACGGCGGGCCGCTCTGCGTGGTGGTCTCGCGCCTCACCGAGCAGAAGGGGCTCGACCTGCTGCTGGCCGCCCTGCCCCGGCTGATCGAGCGCGGCGGCCAGCTCGCCCTGCTCGGTTCCGGCAACCCGTGGCTCGAAAGCCAATTCTTCGCCGCGGCTGGCAGCCATCCTGGCCGCGTGGCAGTCCGGATCGGCTATGACGAGCCGCTCTCGCACCGGATCATCGCAGGCGGCGACGCGATCCTGGTGCCGTCGCGCTTCGAACCCTGCGGGCTGACCCAGCTCTACGGGCTGCGCTATGGCACGGTTCCGGTGGTCGCAAAGACCGGTGGCCTGGCCGATACCGTTATTCCGGCGACCGTTGCCACGCTGACGGCGAAGGTCGCCACCGGCATCCAGCACGCCCCTGACAGCGTCGAGGCGCTGGAAGACGCCATCGACACACTCTGCGACCTTTGGGCCGACCCCAAGGCCTACCAGCAGATGCAGCGCAACGGCATGAAGTTCCCGGTCGGTTGGGACACATCGGCCGCCGCCTATGCGGCCCTGTTTGCAGAGGCGGCAAAACACCCGTGAGGCATCCCGAATACGCTATTTCCGGAGGGCGCCCGGCGCCGCTCGGCGCGACCTTTGACGGCGACGGCGTGAATTTCGCCGTGTTCTCGCAGCATGCGACGGCCATGGAGGTCTGCCTGTTCAGCGCGGACGGCAAGACCGAGCTGCAGCGCCTGCGCCTGCCGGAACGGGACGGCGATGTCTGGTATGGCTATGTCTCCGGTCTCCGGCCCGGGCAATACTACGCCCTGCGCGCCCACGGCCCCTACCGGCCTGACGTCGGCCACCGCTTCAACCCCAACAAGCTTTTGCTGGACCCCTACGCCAAGCGGCTGACCGGGACGCCAGTCTGGCACGATGCGCTGATGGGCTACCAGATCGGCTCCAACGCCCGCGATCTGAGCTTCGACACCCGCGACAGCGCCCCCTACATGCCGCGCTGCGTGGTCGAAGACCCCGCCTTTTCCTGGGGCTACGACCACCCGCCGCGCACCCCGATCGCGGATTCGGTGATCTACGAGGCCCATGTGAAGGGGCTGACCCAGATGCACCCCCACGTGGCACCCGAGGGCACCTTCCTCGGGCTCGCCACCGACCCGATGCTGGAGTACTACCACAAGCTCGGGATTACCGCGATCGAGCTGCTGCCGGTGCACGCCTTCCTGACCGACCGGTTCCTGCACGAGAAGAACCTGTCGAACTACTGGGGCTACCAGACGCTCGGCTTCTTCGCGCCGGACCCGCGCTACCTCTCCGAAGGCCGCATCAGCGAGTTCCAGCAGATGGTGGCGCGGCTCCACCATGCCGGGCTCGAGGTGATCCTCGACGTGGTCTACAACCACACCTGCGAGGGCAACGAGCTTGGCCCCACGCTCAGCTTCCGCGGCCTCGACAACCTCAGCTACTACCGGCTGATCCAGGACCGGCGCTACTACATCAACGACACCGGCACCGGAAACACGCTCAATCTCGACCACCCGATGGTGCTGCGCATGGTGATGGATTCCCTGCGCTACTGGGTCGAGGTGATGCATGTGGACGGCTTCCGCTTCGACCTCTGCTCCACGCTCGGCCGCACCGATCACGGGTTTGACCCCGGTGCGAGCTTCTTCGACGCGATCCGGCAGGACCCGGTACTGACCCAGGTCAAGCTGATCGCCGAGCCCTGGGACGTGGGCCCTGGTGGCTACCGGCTCGGCGGCTTCCCGCCCCCGTTCCACGAGTGGAACGACCGGTTCCGCGACGGCGTGCGCCGGTTCTGGCGCGGCGACCCGGGCCGCGCACCCGACCTCGCGGGCCGGCTCACCGGCTCGGCGGCAGAGTTCGACCATTCCGGCCGCCCGGCCACCGCGTCGGTCAACATGATCACCGCCCACGACGGTTTCACGCTGCACGACGTGGTCAGCTACAACGGCAAGCACAACGAGGCCAACGGCGAGGACAACCGCGACGGCCATTCCGAGAACTACAGCGACAATTTCGGCTGGGAAGGCCCGACCGACGACCCCAAGATCATCGAGGGCCGCAACCGCCGCAAGCGCGCGATGATCGCAACGCTGATGCTCTCCCAAGGCACGCCGATGCTGCTGGCGGGGGACGAACTTGGCCATTCGCAGAACGGCAACAACAACGCCTATGCCCAGGACAACCCTACCAGCTGGATCGACTGGGCCGAGGCGGACACGGATTTCATGGCCTTCACGGCCCGGCTGATCCGGTTCCGCCGCGAGCACCCGATCCTGCGCCAGAAGGTGTTCCTGCACTCGCGCGAGCGCCGCATCGACGGGCGCGAAGACCTGTTCTGGTGGCGCGCCGACGGCAAGCCGATGTCGACGTCCGACTGGGTGGACCCCTCGCTCCGGATCGTCTGCGTGGAAATGCGCACAGCCTCAGGAACCCCCGTCTTCGCGGCGACCGAATCCGCGATCTTCATGGTGTTCAACGCAGGCGGCGACACCAAGGTGCGGCTGCCCGTGCCACCCAAGCGTCAGAACTGGGTCTGGTCGATCAACACCGCGACCCCCGACGCCCCCGAGAAACCGGTCCGCAAGACCGAAGTGCTGATCGGCGCGCAGTCGGTCTCGGTTTTCGTGCTGGAGGCCGCCGAATGAACGACGTACTGGTCGCGCTTGCCGACCTGGCGGGCATCCATTTCGACTATTGGGACCAGAACGGCACGCAGGTGCCGACCTCGGACGGCACGGCGCGCAGGCTGCTTGCCGCCATGGGCCTGTCGGCCGAGACGGACGACGCGGCCCGCGAAACCCTCGACCGCCTGCTCGCGGAGGCCGCGCGGCGCGCCCTGCCCCGATGGCTGATCCTGGAACCCGGTCATCCAAGCCACCATCCGCTCGCCCGTCCGACCGATGGCGGCAAGCTGGTCCTGGAGGACGGCACCGAGATGCCGCTCGCGGCCGGAGCGGTGCTGGACCTGCCGGCGCTGCCGCTCGGCATCCACAGGCTGGAACTGGAAGGCGACGCGACCACGCTGCTCGTCGCCCCGCCGAGCCTGCCGCTGCCCGAACCGGGCTGGGGTGTCACCCTGCCGCTCTATGGTCTGCGAACCGAGGCAGAGGGCGGCTTCGGCGACTACGCCGACCTTGCCCGCGCCACCGAGGGGCTCGCCCGGGCCGGTGCGGATTTCGTCGGCCTGAACCCGGTCCATGCCGGTTTCCCGAGCGATCCCAACGCCTTCAGCCCCTATTCTCCGTCACACCGGCGGCGCTTCAACACCATGCATATCGCGCTGGAGGGCGCGCGGCTGAACGGTGGTGGGGCGTTGATCGACTATCCCGACACCCGACTTCGCCTGCGCGTGCGTCTGGAAGACGAGTTCACCGCCTTCGAAGCCGCTGGCGGCGACCCTGCGTTCGAGGCCTGGCGCGCCGCCGAGGGCGCCTCGCTTGAACGGTTCGCCACCTACCAGGCGCTGGCCGACCGTCACGGCCCCTACTGGTTGGACTGGCCCGAACCGCTGCAGCACCACGGCGCACCTGCGGTCACGGAGTTCCGCGCCGAGAACGCCCGCGCGGTCCTGTTCCACACCTGGCTGCAATGGCGCAGCGAAACCCAACTCGGCCATGTGGCGCAGATCGCCCGCGAGGCCGGAATGCGGTACGGGCTCTACCTCGACCTCGCTGTCGGCACCCACCCCCACGGCGCCGAGACCTGGTCCGAGGGCGCGGGCTTTGCCACCGGTGTTTCGCTCGGCGCGCCGCCCGACGCCTTCTCGCCCGACGGACAGGTCTGGGCCCTGGCGCCGTTCAACCCGCATGCGCTCGCCCGGATGCACTTCCGCCCCTTCGCGGAGACCCTGCGCCGCCAGCTGCGCTATGCCGGGCTGCTCCGAATCGACCATGTGCTGGGCTTCGAACGCGCCTTCTGGGTGCCCGACGACCGGGCCGAGCCCGGCGCCTATGTCGCCATGCCGCGCGACGCGCTTCTGGCGGTGGTTCGCATCGAGGCGACCCGCGCCGGCGCGACGGTGGTGGGCGAGGATCTGGGAAACATCCCCGACGGGCTGCAGGCGGAACTGGCGGCCTCCGGCGTGCTGGGCTGCCGGGTCGCGATGTTCGAACAATATCACCACGGCAACTTCCGCCGCCCGGAGGAATACACCGAGGCCGCCCTGGCCTCCTTCGGCACCCACGACCTGCCGACCTGGGTGGGCTGGCGACGGGGCCGCGACGTGGAGGTCCGGCACGAGATCGGGATCCTATCGGACGAGGATTTTCACAACGGTCTGGACTGGCGTGCGGGCGAGGTGCGGGGCTTCGACGCGCTCTCCGGCGCAGAAGGCGACGATCCCGACCCAATGCATCGCTTCATTGGCGGCGTGCGCAGCCGGCTGGTGGCCCTCCAGCTCGAGGACATCCTCGGCCTGACCGAGCAGGCAAACCTGCCCGGCACCGTCGACACCCATCCGAACTGGCGCAGACGCCTGACCGTTCCGGCCGAAGAGCTTGGCGGCCACCCCGCGGTCCGGCGCGCAGCGGAGATCATGAGCGACACCGGTCGCAACCGGGTCGGATCAGAGTAGACTTGCCCCAAGATGACACAGGCCTGAGATTGACTGGCCAAGACGCAACTGGCCGACAGGAGTGAGCCATGGAACGCATTACCGTCCAGACCCAGCCGATCGAGGGGCAGAAGCCCGGAACCTCCGGTCTCCGCAAGAAGACCGACGTCTTCATGGGGCCGCACTACCTCGAGAACTTCGTTCAGGCGATCTTCACCGGCATCGGCGGCGTGGAGGGCAAGACCCTCGTGCTCGGCGGCGATGGCCGATACTTCAACGACCGTGCCGCGCAGGTGATCCTGCGCATGGCCGCGGCACAGGGCTGCGCGCGGATCATCGTCGGTCAGAACGCGCTGATGTCGACCCCGGCCGCCTCCAACATGATCCGCATCCGCCAGACCGACGGCGGCATCATCATGTCGGCCTCGCACAACCCGGGCGGGCCGAAGGAGGATTTCGGCGTCAAGTTCAACACACCCAACGGCGGGCCCGCGCCGGAAGAGGTGACCAACAGGATCTTCGACGCGACGAAGACCGTCACGAGCTACGACATCCTCGTCGGCGAGGATATCGACCTCGCCACGCTCGGCGAGACGCGGCTTGCCGACATGGTGGTCGAGGTGGTCGACCCGGTCGCGGATTACGCCGCGCTGATGGAGAAGCTGTTCGATTTCGACGCGATCGCGGGGCTATTGAAGGGCGGCTTCCGCATCCGTTTCGACGCGATGCACGCGATCACCGGCCCCTATGCCAAGGCGATCCTCGAGGAGCGTCTGGGCGCGCCTGTGGGTTCGGTGGTGAACGCCGTGCCCTCGCCCGATTTCGGCGGCGGCCATCCGGACCCGAACCCGATCTGGGCCAAGGAACTGATGGACGTCATGTACGGCGACGACGCGCCGGATTTCGGTGCCGCCTCCGACGGCGATGGCGACCGCAACATGATCGTGGGCCGCGGCGCCTATGTCACGCCCTCGGATTCACTGGCGCTGCTGGCTGCCAACGCGCATCTGGCTCCGGGCTATGCAGCAGGGCTGAAGGGCGTGGCCCGCTCCATGCCGACATCGGGCGCGGTGGACCGGGTCGCCGCGAAGCGCGGGCTCGACTGCTACGAGACGCCCACGGGCTGGAAGTTCTTCGGCAACCTGCTGGACGCCGGCCGCGCCACGCTCTGCGGCGAGGAAAGCGCCGGCACCGGCTCCGACCACGTGCGCGAGAAGGACGGGCTCTGGGCGGTGCTCCTGTGGCTGAACATCCTGGCGGCGACCGGCAAGTCGGTGCAGCAGATGCTCGACGACCATTGGGCGGAGTTCGGACGCAACTACTACTCACGCCACGATTACGAGGGCGTGGACAATGCCGCGGCCGAAGGTCTGATGGACAACCTGCGCGCCCGCTTCGACAGCCTGCCGGGTCAGAGCTTTGCCGGGCGGACCGTCGCCAGCGCCGACGAATTCGCCTATGACGACCCGGTTGACGGCTCGCATTCCGCCGGCCAGGGCATCCGCATCGGCTTCGAGGGCGGCGGACGGGCCGTGTTCCGCCTGTCGGGCACCGGCACTGTCGGCGCGACGCTGCGGGTGTACCTCGAAGACCTCTGCGAGGACCCGGCGGCGATGCACCGGGACCCACAGGAGGCGCTTTCCGACATCATCGCCGCCGCCGACGCCATTGCCGGCATTTCCGAGCGCACCGGCCGCAACGGCCCGGACGTGCGCACCTGACGTTGGCGTTGCCGGGGGGCTGTCTGCCCCCCGTCCGGTGCAACGGCGCCGGCCTCCCCCCGAGTATATTTCCGGACAGGCGAAGGCCGGATGCGGACCCGGGCTTGATGCCTGTCAACGAGGTCATCCGGCGGATGTGATACGCTCCGGCTCGCGGAAAGGCGCGATCGGGGAGGAAGATCATGTCCGATTTTGTCATATGGTTCGAGGATCTGGCCCGCGAAGATGTCGGCTTGGTCGGCGGCAAGAACGCATCGCTTGGCGAGATGGTGCAGAAACTTGGCGCGAAGGGCATCCGGGTTCCGGGCGGCTTCGCGACCACGGCGGACGCATACCGCGCCTTTCTCGCCCACAACGACCTCGACGCCCTGATCGACCGCAACATGGACCGGCTGGAAAGCGGTCGGATCACCCTGCACCAGGCCGGACAACGCATCCGCGAGGCGGTGGCCGAGGGCGAGTGGCCCGACGCCATCCGCGCCGCCATCTCCGAGGCCTATGTCGCGCTTGCCCAGCGGCTCGGCCAGGCCGCCCCCTCTGTCGCGGTCCGAAGTTCGGCCACCGCCGAGGACCTGCCGGAGGCGAGCTTCGCTGGCCAGCAGGAGACATTCCTGAACGTCACCGGCGAGGCAAGCCTGCTCGACCATTGCCGGCGCTGCTATGCCTCGCTCTTCACCGACCGGGCTATCACCTATCGCAAGCTGCAGGGCTTCGATCACCGGAACGTGGCGCTCTCGGTGGGGGTGCAGCAGATGGTACGCTCCGACAAGGGCGGCTCGGGCGTGATGTTCTCGATCGACACTGAGTCGGGCTTCGACAAGGTGGTTCTGATCAACGCGGCCTGGGGGCTGGGCGAGAACGTCGTGCAGGGCACGGTAACGCCCGACGAATACCAGGTCTTCAAACCCTTCCTCGACCGCCCCGATCTGGTCCCGATCCTCGAGAAACGTCGCGGGAAGAAGGAGAAGAAGATGGTCTATGCCCGTGGTCCGCACGGCGAGACCACGACCCGCAACGTGCCGACCTCGCGCGACGAGCGGCGGCGGCTGGTGCTGTCGGATGCCGAGATCCTCGACCTCGCCCGCATGGCTTGCACCATCGAGGACCACTACGGCTGCCCGATGGACATGGAATGGGCCCGCGACGGCGAAGGCGGACCGCTCTACATCGTGCAGGCGCGTCCGGAGACGGTTCAGAGCCAGGCCGAGAAGGGCGCGATCCGCTCCTACGGGATCGGCAACAAGGGCAAGCTGCTGCTGACCGGCCTGAGCGTCGGCTCGGCGGTGGCGACGGGCCATGTCTGCCTGATCGAGAGCGCGGCCGAGATCGACCGCTTCGTCGACGGCGCCATCCTCGTCACCGGCACGACCGACCCTGACTGGGTTCCGATCATGAAACGCGCCGCGGCGATCATCACCGACCACGGCGGGCGCACCAGCCACGCCGCCATCGTCAGCCGCGAGCTTGGCTTGCCGGCGATCGTCGGCACGGGGAACGCCACCGACCTGCTGCATGACGAGCAGGAGGTCACTGTGTCCTGCGCCGAGGGCGACACCGGCAACATCTACGAAGGGATCGCGGAGGTGACGGTCGAGGACCTGTCTCTGGAACATATACCGGAGACCCGCACCAACATCATGCTCAACCTCGCCAACCCCTCTGCCGCGGCGCGGTGGTGGCGGCTGCCGACCAAGGGCGTGGGGCTGGCGCGTATGGAGTTCGTGGTTTCCAACACGATCAAGGTCCACCCGCTGGCGCTCACCCGGTTCGACGACCTGACCGACCCGCACGTGCGCGGGGAGATCGAGGCGCTAACCCTGGGCTACGAAGACAAGGCCACTTACTTCGTCGAGACACTGGCCCGCGGCCTCAGCCGGATCGCAGCCTTCTGCCATCCGGAGCCGGTGATCGTTCGGATGAGCGACTTCAAGACCAACGAATACGCCGACCTGCTGGGCGGCCGGCAGTTCGAGCCCGCGGAGGAGAACCCGATGATCGGGTTCCGGGGCGCGTCGCGCTACTACTCGCCGCAATACCGCGAAGGGTTCGAGTTGGAATGCCGGGCAATCCGGTATCTGCGCGAGGAGATGGGCTTCGACAACGTCATCGTGATGATCCCCTTCTGCCGTACCCCGACCGAGGCCGACAGGGTGCTGGAGGTGATGAAGGGCGTCGGGCTGGAGCGCGGCAGGAACGGGCTGCAGGTCTACGTGATGTGCGAGATCCCGTCGAACGTGATCCGGACGGAGGATTTCGCCGAGCGGTTCGACGGCTTCTCCATCGGCTCGAACGACCTCACGCAGCTCACGCTCGGGGTCGACCGCGATTCCGAGATGCTGGCGGAGCTCTTCGACGAACGCGACGCGGCGGTGCAGTGGATGATCGAAAACGTCATCACCCGCGCCCACCAGGTCGGCTCCAAGGTCGGCTTCTGCGGCCAGGCGCCGAGCAACGATCCGGCCTTCGCTCGGTTGCTGGTGGGGTACGGGATCGACTCGGTCTCGGTCACGCCCGACAGCTTCCTGGCGGTGAAGCGACTGGTCGCGGAGGCGGAGGCCGAAGCCTGACAGGGCGCTTGGCGGCCGATTGAGCAAGCAACGACGGCACTGACCGGGAACTTCCGGTCAGCGCAGTCTGTCTTTTTCCGATCTTTTGAGGGTATCGCGCCAGAACGGGGCGCTCATTCGTTCCGTTAACCATCGCCGCGGTTTCCGGACGTATTAACAAACCGTTAATGCTAGACCTGAGATCAGCGACGATCCGGAGTCGCGACGTGTTGACGAGTGAATCCGTGAAAACTCCTGTCCTTTTCCAACTATTGCTGCTGGCATGCCTGTCCGCATCGCCATGCTTGGCCGTGACCATCGAGGCGACCGGAACCGTCACCCGGCTCCGGTTCTTCGGTGCGGACGGCGGCCCCTACATAACCGAGTTCGCAGCCGGCGACCGGCGGCTGGAGAACTGGTCGGGCGGCGCGGCGCTGCTGAGCCAGACAGCTTCGGTCGATCTGGAACTTCGGGAGGCGCGCGGCGGCTGGGCGATGGTCGAGCGGTCGGAGTGCCGGGGCTTCCTGACGCTGTTCTGTAGCGGCCTCGGTGTCGCGCAGGTGCAGGACGGTGCCATGGTTCTCCCGATCCATTCGGCGGCGTCGAACCTGCAGTTCCGGCTGACCGCGACCGAATACAGCTATACCGACGACACCAGGCATGCCTGGTCGAACACGACCGGGGTCTACGATTTCCGCGACGGGTTCAGTATGGTCGTGGCCATCGACTCCTTCGCCCCTTCCCCGACCGCCCCCGTGCCGTTGCCGGCCCCGGGGGTGATGCTGGGAACTTGCCTGGCCGCCGGCGTGGCGCTTGCGCGCCGTCGACGCCCCAGCCGGTCGGACTAGGGCCGCTGTCCTTCGGAGGGACGCAGGTAAATGAACCAGTAGAGTAGCCCGACAAGCAGCCCGCCGCCGATGATGTTGCCGAGGGTCACGGGCAGCAGATTGTGCATCAGGAAGTTCGACCAGGTGAGATCGGCGAATTGCGCGGCGCTCGCGCCGGTCGCCTCCCAGAATTCCGGACCCACGGCGTCCCGTGTGAGGATCGCCATCGGGATCTGAAACATGTTGGCGACGCAGTGCTCGAACCCTGCCGCCACGAACATCGCCACCGGCAGGACGACGGCCAGCAGCTTGTCGGTCACCGTGCGCGCCGAGAAGGTCATCCAGACGCCGAGACAGACCATGACATTGCACATCACGCCAAGGGCCACGGCCTGCCCGAACTCGTGATGCAGCTTGTGCTGGGCGATGGACATGTAGTTGAGCCCCAGTTGCCCGTTGGCCAGCTCATAGTGCTTGGCCATCTGCATGATCAACACGAGGCCGAAGGCGCCGACGAAGTTGCCGGCGTAGACCAGCGCCCAGTTGCGCGCCAGCTGGGCCCAGGTGATCTTGCGGCTGGCACGGGCGACCACCGTCAACACGGTCGAGGTGAAGAGCTCGCCGCCGTTCACCACCACCAGCATCAGCCCGAGACTGAACGCGAGCCCGCCCATCAGGCGGTTGGCGCCCCAGCCCATGCCGGTATTGCCGGTGGTGACCACGGTGTAGAAGATAAAGGCGATGCCGATGAAGGCGCCGGCCGTGATGGCCAGGACGAAGGTCGAGACCGGGTTCTTGGTGGCCTTGGCCACGCCCATGTCCTCGGCTTTCCAGGCCATCGCCTGCGGAAGCAGGGCGTCGAAAGTCTGATGCTGCATCTGTGTCGAAGTCCGTCGTCAGGCGGGCGGCGGGTCGTCCGGCCCGCCCTGCCCGCGGATCAGGTCGCGACGAGCCCGCGAGCGCGGAAGATGTCCCGCGCCGCTTCGGCTTCGTCATGTGTCGGTGTGGGCGTGTCGCGGAGCTTGTAGTCGAGCCCGAGCCGATCCCATTTCGAGATGCCGAGCTGGTGGAACGGAAGCACCTCGACGAGCTCTACCAGATCGCCGTAGCTGGCGACGAGGTCGGCCATCTTCGCCACGTCGTCGGGCGCGTCGGACCATCCGGGCACCAGCACGTAGCGGATGCGCATCTGCTTGCCCAGCCGCACCAGCCGCTGCGCGAAATCGAGCGTGGGCTGCAGCTCCTGCGCGGTCAGCTCCTTGTAGCGCACGGGATCGATATGCTTGATGTCCAGCATCACCAGGTCGATCGCGTCGAACCAGCTGTCCGGCACCTTGCCATGCAGGAAGCCCTGGGTGTCGAGCGCGATGTGCAGCCCCCAACGCTCCTTGATCGC
Source organism: Tropicimonas aquimaris (assembly GCF_042676185.1). Lineage (NCBI taxonomy): Bacteria > Pseudomonadati > Pseudomonadota > Alphaproteobacteria > Rhodobacterales > Roseobacteraceae > Tropicimonas > Tropicimonas aquimaris. The sequence goes on along the minus strand of NZ_JBHTJT010000008.1, from coordinate 168,749 downwards.
CCGCGCCGTGGCGCCGACGAACTCCGCCTGCATCAGCGGCTCGCCGCCGGAGAAGGTCACGCCCCCGGCGAACTTGAGGAAGCGGGAATACTTGCCGACCTGGGCCAGCATGTCGTCGACCTCCACCCGGGTGCCGTTGTGCAGCTTCCAGGTGTCGGGGTTGTGGCAATAAAGGCAGCGGAACTGGCAGCCCGCCATGAAGAACACGAAGCGCATCCCCGGGCCATCGACGGCGGCGCCGGATTCCACCGAATGGAGGAACCCGTGGCAGGCGGCTTCATGGATGCCGTCGAAGGTGTCGTCTGGATAGGAAATCGTCATGTCCTCACTCCGGTGCAGACGGGGGGGCCACGTGGCCCCCCCGACTATCTCACATCTTGTTATGGAACGTCCGACCGATCACGTCGAGCTGTTGCTCGCGGGTCAGCTTCACGAAGTTCACAGCATAGCCGGACACGCGCACCGTGAGCTGCGGATGTTCCTCCGGGTGATCCATCGCGTGCATCAGCGTTTCACGGCTGAGCATGTTGACGTTCACGTGGAAGCCGCCAGCGTCGACATAGGCGTCGAGGCAGTTGGACAGGTTGCGCACCTGCTCGGCTTCGGTGTGGCCCATCGAGGTCGGCGTGGCCGAGGCCGTCCAGGAGATGCCGTCCTTGGCGAACTCATAGGGCAGCTTGGCGACCGATGCGCCGGCGGCGACGAAGCCGTTCTTGTCGCGGCCGTTCATCGGGTTCGCACCGGGGGCGAAGGGCTCGCCGGCGGCGCGGCCGTCCGGAGTGGCGCCAGTCTTCTTGCCGTAGACCACGTTGGACGTGATCGTCAACACCGACTGCGTCGGCATCGACTTGCGGTAGAAGTGCGGCTGGGCCTCGACCTTCTTCATGAAGACTTCGGTCAGCCAGACGGCGATGCTGTCGACCTTGTCGTCGTTGTTGCCGAAGGCCGGGTATTCGCCCTCGATCTTGTAGTCGACGGCCAGGCCCTTCTCGTTGCGCACCACATGGACCTTCGCGTGCTTGATCGCCGAGAGTGAGTCTGCCGCGATGGAGAGGCCGGCGATGCCGCAGGCCATTGTCCGCAGGATGTCGCGGTCGTGAAGCGCCATCTCGATCCGCTCGTAGGCGTATCTGTCGTGCATGTAGTGGATGCAGTTCAGCGCCTTGACGTAGGTCTTGGCCAGCCAGTCCATCGTCTTGTCGAACTTTGCCACCACCTCGTCATACTCGAGTACGTCGCCGGTGATCGGCTCGAAGCCGCCTGCGATGAGCTTGCCCGACTTCTCGTCCACGCCGCCGTTGATCGCGTAGAGCAGCGCCTTGGCGAGGTTGGCACGGGCGCCAAAGAACTGCATCTGCTTGCCGATGGCCATGGCCGAGACGCAGCAGGCGATGCCGTAGTCGTCGCCCCATTTCGGGCGCATCAGATCGTCGTTCTCGTACTGGATGGCGGAGGTGTCCTTGGACACCTTGGCGCAGAAATCCTTGAAGCCACGCGGCAGGCTGGAGGACCAGAGCACCGTCAGGTTTGGCTCGGGCGCCGGGCCGAGGTTGTAGAGCGTGTGCAGGATCCGCATGGAGTTCTTGGTCACCAGCGTGCGGCCGTCGAGGCCCATGCCGCCGATCGCCTCGGTCACCCAGGTCGGGTCGCCGGAGAACAGCTCGTCGTATTCCGGCGTGCGCAGGAAGCGGATGATGCGCAGCTTCATGACCATGTCGTCGATCATTTCCTGCGCTTCGCTCTCGGTCAGCGTGCCGCGGGCGAAATCGCGCTCGATGTAGATGTCGAGGAAGGTCGAGACCCGGCCGATCGACATCGCGGCGCCGTTCTGCTCCTTCACCGCGGCGAGGTAGCCGAGGTAGGTGAACTGGATCGCCTCGCGGGCCGTGGCGGCCGGCTTGGACATGTCCACACCGTATTTCAGGCCCATCTCGCGCAGTTCCTCGAGCGCGCGATATTGCTCGCTCAGCTCTTCGCGCAGGCGCAGCGTCTCGTGGTCGAAGACGGCGTCGTCAAGCTCGCGATGCTCGCGCTTCTTGTCTTCCTTCAGGAAGTCGATGCCGTAAAGCGCGACCCGACGGTAGTCGCCGATGATCCGGCCGCGGCCATAGGCATCCGGCAGGCCGGTGATCACACCGGACTTGCGGCAGGCGATGATGTCGGGGGAGTAGACGTCGAAGACGCCCTGGTTGTGGCTCTTGCGGTACTTGGTCCAGATCTCGTGGACCATCTCGTCCGGCTTGAAGCCATAGGCCTCGAGGCCGTTCTCGACCATCCGCAGGCCGCCGTTCGGCATGATCGCCCGCTTCAGCGGCGCATCGGTCTGCAGGCCGACGATAATCTCGAGATCCTTGTCGATGTAGCCGGCGTCATGGGCCGTGATCGTGGAAGGGCGGTCGGCAGAAACGTCAAGGACGCCGGCGGCGCGCTCCTTCTTCAGCAGCTCCCCCAGCTGGGCCCAGAGCTTCTCGGTGCGCTCGGTCGGACCGGCGAGGAAGCTGTAGTCGCCTTCGTAGGGGGTGTAGTTCTCCTGGATGAACCCACGCACATCCACCGCCTGGCGCCATGTGCCATTGGAGAAGCCGTCCCAAGGTTCGGAAATCGTGGTGGATGAATGTGCGTTCATGGTCGCCTCCTGGCGTTACATTTCGGGCGGACAGCGATCATTGGTCCGCGACGGTGTCTCGGTCTGCGTGGTCGGCCTAGTTGGAGGCCTGCCGGGGAGGTATTTCAAAGGCGTCTTCCCGGCCCGGTCGACAACGCCACCTTTGCGCTGTCGCTACGCTAACATATCGTGTGAACACGTTTTCGTTCAACTGGCGCAAGTCGGGTTGAAAAATAAATATTTCATATTTATCAATACGTTGCAAAATGGATCAGGTCGGCAATGCGCGCCACGCATGGAATCCGCCGGGTCACCACCTTTCGAATTCTGCCCTGCAGCATTGCATTTGTTTCGCGGCGACACTTTGGAGAACCGGAAGGGCAGCACGCGCAACAATAGTTCCCGTTGAAGACTCGCCACCCCGAGGCGCGGCGAGTCTCTCCCGCGGAAAAATCGTGGAATGATGAGGCGATGGCGGAACACATGGTCCGTGAGTCATGGTGAGACCGCGCCGCGTGGACACTCTAGAAGGCGCTCTTGCCACTATGCCCTTCGGCCCGGCCTGCTCTCGCCGGTCCCCGCTGGATCGGCAGCGCGCCCCCCGAGATCCTGAAAGACAAGATGGGTGCCCTCCCCACCAAGGTGCCGCAAGGCGCCATAGGGGATTTCCCGACCACGGGTTGGAAGCGCTCCGTCTGCCTCCAGCACGACGGCGACAATTCGGCGGCTATCCGGATCGAAGTCGAGATCATGCACCTTGCCCAGTTCCCCGGATGCGTCGAACGCGGGAAGGCCGAACCAGGCGCTGACACGTTGCAGGTTTCGAGACATCTGCGGCCTGGCCGCTGCCGGCGCCGGGGCTGTCTCTGCCCGCTCCTGCAATGCGCGGACCTGCTCGTACATCAGGATCGGCGACACTGTGCTGCCGAAGGGGCCAACGATCACAGGCGGCCATTTCAGCAGGTCGATACCCCCGCCCCCATCGGACTCGCCCCATCGCGGAGCGGCGTCGAGTGCTTGCTCGTCGAGAGCAACCCTCCACCCAGCGTCGGCCTGGACGTCCTCCGGCGGAGAAAGAAATTCGCTGGAAACGAGCACCCTGTCGGAGCTTATCCACCCGCCGATATCGACGAGAATGTGGGTCAGACCGCCATCCTCGATCCGAAAGAACGCATCACTGAACGTGCCGTCCCGATCTCCGACGTAAAGTGGGCCGCCATGCAGGTTTCTCAGGGACTTAAGCATCCGAACCTCCCTTCGCAGGTGTTTTCAGGCAATCGGACAACGCTGACGAGACCCATTGGTTCCTGCCGCCTGCCATTGAACAGCGGCCTCCGCCCGTGTCAGACTGCCTCCTGACGTTCCCGACACCCTGGAGGCCCGCCAAGTCCGAAGTCTCGGATCCCCTGCTCGAAGGCCGGCTCATTGCCCTGCGTCATGTCCTCTGCCGGCTCGCTGCCGGAGATACGGGGGCGGATCTTCTGGCCGCGTTCGACACCATGGTGCAGGACGGCCAGGAAGATCCCGGCGCGTCGGCCGAGGACGCGGTGGACGCGACAGCCTTTGCGATCCGCCAAGCCAAGGCGGACGAAGAACGCGCCTTCCGGAACCTTCTCGATATTGCCCTCCAGTCCGGAGCGCGCTGAAACGCTCAGAACATTCCTAAGGCCGTCAGCGGCAGTACGAGCGCGCCTCCCATCGCGACGATCCCCAGCAAGGCGAAGAGCCCGTCGCGGGTCATCAGGGATGTCGAGAGCAGCAATACCGCCGCGCCGAGAATGGAGGAGGAGAAGGGCACCACTTCAAGGAGGGGCATGCAAAGACCACAGACAAGGCAGAGTGCCTGAATCCATTTGCGCATCGGCCAACGCGTCAGCGGGGAAAGACGCTTGCGGGAGTGACTGTCCAGCCAGTCGGCCATTCGGTGCACCCACTTCATCGCGCCCTGGGCCTTCTCGCCGTTGATCTCCCGCCTCATCAGAAACCCGGGAAGCCAGAGGTGGTTGCGTCCGAACAACATTTGAGCGGCGACAATCGCGATGGTCAGCCCGCAGGCTGAGGAGAACAGGGGGATACCGCTCAACGGGGTCACGACGAGGATGGCCGGGATCATCACCATCGGCAGAAAGGATTGTGCGCCAAAGGCGTCCGCAATGTCGCCTATCGAAACGCACTCTTCGTCCGCGAAGTCGGAGAGCTTTTCCACGATGCTGCGCACCGGGCGCTCCGCATCGGTTTCATTCCCTGTAATGCAGCCTTGCATTGAAAGTCTCCCGTCAATCCCGGCCGATTGCGCGACGCGCAGCGGCCGCCCAGGTTCATGAGGTGACAGCGATAAAGATCAGCCCGGCCAGAAGCGTGGCCCCGACCGCCAGAAAAGCCGCCATCTAGGTCGGGCTCCGGCCCGACGTGACATCAGCCACACCGGCGCCGGAAGCGTCGCGAAAGGACGTCTCGTCCAATGCATTGACGGCGCGTTGATCAGGAGCGCTCGGCCCGACGCTCTCGGCGTCCAGCGGCAGACGGATGCGGCCTCTTTGCCGCCGTCCCTCCCGCTCCGACGCGGAATCGAAGTCGACGACGGCCCGGCTGTCTGAATAGACGTGAATCACCTTGGGAGCTGCGCTTAGTGCCCGCTTGCCCGTCTCTGCCTGCGTTCCGAAGTTCGAATTGAGCTGCATTGCATCCTCCTGCCGGAATGAATCTGGGTGAGATTTGCCTTGGTGGCTCAATGGCCAATTCCCGGCCCCGACCACTCCGGGGCGAATAGCGAGGCAAAAGTCCGGCGGCATTCCACCGCCGGACCGGCTGCGCCACGGAGCAAGGCGCGGTTTCGCGGAGCGTCTGGGGATCAGCTCTCCCAGACGTCCATGGACTCGAGTTCTTCCTCGGTGCTGTTGATCCGCACGACCTGATCTGCCAGACCGTCATTTTCCTCGACCTGGATTTCGGCGAACGGGATCGCGACCGGCTTTTCGCCAATTCCAAGGAAACCACCGACTTCGACGATCAGGTTCTCGATTTTGCCGTCTTCGGCCAGAACGATTTCGGAAACTTCGCCGATGCGCTCACCATCAATGCCGATCACCGGCATGCCCTGCAGTTCCTCCGAGGTCAGCGGGGAATCCGCAGCATCAGCCATCATCGGATCCGCGTCATCGGATATGGCACTTTCGTCAGTTGCGGCTTCGGCCTGTTCGGGCTCGTACATCTCGCCGGTGTCGCTCGCAATCAGCGCGGTCTCGCGCTGCGCGGTCCAGGAGCTGTAGCCGCTCTCTTCCAGAACGGTCTCGTCGTAGTCGCGCTCCATCTCCAGCTTGGAACGGTCGCCGGTGTAAACGACGAAGAACGAGTCCTCGCTGTCGGCTTCCTTCACGAACTCCAGCGAGTCCATCCCGGTCTGGACGTTCTTCTCGCCCATACCGAGGAAACCGCCGACATCCAGCGCAACCGAGTCGATCTCGCCCTCGGGCGACAGGATCACGTCGCCAACCTCGCCGATCTGCTCCCACTCGGCCGGGACATCCTCGAGGCTCGTGGCGATATCGGCGCCGACTTCGGCATCGGAGCGGATGTAGACGCTGTGGCCGATCAGGTCCGACGCCGGGATCGACATGTCACCGGCAAGCGTGGACGGCTCTTCGGACATCATGTCGCCGGACTGCGCAGCCTGACCGTCAAGCACGGGGGTCTGGTTCATCGTGTCGGCGGGCTGGCTCGCCTCGCCGGTTTCACCGACCGTGGTCTGCGCCTGGGAATAGGCCGGCAGGGTCAGCAGAAGGACGGTCGCGGTCGTAGTGAAAAAGCGGGTCATCGAATGTCTCCTTTCACATGCTTCGCAAGCGGCGCATCGGTGCCGTTTGCATCTGTCCGAACAACGACGACGCCCCCGGTGAGTTCCTTTGGGGGGCTGCAAAATTCTCTAATAATTTCGGGAACCAAACGGGCGCGGATGCGTTGCGCGGCAACCTCTCGACACCGCTCTGGAACACGGCACGCCCACCGCGCGCTGCTCAATTGAGACGGAGGGCTACAGCGGCCATACCAGCAGAATCATCGGCACCGCGATTACCACGACGAGGATCTCCAGCGGCAACCCCATGCGCCAGTAATCGCCAAAGGCGTAGCCGCCCGGCCCGAGGATCAGCGTGTTGTTCTTGTGGCCGATCGGCGTGAGAAACGCGCAGGACGCAGCGATCGCGACCGCCATCAGGAAGGGATCGGGGCTGACGCCGAGGCTTTGGGCCATCTGGATCGCCACGGGTGCGGCGACCACGGCTGTGGCGGTGTTGTTGAGCACGTCCGAAAGCGTCATTGTGACGGCCATCAGCAGCGCCAGCAGCGCCCAGGCCGGCCAGCCCGCCCCCAGGTCGACTAGCGCATTGGCGATCAGCGCCGTGCCCCCGGCGGCATCGAGCGCCGCACCGAGCGGGATCATCGACCCCAGCAGCACGATCACCGGCCATTCAATCCGGTCGTAGAGTTCCGAGATCGGCAGAACCCCGGTCAGCACGTAAGCGATCACGACGATGCCGAGCGCCACCGGCAGGTAGATCAGCCCCAGCGAGGCGGCCGCCACGGCCAGGGCGAAGATCCCGGTCGCCGTCCAGACCTTGCGCTGGTCCGTGACCACGAGGCCGCGGTCGGCCAGCGGCAAAACGCGGAGCCAGTCCGTCACCGATTCCTCATTTCCCTCCGGCATCAGCAGCAGCAGGATGTCGCCCGACCGCACGATGGTCGTGCGCACTTCCCTCGTGATCCGCTGCCCGCCGCGCGATATCCCTAGAAGTACGGTGCGCTGATGCAGGGCAAGCCCCACCTGCCGGGCCGACTTGCCGACGATCCGCGCCCGGTCCGGCACCACCGCCTCCATGATCGACAGGCCCTCCCCGGCAATGCCGGTCACCTCCTGCTCGTCGCCGTCGAGGAACTTCAGACCGGTCGCTGCGCGGAACTCGTCCAGTGCCTCGGGCCGGGCCTCCAGCACGAGCGCGTCGCCCGCCTGCAGGATCGTGTTGCGCTGCGTCCCGTAAAGCCGCTTGCCCTCCCGTGCGAGACCGAGCACAGCGACGTCGTTCTTTTCCGCCGCCTCGTAGGTCTCGAACAGACGCTTGCCGATCAGCTCCGACCCAGCCGGGACCTTGAGTTCGGCGATGTAGTCCTTCACCCGCTCGCGCGTCTCTGACAAGGCACCCTCGCCTTCTGCTTTCGGGATCAGCCGCCAGCCGATCAACGCGACGAAGCAGAGCCCTGCCAGCGCCACCACCCCGCCCACGGGCGCGAAATCGAACATCGTGAAGCTCTCGCCGAGCTGATCCTCGCGAATGCCGGCGATAATGATGTTGGGGGGCGTGCCGATCAGCGTGACCATGCCCCCGAGGATCGTGCAGAAGGACAGCGGCATCAGCGAGAGCCGCGCCGCCCGCCCCGCCTTGCGGGCCGTCTGGATGTCCACGGGCATCAGCAGCGCCAGGGCGGCAACATTGTTCATGAACGCAGACAGCGCCGCGGCGATCCCTCCCATGAAGGCGATATGCGCCCCGAGGCTTCGGGCGGGATCCACCAGCGTCCGGGTGATCAGAAAGACCGCCCCCGACCGCTCCAACCCGGCCGAGACCACCAGCACGAGTGCGACGACGAGCGTCGCGGGATGTCCGAAACCGGCGAAGGCCGCGTCGGCGGGAACGAGGTCGAGCACGACGGCCACCATGAGCGCGGCAAAGGCAACGATATCGTAGCGCAGCCGCCCCCAGAGCAGCATCGCAAAGACCGCGCCGAACAGCGCGAAGAGGAGTGTCTGGTCGGCCGTCATATCGGCAATCTATCCGCGGGCCGCGGTTCGGTCCATCCCGGGCGGCATTGATAAGCCACTCCGGAGACACGAAAACTCATGCCACGAGGGCCGGGCTGTCGTCCAACTCCGGCGGCTGCGGGCGCGCGGCGCATTCGGAAAACACGCGCGCCGTGCAGACCTCGCATCTGGACAGGGGAACATGGCTCACCGCGGCGGCAATTGCGGCGCCCTTGCCATCGAAGATCCGGTCGCGCCCGAGCATTTCCACCAGTCCCAATTGCTCGAGTCGCTTCGCCAGCGGCGGATAATGGACGCCGACGAAGACATCCCCGCCAACGGCCCTGCGCCTCTCTGCCTCCATTTCCAGTAATTCCACGCCGGCGAGGTCCACGTCGCCCACGCCGTGGAGGATGAGAACGAGGTTGGTCTGCTCGGGACGCCGCCGCGCCAGCGCGCGCAACTTCCCGTTAAGCGAGTCCACCGACCCGAAGAAGAGCGGCCCGTCCAGCCGGGCGATGACAATTGCCGGGCATTCCTCGAGTTCGAACAACTGAGCATTGCGGATCTTGCGGTGCTCCGCGCCCGGATCCGGCGCGCCGATCGCGAGATCGGGGTTGGCGCTCTTGTTGAGGAACACGGCCAGCGACGCGAAGGTCCCGATGTAGATCGCGAACTCCAGGTCCATGAACAAACCGGTCAGTAAGGTCAGCCCGGCGATGATCGTTTCGCGGCGGCTGGTCTGGATCAGGCGATTGAACTCCGCGAAGTCCAGCAGTTTCCACGCAACGTAGAGGATCAGCCCGGCGACCGAGGCAATCGGCACATGCTCGATCACCGGGCGAAACAGGACTACCAGAAGGACGAGGAAGATAGCTGCGAAGACAGCCGCGAACGGGGTGCTCGCGCCGGCCTCGAGGTTCACGCTGGAACGCGTGAAGGAGCCGGATGCCGGGTAGCACTGGAACATGCCGCCCGCGATGTTGGAGAGCCCCTGTCCGAGGACCTCCCGGTTGGCGGAGAAATCGGTGCGGGTCCGGTGCTACAGGCTGCGGCCGATCGCGATCGCCTCCAGCAGGCCGATCAGCGCGATGGCGAAGGCGCTCTCCAGCAGCTCCGCCATGTTGCCGACGCCGAAATCCGGCAGCCGGAAGCCCGGTATGCAGCCGGAAGCTCCCCGACGAAGGCGAGCTGGCCGGCCATGTCGCCCATCAAGGCTGCGGCGATGGTGCCGACCGCAATCGCGATCAGGAAACCGGGCCAGCGGGGAAGGAACCTGCGGCACAGCAGGACGGTCGCGAAGGTCAGACCGGCGCAGACCAGGGCCGCCGGGTCATAGGCCGGCAGGCGGCCTGCGACCGAGGCGAGGCGTTCGCCGATGCCCCCTGCCCCGCCGCCTTCCAGTCCAAGCGCCGGGCCGAGCTGGCTGACCGCGATCAGCAGCGCCGCTGCGGCCGTGAACCCCGTCATCACCGAATGCGACACGAACCCCGCCAGCCGCCCGACGCGGACCAGCGCGAAGGCCGTCTGCAACAGGCCGACAAGGAACGCGAGCAGGATCGCGGCCTCGATGAATTCCGCTGACCCCGGCTCCATCCGGCCCGCCAGCGCCGACAGGACCACGGCGGAGATCGCGGTCGTCGGACCGGAGACCATGACGAGCGACGACCCGCTGAGGGCCGCGACCACGGGTGTCACCATCGCCGTGTAGAGCCCGTATTCCGGGGGCAGGCCCGCGATGGCGGCAAAGGCCACCGCCTGCGGCAGGACCACCGCGGCGCCGGTCAGTCCGGCGAAAGCGTCCGTCCGCAGGCTGGTTCGCTTGACCAGCGCCAACCACTCGAACCCGGCAACACGGCTGGCGAGTTTGTCGATCCGGTCGGTCACGACGGGCTCATGGCGCCCATTTGCCGATCAGGATGCCCGAGCTGTCCTCGTCCCGCCGCAGCGCGCGCACGCCCTCGTCCGTCATCGTGACACGGTTCTTGCGGCTGGTGAGCCTGTCCAGCAGGCGGCTGTGCATCTCCTGACGGACCATCTCGTAATCTGGATTGCGGCCCAGATCCTCGAACTCGTCCGGGTCGTGGCGCAGGTCGAAGAGCTGCGGTGGGAATCCCTTGAAATGGATGTACTTCCAGCGAGCCGTCCGAAGCATGTAGCCGCGCGCCTCGGACACGTCGACATCGAGCGCCTCGCGGGCTGCGTAGAAGGCATAGTCGATCTCGGAGAACACCGCGTCGCGCCAGTCCTCCGGGGTGCAGCCGTGCAGCAACGGCTGCAGGGAGCGCCCTTCGAGACGGTGACTGGCAATCGGCGCGCCGGTCGCCTCGAGGAAGGTCGGCACAAGGTCGATTGCCTCGACCAGCGCATCGCAGACCGTGCCCCTCGTGGCATCGGCCTCGGGGCGCGGATCGTAGATGATCAGCGGAACCCGGACGGAGACCTCGTGGAACAGTTCCTTCTCGCCCATCCAGTGGTCGCCCAGGTAATCGCCGTGATCGGAGGTGAACACGATCATGGTGTCCTTGTCCTTGCCGGTCTCTTCCAGCCAGGAAAACAGCCGCCCGAGGTGGTCGTCGATCTGCTTGATCAGCCCCATGTAGGCGGGAAGCACGGTTTCCCGCACCCCCTGCATGGAGAAGGTCTCGCTGACCTCCATGCCCATGAACGCGCCGTAGACCGGATTCGGGTTCTCGCGCTCCGGCTCGCTGCGGACCGCCGGCAGCCAGGTCTCCGGGCCGAACATGTCGTGGTAGGGCGCCGGCGCCATGTAGGGCCAGTGCGGCTTGATGTAGCTCAGATGGCAGAGCCAGGGCCGATCGCCCGTCTCCTCGATGAACTCGCGCGCCCGCATCGTCATGTAGGCGGTTTCCGAGTGCTCTTCCTGCACCCGCGCCGGCAGGTTCGAATTCTTCAGGTGCCAGCCGGACAGAAGCGCGCCATCGGGCCCTTCGGCCGCGTTGGCATAATCGTTCCACGGGTTCTCGCCCTCGTAGCCCTGCTGCCGCAGCCAGTCGTTGTAATGCAGCGTGCCGCCCTTGTTGCGCAGCATCGGCGTCGGGTGCAGGCCGTCGTCGCGCTCGTAGGGATCAAAGCCCGGCTGGCTGACCCGGATGCCGATCTCGGTGGAGCCGTTCAGGCCCAGCCGCGCCATGCCCTCCCGGTCCGGCACCATGTGGGTCTTGCCGACCACGGCGGTTCTTACGCCGAGCGGCCGCAGATAATCGCCGAGCGTCAGCTCTCCAATCGGCAGCGGCACCCGGTTCCAGGTCGCGCCGTGGCTGAACACCGTGCGCCCCGTGTAGCAGGAGGCCCGCGACGGACCGCAGACCGGCGACTGCACATAGGCGCGGTCGAACCGCACGCCCCGCTCCGCCAGCCTGTCGATGTTGGGCGTGTGCAGGTGCGGGTGCCCGTAGCAGCTCAGGTAGTCCCACCGGAGCTGGTCGGCCATGATGAAGAGGATGTTCTTGATCTTCGTCACCGGGATTACCTCATCAGGTTGGGCAGGAAGGTCGCGATACCGGGGATGGCCAGCACCAGGATGAGGCCGGTCGTCAGGGCGATGATGTAGGGCGTCACGCCGCGAAAGATCTTGCCGAGCGGCACGTCCGGCAGGACGGACTTCACCACGAAGACGTTCATGCCGATGGGGGGCGTGATCAGGCCGATCTCGCTGACCAGCACCACGAGGATCCCGAACCAGATCATGTCGACCCCGTTTATCATCAGCGCGGGCAGGAACACCGGCACCAGCAGGACGAGGATACCGATCGCCTCGAACACCATCCCCATCAGGATCGCGATGACGCAGACGAAAATCACCAGCCCGGTCGGAGAGAGCTCCCATGCCTCCACGTAGTCCAGCAGGTCGTAGGGCATCCCCGAGAGGTTGATGAACTGCGAAAAGACGATGGCCCCGAGCAGGACGATAAAGATCGTTGCGGTGGTCGTCGTCGCATCCACCAGGCATTCGCGCCACTCCGAGAAGCTGCGCATGTGCCCGCGCAGGACGGCAATCACGGCGGCTCCGAAGGAGCCGATCCCGGCGGCCTCAGTCGCGGTGAAGGCACCTGTGTAGATACCGCCCAGCACGACAAGGAACAGGATCAGGACAGGCATAGTGCCACGGATCGCCGCCTTGCGGCGCTCAGGGTCGAGCGGCGGCGACGGCGGTGCGGCGGACGGGTCGCGGCGGACCACGATGCCGACACAGATCAGGAACAGAACCACCAGCATCAGCCCCGGCAGGATGCCGGCGATGAACAGCAGCCCGATGTCCTGCTCGGCGATCAGCCCGTAGATGACCAGCGGCACCGAGGGCGGGATCATGATCCCGAGCGTGCCGCCCGCCGCTATGGTTCCGGAAGCCAGGCGGCGCGAGTAGTTGTAGGCGCGCATCGGCGGCATGGCGACCTTTGCCATCGTGGCGGCGGTGGCGAGCGTCGATCCGCAGACTGCCGAGAACCCGCCCGCTGCGAGCACCGTGGCCAGGGCCAGGCCGCCGCGGAAACGGCCGAGCGCAGCATAGGCCGCATCGTAGAGATCCTTGCTGATGCGCGCGTGCACGATCAGCACCCCCATCAGGATGAAGAGCGGGATCACGCTGAGGTTGTAGTTCATGGAATCATGCAGGACCTGCTGCCCCACCATGGCGAACGACGCTTCCCAGCCGCGCTCCATGGCGAAGCCGACGAAGCCCACGATCAGGGTGGCAAACCCGACGCGGAAGCCGGCGAAGCACAGCAGCAGGAGGGCGGCAAATCCGATCAGCGCGGTCGCCATCACACGTCCTCCAGGTGATGCCCGGCCGCGCCGCCGCGCCCGACCACGAGGCCGAGGACCTGGCTGACGACGCTGAGCGCCGCCAGTCCCGCAACGGTGCCTGTGATCCAGGCGAGCGGCCATTCCAGAACGATGGTGGTCGTGCCCGCATGGGCCGCCTCGATGGCCTGCTGGAATAGCACGAAGACGATCAGGCACATCGCGGCAATCGAGAAGCCCTGGACGACGACGTCATAGGCCCTCGGCGCAAGAGACCGCACGCGATGATCGACGAGTTCGACCACGATGTGCTTGTCCCTCGCGTTGGCGATGCCAAGCCCGAGAAAGATCGTCAGCGCCAGCATGGTCGAGATCATCTCGGAGGCCCCGAAGACCGGTGCGCCCAGCAGGTAGCGCCCCACCACGTCAACGAAGGTCAGGAGCATCATCGCCAGCAGCTCGACGCTGCAGAACACTTCCAGCACCCGGACAATCGCGTTCAGCGTTCTTGCCGCCATGATCCCTCCTCCCTTCGCTTCGGTTGATCACTGGGCAAGTTGCGATGTGTAGAAGTCGAGAACCCCCTGCCCGTCCATCCCGGCATCGGCGGCGGCCTTGAGCCAGCCCTCGGTCACGAAGGCGGCGGCCTCGGTCAGCGCGGCCTCGAAGGCCGGGTCGGCCTCGACAACCTCGATGCCGGCCTCGGGATAGGCGGCCACGGCCGCTGCGGCGGCCTTGTCCCAGCGGGCGCCGAACGCGGTCGCCAGGGCCTCCCCCGACACGCTCATGATGGCTTCCTGATCTTCCGGCGAGAGCTCCGCCCACTTGTCGGAATTCACGAAGACGGAGAACGAGGTCGAATAGATCGGGGTCGAGAAGGCGGTCGTCGATTTCGTGTAGGGCATGAGCTGGAACGCCTGCACCGCCTGTGGGTCGAGGCCGAGGTGCCCGTCAACGACACCACGGGAGATGATCTCGTTGGAGCTGACCGCCGGGCTGGACACCACGCCGCTTCCGAGCTTCTTGGCGATTTCGGCGAGCGGCCCAGGTAATACCCACATCTTGAGGCCGGCGAGGTCCTCGATCGAATTGATCGGCGTGTCCGTCTGGCTGTAGAGCTCGGCCGGAGAGATCACGAATTGCGACAGCAGGTGCACCGTGTCGATCTCGTCGGCAAAGAACTCCCGGTTCGTCCTCCACAGCGCCCGCGACATGGCCTCGGCGCTGTTGGACCCCACGAAGGGCTGCATGGCCACCAGCGGGCCGGTGACGCTCTCGCCGAAGAAGCCGTTGAACATCACGGAGACGTCGGCGATGCCCTTTTGCACCGCGGCGACCTGATCCGGCGGCGGCGCCACGGATTTCGGCGGGATGATCCCGGTGACCCTGCCCTCCGTCACGCGCTCGACCTCGTCGATCCATGCCGGCAGGACCTCGCTGCAGGCGAAATGGCTGGACGGCCAGAAGCAGTTGACCAGCAGGCGGGTTTTCGCGTCCGCCGCCGTCGTTCCAAGTGTCAGGGCGAGTGTCGCCACGATCAGCGTCTTGTTCATGGTAGTCCTCCCTTGGGATCGCGCGCGGGGCGGCCGATCCGGTTTGATCCGCAATCTTTTGCGGCCGTTCTGTCAGCTCTGAAGCCCGCCGAATGTGCGGATATCGGTGCCCTCGGCCCTCCACGTCCGGGTGTACTCGGCAAACATCCCGGCCACGTCCTCGTTCTGCCAGGAAAGCAGGGCCGCGCCATAGCTCGGGCGCCGGGACACCCGGTCGAACCAGTCCTGAAGCCGCGGCGTCTGCTCGAAGGGCCAGCCCATCAGGGCGAAGCGATGCACATTCGGCATCCAGGCAACGTCGCTCAGCGAGAACGTCTCGCCCGACAGGAATGGCCTTCCGTCCGCGAGCAGCGCGTCCAGATGCCGGAAGCCCTCCGCCGTTCGGCGCACGGCGGCATCGATCCTCTCGCGGCCGAAGCCCTCTGCGAAATCGCGGCGAAACTGCTTGAGCCAGGTGTTCCGGTGCCCGTCCTCGAAGGCCGCGACCTGCTCCTTCGAAGGCGGCGGCCCCGCCCTGAACAGGAATTCGAAAGTCAGAAGCTTGAGATCCGCCTGGGCCGCGTTCGCACGTTCCAGCAGATCGGCCTCGGCGTTCTCCAGCAGCTCGGACCCTTCGCCCGCGACATGCTGGATGATGTCGATCGACTCGATCATCAGCCGCCCGTCATCGACCAGCGCGGGCACAAGGCCCTTCGGGTGGATTGCCTGGTAGGCTTCCGTCGCGTGCTCATCCTTCTCGAGATCGATCGGATGGCTTTCCCACGCCCGACCCGTCTCCTCGATCACGATGCGGACGCGCTGCGAACAGCTCGACATCGGCGCGTGCCACAGGTGCAGGCCCTTCAGAGCCTTCAGACTCCGGTCCTTGGGTTCGATCTCGGGCATCGCAAGTCTCCTCCCTTGCGTTGGAAACGACAGCGCCGTTCCCCATGGCTTGACTGAGTATTGGCTGCGCTATCATATCAGTCCAATGACATCTCGGTATGATAGCATTCGGTTTTGATATGCAGATTGACCCCCGGCACCTCGAACAACTCGCCGTCATCGTCGAGGCAGGAACGCTTCAGCTTGCCGCCGAGCGGATCGGCACCTCGCAGCCGGCCCTGAGCCGCATGATCGGCACGCTCGAGGCGCGGATCGGCATGCCGCTTTTCGAGCGCAGCACCCGGCCACTGACCCCGACCGCGCTCGGGCTGGAGCTGTCGCACCAAGGCCGCGCGATCCGAACCGCGCGGCTCCGGGCGATCGAGACGGTCGACTTCGGTTCCCGCGGCTTCTTCGGCGTGCTGAAGCTGGGTGCGCCGCCGTTCCTGTGCCGAAGCCTGATGTCCGATGCGGTCGCGAGCTTTCTCGCCGCCCGGCCGAACATCCGGATCGACCTGACGCCGGACTACCGCTCCGGGCTGATGGAGCGGATCTACCGGAACCAGCTCGACATCGTGGTCGGGCCGTCGAAATTCGTCGACAAGGGAAACACCGAACTCGTGCTCGAGCCGCTGTTCAGCGACCGGATCGTCATCGTCGGCCGGGCCGGACATCCGGTCATGCAGGTCGATGCTCCGTCCGTCGGCGACCTCGACGGCATCACCTGGGTGGGCCATTCCGAGCGGAGCATCCTGCTCGCCGACATGGAAGACGCGCTGCGGATGCTGGGCGTGAGATCGCCGCGCGTCGCCTTCCAGAGCGAGTCCGCCCAGGCAGTTCTCGAGCTGTTGAAGCAGTCGGATTTCCTGACCGTGCTGCCAAACTATGCGATCAAGGCCGATGGGGGCGACGGACTTGCCATCGCGCCCATCGAACTTCCGACACAGCCACATGTGATCAGCGCCATTACCCTTGCGGAACGCGCGGAATCCAAGCTGACATCGGATTTCAAGGCGCACCTTCGGGCGCAGGCGGCCGCACGCTACGGTGCCTGAACGGATCACCACGTACGGCCGTCGGGCTCAGAACGCCACCCGGTCGCCGCCCTTGAGCGCCAGCATCTCGCGCGCCTCGTCCGGGGTCGCCACCTCGCACCCCAGGTCCTCGACGATGCGTCGGATCTTGGCGACCTGCTGGGCGTTGCTCTCAGCCAGCTTGCCGCGCGAGATGAACAGGCTGTCCTCGAGACCGACCCGCACGTTCCCGCCCATCTGGCTCGCCGTCGTGGCGAGCGACATCTGCGCCCCGCCGGCCCCCAGAACCGACCAGCGATAGTTCTCGCCGAAGAGTCGGTCGGCCGTGCGTTTCATGAAGACGAGGTTGTCCACCTCGGGACCGATCCCGCCGAGGATGCCAAAGATGAACTGGATGAAGATCGGCGCCTTGAATAGCCCGATATCCATGCAAAATTTCAGGTTGTAGAGGTGCCCTACATCGTAGCATTCGTGCTCGAACTTGATGTCGTGCGGGGCCAGCTGCGTGGCGGCGTTCCGGATGTCCGCAAAGGTGTTGCGGAAGATATAGGTGTCCGAGTTCTCGATGTAGTCCTTCTCCCAGTCGAACTTGAAGCTGTCGTAGCGCTTCGCCAGCGGATGGAAGGAGAAGTTCATCGAGCCCATGTTCATCGAACACATCTCGGGCGAGAACCGCAGCGCCGGGGCGATGCGTTCCTCGATCGTGTTCTTGAGGCTGCCGCCGGTAGAGATGTTGATCACCGCGTTCGTCGCCTGCTTGATGCGCGGCAGGAAGTTGGCGAAATCGTCCGTGTTGATCGACACCGCCCCGTTCTCGGGGTTGCGGGCGTGCAGGTGAAGGACGGAGGCGCCGGCCTCGGAGGCCGCGACCGCCTGGGCGGCGATGTCGTCAGCAGTGTAGGGCAGCGCATCTGACATGGTCGGCGTATGGATCGCGCCGGTGATTGCGCAGGTGATAATGGTTTTCTGGCGTGCCATGGATCAGGCTCCCTTGGATGACCCGCTGCGGATCACGCGATACCGGAGCGGGAAGAGTTGCAGGTCGAAGCGGCTGCGGATCAGGCCCCAAACACCGCGGGGCGCCTTGAGCATCACCACGATCGCGACAAGCCCGAGGACGATGAGGTAGACCGTGCCGAGATCCGCCAGCGTCTCGCGCAGCGCGAAGAAGATCAGCGTGCCGATGATCGGTCCCTCGACCGTGCCGATGCCGCCGATCACCACGATGAAAATCACGAAGGCTGTCCAGTCGTTGACGCTGAAGGCCGCGTCGGGCGAGATCCGCAGCTTCTGGAGGAAGATGAGAGCCCCCAGCATCGAGGTGAGCGCGGCGGAAACGATGTAGACCACGAGCTTGGTCCGCCAGATGTCGATGCCGAGCGAACTGGCGGCGAGTTCGTTGTCCCGGATCGCCGTGAGCGCCAGCCCCCTGCGGGATCGCAGGAAGAAATAGACGGCGGCCACCACCAGCACGGCGGCGCCGAGCGCCAGCCAGTAGCTGAGCGCCTCGCGCGTGTCCCGCGCATCCGCGAGCGACTTCACGATGCCCACCGGCAGGGACGATCCCGAGCCGCCGCCAAGCGCCGAGACCTGCGCGAAAGAGAGCCGGAAAACCTCGGCGATCACCCAGGTCCCGATGGCGAAATAGGCCCCCCGCAACCGGAAGATCAGCACCGCGACCGGCACCGAGATCAGCGCGCCGAGCACCCCGGCGAGACCGATGGCGGTGAGCGGATGCAGCCCGGCGAACATCGTCAGTGCAAAGAGCATGTAGCCGCCGAAGCCCACGTAGGCCTGCTGTCCCACCGAAACCAGCCCGGCATAGCCCGCCATCAGGTTCCACAGGCTGGCCAGCGCGAGGTAAAGGAACATCTCGCCCATCAGCCGCATGTCGGCACGCCCGGCCCACCAGGGCGCGGCGATCAGAATGACCACGACGATGGCGCCGAGGATCGCTGCAACCCGCGCGGCTTTAGAGGAACGTGTGACCTGGTATTCCTGATTGCTCATGCCGCGACCCTCGGGAAGAGGCCGTTCGGGCGAACCGCCAGGATGAACAGGAAGGCCAGATGCCCGGCAAGGAGCTGCCAGCCCGGATCGATCTTTGCGCCGACGGTCTGGGCCACCCCCAGGATGACCCCCCCGGCCAGCGTGCCCCAGAGATTACCGAGCCCGCCGATGATCACCGCCTCGAAGGCAAAGATTAGCCGGCCGCCGCCGATCGAGGGGTCAAAGCTGGTCCGGATACCGAGCAGGATGCCGGCAATACCCGTGACCACCAGCGCAAGCGCCATCGCAAGGCCGAAAACGTGGCGCCGGTTGAGCCCCATGAGCTGCGCGATGTCCTGGTTGTCGGAGACAGCCCGAAAAGCCCGCCCGAGGGAGGTATGATAAAAGGTCCACTGCAGCGCCCAGATCACCGCGACCGCGACCGCAAACGTCAGAACCGGCAGGATGCCCAGCGACAGCCCCCCGACGGACAGGCTGGCCGTTTCGAGGGCGCCGGCGTCGAGTTTCTGCGGATCGGCGGAATAGACCTCGAGCAAGCCGTTCTGGATGATCACGCTCAGCCCGAAGGTGACCAGCAGCGGCGGCAGCAGGTCGTCGCCGAGCGTCTGGTTCAGCAGGCCGCGCTGCAGCGCGTAGCCGATCGCCCCCATCGCCGGGACCACGACCACGAGCGCCAGCAGCGGGTGCAGCCCGGTCGCGGCGGTGACGGTGAGCCCGAGATAGGCCGCCAGCACGATCAGGTCCCCATGCGCGATGTTGACCAGACGCATGACGCCGAAGATCAGCGAAAGCCCCGCGGCAAACAGGGCGTAAAGCCCGCCAAGCAGGGCGCCCTGCACGATTGCGTTCAACCATTCCATGTCATTGGATCCCGAAATAGGCGCGGGAGATTTCCTCGCGGGAGATTGTGGCGGACGCCCCTTCTAGCGAGACGCGCCCTTCCTGCAGGCAGTAGACCCGGCTGGAGACCGACAGCGCCTTGGTGATGTCCTGCTCCACGATGACCGCGCTCATGCCCTCGCCGATGATGCCGGGCAGCGCGTTGTAGATGTCCTTGATCACGATCGGGGCGAGCCCGAGGCTGATCTCGTCGAACAGGATGATGTCCGGGTTGGACATCAGCGCCCGGCCGATGGCGACCATCTGCTGCTGTCCGCCGGACAACGAGGTCGAGGGCACCGCGCGGCGTTCCTTGAGGATCGGGAACAGCGCGAAGACCTTCTCGAGGCTCCACGCCCCCCGCCGCCCCATCTGGCCGCCGATGACGAGGTTTTCTTCAACCGAGAGCGAGGGGAAAAGCTGGCGGCCCTCCGGCACCATGGCCAGGCCGAGGCGCGCGACCTGGTCCGCGCGCATCCCGCCGATATCGACGCCGCGATAGAGGATCTGCCCCGGCCCGTTGGCGATCAGCCCGGTGATCGAGCGCATCAGGGTGGTCTTGCCGGCCCCGTTGGCGCCGATAATGGCGAGGACCTCGCCGGTCTCGACATGCATGTCGACGCCGTAGAGCGCCTGGAAATCCTGATAATGGGCGTCGAGCCCCTGCATCCGGAGAATGTCGTCAGGCATCGGCTTCGATCCCCAGGTAGATTTCCTTGACCGCCGGGCTGTCCATGATCGCATGCGGCTCGCCCTCCGCGATCAGCCGCCCGAAATCGATCACGATCAGCCGGTCGACGACCTCAAGAAGCGCATGCACAACATGTTCAATCCAGATGATCGTGACGCCGGAGGCATGGATGTCCTTGATCGTGCGGATCAGGGACACGCATTCGGCCTCGGTCAGCCCGCCAGCGATCTCGTCGAGCAGCAACAACTTCGGCTTCGCACAGAGTGCGCGGGTCAGCTCCAGCCGCTTCCGTTCGAGCAGCGTGAGCGACCCTGCCGTGGTATTCGCCTTGGCCAGCAGTCCGGTCTGCTCGAGCACCTCGATGCAGAAGCGCTCCGCCGCGTGCTCCCGCAGGCCGGCCGCCTGGGTCGCGGCGACCATCGCGTTCTCGAACACGGTCATGTGGCTGAACGGCTGCGGCACCTGGAAGGAGCGCGCGATGCCGGCATGACAGCGCCGGGCCGCGTTGTGCGATGTCACGTCGTTGCCGGCAAAGACCACCCGGCCGCTGTTCGGCGCGAGCGTCCCGGTGATCAGGTTGAACATCGAGGTCTTGCCGGCGCCGTTCGGGCCGATCACGCCCAGTGCTTCGCCCTGCGCCACCTCGTAGCTCAGGTCATCGGCGACCTTGACCGCGCCGAATGCCTTGCAGACGGCGTCGAGTTTCAGAATTGTCGTCATCCGGTCCTCGGAGAGTTCGGGCGACCGTGTCCGGTCGCCCAGTTGCGTCAGCCAAGAAGCTTCAGCTCGCCGGTCGTCGGGATTTCCGGGGCGGTCGAGTTCGCGACGATCTTGAGTTCCATGGCGTCGCCGTCCTTTTGCCACTGACCGGCAACCAGGGGCGTCTTGGTGACGTTGTTGATCGGTCCGTTGGCCCAGTTCACCGGCCCCACGATCGTATCGAGGTTGGTGGCCGCGATGGTCTCGACGATAGCCGCCGGGTCCTCCAGGTCCTCGGCGCGCCGGATCACGTCGGCCACGACCTCGAAGAGCGCGTGCTTGAAGCCAATGGGCTGCGTCCAGGGCCGGCCCGACGCCGCGGAATATCCCTCGGCCAGGTCTTTCGCGGAGGCTCCGGTGAGCGACGAGGAGAAGGGATGGTTTGGCGACCACCAGACCTCGGAGCTGAGGCCTTCGCCCCGCTCCCCCAGGCTCTCGATCACCGACGGGAAGAGCAGAGCCTTGCCGATGGTGACGATCCTGGGCGCGAAACCCTGCTGCGCCGACTGCGACCAGAAGGTCGCGAAGTCGGGCGGTATCATGTTGCCGGTGACGATCTCGCATCCCGCCTCCTTGAAGGCGGCGATCTGGTTGGAGAAATCGTCCGACAGCGGCTGGTAGCGGCCGGGATCGACAAGGCTGTAGCCCGCCGCGGCGAGCGGCTTGGGCAGCCCGTTCTCCGCGTCGCCCCAGGCATTGCCATCGGCGTCGTTCGGGAAGAGGCCGCCGACCGACTTCTCGACATCGACCTGTCCCCACATGTCGAGGAAGGCCGCGATCACGTCCTCCAACCCCCAGAAGAAATGGTAGGTGTTCATGAAACCTTCGCCGGGCACGCCGTTGCGGCCGAAGAAGTAGGGCTGCCAGGGGCAGTCCGTGGTGATGCAGGGAACCTCGTTGATCTCGGCCTGGTCGGAGACCGGGTTCACCGTCTCCGGCGTCGAGGCGGCGACGATGATATCGACCTCGTCACCGAGGATCAGGTCCGCGGCCACCTCGGCGGCGCGGTTAGGGTTGGACTGGCTGTCCTTGGAGATGATCTCCACGCTCCAGGTCTTGCCGTTGTTTTCCAGCCCGGCCGCGAAGGTCTTCTGGATGGCCTCCAGAACGTAATCGTCGGCTTCGGCAAAGCCCGCAAGCGGGCCGGTGCGCGGGCTCACGTGCCCGACCCTGAGCACCGGATTGGCCGCGTAGGCACGGGTGCTTCGCAGGATGGCCGGCGCCGCCAGTGTGGCGGTCGCTCCCAGCAGGAAGCCCCTGCGGTTCGGCGTCTTGAAATGCTTGGTCATGTGTCCTCCCTTTCCCGGCTTTTCGCCGGCTTCGCCTCAGGTCTCTTGTATGCCTTCAAGCTTGCGGAGATGGCTTGCCACGCGGGCGCGCACCGCCTCAGCCTCCGCGTCCGTCCACGTCCGGAACCCCTCGCCGGACTTCATCCCCAACTTTCCCGTCTCGACGAGCGAGCGCAGGTAGGGCGATGGCCCCCTGCGGGTTTCGAGGTCGGCCAGAACGTTCTCGTGAATGTCGAGTGTCAGGTCGGTGCCGACGAGATCGGCATTCTCCAGCGGCCCGAGAACCGCAAGCCGACGCCCGAAGCTCGCCTTGATGACCGTGTCCACGGCCTCGGCGTCGCAGATCCCGTTCTCCACAAGGCTTATTGCCTCGCGCCAGAGCGCGTGCTGAAGCCGGTTGCCGATGAAGCCGGGCACGTCCTTCTCGACCATCACCGGAGTCTTGCCCGCATCCGCGAGCAGGTCGACCATCCGCTGCGCGACCTCCGGATCGGTCCAGGCGGTCTTGATGACCTCGACCAGCGGGATCATGTGCGGCGGGTTCCACCAGTGGGTGCCAAGCGCGCGCGCCTTCAGGCGCAGGCCCGACATGATCTCGGTGATCGGCATGACCGAGGTGTTGGAGGCGAGGATGCAGGTCTCGGGCGCGTGCGCCTCGACCTCGGCAAAGATCGCCTGCTTGAGCGCCATCTTCTCCGGCGCGGCTTCAAAGACGACGTCCGCCCGCCGGACCGCCGCGGCGGTGCTGTCGAAGATCTCCACCATCTTCAGGGCGCGGGTGATCTCCGACTCGGAGATCCCCATCGCTTCCATGCTCTGGCGAATGCGGGCGGCGACGCCGTCGCGCGCCTCCTTCACCGGATCGGTGATGGCCACGTAGTGCCCGGCCCGCGCGAGGGTCAGGGCGATCCCGTGCCCCATGAGCCCCGCGCCGATCACCGCCATCTGCTGTTTCTTCGCGACCATGGTTCAACCCGCCGTGTAGCCGCCGTCGGCATAAAGTATATGCCCGGTGTAGAAATCCGACGCCTTGCTCGACAAGAAGAGCAGCGGACCGGCGAGGTCTTCGGGTTCGCCGAGCCGCCCGACGGGCACGCGCGCGAGGAAGCCCGAACGCACCTTCTTCGCCTCGTCGGTGTCCTCGAACATCCAGGCAGTCAGCGGGGAGCGGAAGACCGTCGGCGCGATGGCGTTCACGGTGATGCCGGAGGCGCCCAGTTCGCACCCAAGGGCCTTCGTGATCCCGTCGACGGCGGACTTGGAAGCGCAATAGGCCGTATATCCCGCCGGATGACCGAGCAGGCCACGAGCCGAGGAAACGAGCACGATCTTGCCGCTGCCCTGCTCCTTCATCCGCCGTGCGGCGGCGCGCGCCATCAGCCAGCTTTGCGTGACATTGGCATCCATGACCGAGGTGAAGGTCTCGGGTTCCATGTCGGTGACGAGCGCCACCTTGTTCATGCCCGAGGCGATGACGAGGATGTCGAGCGCGCCAAAGGCATCGACAGCCTGGGAGACCAGCCCCTCGCAAGTTTCCTCATCGGTCGGGCGGGCGTTGACGGCGAGCACCTCCGCGCCCATTCCGCGGCATTCCTCCGAGATCTCGTCCAGCGCGACCTGGTTGCCTGCCACTAGCACCAGCCGGCACCCGGCGCCCGCAAGCACGCGCGCCGCGACCATGCCGAAGGCGCCCGACGCCCCGGTGATCAAGGCGACCTTGTCCTTGACGTCGAACATGGAAAGGGGGTTCGCCATAACATTCATGTCTCAGGCCTCCTGTGCCTGCGGCGCCGGATAGGGGATGACGACCAGCATGGTGCAGGTCAGGTTCGAGCGGTTGTCGAGCGTGCGGACCTCGTTCGGTGCGATGGTGCAACTGTCATACTTGCCAAGCACCGTTTCCTGACCGTCGATGACGACGGTCATCTCTCCGTCCAGAACCACATAAACTTTCTCGAACGGCGTCGAGTCCGGCCCCGCGCCGCCGCCCGGCAGGAACTGACTCAGCCCGACCCACTGGTTGGTCGGCCCGCCTTCTTCGAATCCCTGCAGCCGCAGACCGTGGCAGCCACGATGGTTTGGCGCCTCATAGGTTCCGGCGTCCTGGAAACGTTTCAGATGCATCTGCTCCTCCCTGCAGGCGAACGTGGAAAAGTGGCCGCCGGTCTCCCGGCGACCAGTCGGGGAGTATTCAGAAGTCCTCGCCGGGTTCGATCCGGTAGTTCTGGCCCTTGTCGATCATCGCCACGAGGCGAACGATGCAGCCGTCGCCGCGGTCCCAGTTCCAGGGGAAGAAGGCAAAGGTGCAGCGCTTGCCGGTCACGGCGTCGAGGTCGCCGCCGACGTTCTCGATGCCCATGATGCCATTCTTGAACAGGATGTTGTGGACGGGCTCCCAGTCGGGGAAGTCATCCTTCCAATCGCGGCCGCCGGACCATTCCTTGTACTCTTCCGCGAGGTGCGGAAGCAGTGGGCCGTTGCGCTGCGGGCCGATCGCGGTGGCCAGCGGGTGGTCGTTGGCCTGGGTGTCGTGACCGACGACCTTAACCCCCTTCTCGACCATCCATTCTCCGGCGGAGGCCACGAAGCCCGGGCAATAGGCGAAGTAGTCGCCATCCTCGTACTGCTTGTGCCAGCCGGTGTTTATGATCAGCACATCGCCCTTGCGAATGGCGTGCCCACAGGCCTTTTCCAGGTCGTCGCCGGTGATCGGCTCCCACATCTTCTTGGGCAGCGAGACCACGATGCCGGTGCCGAAGAAATGCGGCAGCGGCACCTCGTCGATGAAGGGCGTGCCCTGAACAACGTGGGCGGGCGCGTCGATGTGAGTAGTGGCGTGCATCGTGGTGGTGATGCGCTGGCTCAGCACACCCGACTTGGCCATGTAGTGAATGCGCTCGATCTTGGTGTCTTCGAAATAGGGCCAGTTCGGGTTCTGGAAGCCGAACCGATGGCTCAGGTTGTAGAACTCCAGCCCCATGGTGTTGTCGGTGTTTCCCTGGAACTCGATGCCGCGAATTTTGACCATTGGGCACAACTCCTCTGTTCGCCGGAATCCCGGCGCTGTCGGTTTTTGATTGTCAGGATGGCTCCTCCCACCTGTCCCGAATGATGATGCATTCGCACCGCATAACGGTCAATAAATAAATCGCATAACGAAACACAAGAACCGCATTGCGATACAGAAATTCTGCCCTTAAGGTTCTCGGAGCAGTTTGAAAGACCCACGAGAACCAAATCAAATGACTGATAAAGAAGATAAAAATGGACGATCCGGAATTCAGGTCATCTCGAGGGCGGCCGCGATTCTGCGTGTGCTGAAGAGTTCGAAGTCTGGAATGAGCCTTGGGCAGATCGCGGAGAAGGTTGAACTGCCCCGCTCTACGGTACAGAGAATCACGGGCGCCCTGGCGGCGGAAAAGTTCGTGATAAGCGACCCTGAAGGGCGCGGATTGCGGCTCGGCCCGGAGCTCAGTTCTCTTGCCGGTGCAGCGCGCTACAACATCGTAGAGCATTGCAGGATTCTTCTGACCGAGCTGACGCAACGCACGGGCGAAACCGCCGATCTCGCCGTGATGCGCGGGGCGGGAATGGTCTTTCTCGATCAGGTTCCCGGCACACACCGGCTGACGACAGTGTCCAAGGTCGGCGAGGTCTTTCCGCTGACAACCAGCGCCAACGGGCGGGCATGCCTCGCCGAGCTTCCGGAGGATGTCGCGCGCAAGCTGATCCGGAACGAGTGGGATCGCAGGGGGATCGACACGGACCCGGAGGAACTGATGACGACGTTGGCCCGCGTCCGGCAGACCGGGCTTGCCTATGACCTCGACGAGCACACGCCCGGAATTTCAGGCATAGGCTTCGCGTTCCGTGACTGGGGCGGCGAACTTCATGCGATCTCCGTGCCCGTGCCCTCGACCCGCCTTGCGGAAACCCGCAAACGGACCGAAGAAGCTTTGCTGAAGACCCGGCACGAAATCGAGAAATCCTTTTCGAGGGATACGGGTCAGGACTGAAGCCTTTCGAAGACGCTGCCCGGCTCAGGCTCCGGAGCGGGTCCTTGTGGCCTCCCTGCCCTCCAGAACATGGCGTTCTCGAATGCACGGCTGACGCACGCCTCGGTCCCTCTGGCGCTTTGACTGAACCGACTGCCGATCAGCGCATTGATCTCAGCCAGTGCGGAAGGATCGGGCGTCCCGGCTGGCAGATCCTCAGAAATGCCCAAGGTCTTCCGACAGCTTCGAGGTGAATGCGCAAAGCTCGCGGACCACCTGACCGTCGGCGCTTGCATCGACCATCTGCTTGGGGCCGATCGCGGCGATGCAGAGCTGGACCTGCCCGGTATGGTCATAGACCGGGGCCGAGACCGCGGTGATGCCGGGAACCGGCATGTCGACGGTCACGGCATAGCCGCGCTGCCGCGCCAGTTCGGTTTCCCTTGCAAAGGTCTCGCGGTCCGCCCGGAACCACTCCTGCCGGCCCCCGGTCTCGCGGCTCGCGAACTCGGCCTCGATCAGGTCGGAGGTCATGGACGGCGGCAGAAGGGCCGAGAACAATATGCCGGTCGCGGACATGGTCATGTAATAGACCCCGCCCACCCGGATATTGAAATGCAGGATGTCGGAGTGCTCCTGGATGTAGATGATCGTCGGACCCTGCGGCGCGAAGACGGCGACGGAGATGTTCAGCGCCAGCGATTTTGACAGCGCGGCCACGCGGGGAATGGCCATCCTGACCGGATTCAACGTGCGCAGGCGCACGAGGCCGATCTCGAGCGCAAAAGGGCCGAGCTGGTAGCTGCCGTCGAGGGTCTGTTCGACCAGGCCGACGTTGCGAAGGCTGACAAGATAGGGATGCAGCCGCCCCGACGGCATCCCCGTGAGCCCCGCGAGCTCGGTCAGCTTGATCGGGGCGCCATGCCGCGCGAGGGCGCGCAGGATCTCCCCGCCCTTTTCCACGGAGCCGACGCCGCGCGATGTTTTCTCAACCTTTTCGCCCGTCATTCAACCCGCTTCGCCAATCCGGTCGCGCACGCGCACCTGCGGTTTCAAAGGCGTGCGGCAGAGCGCGTGAAGGTAACATGCACGCTCGGCCAAGTCGATCAGTTCAACCACCTGCGCGGGACTCGCGGTCCTCGATTCGATGAAGACATGAGTTTCCACCGGCTCGAACGCCGCGACGCGCCCGGTCCCCGATGATGCACCGCCGGGCCCGAAGCGCGTGTCCTGAACGATCCGAACCGCGTCGAGGTTGACACCGTGCATCCCGGCAAGGATCTCCATCTGCGTCATGAAACAGAACCCGATCCCGGCGGAGACATAGGACACCGCATCCGGGGCGCCCGCTCCCCCTGCCCTGAACCGCCATGCGCTACCGCAAGGCGCGCGCAACTCCTGCGTCAGCTCCAGCACGAGGTCCGACCGGACATGCCCCGCCGCGGAGACGTGCAAGGGATGCGGGCTCTCGGACTTTCGCGACCAGCCGTTCGGGATCAGTATGTCGGTCGCCCCGACGGGAGGAAAGGCGGCGCAGTTCGGTAGCGGGTCCGTCGGCAAGGCGCCCGTTGGCTTGGCGTGCTGCAGGTCCAGTTCCGCGCCATTGAGCACGGCGCGGAACCGGCCCACGTGACTGCCCCGGATCGCGCCGGTCACCGAGGCGACATGGACCGCGTCCTGCACGAGCCCGACCACCGCCTCGTGGTCGATCTCGCGATCCGGCACGATCGAGACGACGACGGGCAGCGCTCCGCCGCGCATGGTCTTGTCGCGCATCCGCCCTTCGATCGTGTAGAAATTGTCGACCTCGATCCCGTAGGTGCCCAGATCGACCTTCCGAAGACGCGCGAGGGCCGCGATCTCCTCGGCAAAGGCGAGCGCGAAGCCGACCGAGAGAAACCCGAGCGGCGGCGGCGCGGCGTCCCAGCCGTTGAGATTGGGCCCCTCGTCGCTCGCCATGCGCCAACTGCGCCCGGTCGCGCCATTCGTCAGGACGCCGACCTTCTGGAAGCCCGACAGCGACCAGCCGATCATCCGGCAGGCATTGCCCCCGACCCCGGATGATTCTGCGGCAGCGGCGCTGGCACCTGCATCGAAAATGAGCTCGCCGCCCTCTGCTCCAAGAATGTCATCCCCATGTTTTCCCGGCACTTGCGTCTCCTCCTGATGTGCGAGTTGCACCGTATTGCGGTGCACCTGATTTGCATCATGGTATTTTTTGATTTATTCGTTTGCATATAGCAAGCTGATTTGCACATTGCTAAATACTGGGAGGAGAACCAGTCCATGAAATGCACAACGCTCGCGTTGGCGCTCGCGCTGACCGTGGCCGCGACGGCGACCGCAACCGCCCAAGAGACGATCCGGCTGACGACCGTTTCGGGCTACCCGACCACGGCGGCCTGGGTCGGAAAGTTCGAAGAGATCTTCGTGCCTGAGGTCGAGAAGCGCCTCGCCGAGACCGGCGCCTACCAGATCGAATGGACCTACGGCTGGGGCGGCGCAATCGTCGCGCCGAAGGGAGAGCTCGAAGCCATCGAAAGCGGGTTGGCCGATATCGGCGTGGTCCAGACGGTGTTTCATCCCGACCGCCTGCGGGTCTACGACATCGCCTACGCGACCCCCTTCGTGTCGACGGATATCGACCTGATCTCCGCGACCGTGAACGACCTGTCGGAAAAGTTCCCGGCGATGCTGCAGGTCTGGGACGACAACAACCAGCACATGCTGACCAGCCTCGCCGCGGTGGACAACTACCAGATCTTCCTCAAGGGCGATTACGCGGGCAAGGAAAGCCTCTCCGGTCACAAGCTCGGCGGCGCGGGGATGAACCTGCGGTACGTCGAAAGCGTCGGGGCGACGGGCGTGTCCTCCACCCTGGCCGATTTCTACAACGGGGTCGCCACCGGCATCTTCGACGGGGCGATGGTCTGGGCCACGGCGGCGGAATCCTTCAAGATCTACGAAGCCGCGCCGACCATCGTGAAGGTCGACTTCGGCGGCGTGAATTCCATGGCGCTCAGCATGAACCTGCAGACCTGGGACGGCCTGCCGGACGAGGTGAAGGCAGCCATCGAGGCATCAGCCGAGATCTACCGGAAGGAACTCGCGCAATACTCGATGAGCGAAGCCCAGAAGGCGCTCGACAACATGCAGGCCAGCGGCGCGACGATCGTCGAGGTGCCGGTCGAGGAGCGCACCGCCTGGGCCGAGGGCATGGACAACATCGCAGGAGAATGGGCCGAGGAGGTCACCGCCATGGGCGCGCCGGGCGACGAGATCCTGTCGGCCTATATCGAGGCCATGCGCGCGGCGGGCCAACCGGTCCTGCGCGACTGGTCGGCAAGGTAAGGGCCCCGGCGCCGCCGTCCCCCCCCCTCCCTCGCGGCGGCGCCGACTCCCGGAGATCCGGATGATCCTGAACCTTGCCAACCGGTCCTGTGCGGCGATCGGCACCACGCTGGTCGTCGCACAGATGATCCTGATCTGCTGCGACATCGCGATGCGGACGCTCGCCTCCCAACCCATCGCGGGCGTGCCCGAGATCGTGGAGCTTGCCATCGTCGCGCTCGTCTTCCTGCAGATCCCGAATGCCATCGCGACCGATGCCTTCATCCGGTCGGACGGCCTGTTTCACACACTTGCGGCCAGGAGCCTCGTTCTTGGCCGGATCCTCGATACCGCCTTCTCGATGGTCGGCGCCGCGGTCATGGCGGGGATCGCCTATGGCATGTGGTTCAAGCTGACCGGGGCGATCGAGCGGAACCTGTTTACCGGCAACCCCGGCATCTTCACCGCCCCGATCTAGCCCGCGCTGGCCTGCATCGTGGTCGGGGCGGCGCTCGGAAGCCTCAACTACCTGGCCCGCAGCTATGCCGCTGCGCGGGGCCGCACTCTCGGCCCGCAGGAGGCACCCAATGACCGGACTTGAGCTGGGCACGATCTCGCTGCTGGCGATGATCGGCCTGATCTACCTGGGGATGCATGTCGCGATCGCGCTCGCCTCCGTCTCCTTCGTCGCGCTCTGGCTCTACAAGTCGAATGCCGAGCTGGCGCTGTCGCTGATGACGCTGGTCACCAAGGACGCCATCGCCTCCTACTCCTTTGGCGTGGTGCCGCTGTTCGTCCTCATGGGGATGTTCGTGAACGAGGCCGGCCTCGGCCGGGACATCTACACCGTGGCGAACTCGGCTTTCCGCAAGCTCAACGGCGGGTTGGGCATCGCGACGGTGGCCGCCAACGCGGTCTTCGCGGCGATCACCGGGATCTCCATCGCCTCGGCCGCGATCTTCACCCGTATCGCGGTGCCGGAGATGATGCGCTACGGCCATTCCGCGCGCTTCTCGGTCGGGGTCGTGGCCGGCTCCTCGGTGCTGGGAATGCTGATCCCGCCCTCGGTCCTGCTGATCGTCTACGGCCTGATCGCCGAGGTCTCCATCGCCGACATGTTCACCGCCGGCATCCTGCCCGGCCTGGTTCTGGCCGCGCTCTATTGCCTGCTCATCCTCGGCCTCTGCCGTTTCGCGCCCGGCTTCACCGGGCGTGCCGTGGTGGCCGACGACGGGCCGGGGCTCGGACTGGTTGAATCGCTGCGCCTGCTTGCGCCGGCGATCGTGCTGATCGTTCTGGTGCTGGGCGGCATCTACGGCGGTATCTTCACGCCGACCGAAGCGGGCGCGGCCGGCGCCTTTGCCGCGATGATTACGGCGGCGCTCAAGGGCAAGCTGTCGCTTCCCGTGCTCTGGCGGCTCGCCGCCGATACCGGCCGGGTCACCGCATCGATCCTGTTTCTCATCATCGCGGCGAGCATGTACTCCCGGATGCTGGGCGTCCTCGGCATCCCCTCGCTGCTGGCCAGCGAACTGACCGGCATGGAGGCGAGCTTTGCGATGGTCCTGCTGATCTACGTCGCGCTGATGGTGTTCCTCGGGACCATCCTCGACTCGACGTCGATCATCCTCCTGCTCGTGCCGCTTTTCATCCCGGCCTTCCTGACCTACGAGGTCGACCTGGTCTGGCTCGGCGTCGTCACCGTGATCGGTGTCGAGATCGGACTGCTGACCCCGCCGCTCGGGATCGCCTGCTTCGTCATCAAGGGATCGCTCGAGGATCGGTCCATTTCGCTGAAGGATATCTTCATCGGCGCCCTGCCCTTCGCCCTGACGATGGGCGTGGCGCTGCTGATCGTGATCCTCGTCCCCGCGCTCACACTCTCGAACTGACGCCCCTCGTGGCCGGGCCGCGCCGCATTGCGGCACCGGGTCGGCCACTCGGCCCCTACGTCACGCGCACGGGCGAGGTCCGGATCCTACCACCAGTTCTCGTACTGAATGCCAAAGGTGGTTCCGTCCGTCGCATTCCCGAGAGCTGCCTGCTGGGTAATCACGCCGGGGTCGCTCCACTTGGCGTAGGTCACGAAGGCGCGCAGCTGGGGCCGGGCGAAGAACCCGGTCTTTCCGAAGCTGTAGAACGGCGCGAAGGTGACCTTGCCGAGGGTCGCGCTGTCCCCATCCTCCGGGACCACGACGTCGTAGCCGAATTCGACCGCGAGGCCGAAATTGTCGGTGATGTTGTATTGCGGGCGGGCGCCCACCGACCACCAGGTTTCCGTATCATCGCCTATCCGTGTGCGTTGCCAGACGCCCGTTGCCTGGGTCTGGAACTCTTCGGTGGTGGCGAAGAGAGCCTGTGTGACGAAGCGCCAGCGGTCGTCATCGGACGAGACACCGGGATTGCCGGAAGAGTTGAAACCGATGCCCGATCCCCGCCCGTACATGAGCGCGTTCTGCCATTCACCCCAGGGCAGCTCCAGGTTCGCCGCGTGGAGCCGGATCGCATAGCCATCGTTGTCTGAGGGCGCATCCTGCCCATCGGTGCCTGTATAGGAGAGGCCGATCTCGCCAAGCCATGCGCCGCCGAGCGCGATGTCATGGATGCGCAGATCGAGGGTCCCGGCCTCGTAATCCAGGTCGTCGTCGTCGTAGTAGAACAGTGCCGAGGAGAGGTGGAAACCACCGAAGTCGAGGTTCTCCAGACCGATCCCGTCGTTCGAATAATTCTCGTAATAGAAATCGGTCATGTGGACATCGCGCCGCCGGTAATAGCGCCGCCCGGCCCACAGGAAGGCCTCCGCCGCTGCTCCACTGCCCAGCCGCTCGATGCCGGCATAGGCCTGGGCGACGCCACCGTCCTCGTTCGGATCATCGCCCCAGACGAGGAAATTGGAATCGGCCCATCCGTTGAGCATAATCTCGGCGACGAAGTCCGAGCCGCCGGCCATCGGTGTGCGGATGCCCAGCGACGCTTCGCCATAGAAGTCGCTTTCGTTGCCCAGCCGATACTTGCTCTCGGCGCCATCGAGCTGGAAGGCAAGCATCGGATCATCGTCGGTCGAGCCGACGCCGACCCGAACGTAGCCATGCGAGAAGATACCGAGAGGGTTTGGCTCCGGCGCACCCGGCCCGGCCGTGTCTCCGGTCTGGAGGTCCGCTTCCGGCGCTACGTGCTGAGCCCGAAGCGGGCCAGCGACAGCACAGAGAACAACGCCTGTAATGCAGGCCAACGCCAAGGATTTCACGTCGGTCATGTCCTGATCCTCCCAGTTTGCAGATGCCCGACAAGGCTCTGCGCCTCCTGGTCGCCAGTATATCACATTTCGGTGACTTCGAATGTCGTTGACCGAATGAGACAGTCGGACAAACGCCGTCCTGCGTGCGGTATTTCGAGGGCCCTTCCGCTCGTTGCAGTGCCGCCGCTGCAGGTCCCGGCCACTCGGAATCTGACTGCCGGTTGAGAACCCATCGTCTCGACGCAGCGTCGTGCCGGCGCGCCCAAGGGTCAGGCCCCAAGCCGAACGATCTTGCGCTGGAGATCATCCGCCATCCGCAGAGCCTTGCCGGTCGTGACCGTCATCTGCGGAAGGGTCATCCATTCCAGCGTCCATGCCGCACCGGAGCGCTCCTGCTCGTGGATCATCGCGTGGTGCATGTTCGGCAGCATGGTCGCGTTGAACCGGGCATGCGTGACCAAAAGCTCGGCAAGCACGGGATTCTGCTTGTGCGGCATGGCCGAACTGGTTCCACCGCCGAGCATCTCCAGTTCGCCGTCCTGTTGTTGAGCC
The DNA here is from genome assembly GCF_042676185.1 of Tropicimonas aquimaris. Lineage (NCBI taxonomy): Bacteria > Pseudomonadati > Pseudomonadota > Alphaproteobacteria > Rhodobacterales > Roseobacteraceae > Tropicimonas > Tropicimonas aquimaris. Next base: position 135,395 of record NZ_JBHTJT010000008.1, on the reverse strand, counting down.
ATCAGGCAGATGTCCTGGCCAAACTTTCCAAGGGTTGCCGAGATCATCGACAGCAGCCCCGCGTATTCCGCGAACACGCCGCGCTCCGTGTGCCAGCCACGCCCCGGCTCCCCGAGCCCAAGTTCGCGGCCCAGCACCCGGGCGACCGCGTCGCCGTCCGGCCCGAGCGCCGATCGGTTTCCGACCGCACCGCTGTATTGCAGGACCTCCAGCCGCGGCCGCAAGGCTGTCAGGGAGCGCAGATGGTCACTGAGCGGCGCCGTCCAGGCCCGGATCCGGTCCGACACCAAGATCGGCACGGCGGCCTGCATGCGCGTGCGCCCCATCATGGAACCCGCCCCCCATTTCGCGTCGAGCGCGGAGAAGCCGTCGATCACCGACTCTATGCGGGCCTCCAGCAAGGCATTGATGTCCCGCAGGATCAGCACGAAGGCGGTGTCGATCAGGTCCTGTGAGGTCGCCCCACGGTGGATCGCCGGCAGGCATTCTTCCCGGCTATGAGCCTGGAGTTGCCGAAGCAGCTCCGGCACCGGCACACCGTCGACCAGCGTCGTCGCGGCCACCTTCGCGACATCCGGCGCGAAGCTGGCGATGTCTTCCACCGCCGCACCGGCCTGCTCCGCGGTCACCACGCCGCTCTCTGCCAGCGCTCGCGCCAGTGCGCTCTCGAATTGCAGAAAGGCAGAAAGGAAGCGCTCCGTCGACCAATGGCTCTCGACCTCCGGGTCGGCAAACAATGCCCCGAACAGGTGGTCTTGCCGGCTCAGTGGGTTCATGCCTCTTGGCCTTGTGGGGAGGTCGGAAAGTCTCGGTCAGATCCAGGCCATTGGAACCCCGACCAAGCCCGGGGGTCAATCGCCTCCGTCATGCCGGACGCAGCCCGAGGATCTCGCGTGCCTGCGCGGGCGTGGCAACCGGGCGCTCGTATTTCTCGCAAAGTTCGGCGGCGCGGCGGATGAGGGCGGCGTTGGACGGCGCGAGCGTCTCCCGATCTAGCCGCACGTTGTCCTCCAGCCCCGCCCGCGTATGCCCGCCCGCGGCGATGGCCCATTCATTCACGGTGAGCTGCGCCGCGCCGATACCTGCCGCGCACCATTCCGCATCGGGCGCGCGGGACCGCATCATCCGGACGTAGAAGTCGAAGACCTCGCGATCGACGGGCATCGCGTTTTTCACCCCCATGACGAACTGGACATAGAGCTTGCCGAACAGCTCCCCCGCCGCGTGCATCCGGATTGCCTGCAGGATGTGGCTGAGGTCGAACGCCTCCACCTCCGGCGTGATCTCGAAGGCTCGCATCTCGGCCGCCAGCCAGACCACGAGGTCGGGCGGGTTCTCGTAGACGCGGGTCGGGAAGTTGTTGGAGCCGACGGAGAGCGAGGCCATGTCCGGCCGCAACGACAGCATCCCCCCACGCGCCTTGCCTGCCCCCGACCGCCCGCCGGTGGAGAATTGCACGATCACCCCCGGGCAATGCACCTCAAGCCCCTCCTTGAGGCGCGCGAACTTCTCCGGATCGCTCGACGGGGTCTCGTCGTCGTTTCGCACGTGGGCATGGATGATCGAGGCCCCGGCTTCGAACGCCTCCTGGCTGCTTTCGATCTGCTCACTGATCGTGATCGGCACCGCCGGGTTGTCGGCCTTGGTCGGAACCGATCCGGTGATGGCGCAACACAGGATACAGGGTTTTGTCATTGGGGCCTCCGGTTACGGGTCCGTCCTGTGCGACCCCTATCTCATCATATGCTCAAAAATATCCGGGGGAACGCTCCCCGGGGCGCGCCGGTTTCGGCTCAGATATCGAAGAAAACCGTCTCGTCCTGCCCCTGCAGCTTGATGTCGAAACGGTAGACGACCTGGCCGTCGCTTTCGCCGCGCTTGGCGATCAGCGTGGCGCGACGGCGCTCCCATTCGATCAGGTTGATCACCGGATCGCTGGCGTTGGCCTCCGCCTCATCGTCGAAATAGATCCGGGTGTTCAGCCCCACGTTGATGCCGCGGGCGACGATCCACAGGTTGATATGCGGCGCCATCAGCTTTCCCGAGCGGCCCATCACGCGGCCGGGCTTGATGGTGTCGAACCCCCATTCGCCGGTCTCGAAATCGGTGATCACGCGTCCCCAGCCGCGGAACCCGTCCTCGACCTCGCCCGGATGCTCGGGATGGGCGTAGATGCCGTCGGCATTGGCCTGCCAGGCCTCCAGCAGCACGTCCTTGATCGGCGAGCCGATGCCGTCGATGACGATGCCCTCCACACGGATACGCTCGCCTTTCGCGTTCGGCCCGGCGATGTCCCAGCCGAGTTCCTTGTCGTAGATCTCGAAGCCGGCCGCGCCGGGCGCCAGCCCGATATGGACGTAGGGCCCAGCTGTCTGGGAAGGCGTCTCCTTGAGGTAGTCGAGCTTCTGCACCATCGTCAGTTCCCCTCCAGCCGGTTCTCGAACAGGGTCGACCGGCGCCCGCGCAGGACGATGTCGAACTTGTAGGCGATCGAGTCGAGCGGGATCGTGGCGTTCATGTCGAGCGCCGCCACCAGCTGATCCCGCGCCGCCTGATCGGGGATCGTGTTCACGATCGGGCATCGGGCGATCAGCGGGTCGCCCTCGAAATAGCACTGGGTGATCAGCCGCTGGCTGAACGATGTGCCGAAGATCGACAGGTGGATATGCGCCGGCCGCCAGCTGTTGACCCAGTTGCGCCAGGGATAGGCGCCGGGCTTCACCGTACGAAAGAAATAATAGCCCTCCTCATCGGTCAGCACACGGCCACAGCCGCCGAAATTCGGATCGATCGGCGCGAGGTAGGTATCCTTCTTGTGCCGGTAGCGCCCGCCGGCATTGGCCTGCCAGGCCTCGACCAGCGTGTTCCGCACCGGGCGCCCGTTCTCGTCCAGCACCCGGCCATGCAGGATGATCCGCTCGCCGATGGCGCTCTCGCCGGGCTGGGCGTAGTTGTGGATCATGTCGTTGTCGAGCAGATTGATGTCGTTGTGCCCGAAGGTCGGCCCGGTGATCTCGCTCGCCGATTGTTCGAGGCTCAGCAGCGAGTACTCCGGCGAACGGGTGACCGAGGTCTTGTACTCCGGCGTCGCCGCAGGCGGGTGCCATTCCCGATCGCGCTGGTGGAACTCCCCAGGCTGTCTCATCGTCTGTCTCCTCCCCCGGCCGGCCGAAACCGGCTCACTCCTTTTCCATCTCTTCGTAGGTCTGCTTGGCAAGCCTGATCGCGTGATTGGCCCGCGGCACACCGCAATAGATCGCCACGTGCTGGAACACCTCCAGCACATCCTGCTTGCTGGCCCCGGTGCGCGCGGTGGCGCGGATGTGCATCGGGATCTCGTCGAAATTCCCGGCCGCAGCCAGCAGGGCCAGCGTCAGCATCGAGCGCTCCCGCAGGCTTATGCTTTCGCCCGCCCAGACCGTGCCCCAGGCGCTCTCGGTGATCAGTTGCTGGAACGGCGCGTCGAACTCCGACTTGCTGGCTTCCGCCCGATCGACATGGGCATCGCCCAACACCTTGCGACGGACGGACATGCCGGCCTCGTAGCGTTCAGACATGTCCGGTCTCCTTCAGGAACTGGGTAAGCAGGGTGGCATAGGAACCCGGCGCCTCGACACAGGGCAGATGGCCCGTGGCCGGGATCGTCTCCATCCGGGCCCCGCGGATGCTGCCCACGGTCGCGGCGGTCCGCTCCGCCGGGCAGGCGCCGTCTTCCGCCCCTGCGATACCAAGAACGGGTAAGGTCAGCGCCGAGGTGCTCTCGGTCAGGTCGGCGGCCGCGATGGCGGCGCAGCAGCCAAGGTATCCGTCCTGCGGCGTCCGGGCCATCATGTTCTTCCACAACGCGACCGCCGGGTCCTGCCGGAAGCTCTTGCCGAACCAGCGGTCCATGACGGCCTCGGCGACGGCGTCGAGCCCGCCCATGCGGATCGCTTCCATGCGCGCCTCCCACATGGCGGCGTCGCCCATCGTGCCCGCTGTGTTGGAAAGCACGGCGGCGCGGATGAGGTCCGGGCGCCTTGCGGCGAGGCTCTGGGCGATCAATCCGCCGACCGAGAGGCCGACGAACACGCAGTCCCGAATTGCGAGCGCCTCCAGAAGCCCCTCGGCATCGGACACCAGGTCCTCCAAGTGGTACGGCCCCTCGGGACAATCCGACAGCCCGTGGCCGCGTTTGTCGTAGCGGATGATCCGCAGGCCTGCCGGCAGGTGCGGCAGGATCGCATCCCAGAGCCGCAGGTCCGTCCCCAGCGAGTTGGAGAAGACAACCGGCGCCCCGTCCGGATCGCCCTCCTCGCGCACATGCAGCGCAACGCCATTTGCAACTATCATCCGCATCAATATGGCAGCCCCACGTAGTTCTGTGCAAAGACCTTCTGCGCGGCCTCGCTGCTGCGCAGGAACTCGATTTCCGCGCGCTGCATCTTCAGATCGAACCCGGACTGGTCGGGGTAGCGGTGCAGCAGGTTGGTTGTGGACCAACTGAAGCGCTCCGCCTTCCAGATCCGCGCCAGCGCCTTCTCGGAGTAGCGGTCGATCCCCTCCGGATCGCCCTCCTCGTAGAACTGCACGAGCCCGTGGTAGAGGTAGTGGATGTCCGAGGCGGCGGTGTTCAGCCCCTTGGCGCCGGTCGGCGGCACGATATGCGCCGCGTCTCCGCACAGGAACAGCCGCCCCCACCGCATCGGCTCGGTCACGAAGCTCCTGAGAGGCGCGATGCTCTTCTCGATGGAGGGGCCAGTGACGAGCGCCTCGGCATGGCAGGCCGGAATGCGGCGCTTGAGTTCCTCCCAGAAGTTGTCGTCGCTCCAGTCCTCCGGGCTGTCGGAAAGCGAGCACTGGATGTAGTAGCGGCTGAGGTTTGCATTCCGCATCGAGCAGAGCGCGAAGCCGCGCTCGGACCAGGAATAGATCAGCTCCTCATGCACCGGCGGCGTTTCGGACAGGACGCCGAGCCAGCCGAAGGGATAGACCTTCTCGTATTCGCGGCGCACGGTGAGCGGGATTGTCTGGCGGCTGACACCATGAAACCCGTCACAACCGGCCACGTAATCGCAGTCGAGGCGCTGCGTCTGACCGTCGACCGTATAGGTCACGAACGGGGCGTCGCTGTCGGCGTCATTGATGACGACGTTCTCGACATTGAACACCATCTTGCCGCCTTCGGCCTCGCGCGCGTCATAGAGGTCGCGCGTCAGCTCTGTCTGGCCGTAGACGATCACGTCGCTACCGGTGTGCTCGCGGAAACTGACCCGGAACTCCTCGTCGCCATAGGCGATGACGGTGCCTTCGTGGGTGAAGCATTCGGCATCCATCCGCGCGCCGACGCCCGCTTTCCGCATCAGCTCGACCATGCCCGTCTCGAGGATGCCGGCGCGAATGCGGCTCAGGACGTAGTCCCGGGTTTTCCGCTCCAGCACGACCGTATCGATCCCCTTGCGATGAAGAAGCTGCGACAGCAGCAGCCCGGACGGCCCGCCGCCGATGATCGCTACCTGTGTTCGCATGTTCGACCCTCCTGCTTCTCCGAAAAAATGAATTGTTGAACACACAAAGTAAAATGAGATATTCGACCCTTTGATTTCCGAAATTGGAATGAAACCATGATCGACCGACGCATCAAATTCCGGCACATCCAGTGTTTCGTGGAGATCGTCCGGCAGCAGAGCATGAAACGCGCCGCCGAGCGGCTCCACCTGACCCAGCCGGCGATCTCCAAGACACTCAAGGAACTGGAGGAGATCATCGGCGCCGCGCTCCTCGTGCGGAACCGGGCCGGCGTGGCCCTGACCCGTCAGGGAGAGGTCTTTCTCCACTTCGCCGAGATGAGCGTGGCGGCGCTCCAGCAGGGGCTGGACGGTGTCGAGCAGCTTGGCCGCGGGGACAGGGCGACGCTCTCGGTCGGCGCGCTGCCGAGCGTGGCGGCGCGGTTGATGCCGGACGTGGCGCGCGAGTTCGCCGAGCTTGCTCCCGAGACGACGCTGCGGATCACGGACGGACCGCACGCCTACCTGATCGACCAGCTCCGGCGTGGCAACCTCGACCTGGTGATCGGCCGCCTCGGCCCGCCCGACACGATGAAGGGCATCTCCTTCACCCAGCTCTATAACGAATATGTCGAGTTCGTTGTGCGCTGCGGCCACCCGTTGCTGGACGACCCGGACATGCGCAGGATCGGAGAGTGGACGGTGATCTTCCCCCCGGAAGCGTCGGCCATTCGCTCGCTGGTGGAGCGGGTGCTCATCGCCCACGGGGTGGGCGACATCCCGCATCGGATCGAGAGCGTTTCCGGCGCCTTTGGGAGGAACTTCGCGCGCCGATCGGATGCGATCTGGATCATTTCTGCGGGCGTGGTGGCGAACGAGATCGCCGAGGGATCGCTGGTGCGCTTGCCCTTCGACAACGCGATCACATCCGGGCCGGTGGGCCTGATGGCGCGCCCGGACGGACAGTCGACGCCAGAGGAACAGGTGTTTCGCGTGGCGATCAACAACGTCGTGGCCAAGCTGCCCGCCTAGCGCCCCACCCAGACCGGTCACGCCGCAAGGCGCACCATCGCCGCGTGAAACAGGATGCGCTCCCGCCCGGTCGCAACCGCCGTCGCGCCGACGCGCCGGATCCTCTCGGGGTCGGGGTGATGCTCCGTGGCCGAGAGCATCCGCTGCCACAGGCATTGCAACAGGACCTCCGCCGTCAGTGCCATGAAGTCATGGGCCGCGGGCGTCGGGTCAGTACGTCCGAGAAGGTCCCGCCGCGCGGCCTTCCAGGTCGCAACACCTTCCACGGCCTCGCCCGCCTCCGCCTCGAGGAAGCGTTCCAGCGCGTCGCCGGAGCGACCGGGCAATAGGCGGGTGACGAGGGCGCGCGCGTGGATGCCATTCGCCCCTTCGTAGATCGCCGTGATGCGGGCATCGCGATAGGTCTGCTCGATCCGGTATTCAGCCAGATAGCCGTAGCCGCCGAGGACCTGGATACCGAGGCTCGCCGCCTCGATCCCGGCCTCAGTGCAGTGAACCTTGGCAATCGGCGTCAGGGCCTCCACGAGATCTTCCGCATCGCCCCGCTCCATCGCCACGACAGCCAGATGCGCGAGCGCCCGGCCGCCAAGTGCGAGCGCGTCCATCCGGTCGAGCATCCGCCCAACATCGGCATGGGCCTCCAGCGCCACGGACGCCCCGTCCGGGCCGCGCCCTTGAACCCGCTCGATCGCGTAGTGGCGTGCGATATCGGTGGCGCGGGCGGCATGGGCCACGCCCTGCAACGCAACGTCGGCGCGGGCGTGGTTCATCATGGTGAACATCGCCTTTAGCCCCTGCCCTTCCTCGCCAATCAACTCGGCCTCGGCACCGTCGAAGACGAGCTGGCAGGTCGGCGAGGCGTGCAGCCCCATCTTCTCCTCGATCCGCGTGACCGAGACGCCGTTCCGGCGGCCGTCCTGCCGCGTGCAGGGGCAGAGAAAGAGCGACAGCCCCCTGATCCCGTCGTCCGAGGTGCGGGCCAGCACCAGATGCAGGATGCGTTCGCTCAGGTTCTGGTCGCCGCCCGAGATGAAGATCTTCTCGCCCGTCAGTTGCCAGCCATCGCCGGCGGGTTCCGCACGGCAGCGGATGCGCGACAGGTCCGACCCCGCACCGGGCTCCGTCAGGCACATCGTGGCCAGCATGCCGCCCGACGCCAGCCGCGGGATATGCGCTGCCCTTTGCGACTCGGTGCCGTGGGCGAGCAATGTCCGGATCGCGCCCGGCACCAGCCCGGTCACCATCTGCAGCGCGTGGTTCGCCCCGGTGAAGATCTCCGAGGTGACGGCCAGCAAGGTCGCGTCGAGCCCCTGCCCTCCATAGGCTTCGGGCGCCGTCAGCCCCTGCCAGCCTTGTTCGGCAAACGCCTGAAAGAGCTCGCCAAAGCCATCGGGCATCAGCACCCGCCCACCCTCGAGCCGGCATCCCTGCCGGTCTCCCGGCTCGTCGAGCGGCGCGATCTCGGCCTCGGCGAAACTGGCGAAGTGGCCGGCGATCTCGGCCGTGAGCTCCGCGTCGTAATCGGGCAGCTCCCCTGCGGCGGCCACGTGGTTCAGGGTGAAGAGGATATCCTCCAAGGGCGCCTGGAACGGTTTCATCTCATGCCAGCCCGAGCAGCCGCGCCGCATTGCCCTTGATGATGTCCGGGCGCAGCTCGTCCTTGATCGCGATCTTCTCGAAATCGGCAAGCCAGCGTTCCGGCGTGATCATCGGCCAGTCGGACCCGAAGAGCACCTTCTTCCGCAGGATCGAGTTGCAATACTTCACCAGGATCTCCGGGAAGTACTTCGGCGACCAGCCGGAGAGGTCGATGTAGACGTTCGGCTTGTGCTGGGCGACGGCCAGCGCCTCTTCCTGCCAGGGGAAAGACGGGTGCGCGAGGATGATCTTCATGTCCGGGAAATCCACCGCAACGTCGTCCATATACATCGGGTTGGAATACTTCAGCCGCATCCCGTTGCCGCCTCGCATGCCGGAGCCGACGCCGGTCTGCCCGGTGTGAAAGAGCGCGATGCCGCCCTCCTCGGCGATGGCTTCGTAGAGGTCATAGGCCATGCGGTCATTCGGAAAAAAGCCCTGCATTGTGGGGTGAAACTTGAACCCCTTGATGCCGAACTCCGTGATCAGGCGCCGGGCTTCCCGCGCGCCCATCTTGCCCTTGTGCGGGTCGATCGAGGCGAAGGGGATCAGGACGTCGTCATTCTCGGCGGCGAGTTCCGCCACTTCCTCGTTCCTGTAGCGGCGGTAGCCGGTCTCGCGCTCCGCATCGACCGGGAAGATCACCGCGGCGATGTTCTGCTCCCGGTAGTGCGCGGCGGTTTCCGGCACCGTCGGCGGATGCTCCCAGGGCGCGCGGAAATACTTCGCCATCGTCGCCTGGAGGTCGTCGTAGCCGTCGTCGGCATGGCAGCCGCAGGGTTCCTCGGCATGGGTGTGAATGTCGATCGCGCGGACCTTGGAGATATCGACCATGGGTCGTTCCTTTCGGGTGGAATGGGTTGGGGCTCAGGCCAGCGCCACGGCCGGATCGTTGTCGTCGTAAAGCCGCTCCAGCAGGTCCTTCCTGCGGGTCAGCACCTTGCGGAAGTTGAGGTTGCCCTTGGCGGTCATCTCGCCTTCCGGCATCGATGGCGGCTCCGACAGGACGATGGCCCGGGATACCAGCGACGAACTGCCGGACACCTCCCGCGCCCGCTCGGCGAGGCGGCGGTGGATCTCGCCCTGCAGCAGCCTGCAGGTCAGCGCGCCCCGGTCCTCGTGCAGCTCGAACCCCTCGCGTTCCAGCTCCGCGCGGTCCGGGAAGATCATCACCCCGATCTGGTTGCGGTCCGCCCCGGTGATCACGATGTCCGCGGCCAGCGGCGCGAGATGGGCCAGCATGTCGAGCCGGAGTTGCGCGGCGCGAACCCAGGTGCCGGTCAGCAGCTTGAAGTCGTCCGAGATCCGGCCGTCGAAGCGCATCCCCCTGTTCGGATCGTCGGGATCGATAAAGACCATCGCGTCACCGGTAATGAAGAAACCCTCCGCGTCGAAGGCGGCCGCGGTCTTTTCCGGGTCCTCGAAATAGCCGGTCATCACGTTCGGCCCCTTCACCCGCACCTCGCAGCGCTGGTCCGCGTCCGGAAGGAGCTTGACCGTCACTCCGGTGACCGGGACGCCGACGATCCCCGACCGATCCGTCGGCTCCATCTGCATCATTGCCGACGGCGCGGTTTCCGTCAGCCCCCAGGAGGAGGTGATCAGCGGCACCTCGCCCTTCACCTCCATCGCCATCCGCTCGAAGCCGGTCCAGACGCCCTGCGGCAGCGAGGCACCGGCGTAGAAGATAAGATCCAGGTCCTCGAAGAAGCGCCGGCGCAGCTCCGCATCCTTGCGAAGCGCCCCCAGCAGCATGCCGAACCCGAGCGGCACGTTGAACGCGAGCGTCCCGGTGACCAGCGACAGGTTCTCCAGCGTTCGCTCGAACAGCCCTTTCACCGGCTTGCCGTCGTCTATGTAGAGCGAGCCGCCATTGGCGAGCATCATGTTGAAATTGTGCGACCCGCCGAAAACGTGGTTCCAGGGCAGCCAATCGACGATCCGGGGCGGACGCTCGCGCAGGAAAGGCAGCGCATCGGCGAGCTGGGTCTGGTTGGTGCACATCATCCGTTGGGTCGTCAGAACCCCCTTCGGACTGGAGGTCGAGCCGGAGGTCATCAGGATCTTGCCTACCGTGTCGGGCGTCACCCGCGCATGGGCTGCATCGACGTCCACCGAGGCGTCGCCCTCAAGCAGTTCCTCGAAGGGCGTGACGCCCAGCACGTGGCCAGGCTTGCTGGAGACGATCTCCACCCCGACCAGAGCATCGAGACCGAGCGCCTCGACGTAGAGGTCGGCATCGACCACATAGGCCATCTTCGGCTGCAGCAAATCAATCGCCCCGCGCAGGCGTCCGTGCGCCCCGTGGATCAGCGCGTATTGCTCCGCGACCGGCGCGGTCGGCACGCCGACGTATTGCGCCGCCAGCGACAGGATCCCGTGGTCGACCCCGTTGCCGGACATGATCAGGATCGGCGTGTCCGCCCCCATGCCCCGCGCCAGCAGCGACGCCCCGACGGCGCGCACCTTCTCCAGAACCGAGACGTAGCTCTCCCGCCGCCAGCCGGCGCCGTAGCGCTCTGCCAGAAACACCCGGTCGGGCGCCTCCTTCGCCCAGCGGTGCAGCCAGTCCCCGGTCGTCTCGACCACGGGGCCAAGGGCGTGGTTCGATGTCAGGAGAATGCTTCCGTCCGCGCGATCCTCACGCGTCACGGAATGCGGGCGAAATCTCGTCGTCCGTTTCATCGGAATGTCCTCCCTCCGGGGTCAGTCGCGCTGGCGTCCCTGTTCGATCCTGTTCATTGCTTCGATGGCACCGGCCCGGATCTCTTCGCCCAGCCCTCCCAGTAGCGCCTCCTCGTGAGCCGTCACGGCCATCGTCGCCTCGGCGCAAAGCATCCGCCCCTGCCGCGTCGCCTGCAACGAATAGGCCCGCCGATCCGTCGGAACCCTCTCTTTGGAGATCAGGTCCCGGCGCACCAGTTCCTCGACAATGGTGACGAGGTTCGGCCGTTCGACATCCATCGCTTCCGCGAGCTGCGACTGGCGCAGGCCGGGATTGCTCACGACCAGCGTCAGCGCCGTGAAGGTGAGCATGCGCAACTCGAATGGCTTCAGCGCCAAGGCAAGATCGGCCTGTATCACGTTGAAACTGCGCTTCATCCGATAGCCGAAGAATGCGCGAAGGGCGCTATCGTCGACGTGATGGACGTCATCTGTCGCGGTGAGGGCATCCGGCATGGGCTTACCGGAACTTCGGAGCGCGCTTCTCGAGGAAGGCGGCGAGCCCCTCGAGCGCATCCGGGCTGGTCTGGGTGAGCGCGGCGCAGAGGCTCTCGGTGAAGAGCCCCTCGTGGCGCGGCATGTCCTCGATCCGGGAGAGCGCCTGGATCATGATGTAGTTCGAAAGCGGCGCGTTCGACGCGATCTTGCGCGCCAGCTCCATTGCCAGCGGCAGTGCCTCGCCCTCGCCGACGCTGTAATGGGCGAGCCCGAGCGCCAGCCCCTCGTCGGCACTGTACTTGCGCCCCGTCAGCATCATCTCTGTCATCCGGTCGGCGCCGAGGATGCGTCCCACCCCCACGGAGGCCCCACCGCCGACGAAGATCCCGCGCCGCCCCTCGGGAAGCTGAAAGATCGTCGACGGCTCGGCGATGCGGACATGCGTGGCGGAAGCCAGCTCCAGCCCGCCGCCGATCACCGCGCCGAACATCGCCGAGACCACCGGCAACCCGCCGAACTTGATCCGGTTCATCACCTCGTGCCAGCCGCGCGAATGGCGCATGGTGCCTTCGGCATCGCGGGAGACATGCTCGCTCAGGTCCAGGCCGGAGCAGAAATGCCCCGCCGTTCCGGTCAGCACGACAACCTTCACCCCTTCCGGCGGATTGCGAAAGACGGCGTCGATCTTCTCGAGCAGCGCATCGCACATGGCGTTGCGCTTGGCGGGACGGTTCATGGTCAGGACGGCGATGCCATCCTCGACCTCGATCCCGAGCATCTCTTCGGACATGGCGGGCTCCTCAGCGCGGTGGCAGGCGCACGGCGCCGTCCAGCCGGATGGTCGTTCCGTTGAGGAACGGATTGGTGACGATCTGCTCGGCCAGCAGCGCGTATTCCTTCGGCAAGCCAAGGCGATGCGGGAAGGGAATGTTTGCGACGATTTCGTCCGTGGTCTCTTTCGGCAGCCCCTCCATCATCGGGGTGTGGAACAGCCCCGGGGCGATCGCCACGACGCGGATGCCGAAACGGGCGAACTCACGCGCCGCCGGCAGGCACATGGACGCTATGGCGCCCTTGGACGCCGCATAGGCGGATTGTCCGAGCTGACCGTCTTCCCAGGCCACCGACGCGGTGTTCACGACCACGCCGCGCTCGCCATCCTCGAGCGGCTCCAGCTCCATCATCCGCTTCGCCGCGTGGCTCATGACGAAATAGGTGCCGAAGAGGTTTACCCGCAGGGTCCGCTCGAACAGATCGCTCGAGGTCTTGCCCTCGCGACCGACGATCCGGGCCGCCGGGCCGATCCCGGCGCAGTTGACCGCAATGCGGGGAGCGGTGCCGAAATGCCCGGCGACGGCGCCAATGGCCGTGTCCACTGCGGTCTCGTCGGCCACATCGACCTGCACGGCAACCCCGCCGACCTCGGCGGCGACGGCTTCGGCCCGCTCGCCGTCGAAGTCGAGAACGCCCACGCGCGCGCCCCTCTCGGCCAGATGCCGCGCGGTCGCCGCCCCAAGGCCGCTTGCCGCACCGGTCACGATTGCCACCTTTCCCTCGATCAGCATCGGTTCACCTCCATGTCGTTATCCGGGATCATTGTTATGCGTCATACCTATCTGCGCGCGGATCAAGCCGCGGTGGGAGCTGCCCGTGGTCTAGCCGGGCAGCAGGAAAAGGGTGATTGCGGGGAAGAGTACCAGGAGGATCACCCGGACGATGTCCGAGGTCACGAACCACAAAACGGCCTTGTAGGTGTCCTTCATGGCGGTCTGCCGATCCATCGCGTTGATAATGAACAGGTTCATCCCCACCGGTGGCGTGATGAGCCCGACTTCCACGACGATCAGCACGAGGATGCCGAACCAGATCGCCACGTGCTCCGGGCTCATGCCGAAATCAAGCGTGCTGATGACCGGGAAGAAGATCGGAATGGTCAGCAGGATCATCGACAGGCTGTCCATCAGACAGCCGAAGATCAGGTAGAACACGAGGATCAGAGTCAGCACCGTCCAGGGGCTGAACCCCTGACCGACGACCCAGCCGGACAATTCCTGCGGCACCTGGCTGAGCGCGAGGAAGGAATTGTAGAGACCGGCCCCAAGCACGATGAAGAAGATCATCGCGGTGCTGAGCGCCGTCTGCAGGATCGCATCGACAAAGATCCTCCAGCTCAGGCTGCCCGAGAGGAGCGCGATCACACCGGTCCCGGCGGCGCCGACAGCCGCGCCTTCGGTCGGGGTGAACCAGCCCAGGTAGATGCCGCCGACGACGAGGCCGAAGACCAGCAGCACCGGCCAGACGTCGATCAGCGCCTTGAACCGTTCGGCATAGGGGATCGGCTCTCGTGTGCCCGCGGCCTTGGGGTTCACGCGGACATAGATCGAGATGGTGATGATATAGCCGATGGCGGCAAGAATGCCGGGGATGAAGGCGGCGAGGAACAGCTTGGCGATGTTCTGCTCGGTCAGAATGGCATAGATCACGAGGATCACCGAGGGCGGGATCAGGATGCCGAGCGTGCCGCCGGCGGCCAGCGTCGCGGTGGAGAAGCCCCCCGAGTAACCGTAGCGGCGCAGTTCCGGCAGCGCGACCTTGCTCATCGTGGCGGCAGTCGCCAGCGAGGAGCCGCAGATCGCGCCGAAGCCCGCGCAAGCGCCCACGGCCGCCATCGCCACCCCGCCCTTGCGGTGGCCGAGCCAGCTCTCGGCCGCCTTGAACAGCGCGGAGGACATGCCCGAGAGGGTTGCGAATTGCCCCATCAGAAGGAACATCGGGATGATCGACAGCGAATAGCTTGAGAAGGTCGAGTAGGTCTCGGTCTTGAGCTTCGACATGAACATGTTCGAGCCGCCCATGGCGAAGTAGAGCCCGCCGATCCCGCAGAGCAGCATCGCCAGCCCGATCGGCGCCCGGAGAAAGATCATCGCCAGCAGGATCGGGAAGGACAGGTATCCCAGCTCGAGCATGCTCAATGGTGCGCTCCTTCGGAGTGAGGCAGGTGGCTCCGGCCGGTGACGACATCCAGCACCCGCGCGATGGCGCAGTAGATCCCGACGATCGAGGCCGCCACGGCAGCAACCAGGCTTGCCGCATAGGCCCACCAGACCGGAAATTGCAGCAGGAAGGTCGTCTCGCCGTTCGAGATCTTGCCCTCCATCCCGGCGTAGAGTCGCCAGGTGATGAGCAGGATCACGGCGGTCAGAATCCATTCCCAGAAGATCACAAGGAAGCGGTTGAACCAGTGTGGAAACGTCGTGGCGAAGATATCGACGGTGGCATGGGCGTGGTGCAGTTGCGCATAGGGAAGGAAGGCGAAGATCGCGAAGGCGATACCGGCCTCCACGAGCTCGAAATCGCCGGTAACCGGGGCAACCCCGGTGGCGATCAGCGCGCCCGCCGCCCCTTCCGAGATCGAGGCGAGGAAGGCGGAATGTCCGAACGTGTTCAGACCGCGGCCCAGTACGCTCACGCAGGTCAACACGACAAGTGCTGTCAGCACAACGCCGCCCAGGACCGCCATGAAACGGGCCAGACGTTCCAAGTGTTTCAACATCATGGGACCGGGCTCCAGGTTGGTGGAGGCGATCTCCGGGCGCGAGCCCGGAGACCCACGGGATCAGTTGGAATTGGCTTCGATCAGTTCCAGCGCACGTTTGCGCAGGCCGGTGCCATCGAGACCCTTCTCATCCATCTCCGCAATCCAGGCATCAATGGTCGGCATCGACGCTTCTCGCCACTCGGAAACCTGCTCCGCGGTGAGCTCGATGATGTTGTTCCCAAGGTCGGCCGCCATTTGACGCGGTGCCTCGTCGTCGGCCTGGGTCTGTTTGCCGGCCATCGCGGAGAACTCAAGGCCGGAATTGGCGTCGATCACCGCCTTCAGGTCGTCGGGCAGCGATTCCCAGCGATCCTTGTTCATCGCCAGCACGAAGGTCGCCGTATAGAGCGCTTCGCCGTTGAAGGTCGTGTGGTTCTTCACCAGCTCGCTGGTCTTGAGCGCACCGGTCACTTCCCAGGGAATGACGGTCGCATCGATGACCCCCTTGGAGAGGGCCTCCGGCACGGCGGGGATCGGCATCCCGACCGCGGTGGCGCCGAGCGCGCTGAACATCTGGTTGGTGACACGCGTGGGTGCCCGCAGCTTGACCCCGTTGAGGTCCGCAACCGTCTCGATAGGATCCTTGGAATGGATCACGCCGGGGCCATGCATCCACAGGCCGAGGACTTTCACGTCCTTGAAATCCTGATCCATCATGGTTTCTTCGGCGAGCTGCCAATAGGCGCGCGACGCGGCTTCGGCCGATGTCATGGTGAAAGGCAGCTCGAAAACCTCGGTGCGCGGGAAACGGCCCGGGGTATAGCCGGGCAGCGTCCAGATGATGTCGGCGACACCATCCACCGCCTGGTCATATAGCTCCGGGGGCTTGCCGCCGAGCTGCATCGCCGGGAAATGCTGGAACTCGATCCGCCCGTCGGATTCCGCCGTGATCTTGTCCATCCAAGGCTGAAGAACGTTCTTCGGGACGGCGGCCTGCGCCGGCAGGAACTGGTGCAGGCGCAACGTGACATCCGCCGCCCAGGCATCGGTCGCCATGCTGGCAAGTCCCGCGGCCGTCAGGGCGCTCGCCCCCATGAATTGCAGAATACTCCTGCGCGTGTTGATCATCGTGTCCTCCCTGGTCGATCAACCTGTCAGTCAATCTGGCGAATTCGCCGAACCGCGGCGCCTCCGCAAATTGATTATGACATATAACCTTCCAACCACGATCAACCACTCAAAGCGTTAAGTCAATTGAGCGTTCCTCCCTTTTAGTTTCGATATATGGAAAGAGACTTCCCCCTCGCCGCCGTCATCAGCCCGGACACACCACCGTCACGAAACCGCGTCTTCCTTGGCATCGACGGTGGTTCTCCGGGGCAGGATTGCGACGCGCCCGTAGCACATTGATATGCGCTGTCAGCGCGGCCAATACAGCGATCTCAAGCTGCATCACTGGCCAATTCGGACCGCCTGTCCGCGGCGTCCTACCCTTCGGATCGTCCGAGCCAGGCTGAGAGATCACGGCCCAGGAAATATTCCAGCGCCTCGGTGTCTGCCCGGTAGAGCTCTTGCAGTTTCGTTCGTGCCTGCGCCGACATGTCGGGACGCGCCCGGTTCGATGCCCGAAGCCGCATCGCTGTCCGATACAACGGACGCGCAATCGGGGTCGGCAGTGATGTCTTCAAGGCAGCCGTGAGGGGTGACTTTGCGGTTATCCTGTCCAGGAACTGATTTCGAGGCACTCCGGTCGGGTTGAATCGGACGCTCACGTTGATGACAGCGCTTTGGTCAACTTCCAGAAATCTGAACACAGATGCCAGAACGTCGCCGGGCGCCCTCTTGAAGTCATCGAACAGGAGCACGAGAAGCCGGTTGCGCGGGACAACCTCGAGATACCGCGAAAGGTGCTCGTGATACATTCCTGCACGTAGGATCGAGCGTTCGCCAGGTTGAAGCGGCCGCTCAAGCGATCTGATCTCGGCTTCGATCATTTGCTCGAAGCTCCGGTCTTCCGCCCCTGCGTTACGAAGCCCCATCCAATTCGACCAGGCGCGTTCGATCGGATTGCGGAGGATCGCGATCAGACGCGCATGCGGCGCATCCGACGCGATCCGCTCTGCCACGCCCGGCGCATACAGGTAACGTGGCGAAGCTTCGCCGCACAACTGCGTGGGCAGCGCGTGGGAAAACTGATTTGTGTAATCCGCGTCGCTGCGCACAAGATACGTGACCTCCGCGGTTTCGACGTCGTCGATGGCCTCGCCCTCGACACACCAGCAGAAATAGTTCGTCTCCTTCACCTGGCTCATGGCGATCTGGGGATGCTGGGCAAGATAATGATAGAGCGAGGTTGTCCCGCTGCGCCCCGCGCCGATCAAGATGAAGTC
This sequence comes from Tropicimonas aquimaris, assembly GCF_042676185.1. Lineage (NCBI taxonomy): Bacteria > Pseudomonadati > Pseudomonadota > Alphaproteobacteria > Rhodobacterales > Roseobacteraceae > Tropicimonas > Tropicimonas aquimaris. The sequence goes on along the minus strand of NZ_JBHTJT010000008.1, from coordinate 118,149 downwards.
CGGGACCATGGTTCGGTCTCCTCAAGTCGACCTGCTATCGCTCAAGATGGGGCGGTTTGCCTATACGTGAAACAAGGCTCCGATATTTGCGGCGGCGCGGCAAGTCCGAAGCTGCCCCGTTTTCCGAAGCACGGGAGCTTGCTGACATTTGCGCTCCAGTCGCATCTGGCACGGTCGTGGCGGAAGCCGACAGCCCACGGACCTGACACTGTCCGCAAAGCACAGGAACCGGAGGCTGCCCGACGCGACGCACGAACGGGTCGAGCGGTGTGTCGAATCCAGCACCGCAACTGGTCCCGACCGAGACGCAAGGGCCGATGTAAAATGGCAGAATGTCTTGTCCCCTGCGGCCAGGTCAGCCGGCTTCAGTCCGATGGCGCCGAAGCGCCCGTTGGACGCGGGACCTCGGTCGTCCCGCCGTCTTTTCTGGACTGCCTCCAGTTCATTCCCAGGACCAGAAGGATGATCCCGGTTCCCGCAGCTTCGACGGCGATCGATGGCCAGAAGACGGCCACGACGGCGGGAACGAGAAGGCTTCGCTGCCAGAGCGGCATGGGGCGCCAGAGATACCCCTCGAGCGCCACGGCGAACCCCGACATCGCCACGATCGCGATAGCACCGTTCCAGAGCACCAGAGGCAGCGGGCCGCCGAGGATGATCGACTCGTTGAAGACCATGAAGAGCGGGACGAGGTAGAGACCCTTGGCATATTTCCAGGCCTGGAAGCTCGTTTCCATCGGTTTTGCCCCGGCGATGGCCGCACCGGCGAAGCCTGCAAGCGCGACGGGTGGGGTCACATTGCTGTCCTGCGAATACCAGAAGACGACGAGGTGGGCGATCAGGATCGGCATGCCGAATTCCTGCGTCAGCGCGGGGCCGACAAGGATGATAAGGACGATGTAGGCGGCCGTCACCGGCAGGCCCATACCAAGAATCAGGCTCGCCAGGATGACCAGGATGAGTGCCAGCACAAGGTTGCCGCCAGAGAAGGCGATCATCATGGCGGAAAACTTGAGCCCGAGCCCCGTAAGCCCGACAACGCCCACGATGATCCCCGCCACCGCGCATGCCATCGAAACCGCGACCGCGTTGCGCGCGCCGAGTTCCAGCGCCTTGATCAACAGCTCACCGCCGCGCCGGCAGAGCGCCGCGAATCCGTCGAGCGTCGGTCCGCTGGTGGCAAAGGTCCAGAGCGCCCGCGCCACAGCGGCCGCGATGATTGAGACGATGGCGTAAAACCCCACTCGCATCGGCGAGTACCCCGCCACGAGAAACGCAACCAACGCGACGAGCGGCAGCAGGAAATGCCAGCCCTCGGCGAGAACGTTGCGTACGCTCGGCAGCTCCTCCGGCGCCATGCCGGTCAGCCCCTGCTTGGCCGCCGCGATGTGCACCAGCAGGTACACAGCGCCGAAATAAAGAACCGCGGGGAAGATCGAGACAAGCACGATGTCGACGTAGGGCACCTGGGTGAACTCGGACATCAAGAACGCGCCCGCGCCCATGAGCGGCGGCATGATCTGCCCGCCGGTGGAGGCCGCGGCCTCGATCCCGCCCGCTTGCGCCGGCCGGTAGCCCAGCCGCTTCATCAGGGGAATCGTGAAGGCGCCCGTCGTCACCACGTTGGCAATGGCCGAGCCGGAGATGGACCCCATGCCCGCGCTCGCGATCACCGCGGCCTTGGCTGGGCCGCCCCTCTGCCGGCCCGTGGCGGCATAGGCGAGGTCGATGAAGAACTTGCCCGCCCCCGTCACTTCGAGGAACGCGCCGAACAGGACGAAGACGAAGATGAACGTGGCGGCGACACCGAGCGGAATGCCGAAGATGCCCTCTGCACCCAGGACCATCTGGCTCGCCACGCGGTCGAGCGAGTAGCCGCGGTGGTTTAGGATTCCGGGCATCCAGTCGGCGAGGAAAGGCAACTCGCCGCGGGATCCGGCAAAGGCGTAGACGACGAAGACCGCGCCGATGATCGTCATGCCGAGGCCGACGGCGCGCCTTGCGGCTTCGAGGACGACAAGGACGGTGATCACCCCGACAACGACGTCCATGTCCCGCGGGAAGATCTGGTTTGCGATCGTGTCGATATTGACGGGCAGCCAGGCACCGACGAGGACGGAGCAGGCGACGAGCGTGCCGTCGATCATCCAACCGAGCGCCCCGCGCGGCCGCGACGGCCCCCAGACCGGGTAGATCAGAAAACAAAGGACGAGAATGAAGCCCAGATGGATGGGCCTCTGGTAAAACAGACCGAGCGGCTGAACGCCCGCGGCATAGAGATGAAACAGCGACAGCGTGATGCCGATCACGGTGATGGCGCGCAGCACCGGTCGGGGATGCGCAGGCCGGATTCGCCGTGCTTCCGTACCGGTATCGGTATCAGTGACCATCAGTCCTCGCTCCCGGTCAGTTCGATCCGCAGGCGCGCGCGGGGCGCTGCCTGCGATAGCGAAACGGTGGTCTCTCGCACGCGAAGCCTGTGGTCCACTGCACCTCTGCCCGGGCGCAGCACGTAGGCATCGCCAGGTACGCGCTCGTCGATGTCGAGGATCCAGTATCCGCCCTGTCCATCCGAGACCTGCCTGCCCCGGCCCGGAATATGGTCGAGCCCCGCCGCGAAATCGGGCAGGTGCGAGCGGACGAGCACCATGTGCCCGCCCCGGTTCTCGTAGCAGTCAGACACTTCGAACCCTTGCACGGAGTGGTGCCAGAGCACGCACCAGCCATCGCCTTCGGGCACGGCAAGTCGCGCGATCTCTGCACCATCCTCCCGCGTCACGACGAGGTCGCCGGACGCGGCGGTCGTGGCGAAAAGAAGGAGGGCAATCAGCCCTCCTCCAATGCTGCCCCTCACGGGCGCAGGTTGTCCGGAATCGTAACCCCGATCTCCTCATAGTAGCGGATTGCACCGGGGTGCAGAGGAACCGGCGTCGCCACCATCGTGAACTCGACCGTCGTCTGGTTCGCCGCCGGATGCACGGCCTGCAGGTCCGCGATGTTCTCGAACATCGCGCGCGTGATTCCGTACGCGAGCTCCTCCGGCATCTCGGAGGACACGGCCAGCACGTTGGGGACGCCGATAACGGTTGTGGCGGGGACGCCGTTGTAGACGCCCTCGGCAAGGGTGGTGCGTGCGAAGATCGGAACCATCTCCTGAGCGGCCTCGATCTGCGCGTCGGTCAGTTCGATGACGATGATATCGTTCGTGGTCGCCAAGTTGAGGATCGACGAGGTCGGCGCGCCAACCGACCAGAAGCCGGCGTCGATGTCGCCGTTGGCGAGTGCGTCAGCTGTCTCGTTGAAGTTCAGGCGCTGTTCGTCGATGTCGTCGTAGGTAATGCCGTTGGCGTTCAGAATCTCCTGGGCGTTCACCTCAGTCCCGGAGCCGGGGGCGCCGACCGAAACGCGCTTGCCGACCAGATCCTCGAGTGTCGAGATGCCCGAGCCTTCGAGCGTCACGATCTGTACCATGTTGGCATACATCGAGGCCAGGCCGCGGATCATATCGAGTTGCTGACCTTCGAAACGGCCCGTGCCGGTATAGGCCTGCTGAACCGTATCACCGAGCGCAAGAGCCAGATCGGCGTCGCCCGTGGCGATGAGACCCATGTTCTCCACCGAGGCGCCGGTGACCTCGGCGGTCGCGGCATATCCCTCCACATGGTTGTTGATGACCTCGGCGAGACCGCCGCCCATCGGGTAGTAGACGCCGCCGGTGCCGCCGGTCGCGATCGACAGCTGCTCCTGAGCGAGCGCGGGCAGCGGAGCGGCCAGTAGAACTCCGGCCGCCAAAAGGTTGGCGAATTTCATGGTGATCCTCCCTGAACCAGTTATCCCGAACAGTTCTAGGACAGATCAGGTCAGTGTCCAACATGCTGGTTCAGCCACGTTCCTGAACTGGGCAGTGGATGCACTGCCCCCAGACAACCGGACCGTTTGAAGCTGGAGGCTTCGGATACGGGGTACTTCACCCCGTTTCTGGTCCGGTCGTCATGCGACCTTTCGGGTTGGTTGAAGTTGGGCTGCACACGCGGCCACAAGCTCAAGACAGCGCTTCTTCCCGAGGTGCTATGCCAGCGAGTTCGTCTCTCTCGACCTTGATCTCCGCGTCTATCCAACGAGATCCAAAGGCACCGTGTGTACTCGCATTCTGTCCTAAAGCGGCCTGGTCTGGACGAGCGCTGAAGTATCGTCGCCAGGCCGTAAGTTGCGACCACCGGACGAGTAGCATCCGTTGGTCGCATTCGATCTCAGCGTCAGAGGATCAGGTCGTCTAGCGAAATGGTCCCCTGGATCTCGATGGCGAAGTCGGCCTTTCCGTCTCCGTCCACGTCAGCGCGGAGCACGCCTCCCTTCATGCGCAGCTCGCCCTCCTCGCCAGAGAACCCCTGACGGCCGATCCAGTCGAAGTCCTGGTCGCCACCCTCGGTCACGCAAGCATCGATGTCGGACAAGTCGATCTCGTCACCTTCCTCGAAGTGAACGATATCCCGCTTCTTGCCGACGGAGGAATGGTTGAGCGTTTTGAAGACGAAGCTGTCATCACCGGCACCGCCCCGGTAGACATCCTTGCCCGTTCCTCCCAGCATCACGTCATCGCCAGCGCCGCCGAAAAGCTTATCTCGACCGGCACCACCGATGAGCCTATCGTTATCGGCGCCGCCCTTGAGCCGGTCGGCTCCCTTGCCGCCAAGAACGGTGTCATCGCCACTTAGAGCATAGACCTCGTCGTCACCGTCGCCGGCGCGTATCTCATCATCGCCCTCCGTGCCGTCGATAAGATCATCGAGCGCCTCAAGCCCGCTCTCGATGAACTCCTCGAGATCGGCCTCCAGGTTGTCGAGCCAATCACCAAGCGCATCCGCTTTCGCGTCCGAGAGCGTGTCGGATTTTCGGTCGACCCAGTCGCCGAGGTGATCCATGAGGTTGTCGAGCCAGTCGCCCAACTGCTCCTCATTGCGATCAAGCCAATCCCAGAGATCTCCCGTAACGCCATCAAGCGAGGTGGGCATGGAACTGGCCAGGTAGGTCTTGAGTTCGGCGGCCAGCGTGTTCAGGTCCGTGTCGCCGACAATCGGGCCTATGTCGGTATCGGCGCCTTCGCTTGCGTCATCAACAAGATCCCCGAGGGTGCCAAGCCCATTCTCGATGAACTCCTCGAGATCGGCCTCAAGGTTGTCGAGCCAATCGCCAAGCGCATCCGCTTTCGCGTCCGAGAGCGTGTCGGACTTTCGGTCGACCCAGTCGCCGAGGTGTTCCATGAGGTTGTCGAGCCAGTCGCCAAGCCGCTCCTCATTGCGGTCAAGCCAATCCCAGAGATCTCCCGTAACGCCTTCAAGCGAGGTGGGCATGGTGCTGGCCAGATAGGTCTTGAGTTCTACGGCCAGCGTTTCGGTGTTGATGGCAGCAGTCATGTTTCCTCCTTCATCACAAACATTCGGATCTGAGCATCCCCGGGAGGAAACTGCAGGTCGATTTGGTCGAGAATGTGGCAATGCCTTGCCACCCGCAGGGCCCTAACCGAAAGCTTCATCGCAGGGGCAATGGCTGCGGCCTTGAATACTGTGATCCGGTCGCAGCGCTACGCTCGACCATCGAACATATTTGCGGCCAGCGCGCCTATTACTGACCGGAACGTGCACCCGAGGGCCATCTATCGACGAACGGCTCATGAAAGGCCTTAACAGCAGACGATGAAGGCGAGGTACGAGATCAGATCGGTGCCGATCTCGAGACGTCGAAGAGAACCACGTGAGCCAATCACAATGACAGCACTCCTCACGTTGACAGCACTCGGCCCCTTGCCGTGATCCGGAGCATCCTGAAAGCGGTAGTCTGGCCGGCAAACGACCTGCTCGACACAAGTCCTTCCCGTGGATTTGGCAACAAGGGCAAGCGCAAGAGAGTTCGTGGACCAGAGAGTCGACAAACCTGAAACAAAGACAAAAGACGATGTATTAGATTTGGATTATGGTGCCCCCAGAGAGACTCGAACTCCCGACCCTCTGATTACAAATCAGATGCTCTACCAGCTGAGCTATAGGGGCACTCAGCGTCCAGATACGCCGACAGCGGCGTCGAGTGCAAGAGGTTGGGCGCGACGCGCGCCGAAGCGGTGGCGGGCGGAGGTTTACCTTGCCCGCGAAGCGCTTATAGTTGCGGCAAAAATCTGCCCTGCCCGAGGGGCCGTGCACCGGCGCTTGGCCGGCTTGATGAGGGAAGCGATGAAGCTCGTCTATCACATCGGACTCCACAGCACCGATGAAGATCGCGCGCTGCGATGCCTGCTCCAGAATACCGAGATGCTGGCCGAGGCTGGAACCTTCGCCCCTGCGCCGGGGCGTTTCCGTCCGGTGCTGCGGCAGGCGATGATCCACCTTCGCGGCGCTCCGGCGAGCCGGCACATCCAGGAACAGGTGCTCGACGAGGTGATCGACCACGACACCGCCGAGCGGCTCCTGTTTTCAAACGACAGCTTTCTCTGTGTCCCTAAACGCGCCATCACCGGCGGGGCGCTCTACCCCCTCGCGGAGGAACGCGCGCCCTGGATCCGAAACCTCTTTCCGGACGATCCGGCGGAATTCGCCTTCGCCATACGCAACCCGGCAACGCTGATCCCGGCGCTGCAGACCCGTTTCGCGGAGGAAGAGGACTTCGCGGCCTATCTCGCCCGCATCCAGCCCGAGGACGTCTCCTGGGCCGACATGGTCGCGCGCTTCCAGCGGGCGGTGCCCGACTGCCCGCTGACGATCTGGTGCAACGAGGATACGCCGCTGATCTGGTACGATATCCTGGAGACGCTCTCCGGGTATCCGAACGCGCTGGAGTTGCAGGGCGTTCACGAGTTCCACCGGACCATCATGTCGGAGGAAGGCCTCGAACGAATGGAACGCTATTTCGAGACCCACCCGTCGGACAACGCCGAGCAGCGTCGCCGCGTGGTTGCAACCTTCCTCGAGGAATTCGCTACCCCGGAGGCCGTCGAAGAGGAATACGATCTGCCCGGATGGACGGCCGACCGGATTGCCCGCCTCAGCGAACGTTACGAAGCCGAGGTGGCAGAGGTGGCCGCGATGGAGGGCGTGCGCTTCCTGCGCGCATGATCGCCCTCCGGCGGGGCCAGCTCACATGCCGAGCGCGGCCTTGTACATCTCCAGCACCGCCTCTTCCTCGGCGATATCATCGGGCTCGCGCTTGCGCAGCGCGATGACCTTGCGAATCACCTTTGTGTCGTAGCCGCGCGCCTTGGCCTCGGCCATCACCTCTTTCTGCTGCTCGGCGATGTCCTTTTTCTCGGCTTCAAGCCGCTCGAAACGTTCGATGAACTGGCGCAACTCGCCTGCCGCAACCTTGTAGGTCGCATCCGCCGAGGATCCGCTCTCGATATCGCCTGTCATGTCGCTCATTGCCGCCCCTGCCCTGTTTCTCGGTGTGAAATACGCTTGGGAACCCCGTCCTACCGAGCCGCGCAGCCCCCTGCAAGAGCGGTTGCGCCCAGTCCGCGCAGGCTGTAGCGCAGGCGCGAGGCAAGACGGAGGAGGCTCGATGGAGCTGCTGATCTGGATCGGGGCGGCAATCTCGCTCCTGGGGCTGACAGGCATCGTCGGCTGTGTCGTGGCAGTGACCCGCGCAAAGCGCGCCGGGCTGGGCGACGAGGCGATGCGCGCGCGGCTGCAGAAGGTCGTGGCCTGGAATCTCGGCTCGCTCTTCACCTCGGCCATCGGGCTGGCGATGGTGGCCGTCGGCGTCATCCTGAGCTAGCGGCTCAGGCCGCGGGCGCCAGCGCGGAGAGCCCGCCCCCCCGCGCAACGGCTTCGTCTAGGATCGCGGGCGGCGCCCAGAAACGGGCATCCTCTCGCGCTGCAAGGACGCCGAGCCGCCGTCGCAGCTCGCTCCATCCAATCAGACCCGCCTGATACATCGGTCCGCCGCGATGACGCGGAAACCCGAGCCCGTGAACGGCCGCAAGGTCTACCTCGGCCGGATCGCGCAACAGGCCATCGCCGATCACCTCCAGCCCCGCGAGCGCGAGTGCGAGGTCAATGCGCTCGACGATGCGCTCGGCCGAGATCCGTTGCGGCACCGTGCCCGCATGCCGCCGAGCCTCGTTCAACAGTTGCTCGACCTCGCCCGAGGGCAGTCCCTCCGGGATTGCGGCCGGATAGTCGTAGAATCCCTTGCCACTGGCCTGACCCAGCCGCCCTGCAGCGACCAGGCGGTCGAGGACGGTCACATATCTGTCTCTTGGATCGCGAGTGTGGGCCGCCTGCTGCCGGCGCCGGACCGGTCCGAGCAACCCTTCGCGATCCAACGACCGGAACGGTCCGAGGGAAAACCCCGCGGCCTCGATGGCGGCATCGATCTCTGACGGGCTCGCGCCGTCCTCCAGCAAGTGCTCGGCGGCAGCCCGGAACCGCTCGACGAGCCGCCCCAGGGCAGAGCGCCCAGGCCTCCGGCAGATCAGCGGGCGGGCACCGACCCGGTGCAGCAGGGCCGCGAGCGATTCCGTTTCGGTGGCAGAGCCCTGCGGGTCAGGCAGGAGCTCCGCCACATCGCCAACCCGGAACGGCCGGCCTAGGACGATCCTCGCCCCATCCCCCGCCTGTACGGGATCGTGCGGCGCGATCACGGTGGCGAGCGCCCCACGGCGCGCTGTCGAACGCGGCAGGCGTCCATCGCCCGATGCGACACGCAGGTGCAGATCGCTGCGGGCAAATCCGGCCGCACCACCATCGGACCGCAGTAGCGCCAGTCGGGCGCGGCGCTCGGCCTCCCCAATCCGGCCCTCGCCGACGGCATCGGACAGCGCCCTGCCGATGCGCGAGAGTACGGCGCGCCCCGGTTCGGGTTCGCGAACCCGCAGTGCCACCCCTGCTTCCAGCAGCGCGAGAGCCAGATCAGCCCCAGCCGCATCATCCGCCTCAAGCGACACTGTTGCCGTCTCAGGCGCCCCCGCGGGCCGGGCCGCGGCTGACCGCTCCTCGGCCGTCACCACATGGTGCAAGGCGCGGGCCTCGTCGGAATTGCGCAGTGCATCCGCCGCCGCCCGCTCGAAACCGACGCCGGCCTCGAAAGGCAACAGCAACGCCGCCTCGACACATTCGATGATCCGATCAGAGCCCGGCTGCTCGGCACGCTCGCGCGCCGCGAAAATGGCGGCGTGATAGGCATCCCGGTCTGCCTGCCCCTCGCGCCGGTCACGGGCGCGCAGCGGCGCGACGCCGCCCTCGGCAAGGCGCTCCGCCAGCGCCAGGGCGGTCTCCACCAGATCGCCCCGCACCAGCCCGTCCAGCAGCCCGGCCTCCTTCGCCGCCTCCGCCGACAACGGCGCTCCGCCCAGCAACAGGTTCAGGCTTACCGCGGCTCCCGCAATCCGCGGCAACCGCTGGGTCGCGCCGCCGCCTTCGAGCGTGCCGGTCGCGATACCCGGAAACTCCAGGCACGGGCCATCGGCGGCGAGGCGGAAATGGGCGGCCAGCGCCAGCTCGGCGAGCGGTCCACGCGCGCAACCTGCAAGCGCAGCGACGACGGGAAACCGGCAGCTTTCGAGGCTGCCGCAAAGGTCAGGCAAAGCGGGCAAGGTGGCCTCGGGGCGCCAGCGGCCGGCCACCTCGGGCAACAGAAGCACCGCAGCCTTGACCTCGGCATCCTCCTCGAAGGCGTCAAGGGCGGCCATCAGACCTGCGCGCACACGCGGCCCCGGCCAGCCCGGCGCAAGGGCCAGCAATCCGACCGATCCAATGCGTTCCACCTCGACCGGCCGCGCCGCCATCCCGAAACTCCCTTACCGGGCGACAGGTTCGACCGGTGCGCCCATCAAACCCGCGACCCGCGGAAGTGGCAAGCCACCTTGCGGCCGACATCGGGCCGAACGCTCTCGGCTTACTTGGCGACGGCGCGCGCGCAATCGGCGCAGAACGGCGTGTAGGGCAGAAGGTCCAGACGCGCTTCGGAAATATCCTCGCCGCATTTGACGCATTCGCCGTAGCTGCCCTCCTCGATCCGCGCCAGGGCAGCGCGAATGGCAGCCATCTCGACCTGACCGGCCCTGCCCTCGCCTTCGAGAACTTCGTCGGTCTCGCGCTCCACCGCTAGTTCTTCCCAGTCGCGCGACTGGTGGCTGTCGAGTTCGGCGTCGATCCCGCGCAGTTTCTCCTCCAGCGCCACGAGCCGGGCCTCGAGCTGGGCCTTGCGTTCCAGAACCGCGACCATTGTTGTTCTCCTTCGAGCAGGTTCCTGGACCGACAGGCTAGAAAACGGGCGGCGTTTCGTCCTTGACGCAAATCAACACCGATGACGCTTGACCTTGCCCCGTTGCCACGCAAATTGAGCGCATGGATATACGCGCACTGACACCGGCCTTCGCCGTCTCGCCCCAGATCACCCCCGAGGACATCCCCGCCATTGCAGCGGCCGGTTTCCGCACGATCCTGTGCAACCGCCCAGACGAGGAGATCCCGCCCCCGATGCACGCCGAGGCGGTGCGCGCTGCGGCCGAGACGGCCGGGATCGCGTTTGTCTGCGTGCCGCTCGCCTCGCGTGACATGACGCCAGCCGACGTCCGCGCCAATCGCGACGCGATTGCGGGGGCCGAGGGACCGGTGCTGGCCTATTGCGCGTCCGGAACCCGATCGACCGTCGCCTGGATGTTCGGCAACGCCGGGTCCCAGCCTGCCGACGAACTCGTGGCGGCCGCCGAACGCGCCGGCTATCCGCTGGGCAATCTGCGGGACCAGCTCGATCACATCGGCGCACTCGTCCGCAAGGCCTCCTGACCGGAGAAATCTGCGCCTTGCGCCGCTTTTCGGGGTGGAAGCGCAAACGTCCCATCATTTCGGGAACGCGTCATTTCCCGATCCGTGGTCCATGCAGCCGGTGCGCGTGGCAAATCTCTACTTCAAGCCCTTCCATCGGGGGGGGGGGGGCGGAGTTCGCGACACCAGGCCTCTCAACTGCCCGATAACGGTGGCACTCCGGCCATTGGCAGCGGCCCGAGGTCCAACAAACCAACATCGCTCGCTTGCAATACCGGGGCCGGCGGCTCGGGCATCGTCACCGCCCCGTGGTCCGAGCCCGCCTTTCCGGCAACAGCCACGGGCTCGAAAGGTGCAGCCGTCTGCAGCAGCCCCTGCTGATGCGTTCCGGCCTGAGCCCCCGCATCGATCTCCCTGCGCAGCGGCAGATCGCCGAGCGAATTGAGCCGCAAAGCACGGTTTCCCCGGCTCTGTCCCAGCCGACCCATGGCACATGTGCCTCCCTCGAGGCCGATCAGCCGCACCTGATCGATGGAGACCGCGGGTAACGGTATCTCATCTCCCACCTTGAGCCGTGCGATGTCCGCAAAGGGCATTCGGAACCGATGCATGATCGCTTCCAGCCGCACATCCGCGCCCATCACCGCGGCCTCCATCGCGTTCTCCCAGCCGCTGTCGCGCGGCTCCTCCCGTGGGGCGGTTGCCTGCCCGGGCAGGCCGCGCCCCTCAGCGGGCAAGGCGAGGACGACACTCCCCCTGCGATGCCCTTCCGCCAGCTCGAGATCAAGCGCGATCATCCGGTAGTCCTGATCCTCCAGCAGCAGACCGAGAGGACGCACATCCTCCACATGGCTGGCATATCCGAAACCGACCGCCCATGCTGACTCCGGGCCGGCCATCAATGGCGCTTCGAACTCGCGCAGGCCGGCGTCGATCAGATCCGCGACAAGCGCCGCGTCGGTGCGTGTCACGCGACGCGGCGGCGGCGGACGGTTCCCCAGGCTGCCGGTCATCTGCATTTCGATCAGGGAGGACAGAAGCGCGTTGTCCAGCGCCATCAGCCCCTGTGTTTCTCCCGGGCCGTCGAGCACGGCAAGCAGCCCGTTCTCGGGCAGAAGCTCCAGTAGTTCCGCCAGCGACCCTGTGCGATCCGAGCTGCCGTTCGCCACCGCGCCCAGCGACATCGCCGACTGCAGGGCCCGGCTAATTCCGTTGGCCAGGACGCGGGCCGGCACCACTGCCTGGCTGCGCGGAGCGGCATCCCGTCCGGCAGACGCCATGCGTTGGAGCACAGACTGCGCCTCTGTCTCGGCCATTGCGACATTGTCCTTGGTCCGCCGGCGGGATCGCGGCAGGGAGGGTTCCGCAACAGGTTGCACCGAACTCCCTTGGCAAAGGGTTAAGACCCGCCCCGTTCGCGCAGACTATTCCGCCGCGCGCGCCGTGTCAGAGGCCTCGGTCAGCGGCAGGGTCACGCGGAAGGCCGCGCCGCCCTGCCCCGGCAGGTATTCGATCGCGCCGCCCAGCCGCGCCATGATCTCGCGGCAGATCGCCAGCCCGAGCCCAGCCCCGCCCGCGGCGGACTGGTCGGACAGGCGCGAGAATTTCTCAAAGATGATATCCTGGCTGCGCGCCGGAATGCCCGTGCCGTTATCGATGAAATCCACCACCGCCTGCCCGTTCTGACGCCGCACGCGGATCGTCAGTTCCGGATGCTCGGCATCGCAATATTTCCGCGCGTTGCCGATAAGATTGATGAAGACCTGCGTCAGCCGGTCCGCATCGGTTACCAGGTGAATCTGCTCGTCGGCCGGCGTCCGGTGAAGTTCGAGACCGATGCTCGCGCGCACCTCCGTCATCGCGCCGGTTGCCGCAATCGCCCGGTCGATCAGTTCCTTGAGCCGGGCGGGGCCGAGCGTCAGGCTGACCTGCGCGTTCTCCAGCACGCTCAGGTCGAGCAGATCGTCGAGCAGGCGGGTCAGCCGGATCGCCTCGTCGTGTATGATCCCGGCATAGCGCGTCGTCTCCTCCTCGGCGAGCCCGCCTTCGCGCAGGATCTCCGCGAACGCCCGGACCGAGGTCATAGGCGTGCGCAGTTCGTGGCTGATTTGGCTGAGGAAGGCATCCTTCTGGATCGACAGCTCGGTCAGTTTCTGGTTGGCCTCGCGGAGCTGACGCGCCGTGCGCTCGAGCTCTTCGGACTGCGCCTCCAGCCGGTTGGAATACTCGAGAATCTGTTGCGCCTCGTCGGCGACGCGGATCAGGTCCTCCACCAGCACCGAGGAGGAGCCCGCGATCTGCGCCACCATCGCGTGGGCCGTCGCAGCCCCGACGCTGGCCGACAGCTCCCGCTCCAGCCGGTCGAGGAATTCCGGCGTCGTATCCGGCAGGTAGCCCGCCTTGCCCTGTGCCGCGGCCTCGCCGTGGAACAGCGCCTGCGCCTCGGTCGCGCCAAGGATACGCTGCGCCATCATCAGCAGATCCTCCGCCTCGGCACTGCCCCGGCTCCAGCCGCGCGCGCCCAGCGTGTGCTCGAACACATTGACCACCTGCGCCCCTTGCAGCCGCTCCATAGGGGTCGGGAAGGTGGCGATGGAAACGCCGCAATAGGCGATGGTGTTGAGCAGGATCGACCAGAAGACCGCGTGGATCAACGGGTCCATCCCGCCGATCCCGAATAGCGCCTGTGGCCGGAGCCAGAACACACCCAACGGGCCATCGGCCAGAATCGCGGCGTTGAACGGGCCGGCCGGGCCGAAGCTCGGCAGGAACAGCGTGTAAGCCCAGACAGCGAAGCCGGTGAGCAGCCCCGCCGCCGCGCCGACCCGCGTCCCGCCACGCCAGAACAACCCACCCAACAGGGCCGGAAGCACCTGGCTGACGCCCACGAATGAGATCAGACCGATCGAGGCCAGCGCCGTCGACCCGCCCGAAAAGCGGTAGTAAAGGTAACCCAGCAGCAGCACCCCGCCGATGGAGAAGCGCCGCGACCGCAAAACGACCCTTCGCACATCGCCTGCCATCGTCGCGCCGCCGGGACGGCGCGACAGGTAGAGCGGCATGATCACGTGGTTCGACACCATCGTCGCCAGCGCCAGCGCCGCCACGATCACCATCGATGTTGCCGAAGAGAACCCGCCGAGGAAAGCGAAGACGGCGAGGTAGTCCCATTCCTCCTGCAGCGGCAAGGTGAGCACGAAGAGATCCGGATTGGAGCCCGCCGGCATGTGTTCCAGCCCGATCACGGCGATCGGCACCACGAAGAGGCTCATCAGGAACAGGTAAAGCGGAAAGGCCCAGGAGGCGACGCCGAGATGCGCCTCGTCGGTGTTCTCGACAACCATGACCTGGAACATCCGCGGCAGACAGAGGATCGCCGCCGCCGAGGTGAAGATCAGTCCGGCCCAGCGGGACGGCTCGATATCCCAGCCGGCGATCGAGGAGGCGTCGATCCGCGCCAGCATGTCGGCCGGCCCGTCCGCGATCCCCCAGACCACGAAGACCCCCACGGCCATGAGCGCGAGCAGCTTGACCACCGCCTCGATGGCGATCGCCATTACCACGCCATGGTGCCGTTCGTTCGTGTTGAGGTTGCGGGTGCCGAAAATAATGGTGAAGAGCGCCAGACCGCCCGCGACCCAGAGTCCGGTCGAAGCCGGGTTCGCGGGGTTCCAGCCATGCGGGTCCTCGATGGCAAAGACCCCGAAGGACAACGTCACCGACTGCAGTTGCAGCGCGATGTAGGGCGTCGTACCGACGACCGCCATCATCGTCACCAGCACGCCAAGGGAATTCGATTTGCCATAGCGCGAGGAGATCATGTCCGCGATCGAGGTGATGCGCTGGCTTCGCCCAACCCGTACCAGCTTGCGCAGCAGCAACCACCAGCCGGTGAAGACGAGCGTCGGGCCGAGGTAGATCGTAATGAACTCCAGCCCCGAGCGCGCCGCGTAGCCGACCGCGCCGTAGAAGGTCCAGGCCGTGCAATAAACCGAGAGCGAAAGTGTATAGACAAGCGGTGAGCCCAGCCAGCCGCCACCGATTCTGCGCGCCCGTCGGTCGGCGAAGGCGGCCACGCTGAACAGAAAGATCACATACGCCAGCGAAATGACGACGAGCGCGTTGAACGACATGACTCAGCCCGATCCCGGCTCGCTTGCGACCTCGGGAGCGTCCTGTTCTGGTCGGTCGACCTGCCGCAACGGCTCCGACAGGCGGCGCGACAGGTAGGCCGCCGCCAGGATCAGACCGAACCAGACCAGGAAAAGATAGACGACACCCGCTGCCGTCCCATGATTGCGCGCCCAGAGCATCGGCAGCAGAAGCAGCGCCGTGCCGAGCGCCGGAAGCAGCCGGGCCGCGTCCATGATGCGCCGCCGGCGATAGATGTCCCGCCCGAGAAACACCGGGGCACGCTTGCGGTCATCTCCTTCGAGGGCGAGGTTCTCCCATTCCTCCCACCCATCCTTGGTGGGCTCGGGCGTGGCCGATGGCGCCGGGCGCGATGCGCCGCCCGGCAGGGCATCGGTCTCCGATCCGGTCTTCCCGCTCAAACCCGACCCATGGCGCCGGCCTGCAGCGCATTGACGGTCTCGAGCACCTCGGCATTGGCGAAGGGTTTCTTCATGAAACAACTCACGCCGTAGCGTTCGGCCTGTTCGCGGTCGCGTTCCTGCCCCTTGGCCGTCAGCATCAGCACCGGCAGTTCGGCCGTCGCCGGATCGGCGCGCAGGTCGCGCAGGATCTCGAAACCGGAGCGCCCGGGCAGCATCACGTCGAGCACCAACACATCCGGCGGCGCGGCCAGCACCTTTTCCACTGCAGTCGCGCCGTCCACATGCGTCTCCACCGACCATCCGTCCCGCGACAGGATGAACCGGATCGCTTCGATGATGTTCGGCTCATCCTCTACAAGCAAAACGCGTTTTTCCATCCGGCATCCCCCCGAAGAAGCGGCACGCCTCCCCGCGGCCGCTTGAGCGCACTATCACCCCTTACGAGGTGCGTGTCAAAACGCCTCTGCCATGATCGACGGCTCGCGACGGGCAGCGCAGGCCGTGCGCGGGCAGATCCGGCAGGAGGTGCCGATCTCCAGAGGCTCCCGCGCCTCGGCCGTATCGACCATGTCCTGCGGCAGGATGAGCATGGCCGCCTCCAGGACTTGTGGCCCGTCGAACCCCGCCGGCTGGCGACTTTGGCACACCGAATAGGTGAGAAACAGGCGCGGATTGCGCCCGCCCATCTCGACCAGCCGCCGCACGGGCGCCATCGGTCGAGACAACGCCTGGTAAAGCGGCCAGAGCGAACAGGCCGCCGAGTAGCGCGGCATGGGAAACCCGTCCACCGGCTTGCGGAAGGTCAGCGTGCCCGAGGCGTCGCAGGACACCAGCCCGATCTCGCCGCCGATCCGATCCGCCGGGAGCGTCGCGAGGCGACGAAACACCGCGCCCAGATCGACGCCGAAACGCATCGCCACCGCCGCCGGATCGAACCCGACCTTCCGGGCTTCTTCTTGGAAGGCTCCCAGCGGCATGTGCTCGGCATCCTCTCGGTAGCGCCGCAGATAGTTCAGCGCCAGCGAGCGCGCCGCGGCACTCCGCAGGTTCTCGGCACGTTCGACGAGCTTTTCCGGATCGGTCGGCCGAGCGTCTTCCAGCTCGGCGACATGGTAGCCCGATTGCCGCAGCCAGCCGTCGAGTTCCTCCTGCGGCGTGGAGGCTGCAAACTCGGTCGAACTCGCCTCGTCGAGGTAGCGCACCAGCGCCTCCGCGCTCTCCGCCAGCCTGGCGGATTCCTCGGCCATGTTGCGGTGGAACCGATCCCGCCATTCCGGATCGATGTCCCGCGTCTCGGCCAGGATCGTCGCCGTGGAGCGGATCGCGGTCACGGTGGAGATCACCTCGTGCAGCGAGGCCGAAAGGAACGGATCGTGGGTCATCCTGTCCGACAGTACATCCACTGCATGTTCCAGCCCGGTCGCGCGCTGGCGTGTCTCGGCGAGCAACCGTGCCCAGCCGGGAAAGCGGCCGACAAACTCCTCCAGGCGGGGCAGATCCTCCGCCGCACCCTCGTGGTCCGCCGCGGCCTCCCTGAGCGCGTTCAGCAGCGCCGCCTCCGCCCCTTCGGACAGCGCGGAGGGCTCTACCCCAAGCTCTCGCGCAATATTGCTCAAGAGTTTGCCCCCGATTCTTCGCCGATTGTGCTCGATCAGGTTCAGATACGACGCAGAAATACCCACCGATCGCGCCAGATCGGCCTGCTTGCGGCCGGTCATCGTCCGTCGCTCGCGGATTCGACTGCCTGTCAGTGAGGGACGTGCCATAGACTTTTCCCCATCATCCCAATGGCTTTCTGCGCTGCATTGAGAATGCTTTTACAAGATTTTCGTAACGCGTGTATATAACTTTACAAAAAAATCGTTCGAACAAAAGCATTTGTTGCCAGCTTTGACAATTGGGGCGGATACTGAACTGGCCTGCAAGACGGGCAGCCGGGGACCGAGGACTCTCCGGGCGACACTACATTGGGAGGACTACATGTCGAAATACAACGTGACGCGCCGTGGCGCGCTCAAGACTGGTGCCGCCGCAGGTGCCGGCCTGGCACTGCCCACGATCTTCACGGCCAGCTCGGCCCACGCGTTCACCAACGAGCCCACCGGCTCGACCGTCACCCTGGGTTTCAATGTTCCGCAATCCGGCCCCTATGCCGACGAGGGAGCCGACGAACTGCGCGCTCAGCAGCTCGCGGTCGAGCACCTCAATGGCGAAGGCGACGGCGGCATGCTGAACACCTTCTCGTCCAAGGCGCTGGACGGAACTGGCATCCTGGGCAAGAAGGTCACCTTCGTGACCGGCGACACCCAGACCAAGTCCGACGCCGCGCGCGCAGCGGCCAAGTCGATGATCGAAAAAGACGGCGCGGTCATGATCAACGGCGGCTCCTCTTCGGGTGTTGCGGTGGCCGTGCAGGGCCTCTGCCAGGAAGCCGGCATCATCTTCATGGCTGGCCTGACCCACGCCAACGACACGACCGGCAAGGACCGTAAGGCCAACGGCTTCCGCCATTTCTTCAACGCCTACATGTCGGGCGCTGCTCTGGCCCCGGTGCTGGCGAACGCCTATGGCAAGGAACGCCGCGCCTATCACCTGACCGCCGACTACAACTGGGGCTGGACCCAACAGGAGTCGATCCAGGCGTCGACCGAGGCACTGGGCTGGGAAACCGTGGAGAACGTGCTGACGCCGCTCGCGTCAACCGACTTCTCGTCCTATATCGCGCCGGTTCTGAACTCCGGCGCCGACGTGCTCGTACTCAACCACTACGGCGGCAACATGGTGAACTCGCTCACCAACGCCGTGCAGTTCGGCCTGCGTGACAAGATGGTCAACGGCAAGCAGTTCGAGATCGTCGTTCCCCTCTACTCCGAACTGATGGCAGCCGGCGCTGGCGAGAACATCAAGGGCGTACTGGGCTCGATGAACTGGAACTGGCAGCTTACGGACGAGGGCTCCAAGGCCTTCGTCAAGTCCTTCGGCGAGAAATACGGCCGTCCGCCGTCGAACTCGGCCCACACCTGCTACGCGCAGGTCCTGCTCTACGCCGATGCCGTCGCCCGCGCCGGCTCGTTTGCGCCCTGCGCCGTCGTCGAGGCACTCGAAGGCTTCGAGTTCGACGGTCTCGGCAACGGCCCGACGCTCTACCGCGCCGAGGATCACCAGTGCTTCAAGGACGTGCTCGTGGTGAAGGGCGCCGAGAACCCGACCAACGAGTACGACACGCTCGAGGTCGTTGAAGTCACGCCGCGTGCGCAGGTCGAGTATCCGCCGAACCACCCGATGTTCGGTGGCGACGAAGCCTCGCTCGGCGAGTGCAACGACGGCGCCTGATCCGCTCACACAACTCTCGCCGGTCGCGTTTCACACGCGACCGGCACCTCTGAATTCTGGTGGCATCTCCCAGCCGAGGCCCCGGACACGATACAGGTGGGGAACATGGACGCGATCCTCCTTCAGATTCTGAACGGGCTCGACAAGGGCTCGGCCTATGCGCTGATCGCGCTCGGGCTTACACTCATCTTCGGCACCTTGGGCGTCGTGAACTTCGCGCATGGCGCGCTCTTCATGCTCGGCGCCTTCTGCGCAGTGACACTGCAGCGGTTGCTGAGCCTGTCTTTCGAGACGATCGACGAGACCAAAACGGACTTCCTCGGCAATCCCCTCAAGGTGAAATCGCCATACGTCGAGTCATGGTTCGGCCCGGAGATCGGCGGTGCAATCATCGACTGGGCGGTGCCTCTGTCCATCCTCGTCGCCATTCCGATCATGATCGGCATCGGCTTCGCAATGGAGCGCGGCCTGATCAAGCACTTCTACAAGCGCCCCCATGCCGACCAGATCCTCGTGACCTTCGGCCTGGCCATCGTGCTGCAGGAGGTCATCAAGTACTTCTTCGGCGCCAACCCGATCCAGACCCCGCCGCCCGACGCACTGATGGGCGTGGTGAATCTCGGCTCCTGGCTCGGACTCGACCTGCCCTACCCGATCTGGAGACTGGTCTACTTCCTGTTCGCGGTCGTGGTCATCGGCGGCGTCTTCTCCTTCCTGCAATTCACGACCTTCGGCATGGTGGTCCGCGCCGGCATGGCCGACCGTGAAACCGTGGGCCTCCTGGGCATCGACATCGACCGCCGCTTCACCATCATGTTCGGCCTCGCCGCCGCCGTGGCCGGTCTCGCGGGCGTCATGTACGGGCCGATCGTTGCGCCGAACTATCACATGGGGATGGATTTCCTCGTGCTCAGCTTCGTCGTGGTCGTGGTCGGCGGCATGGGCTCGCTGCCCGGCGCCGTGCTCGCAGGCTTCATGCTCGGCATCCTGGAGAGCTTCGCCTCCACCACATGGGCCACCACCACCCTTCCGGGGATCAACCAGATCATCATCTACCTGGTCGCCATCATCGTTCTGCTGACCCGTCCGCGGGGCCTGATGGGCCGCAAGGGCGTGATGGAGGAATAATCACATGCTCGGTCTCAACTCCAAGGACACGATGCTGCTGATCGTTGTCGCCTTCCTGGCGCTCGCGGCTCCGTTCCTTCTCAACCCCTTCCCGACGAACAGCTCGCTCGCGCAATTCAACGCCGGCTACCCGGACCTGATGCAGCGCTTCGCGATCTTCGGGATCTTCGCCATCGGCTTCAACATCCTGTTCGGCCTCACTGGCTACCTCTCCTTCGGTCACGCGGCCTTCCTCGGCGTCGGGTCCTACGCCGCGGTCTGGATGTTCAAGCTGCTCAGCTACAACGTGATCCCGGCGATCATCCTGGCGGTCATCGTGGCCGGGCTGTTCTCCGTGCTCATCGGTTATGTTTCGCTGCGCCGTTCGGGGATCTACTTCTCGATCCTGACACTCGCCTTCGCACAAATGTCCTTTGCCCTCGCCTATTCGGTGCTGTCGAACCCCAAGTTCAACCTCACGAACGGCGAAACCGGGCTGCAGGTCTATGGCGACGACCCGCAGATCCTGCATCGCGCCGGCCTGCCAGACGTGCCGCACCTGTTCGGCTGGGCGATGCGCGACAACTTCCTCGAACTCGAGGTCGCCGGCTGGGAATTCACGTTCAACAACGGCTACTACCTCTGCGCCGTCCTCCTGCTGGTGGTGTTCTACCTCGCCATCCGGCTGTTCCGCTCGCCCTTCGGCCTGATGCTGCGCGCGGTCAAGTCGAACCAGCAGCGGCTCAATTACACCGGCCTGAACCCCAAGCCCTACACGCTCGCCGCCTTCATCATTTCCGGCATGTATGCCGGGCTCGCCGGCGGCCTGCTCGCCGCGATGGACCCTCTGGCCGGCGCCGAGCGCATGCAGTGGACCGCCTCCGGCGAGGTCGTGCTGATGACCATCCTCGGCGGCGCGGGCACACTGATCGGTCCCGTCCTCGGCGCGGGCTTCATCAAGTACTTCGAGAACATTTTCTCGAAGATCAACGACAACGTCCTGCACCAGTGGTTCGCCTTTCTGCCGGACGGGATGGAAGACTTCATGGTCTTCATCGTCCATCCCTTCGTCGGCAAGGGCTGGCACCTGACGCTCGGCATCCTGTTCATGCTCGTGGTGACCTTCCTGCCCGGCGGCCTTGTCGAAGGCGGCCAGCGGATTGCCCGGCTGTTCCGGCGCGGCAAGAAGAAGACCGACACGCCCGATCCCGAGCATCACCCCAAGGAAACGCCCCATGTGGCGGAATGAGGAGACCTGACAGATGGGAATTCTTGAAGTCAAAGGGGTGAACAAGCGCTTCGGCGGCCTGCAGGCCCTCGGCGACGTGAACCTCAGCGTGCAGGAAAACACCGTCCACGCGATCATCGGCCCCAACGGTGCCGGCAAGTCCACCCTGCTCAACTGCCTCGTGGGCAAGCTGATCCCCGACACCGGATCGGTCATGTTCGACGGCAAGTCGGTGCTGGGCCGCACGCCTTACGAGATCAACCAGATGGGGATCTCCCGCGTGTTCCAGACGCCCGAGATCTTCGGGGACCTGACCGTGTTCGAGAACATGGTCATCCCCGCCTTCGCCAAGCGCGACGGGGCCTTCCGGTTGCACGCCTTCGAAAGCGTCGCCCGGGAGCGGGAAATCGTCGAGCGCGCGCAGCAGATGCTGGAGGAGGTCAACATGCTGGACAAGCTCCACATGCATTCCGCCTCCCTCTCGCGCGGCGACAAGCGCCGTCTGGAGATGGCCATGTGCCTGCTGCAGGAGCCCCGGCTGCTGCTGCTCGACGAGCCCACCGCCGGGATGGCGCGCGCCGACACCAACAACACGATCGACCTGCTCAAGGAGATCAAAGAGAAGCGCGACATCACCATCTGCATCATCGAGCACGACATGCACGTGGTCTTCAGCCTCGCCGATCGGATCACCGTACTGGCCCAGGGCTCACCGCTGGTCGAGGACAGCCCCGAAAACATCCGCGGCAACCCCAAGGTCCGCGAAGCCTATCTCGGCGAGGCCGCCTGATGCCGCGCCCTGCCCTTCTTCTGTCCGAAAATATCCCCGCTGGAGGCTCCCGCACTCGCGGTCAGCGCACCGGCCGGGACGGAGGCTGAATCATGAACGTCAAACCGGACTTTTCAAAGAACGCCAACCTTGCGGCGACCGCGCCGGCCTTCCTGTCGATCTATGACATGCACGCCTATTACGGAGAGAGCTACATCATCCAGGGCATCTCCTTCAACGTGCACGAAGGCGAGATCCTGGCACTTCTCGGCCGCAACGGCGCCGGCAAGACCACCACGCTGCGCGGGATCGCCCGGATGGATTCGCCGCAGGTCACCCATGGCGAGATCTGGCTCGACCACCAGCACCTGCACACGATGAAGAGCCACCAGGCCGCGGTGGCGGGCATCGGGCTGGTTCCCGAAGACCGTTCGATCATCCCCGGCCTGACGGTCGAGGAGAACCTGCAGCTGGCACAGATCGTCGAGCCCATCGGCTGGACGCTCGACCGGCTCTATGACCTCTTCCCCCGGCTCGGCGAACGCCGCAAGCAGGAGGGCGTGACGCTTTCGGGTGGCGAGCAGCAGATGCTGGCGATCGCCCGGGCGCTGGCGCGGGACATCAAGGTGCTGCTCCTCGACGAACCCTACGAGGGTCTCGCCCCTGTCATCGTCGACGAGATCGAGAAGACCCTCATCCACATCAAGGAACAGGGCATCACCACGGTTATCGTGGAGCAGAACGCCGTGCGCGCTCTGGAACTGGCCGACCGCTCGGTGATCCTCGACACCGGCTCCATCGTCTTCGACGGCACCGCCGCCGAGGTGCTGGAAAACGCCGAGCTGCGGGCGGAATACCTCGCGATCTGACCACAGGTTCGCGGCGCCTCCGCGAAGAGAGGCCCGTCCTGCGCCCTGAGGGGCAACCCTGATACCGGCCGCGCCCTGCGCGGCCGTTTTCCTGAGCGATATCCGACGATTTTGCCCCCCCTGCGACGCACCGTCGCCGCGAAATGCTGGACGGACGCCCCGCTCACGGTTAGCCATGAGAGTAATCGCCGCGCGACGTGGTGGCGACTGCCTCGCCGTAATCAGGAGACACCGATGCGCATTCTTACCGCCAGCCTCGCCTTTCTCATGCTTGTCAGTTGCGCGGCCACCGGCACCTATGCCGTGAACGAGCCGGGCAGTCCGGTCGAGCCCGACTACGCGAGGATGGCGACGGAATCCGTGGGCGGCGTGGATACTGGCGAGTTCCGGGGGCCTGGCCTCTGAGGTCCGGCGCCTATCCGATGATCTCTCACGGGCCGCTGCGTCAAGATTTCCGTTGACTTGAGGAGGCACCGGCGAAAGACCTTGGAGCGACAGCGCCGCGACCGCCGTCTCAGACATGAACTGTGACGAGGCACGTCATGGACATCTCGCCGAATGCTCCCCCGCTTCCGCCAACCGAAAGCGCAGCCGACCTCTACGCCTCTGTCTCCCAGATCCGCGCCGCCATCTCGCGCGAGGCCGAGGCGACGCTCGCAAGCTGGCAGCCGGCGATCCACCGGCCGGACTTCCTGCCCTCGGCCCGCAATCTCGCGCATTTCCTCGCCCTGCGGAAGATCGACCTCCGTCCGCATCAGGACAGGCTCATCGCGCTTGGGCTCTCTTCGCTCGGCCATTGCGAGGAGGCCGTGCGCCCCGCGCTGGACGCCGCCTGCGCCTCCCTCGCCTCGATTGCCGGGCTGACGCCCGAAGGCTACCCGCCGGCCGCCGAGTTCACCAAGGGCCGGCAGCGGGTTGCCGCCGCCCAGGCCGAGATGTTCGGCACCGGCGATGGCGAACCGGGCACGCGCATCATGGTGACCCTGCCGACCGAGGCCGCTGCAGACGAGGAAATCGCGCGCAGCTTCATCTTCGCCGGCGCCGATTGCGTCCGCATCAACTGCGCCCATGACAATGCCGAGACATGGGCGGCGATGATCGCCAATGTCCGCCGGGTCTCCCGCGACCTGGGCCGCCAGATCCGCATCAACATGGATCTCGGCGGGCCGAAGGTGCGCACCGACCTCGGCGGCCGGACTGAGCCTATCAAGCTGCGGCAGGGCGACCGGTTTAGGCTCGCGCAGAACCTCGCTGCCCAGCCCACGGACACGGACGTACTGCCTGCACTGAGCCTGAACCACCCCGAGCTGGTCGCATCGCTTCACCCGGGTACCGAAGTCTGGTTCGATGACGGCAAGATCGGCGCCCGCATCGACAGCCGAAGCGGCGATGACGTGGTCCTCCTCGTCACCTCCGTTCGGCCCAAGGGCGAGAAGCTCAAGCACGGCAAGGGCGTCAACTTGCCCGGCGTCGAGGTCGACATCCCCGCTTTGACGGAAAAGGATCTGCAGGATCTCGACTTCGTACTGGGGCACGCCGACACCATCGGCTTCTCCTTCGTCCAGTCGCCCCGCGATGTCCGCGATCTGCTCGCCGCGCTCGACGCGCGGCTCGACGGCGCGCCGCCACCGGCGGTGATGCTCAAGATCGAGACCGACCTCGCCGTGCGCAACCTGCCCCGCCTGCTCGTCGAGGCCGGAGGCCGCCTGCCGGTGGCTGTGATGATCGCCCGCGGCGACCTGTCGGTCGAACTGGGCATGGACCGGACCTCGGAGATGCAGGAGGAGATCCTCTGGCTGTGCCTGGCGGCCCATGTGCCGACAGTCTGGGCGACGCAAGTCTTGGAAAACATGATGAAACAGGGGCGCGCCAGCCGTGCGGAGGTGACCGACGCCGCGATGGGCCAGCGCGCCGATTGCGTGATGCTGAACAAGGGCCCCTATGCCCCTCAGGCGATCACGTTCCTGCAAGGGATCCTGCGCCGAATGGCGCGGCATCACAGCAAGGGGGTCTCCAGCCTGGCGCCGCTGAACTCCTGGCGGCAGTCGCAGGCGCTTTGAGCCGCTGTCCCGGCCAGCTCGGATTTGAGTCGAATTGACCGCATGTTCCGGTCGATTCGACCGGTCGCCAGCGCCACGCGTTAACTCCTGGTTCACAGTCTCGCGCCATCCTTCTCCCGGGTGGGGGCTCCTCGAGACAGGACTCCGAAAATGATCTCCATCGGCTCCAGCCCGTTCCTGCCGGCGGTCGGTGGGCCGCACAGCGCCACCGCCGAAGACCGACGGGCCACATCCCCTTCCTCTTCCGTCTCGCCCACCTCGCAAGTCGCAGAGGGAACCGTTCAGGGGGCCACCACGGCCCAGCCCGATCCCCGGGTACTCCAGCCGGTTCCCGCAGGCGGGCCATCCGCCACGGATCGCACCCGCTCCGAGCCCGAGCGCCCGCTGGCGGATCTCGGCGAGCGGGACGGCGAGGCACAGGGCGTGGAATCGCAAGTCGCGCATATCCGGGAGCCGGTGCCGCCGCTGACCCAGTTCGTGGAAATCCCCACCGAAACCACGGCGGAGATCCAACGCCTGCGGGAGGAGGCCAGATCGGCGAGCACGGAAAGCGAGGCGCAGACCGTCCCACCCTCCGCAGGCACGGACCCCGAGCGGGAAGCGGCACGGAGGATCGGCACCAGCCTCGGCACCATGCGGCAGATCCAGACGCCCGGAACGCCGACGCTGGACATCACCCGCTAACCCGGCCGCGAAAACGACGACGCCGCCCCGAGGGGCGGCGCCGCGCCTGCCATCAGCGGCAGGTCATGTCATCCGGGGCGTCCCGTCGATCAGTTCAGCGCCTTGTCGCTGATCTGGTGCGTCCAGGCGCCTTCGGGCTCCTTGCTGATGACCGGGTCCGAGCCGCCGGTCAGCAGCGTCGACACCGTGCGCTCGTAGTCAGCAGGGTCGAGCGCGCCGTTGGAGCCCGCGGTCAGCTTGGCAATCTCGCCCATCATGCGCTTCTGGTGGGTCTCGGTTTGGGCACCGGTCTCGTCATTGTCGAGCACGATCATCGCCGCGTCGTCCGGGTTCTCCTCGGCCCATTTCCAGCCCTTCATGGAGGCCCGCACGAAGCGTACCATCTTGTCCTCGAATTCCGGGTCGGCGAGGTTCTCTTCCAGCACGTAGATGCCGTCTTCCAGCGTCGCGACACCCTGATCCTCGTACTTGAAGGTGATGAGCTCGTCCGGAGACACGCCGGCGTCGATCACCTGCCAGTATTCGTTGTAGGTCATGGTCGAGATGCAGTCGGCCTGCCGCTGCAGCAGCGGATCGACGTTGAAGCCCTGCTTGAGCACCTCGACGCCCATCTCGGCCTTGCCGTCGGTCGAGATCCCGAGCGAGGACATCCAGCTCATGAAGGGAAACTCATTGCCGAAGAACCAGACGCCCAGCGTGCGGTTGACGAGGTCCATGGGCTCTTCGATGCCGGTGTCCTTCCAGCAGGTCAGCATCATGCCGGAGGACTTGAACGGCTGGGCGATGTTGACCAGCGGAAGCCCCTTCTCGCGGGCGGCGAGCGCGGCGGGCATCCATTCGATGGTCACGTCGGCGCCGCCGCCGGCGATGACCTGCGTCGGCGCGATGTCGGGGCCGCCGGGCAGGATCGTGACGTCCAGATCCTCTTCCTCGTAGAAGCCCTGGTCGAGCGCCACGTAATAGCCCGCGAACTGGGCCTGGGTGACCCATTTGAGCTGCAGCTTCACCTCGTCGGCCGCCATGGCCGTGCCGGCGATCAGCGACAGCGCCGTTCCCGCAAGAAATTTCTTCATCTTCTCTCTCCTTGTTGGCTCTTCAGTTTTTATCTGCCTTTTCGGCAGCTTGGTTACCTGCGTTGCGAGGGGTGCCAGAAGGTCACCGCCTTTTCGATCCACGAAACGCCGCCATAAAGCAACGTCCCTACGATGGCCGCCACGGCGATTTCCGCCCAGACGAGGTCAATGGACAAGCTCCCGACCCCGGTGGAAATGCGGAACCCCATGCCGCGCGTCGGCGAGCCGAAATATTCGGCCACGATAGCGCCGATCAGCGCCAGCGTTGATGCAATCTTGAGCCCGTTGAAAACAAAGGGCATCGCCGCCGGCAGCCGCAGCTTGATAAGGGTCTGGAGGTAGCCCGCCGCATAGGTGCGCATCAGGTCGCGCTGCATTGCGTCGGTTTCCCGCAGGCCCTGCACCGTGTTCACCAGGACCGGGAAGAACACCATCACCACGACGACCGCCGCCTTGGACTGCCAGTCGAAGCCGAACCAGCTCACCAGGATCGGCGCGATGCCGACGATCGGCAGCGCGGCCACGAAATTTCCGATGGGCAGCAGCCCGCGGGTGAGGAAGCTGGAGCGGTCGATCAGCACGGCAATGACGAAGGCCGCGGTGCAGCCGATGACATAGCCCGTGAGCGCCCCCTTGAGCACGGTCTGGACGAAATCCTCCCACAACGTGGCCGTCGAGGCGGCGAAGGTGGCCGCGATGTCCGAGGGCGCGGGCAGGATGACTGGCGATACCCCGAGCCCGGTCACCAGCCCTTCCCAGAGAAAAAGCGTCGCCCCGCCCAGCACCACCGGCACGAAAATCCGCGCCGCGCGGTCGTCCCGGTCCGGGGAATTGGCGATCTGCCGGTTCATGGCCCAGACGCCGCACCACAGGATGACGGAGAAAATCAGAAGGTTCATGTCTGCATCCCCATCCGCTTGAGCGTGACGCGTTGCAGCACATCAAGCAGCGTCACCAGCGCCCCGGCCAGGATCGCCGCAGCCAGCAGTGCCGCCCAGATCGCAAGCGGCGTGCCGAACTGGTCGCCGATCAGAATGCGCGCGCCGAGCCCGGAGATCGCGCCGGTGGGCAGTTCGCCGACGATGGTCCCGACCAGCGCCGAGGCGATGCCGATCTTGAGCGAGGTGAAGAGATAGGGAAGCGAGGCCGGCAGGCGCAGCTTGAAGAAGGTCTCCCGCTGCGAGGCATTATAGGTGCGAAGCAGGTCGAGCTGCGAGGCCGTGGGCGCACGCAGCCCCTTCACCATGCCGACCAGCACCGGGAAATAGCACAGGTATGCCGAGATGATAGCCTTGGGCACGCCCCGCCCCTCGATCCCGAGTTGCGAGCTGAGCACGATGATCATCGGCGCCAGCGCCACGATGGGGATCGTCTGGCTGATGATCGCCCAGGGCATGACGCTCATGTCCATCACACGCGAATGCACGATCGCCACCGCGCCAAGGATGCCAAGCGTCGTGCCCAGCAGGAAGCCCCAGAGCGTCGATTGCAGGGTGATGCCGGCGTGATAGATGAGCGAGCGCTTGGACAGGGCTCGCCCCTTCAGCACCATCTCGCCAGTGGTCTTCCACAGTTCCTCGCCGACCTGGACGGGCGTGGGCAGGCGGGGACGGTCAAGCGCATAGCCTTCCGAGACATGGTCCGGATTGTCGATCATCAGCCGCCAGACCGAGACCTCGAGCCGCTCGCGCGCCCCCGCAGGCTCCACCGCGGCCCCGGCCCGCTCGGCCTGATCCAGCGCGGTTCGGATGTTCATCGGCGCCACGGCCGCGTACCAGAGCGCCAGGATCGCGGCGAGCACCACGAGAACGGGGAATGCATTCTTCATCGGACGGCCCTCCGCCCGGACTTCGGATCAATCGTCATAGGCATGCCCCGCCCGCAGCCCCTCGCGCACCCGGTGCGCGATGGCGAGGAATTCCGGCGTGTCGCGGATGTCGAGCGGCCGCTCCCGCGGCAGGGTGCTCTCGATCACGTCGGTGATCCGCCCCGGCCGCGGCGACATCACCACGATCTTGGTCGAGAGATAGACCGCTTCGGGGATCGAATGGGTGACGAAGCCGATGGTCTTGCCGGTCCGGCCCCAGAGCGCCAGCAGCTGCTCGTTCAGGTGGTCGCGGACGATCTCGTCCAGTGCGCCGAAGGGCTCGTCCATCAGCAGGATCTCGGCATCAAAGGCCAGCGCCCGCGCGATGGAGGCCCGCTGCTGCATGCCGCCCGAAAGCTGCCATGGGTATTTCTCGCCGAAGCCCTCGAGGTCCACCAGCTTCAGCACCCGCGCCACCTGCTCGTCCTGCTGCGCCCGGGAATAGCCCATGATCTCCAGCGGCAGCTTGATGTTCTTGGCGATGGTCCGCCACGGATAGAGGCCGGCTGCCTGGAACACGTAGCCATAGGCCCGCTTGCGCCGCGCCTCGTCGGGGCTCATGCCGTTCACGGTGATCTGCCCGCCCGTCGGATGCTCCAGCGCCGCCACCACCCGCAGGAACGTGGTCTTGCCGCAGCCGGACGGGCCAATGAAGGAGACGAAGTCGCCCTTGTTGATCGTCAGGTTGACGTCCCGCAGCGCCTGCACCGCGCCGTCGTTGGTTTGAAAGGTGAGGTCGAGCTTGCGGGCCTCGATGACCGGCGAACGCTCGGACGCCTTGGCCCCGGAAGTTCTCACGCTATCGGTTTCCATGCTGGGTTCGCTCATGTCCCTCGCCGCTGCTTCTGTGGTCCGACATTGATGGCGGATCCTCTTTTTGTCATGTCCCGCCCCACAGGTGTGGTTCGGAAAATTCTACGCTGTTTCCAGCCGGATCCCGAACGTAGATCGACCGTGCGCCATTCGGCCAAGCGAAATCCGCCTCGATCTCGATTCCGGCGGTCTCGAGGCCCGCACGCATGGCGTCCATCTCGGATGGCGCCACCGCGAAGCAGATGTGCCCCGCGCCGGCCGCCCCGTGCGGCGGCACCGGCAGCGCGCCGTCCGCTGGCGGGACGCGGGTGACCTCTGGGATGAAGGTCAGCACAACGCCCGCGCCGCAGCGGAAGAAGACGTGCCGGCCGTCGACCCGGACGATACGAGGCAGGCCCAGGGTCTCCCCGTAGAAGGCCTCGGCCGCGTCGAGGTCGTCGACATAGACCGCCGATTCCAGCACGCCCGAGATCGCCGCGATTCCGGTCATCCCTGCGCCGCGCTCCGGCAGGAGCGCGGAAGGCCGGATGGGAGTGCTTTCGCCATCACACCCCGCTCGCCGGAATGCCGGACCGCTCCACGGGCCGTGGCGCGGTCAGTTCCTTCCAAGTGGACAGCGCCTTGTTGACGGTGCCGTTCGGCTCGCGGGCCACGAACTCGCCGTGGCCTTCCTTGGGCTTCACCTCGCCATCGACCACGGCCACGCGGCCACGGGTGAGCGTGTAGCGCGGCAGGCCCTTCACCTCCTTGCCCTCGAAGACGTTGTAATCGATCGCCGACTGCTGGGTGCTGGCCGAGATGGTCTTGGTCTTCTCCGGGTCCCAAACCACGATATCGGCGTCCGCCCCCACCATGATCGCGCCCTTTTTCGGGTAGCAATTCAGGATCTTGGCGATGTTCGTTGAAGTGACGGCGACGAATTCGTTCGGCGTCAGCCGCCCGGTGCCGACGCCATGGGTCCAGAGCATCGGCATCCGATCCTCCAGGCCCCCGGTGCCATTAGGGATCTTGGTGAAATCGCCCACGCCGAAGCGCTTCTGCTCCGTGGTGAAGGCGCAATGGTCCGTCGCCACGACCGAGAGCGAGCCCGACTGCAGCCCGGCCCAGAGCGAGTCCTGGTGCTGCTTGTTGCGGAACGGCGGCGACATCACGCGCCGCGCGGCGTGGTCCCAATCGGGGTTGGAATACTCGCTCTCGTCCAGAGTCAGGTGCTGGATCAGCGGCTCGCCCCAGACGCGCTTCCCCTGCATCCGCGCCCGCCGGATCGCCTCGTGGCTCTCCTCGCAGGAGGTGTGCACGACGTAGAGCGGCACGCCGGCCATGTCGGCGATCATGATGGCGCGGTTCGTGGCCTCGCCTTCCACCTGCGGCGGGCGAGAATAGGCATGTGCCTCGGGGCCTGTATTGCCTTCGGCCAGCAGCCGCGCGGAGAGTTCGGCCACGACGTCGCCGTTCTCGGCATGGACCAGCGGAATGGCCCCCAGCTCGGCGCAGCGCTGGAACGAGGCATAGAGCTCGTCGTCATTGACCATCAGCGCGCCCTTGTAGGCCATGAAATGCTTGAAGGTGGTGATGCCGCGCTTCACCACTTCCTCCATCTCGTTGAAGACCTGCTCGCTCCACCAGGTGATCGCCATGTGGAAGGAATAGTCGCAATGCGCGCGGGTCGACTTGTTGTCCCACATCTTGAGCGCATCGAGCAGCCCCTGCTCCGGGCTCGGCAGGGCGAAATCGACCACCATCGTGGTGCCGCCCGACAGCGCGGCACGGGTGCCGCTGTCGAAATTGTCGCTCGAATAGGTGCCCATGAAAGGCATCTCGAGATGGGTGTGCGGGTCGATCCCGCCCGGCATCACGTAGCAGCCGGTGGCGTCGAGCACCTCGTCGCCCTTCAGGTCCGGCCCGATCTCCACGATCTTGCCGCCGTCCACCAGCACATCCGCCTTGTAGGTCAGATCGGCGGTGACGATGGTTCCGTTCTTGATGAGAGTGGTCATGGTCTGTCTCCCTGTCGAGCTGCCGCGCCACTTTTGCACGGCTCCCGCATCATCTGTTGCAAAATATCCCGGGGGACCGGGGGCAGCGCCCCCGGCCGCGCCGTTTCACTCCACGATCTCCGCCGTCTCCAGCACCGCGTGGCAGAGCACTTCCGCCCCGGCGGCGGCCCAGTCCGGCGTGATCTCCTCGGCCTCGTTGTGCGACAGCCCGCCGACGCAGGGACACATCACCATCGTCGTCGGCGCCACCTTCGCTGCCCAACAGGCATCGTGGCCGGCGCCGGAGACCAGGTTCATGTGCGAGTAGCCCAGCCGCTCCGCCGCGGCGCGGACGTTCTCCACCAGCTCCGGCGTGAAGGTGACCGGGTCGAAATGGCCCACGCGCTCCACGGCGCAGCCGACGCCGAGCTCCTCGCAGATCTCCGCCGCGCGGGCCTCGATCGTGTCGCGCATCCCGTCGAGCTTGGCCTGGTCGACGGTGCGGATGTCGACGGTGAAGACCACCTTGCCCGGCAGCACGTTGCGAGAGTTGGGGCTGAACGTCACCTGCCCCACGCCGCCCACAGCATCGGGCTGCGCGGCCATCGTGACCTCCTGCACCATCTCGAAGATCCGGCTCATGGCAAGCCCCGCGTTCACCCGCATTGCCATCGGCGTGGAGCCGGTATGCGCCTCCTTGCCGGTGAGGCTGAACTCCAGCCACCAGAGGCCCTGGCAATGGGTCACGACGCCGATGTCCTTGCCCTCGGCCTCGAGGATCGGCCCCTGCTCGATGTGCAGCTCGTAATAGGCGTGCATCTTGCGCGCGCCGACTTCCTCGTCGCCGACCCAGCCGATCCGCTTCAGCTCGTCGCCGAACTTCATGCCCTCGAGGTCCTCGCGGTCGTAGGCGTAGTCAAGCGTGTGCACCCCGGCGAAAACGCCGGAGGCCAGCATGGCGGGGGCAAAGCGCGCGCCCTCCTCGTTGGTCCAGTTCACCACCACGATCGGGTGTTTTGTCTTGATGCCGAGGTCGTTCATCGTCCGCACCGCCTCGAGCGCGCCCAGCACGCCGAGCACGCCGTCGTACTTGCCGCCCGTCGGCTGGGTGTCCAGGTGGCTGCCCACGTAGACGGGCAGCGCGTCCGGATCCTCGCCCGCGCGGGTGGCGAACATGGTGCCCATCTTGTCGACGCCCATGGTCAGCCCCGCCTCGTCGCACCATTTCTGGAACAGCGCGCGGCCCGCGGCATCGGCATCGGTCAGGGTCTGGCGGTTGTTGCCGCCCGCCACGCCAGGGCCGATCTTTGCCATTTCCATGATCGAGTCCCAAAGGCGGGTGCCGTTGATCTTCAGGTTCGCGCCAGGTGCAGGCATCTCATTCTCCGTTCTTCGCTACGAACTCGCGCCCTCGGCCAGGGCGCGCAACGCGTCGAGCGCTGCCTCGGCCTGGTCCTCGGGCACGAAGACATGGTCGTGGTGGTGGGCGGCCACCATGTTGCAGGGGATGCCAAGGGCGGCGAACGCCCCTGATACCGCTGCGGTCAGCCCGACGCCGTCGAGGGCGGAATGCACCTCCAGCGTGATCTGTCGCATCGCGAGGGGCGCGCCGGGCGGCACCGGCACGATCACCGAGATCCCCTCGGCCTCGCGGAACATGCCCTGCGCGCGCGGCAGGACCTCGGCCAGCTCATCCGGATCGAGGAGCGTGCGAAAGGCGAAATGGCCCGGCACGAGGCGCGGCGCCATCTGCCGCACCATCGCCTGCCCTTCTTTCACCCGCTCGGTCACCGCGC
This sequence comes from Tropicimonas aquimaris, assembly GCF_042676185.1. Lineage (NCBI taxonomy): Bacteria > Pseudomonadati > Pseudomonadota > Alphaproteobacteria > Rhodobacterales > Roseobacteraceae > Tropicimonas > Tropicimonas aquimaris. Next base: position 85,264 of record NZ_JBHTJT010000008.1, on the reverse strand, counting down.
CCGCCTCAGTCCAGCGCGTTCAGCACATCGCGCAGCGTGCCGACGAGCTGGTCGACATGCGGCTTCTCGATGATCAGCGGCGGGCTGAGCGCGATGATGTCGCCGGTGGTCCGGATCAGGCACCCCTTGTCATAGGCATCGAGGAAGGCGCTGAAGGCCCGCTTGGTCGGCGCGCCGGCGATCGGCTCCAGCTCGATCGCCCCGATCAGCCCCATGTTGCGGAGTTCGACGACATGCCGGCAATCGGCCAGCGAATGCAGGGCGTCCTCCCAGTAGGGCGCAAGATCCGCCGCCCGCTGGAACAGCCCTTCCTCGCGATAGGTCTCGAGCGTGGCGAGGCCGGCGGCCGAGGCGATCGGGTTGCCGGAATAGGTGTAGCCGTGGAACAGCTCGATCATGTGCTCCGGGCCGGTCATGAAGGCGTCGTGGATCTGGCCCGTGGCCAGCACCGCGCCCATCGGGATCACCCCGTTGGTCAGCCCCTTCGCGCAGGTGATGAGGTCCGGCATCACCCCGAAATGCTCCGCGGCGAAGGACGACCCGAGCCGGCCGAACCCGGTAATCACCTCGTCGAAGATCAGCAGGATGCCGTGCCGGGTGCAGATCTCGCGCAAGCGCTCAAGGTACCCCTTGGGCGGCAGCAGCACGCCGGTCGAGCCGGCCATCGGTTCCACGATCACCGCGGCGATGGTCTCGCCGCCATGCAGCGCGCAGATCCGCTCCAGTTCGTCGGCCAGATGCGCGCCGTGTTCCGGCTGGCCGCGGGTCATGGCGTTTTCAGTAAGATGCGTCGCCGGCAGATGGTCCACCCCGTTCAGGAGGGTGCCGAAGACCTTGCGGTTGTTGACGATGCCGCCGACGGAGATCCCGCCGAAGTTGACACCGTGGTAGCCGCGCTCGCGGCCGATCAGGCGGGTGCGCTGCCCCTCGCCGCGGGCACGGTGATAGGCGAGCGCGATCTTCAGCGCGGTCTCGACGGATTCGGACCCGGAGTTGGTGAAGAACACATGTTCGAAGGGCTCGGGCGCCATGTCCCGCACTGCGGAGGCGAGCTCGAACGCCTTGGGGTGGCCCATCTGGAAGGCCGGTGCATAGTCCAGCTCGGCCGCCTGTGCCTGGATCGCCTCGACGATCTTCGGGCGGCGGTGACCGGCGTTGCAGCACCAGAGGCCGGCGGTACCGTCCAGAACCTGGCGGCCGTCGTCTGTGGTGTAATGCATACCCTCGGCAGCCACGAACATGCGCGGGGCCTGCTTGAACTGGCGGTTTGCAGTGAACGGCATCCAGAACGCACTGAGATCGTTTGGTGCGGGGTTGCGATCGAGCGCCATGTTGTCTCCCTGCTGGCTGCCCTTCTTGCGGGGTGCGAGCTTGTTTGTTTGACCAAATGGTCAGGAACACGCTACCACGGGTCGGGGGGCAGTCAAGCGCGGGGCACGAAACGCAGTCAGATGCCTCACAGGACTCCCGTTTTTGCAGGCAGTTTGATGGAAACTTGAGCGACGCATGAATTCAGAGAAGTCTCCGCCCCGAATCCCGAGCGAGCCCCGCACCCGCATCCAGCGTCGCAACCACAAGGCCATCCTTGACGCGGCCCTGGATGTCTTTTCTTCTAAGGGCTTCCGCGGCGCGACCGTGGACGAGATCGCGCAGGCGGCGGGCCTCTCCAAGCCCAACCTGCTCTACTACTTCCCGACCAAGGAAACGATGCACCTGGCGCTCCTGTCGACGCTGCTCGACGTCTGGCTCGACCCGCTGCGCACGCTCGATCCGCAGGGCGATCCGGTGTCGGAGATCCTGGGCTACGTGCGGCGCAAGCTGGAGATGAGTCGCGAGATGCCGCGCGAAAGCCGGATCTTCGCCAACGAGGTGCTGCAGGGCGGCCCGCATCTGGGCGATACCCTGGGCACGGTGCTGAAACCGCTGGTCGACGAGAAGGTCGAGGTGATCCGGGGCTGGATCGCCGCCGGGCGGATCGCCGAGGTGCACCCCTATCATCTGATCTTCTCGATCTGGTCGCTGACCCAGCACTACGCGGATTTCGACGTGCAGGTGCGCACCGTTCTGGGAGACGAGGGCTCGGACCCCTTTCCCGAAGCCGAACGTTACCTGGTGGCGCTCTTCACCAAGCTGCTCACGCCCTGAGCCCCGGCAAACGAGAACGGGGCGCCGAAGCGCCCCGCTGAATATCCCACCATGTCAGACCCTCATTCGGCGGCGCAGGCCGTTTGCGGGTTGTTGGGATGGGTCGTCCAGTCACCGGGCTCGGCCGGGACCTTCTCTCCGGTGCGCAGGTCGACCTCGCCGGCATCGAGCCGCCGCATGGTGATGCAACCCTCCACCGGACAGACGTTGACGCAGAGGTTGCAGGCGACGCATTCGCTGTCATCGACCTCGAAGACGCGGCCTTCCTTCATCACAATGGCCTGGTGCGAGGTGTCCTCGCAGGCGGCGAAGCAACGGCCGCACTTGATGCAGGCCTCCTGGTCGATCTCGGCCTTGGTGATATAGTTCAGGTTCAGGAACTGCCAGTCGGTGACGTTCGGCACCGCGCGGCCGACGACCTCGTCGACCGAGGTGTAGCCCTTCTCGTCCATCCAGGCGGACAGCCCGGCAATCATCTCCTGCACGATGCGGAAGCCATAGGTCATCGCCGCGGTGCAGACCTGCACGTTGCCGGCGCCGAGCGCCATGAACTCCGCCGCGTCGCGCCAGGTCGTGACGCCGCCGATGCCCGAGATCGGCAGGCCGGCGGTTTTGGGGTTGCGGGCGATCTCGGCCACCATGTTGAGCGCGATCGGCTTCACCGCCGGGCCGCAATAGCCGCCGTGCGTGCCCTTGCCGTCGATCATCGGCTCCGGGCTCATCGCGTCGAGGTCGACCGAGGTGATCGAGTTGATCGTGTTTATCAGGCTGACCGCATCCGCCCCGCCGCGCTTTGCCGCCTCGGCCGGGTAGACGATGTTGGTGACGTTGGGCGTCAGCTTCACGATCACCGGCATCCGGGTGTTCTGCTTGCACCAGCGGGTCACCATCTCGATGTACTCGGGCACCTGCCCCACCGCCGAGCCCATGCCGCGCTCCGCCATCCCGTGCGGGCAGCCGAAGTTCAGCTCGATCCCGTCGGCGCCGGTTTCCTCGACCACCGGCAGGATCGCCTTCCAGGCTTCCTCCTCGCAGGGGACCATGAGGCTCACCACCACGGCGCGGTCGGGATAATCGCGCTTCACCGCCTTGATCTCGCGGAGGTTCACCTCCAGCGGACGGTCGGTGATCAGCTCGATGTTGTTGAGCCCGAGCAGGCGGCGGTCGGCGCCCCAGACGGCACCGTAGCGCGGACCGTTGACGTTGACGATCGGCGGGCCTTCCTGGCCCAGGGTCTTCCAGACCACGCCGCCCCAGCCGGCCTCGAAGGCGCGGCGAACGTTGTATTCCTTGTCGGTCGGCGGGGCGGAGGCCAGCCAGAACGGGTTGGGCGACTTGATGCCGACGAATTCGCTCGCAAGATTTGCCATCTGTGAAATCTCCCTCACTCGGCTGCGACGGCGGCTTCGCCGACCAGCGCCAGGTGGATGTCCTCGGCCGCGTCGCGGCCATCGGCGACCGCAGTCACCGTCAGGTCGTCACCGCCCGCGGCGCAGTCGCCGCCGGCCCAGACGCCGTCGAGCGAGGTGCGGCCCGGGCCGGTCACCACGATCTTGCCGCCCTCGGTCTCGACCACACCGGGCACGCCCTGGAGGGACTGTCCGATGGCCTTGAGAACCTGGTCGGCCGGCAGCGTGAAGGTCTCCTCGGAGGGCTGCAGGCCGTTTGGCGTGTCTTCGGTATAGGCGAAAGTCACGGAGGACACGGTCTGCCCGTCCGTGCTGTTGAAGGCCACGGGCTGGGCGTTGAGGATGATCCGCACGCCGCGCGCCGCCGCCAGTTCCTGCTCGAAGGTTGAGGCGGAGAGCCGTTCGCGCCCGCGCCGGTAGACCATCGTGACATGCTCAGCGCCCAGCAGCTTGCTCTGGATCGCGGCGTCCACCGCGGTCATGCCGCCGCCGATCACCACCACCTCGCGGCCGACGGGCAGCTTGGAGAGGTCTTCGGCCTGTCGCAGCTCGGCGATGAAATCCACCGCGTCGCGCACATGGGCATGGGCCTCGCCCTCGACCCGCAGGGCGTTCACCCCCGGCAGGCCGATGCCGAGGAAGACGGCGTCGAAACCCTCGCGGAGTTCGTCCAGTGTCAGGTTCTCGCCGAGCTTCATGCCGGTCCGCAGCTCGATCCCGCCGATCTTCAGCAGCCAGTCGACCTCGAAGGAGGCGTAATCCCCGACCGTCTTGTAGGCGGCGATGCCGAACTCGTTGAGACCGCCCGCCTTTTCGCGGGCGTCGAAGATCACCACGTCATGGCCGCGCATCGCCAGCCGGTGGGCACAGGACAGCCCGGCCGGCCCGGCGCCGACGACGGCGACGCGCTTGCCGGTCTCGGCGGCGCGGGTGAAGGGGTGGATGCCCTGCTCCATGAGGTGGTCGGTCGCGTAGCGCTGAAGCTGGCCGATCTCCACCGGGCTGCCCTCGGCCACCTGCCGGACGCAGACTTCCTCGCAGAGCGTCTCGGTCGGGCAGACACGGGCGCACATGCCGCCGAGGATGTTCTGCTCCAGAATCGTCCGGGCCGCGTTGTCCGGGGTGCCGGTCTGGATCTGCCGGATGAACATCGGGATATCGATATCGGTCGGGCAGGCCGTAACGCAGGGCGCGTCGTGACAGAAGTAGCAACGGTCCGCCGCGACATGGGCCTCGTGCGCGTCAAGCGGCGGGTGAAGCTCGTCGAAATTCCGGTTGTAGCTGGCCTGATCGAGTCGTCCGGGCACGACCCCTGGCGTCCTCTGGCTGTTTTGCATCGTGCAAACCCCTGCTGGAGACATTTCCTTTCTTCAACGCTGGCACATGTCAAATTTTTTATCAAACGGTAAATTTTGTGATTTTGCCTGCGGCCAGGGCTGCATTCCGCGAGAGGCGCGATTTTGGGCAGCGGAACGGGTGGATTGGTGGCTCAGAAGGCAGAGCCGGCGTTCAAAAACCCGACTCCGGGCATCGGCGCGGGCGCCTTCTATGCGCAACGTCCCTTTTAACGGCCGTGACGTTCCGTTACATGGAAGCATATTTTTCAGGAACCAGAGGCAAGGGCCACATGACCAGGAAGAGTCAGGACGCGGATGTCGCCTTCATCGAGGCGCTCGCGGAGCTGCTGCGGGCAAACGAGTTGACCGAGCTGGAAGTCAAACGCGAATACGGTGAGGACGACAGCCTCAACGTACGGGTGTGCCGTCAACTGTTCGCGGCGCCGGCACCGGTCGCCTATGCCGCTCCGGCGGCTCCGGCAGCGGCACCCGCAGCCCCCGCTGAGGCCGCAGCCCCCGTCGAGGACCCGGCACAACTGCCCGGCGCCGTCACCTCGCCAATGGTCGGCACGGTCTACATGGCCGCCGAGCCCGGCGCCGCGCCCTTCGTCGAAGTGGGCACCACCGTGACCGAGGGTCAGACGGTACTGATCGTCGAGGCCATGAAGACCATGAACCAGATCCCCGCGCCGCGTGCCGGCACGGTCAAGCGTATCCTGGTCGAGAACGGCGCCCCGGTAGAATTCGGCGCCCCCCTGATGATCATCGAATGATGTTCGACAAGATCCTGATCGCCAACCGCGGCGAGATCGCGCTGCGCGTGATCCGGGCCTGCCGCGAAATGGGCATCCGCTCGGTCGCCGTGCATTCAACCGCGGACAGCGATGCGATGCATGTGCGCCTGGCCGACGAGAGCGTCTGCATCGGCCCGCCGCCCTCGCCCCAGAGCTACCTGTCTTTCCCCAACATCATCTCGGCCTGCGAGATCACCGGGGCGGATGCGATTCACCCGGGCTACGGTTTCCTGTCGGAGAACGCGGCCTTCGTGCAGATCGTGGAAGACCACGACATCACCTTCATCGGCCCCAAGGCCGAGCATATCCGCGTCATGGGCGACAAGATCACCGCCAAGGAGACGATGAAGAACCTCGGCGTGCCCTGCGTGCCGGGCTCCGACGGCGGCGTTCCGGACCTCGAGACCGCCGAGAAGGTGGCCGCCGAGATCGGCTACCCGGTGATCGTCAAAGCCACCGCCGGCGGCGGCGGTCGCGGGATGAAACTCGCCAGGACGGCGGCGGACCTGCCCAACGCCTTCCGCACCGCCCGCTCAGAGAGCAAGGCGGCCTTCGGCAATGACGAGGTCTACATCGAGAAATACCTGACCAAGCCGCGCCACATCGAGATTCAGGTCTTTGGCGACGGCAAGGGCAATGCCGTGCACCTCGGCGAGCGCGACTGCTCGCTCCAGCGCCGGCATCAGAAGGTGTTCGAGGAAGCGCCCGGCCCGGCGATCGACTCCGCCACCCGCGAGCGCATCGGCAAGATCTGCGCCGACGCTGTGGCCAGCATCAACTACATCGGCGCTGGTACAATCGAGTTCCTGTTCGAGGACGGCGAGTTCTATTTCATCGAGATGAACACGCGGCTTCAGGTCGAGCATCCGGTCACCGAAGGCATTTTCGGCGTCGACCTCGTGCGCGAACAGATCCGCGTAGCCCAAGGGCTGCCGCTCTCGTTCACCCAAGATGACCTGGTCGTGAACGGCCACGCCATCGAAGTGCGGATCAACGCCGAGAAACTGCCGAACTTCACTCCCAGCCCCGGCACCGTCGGCATGTACCATGCACCCGGCGGGCTGGGTGTGCGGATGGATTCGGCGCTCTATGGCGGCTACACGATCCCGCCCTATTACGACAGCCTGATCGGCAAGCTGATCGTCCACGGCCGGGACCGCGAAGAGGCTTTGTCGCGCCTGCAACGCGCGCTCAGCGAGATCGTGATCGAGGGCATCGACACGACCCTGCCGCTGTTCGACGGCCTGCTGGCCGAACCCGACATCCGTGCGGGGAACTACGACATCCACTGGCTGGAGAAATGGCTGGCCGCCCAGGGCGCGTGACACGCCCGCACAACGAACCCTGCCGCGCCCGGAGCAACGGCTTCGGGCCGGCCTGCATCGCAGCCTCTGCCTACCGGACGCGGCCGCGATGGACCTGACCCCTGACCTCCTCCTGCGCGGTTACGCCTCCGGTATCTTCCCGATGGCCGAGAGCCGGGAAGACACGGAGGTGTTCTGGGTCGAGCCGAAGATGCGCGGCATCTTTCCCCTCGATGGCTTCCGGATATCCCGCTCCCTTCGGCGGCGACTTCGCAGCGGCTGTTTCACCGTGTCGACCGACCGAGATTTTATTGGCGTCCTGAAGGGCTGTGCCGACCGGCCAGAGACCTGGATCAACCGCACGATCTTCGATCTCTACACCCAGCTCCACGCTGGGGGGCATGCGCATTCGCTGGAGGTCTGGGACGGCGAGGAACTGGTTGGCGGCGTCTATGGCGTGACGCTCGGCGGCGCCTTCTTCGGCGAGAGCATGTTCTCGCGGCGCACCGATGCCTCGAAGGTCGCGCTGGCCTACCTTGTGGATCGCTTGCGGCAGGGCGGCTTCACGCTCTTCGACGCGCAGTTCCTGACGCCGCACCTCGCCAGCCTCGGGGCCAAGGAGATAACGCAGGCGGAGTATCGAAAGCGACTGGCCGAGGCCCTGACCGTGCAGGCCGATTTCGACGCGCCCGGGCCCCTGCCATCGGCTCAATCGTTGCTACAGCGCAGCAGCCAGACGTCGTAACGCGGGTGGTCCATTGCCTTGAGCGCCGGCGACGAGGCGATCATCCAGCCGGAAAAGGCCGGTTCTCCGGTGCCTTCGTCCCGAATTTCGAGCCAGCCGAAAGCGTCCGAATTTGGATTGCTTGCAGGAAAACGGCAATCGCCGAGCGTGATAGACAGACGGCCGAAGAGCTTGGTCTCTCCACGCCCGATCCGGATGTCGGTGGTCTCGCCGTTGATCTTGTCGAGCAGGCGGATCTCGCCGCCACTGGCGCTTCGCGCCTCCTGCTGGGCGAAAGCGGGCGCAGCCGCGAGCAACGCGATCGCCAGCCAGCGCATCACTCGTCCTCGGTCGAGCTGACGAACTTTGCAAGCAGTCCAAGAAGGCTGAGCGCGCCCTGCGTATCCTCGATCTCCGATCCCGGTTCGAGGTTGAAAGGCGAGCCACCGGGGACCAGTTCGACGAAGTTGCCGCCAAGCAGACCTTCGGAGGAGATCGCGATGGAGCTGTCCTCCGGCACTTCGAGGTCGCCCGCCACGTTTAGCGTGACATCGGCGCGGAAGGTCTGACGGTTGAGGTCGAGCCCGGACACCGTGCCGACCTTGACACCGGCGAGCCGAACGTCGGTGCCGACACTTATGCCTTCGGCCGAGCGGAAACTGGCGGTGAGATCATAGCCCGCGCCCTGGCTCGACGACATGCCTGCGCCCTGGCTGGCATAGACGAGGAAGCCGAAAGCGACGGCAAGGGTCGCCGCACCGGCGAGGATTTCTCCGGGACTTTCAGACATGGCTACCTCCGCGCCTCAGGATTGTGGCCGGCCCGAGGTCGCAACGCCGCGCGAACGCAATGGTCATTCAGGCGTCCACGCCTCGTAATCGCTGCGTGCCACCGGATCGGTGCGACGCAGGGAGCCGGCCGGCTTGTAGGCCATCTCCGGCACCCCGGTGAGATTCTCGACATGCGGCTTTTCCCACGGCTTGTGGGGCAGCGGCCGGTCGCTGGGCGGCTCGTCGTACATCCGGTGCAGCCAGCCATGCCACTCTGGCGGCACCTTGCTGGCCTCGATCTCCCCATCGTAAATCACCCACCGCTTGCTGTCGTCGGCATTGCGGTAATAGACGTTGCCGTCCTTGTCCTCGCCGACCTTCTGGCCGTGGCGAGAGGTGAAAAGCTGGGTGCCGTAGGTCTGGCCGTCCCACCAGATGATGGCGCGGAGAACCGAATTGAGGATACCCATGAAAGCCTCCGGATGCGTGTCGCGATCCGGTATGGACCAACTGCGCCCCGAGGTCCAGTGATCAGCGCGGCAGAGCCCGCCGATCAGTCCGGCAGGCGGGCCGACACCTCGATCTCGATCTTCATCTCCGGCTCCTGAAGGCCCGCGGTGATCATCGTCGCCGCCGGTTTGGCCCTGCCAAACGCCGCCCGCGTGGCAGGCCAGCAGGCCGGCCAGTCACCGGCATCGGGCAGGATGTAGCGCACGCGCACCACGTCATCGAGGCTCGCCCCCGCCTCGGCCAGCGCCCGGCCGATCGTGGCCAACGCGTTAGAGCATTGAGCCTCGACGTCTTGCGGCATCTGCATCGTCGCGTAGTCGTAGCCGGTGGTGCCGGAAACGAAGACCCATCCGTCGCAGACCACGGCGCGGGAATAGCCGATCTGCTCCTCGAAGGGCGATCCTGTGGAAATCAACTGCCTTGGCATGGTCCGGTCCACCCCCTTGCGGAATTTGGTTCATCCGGACCATGCCGCAGAACGGGTAGCGCCGTCAGGCGGATAGTGATGCCTCACGCAGGATTTTCAGCCGCGGCGCTCCGTTTCGCCCCGTCCTACTCCGCCTGGATCGTCGAGAGATACTCGACCAACGCCAGAATGCGGAACCGGGCATAGGTGTCCGCCTCGGTCAGCGCGAAATCGGGATTGCCCGCCGCTTCGCCCTTCGTCCGGTAGCGGTTTCCCCAGATCGGCATTTCGCGGGTCCCGTGGGCCCCGGGCTCGGCCGTCCCCTGGATCATCGAAAAGATCCGTGTGATCGGGAAGACGCCCCCGTTTCCGGCGGCCAACATGGTCAGGTCCGGCATGGTGCCGGTCAGGAATCCGACCATCGGGCCGTCTCCCTTGCCCCCAACCCCGTGGCATTGCGCACAGCTGTTCATGTATTCGTCCTGGCCGACGGTTTCCGCCTCCGCCGGCTGGATGGCAAACGCGCCCATCGCCAGAAGAACGCTTACCAGGTTGAGTGTCCGTGTCATTGCCTCCTCCCATGCTTAACCCAAGGTAAGACTAAACGGCCAGGCCCGATCCCGACATGATTTCAATCAAGGGAGGGCCCTTGTGACGGAGCGCATCGGAGCTTGCGTCGTGCAGCACACCGCACCGAAAAAGCCGCCCGGGGCACCGGCCAGCCGCTGCGGAAAATGCTGAAACTGACCACCCGAGTCACTTGCTTGTCGGGGCAATTTCATTCTCAACCTGACGTCTAGCTGCGCGTCACAGGCCGCGTTGCCAGAAATCTGTCTCAAAGATCTTTTCGGGAGCTCCGCTGATTGCGCCCGTCCGACGCTCGCAGGTTTCTTCGCAGTTGAAGGAGCGCAGACAAATCGGCCTTTCGCGGACAAGCACTCAAGGAGCGGAGACCGCCAGCAAGTCATTCGGAAAACGGAACGCTGGGGACAAAGACGTTCGGTAGCCGGAGAGGAGGAAGAAAGCCTTTGACTGAGATCATGGCACTTGGGGTGACCATGATCTACGGCATCCATGAGTTCCGTGATCCGCGCCTTGTGAACTGACAGGAGACATGAAGATGAAAATGTCCATATTCATGATTGCGTTATGCGCGCCGGCCATCGCCTTTGCTGAGCCGGTCACAATCGGGAGCCTGGTGCGCGCCGAATCCGATACAATGATCCGGGCCCACCTGACGGCCCCGGGTGTCGGTTTGGGAGAAATCGCCCATGAACGTCAGGTTGTATCTGCCGAGGAGTATCAGCCGATCATTCGCGCCAACCAGGACACGCTTTACTCCGCTGTTGTCCTTGATCTGTCCGAACCGGCCAAGATCACGCTGCCCGAGGCCGGAGGCCGCTTCCAGTCCATGCTGGTGATCAATCAGGATCACTACAGCTTCGTGGAAGCGACGCCGGGAACCTACGAACTGACCGAAGACGAGGTGGGCACGCGTTTTTCCTTCGTTCTGTTTCGCACCTTCGTCGATGCCGCAAATCCAGATGACCTCGCCGTCGCGCACGCGGCGCAGGACGGTATCGCCTTGAGCGGCGGCGGCGATGGACCGTTCGAGGCTCCGGACTGGGATCTCGAAAGCTTGGCAGAAGCGCGCAAAGCCGTAAGCGATCTGGCGAGCGCGGTTGGCTTCGACGCTGCCCGCGCCTTCGGCCGCAAGGACGAGGTCGACCCCATCGACCACCTGGTCGGCGCCATGGCCGGATGGGCCGGTCAGCCCGCGACGACGGCCTCCGCCGTGATTGAAAGCGTCGACGCAAATGACGGCGAAACCCCGCACGTCGTTACGGTTAGGGACGTACCCGTGGACGCGTTCTGGTCGGTCACCGTCTACAATGCCGACGGATATCTGGAACCGAACGAGCTCGGCCGCAACAGCTACAACAATACGTCTGCCGCGCCCAATGACGACGGCTCCTACACCATCCATTTCGGCGGTTGTGACGATGGGCGGATCAACTGCATCCCCATCACTCCGGGCTGGAACTATACGGTCCGTCTTTACCAGCCCCGCGCGGAAATCCTGGATGGGAGCTGGCATTTTCCAGAAGTGTTACCGTACGGCTGAAGATCTTTCGTTGGGAACTCAGGACGTTCAATTGGCTATGCCGATGGGCATAAGGTGGCAGGTCATTTCGTCTGCCGGAATGCTGCAAGCGCGACTGCCGCCCCGCCCCAGACAGCGGCTCCGGGGCTGAACGCAGTCATCTGCGCGTTTCGCTCGGATGATTGTATTGCAACCAAAGAAAAAGCGCGCGACCGGTTTTACTGGTCGCGCGCTTTCAATATTTTTCGCGGGGGCTGGCGGAAACCGCTAGGCCCTCACAATCCTGATCCGTGATGGCTCAACTCGCCGAGGCGCTGTCCTTGTTCTCGGCATAGATCAGCAGCGGCTGGGCTTCGGAGGTCACTGCCTCCTCGTTCACGACGACCTCGTCAACGCCCTCGAGACTGGGAAGATCGAACATCGTGTCGAGCAGGATGTCTTCCATGATCGACCGCAGCCCGCGCGCACCGGTCTTGCGTTCGATCGCACGGTGGGCGATGGCGCGCAGCGCATCTTCAGTGAAGGCCAGTTCGGTGTCTTCCAGTTCGAAGAGCCTCTGGTACTGCTTGACGATGGCGTTCTTGGGCTGGGTCAGGATCGTAACCAGCGCGTCCTCGTCGAGGTTCTCCAGCGTGGCGATCACCGGCAGACGGCCTACAAATTCGGGGATCAGGCCGAACTTCAGCAGATCCTCCGGTTCGAGATGCCGGAAAAGCTCGCCGATGTCCTGGTTTCCCTCATCCTTGACGTCCGCTCCAAAGCCGATCGCCGAGCCCTTGCCCCGCTGAGCGATAATCCTGTCGAGCCCGGCAAAGGCGCCGCCGCAGATGAACAGGATGTTCGTCGTGTCGACCTGCAGGAACTCCTGCTGAGGGTGCTTGCGCCCGCCCTGCGGCGGCACGGATGCCACGGTACCCTCCATGATCTTCAAGAGCGCCTGCTGCACGCCCTCGCCCGACACGTCGCGTGTGATCGAGGGATTGTCGGACTTGCGGGTGATCTTGTCTACCTCGTCGATATAGACGATGCCGCGCTGCGCCCGCTCGACATTGTATTCCGATGCCTGCAGCAGCTTGAGAATGATGTTCTCGACATCCTCACCCACGTAGCCGGCCTCGGTGAGCGTGGTCGCGTCTGCCATGGTGAAAGGCACGTCGAGGATCCGCGCGAGCGTCTGCGCCAGATAGGTCTTTCCGCAGCCGGTGGGGCCGATCAGCAGGATGTTCGATTTCTGCAGTTCGATCTCGGCATTCTTGGACGCGTGATTGAGCCGCTTGTAATGGTTGTGGACCGCGACCGAGAGCACGCGCTTCGCGCGGGCCTGGCCGATCACATAATCGTCGAGGACATTGCAGATCTCCTTCGGGCTCGGCACCCCGTCGGAGGACTTCAGGCCGGACGACTTGGTTTCCTCGCGAATGATGTCCATGCAGAGCTCGACACATTCATCGCAGATGAACACCGTCGGCCCTGCAATCAGCTTGCGCACCTCGTGCTGACTCTTTCCGCAGAAGGAGCAGTAGAGGGTGTTCTTGCTGTCGCTACCGGATGAATTCGCCATGCCAATCCTCTAGGGCCCTGTGCCCGCTGTCTCAGCCGCACCGCGGCCCATATGAGGGAACGGTCCTGATCGCCCCGTCCCGGAAAGAGTATGGCACGCCCCGGCGAGGCACAATGCCCAAATGTCTATGGGCAAGGCCACGCCTTGGACGCGCCGGATCGTCGTGGGGCGCCTCAGCTCTTGGCGCCATCCTCCGCCGTCTTTCGGCTCTCGACGATCTCGTCGATCAGCCCCCATTCCTTGGCGTCTTCGGCGGACATGAAGTTGTCGCGCTCCAGCGCTGCCTCGACCTTCTTGAGCGTCTGACCAGTGTGCTTAACGTAGATATTGTTAAGACGGTCCTTCAGCTTCTGGGTCTCCTGGGCGTGGATCATGATGTCCGTTGCCTGGCCCTGGTAGCCGCCGGAGGGCTGATGCACCATGATGCGGCTGTTGGGCAGCGAGAACCGCATGCCCTTTTCGCCAGCGGTCAGCAGGAGCGAACCCATCGAGGCAGCCTGCCCCACCACGAGGGTGGAGACCTTGGGCTTGATGTACTGCATCGTGTCGTAGATCGACAGGCCCGAAGTCACGACGCCTCCGGGGCTGTTGATGTACATCGAGATCTCCTTGGAGGGGTTCTCCGCCTCCAGGTGCAGCAATTGTGCCACGACGAGCTGGCTCATGCCGTCGTGCACCGGGCCGTTGACGAATACGATCCGCTCCTTGAGCAGACGCGAGAAGATGTCATAAGCGCGTTCGCCGCGGCTGGTCTGTTCGACGACCATCGGGACGAGGTTCATGTAGGTCTCAATGGGGTGCTGCATGGGGGTCTGCCTCGGTGGGGGGCGGTCGCTCTCGCAAACGCCGCTGCGGTTCTGTCACTGAGTCTTAGTGTCGGGCACCGGGGGCTGCAAGGGCGGGCGGCACGATCGGATTTGACTCCGGGCCACCCGGAGACTTACCTTGGGTCAACTATCTTCCCGCGACGCCGGCGTACCTGTTTCTTCGCCCGTGCTCGATTTTCCTCCCCTTCCCGACCGGCGCCCGTGCCCAAACCGAAGCCCATTCCCATCTCCCAGGAGGAGCCCGGCCCGATGCCCGATACCGTTCTGATCGTTCGAAAAACCCTTGCCCTTCCGGTGACGCCCGAAACTGCTTTCCGGCTCTTCACGGCCGAGATCGGCGCGTGGTGGCCGGTCGGGTCGCATTCTCTCTCGGCCGCCGAAGGCCGCCTGCCGCTGGAGATCTGGATGGAAAAGCGGCAGGGCGGCAGGATCCGGGAACGGCGCCACGACGGAAGCGTCGTCGACTGGGCGACGCTGACCACCTGGTTTCCCCATGAGCGGCTCGAACTGGACTGGTATGTCGGCCGCGCCAGGGCCGACGCCACATCGATCACGCTGGATTTCGCCGCCGATAGCCCGAAAGCAACCCGGCTCCTGCTGACCCACGGCGGGTTCGAGCGGCTTGGGACGGCCGGCGAGGCGGCGGCCGCGAACTACGACGAGGGCTGGGACCTGGTGCTTGGCGAACGGTTCTTGCAAGCCTGCGAAGGCGACTGAGCGAGGAAACAGATTTATGGCGCTGCCTGGGAGGAGACCCGGATGAACTACCTGCACCTGACCGAGGACGCGGAGGGCATCTCGCATTTTGAGGACTGCCCGATCGAGATGAGCGCCGCCGACTTCGCGCCCCCGGCCCCGCCGATGCCGGTCTCCGAGGCCGAACCGGCCGCCGCCCTGCTCTACCTCGTGCTGCCCGCCGGCTGGAGCGGCGCGCAGCATCCCTCGCCGCGCCGGCAGGTGGCCTTCTGCCTCGCGGGCCGGTTGCGCGTGGTGGCCGGGGACGGCGAGGTGCGAGAGATCGGCCCGGGCGGCATCTGGCGGATGGAGGACACCGGAGGAAGCGGGCATGTCTCCTCGGTGATCGGTTCGAAGAACGTGGAACTCGCCATTGTCCAGCTCTGACCGAGGGACCGCGGGCTCGAAGGGCTCCCGCCCGTTGTCGGCGCATCGCAGATGCGTCTCCTCCCGTTGGGCCGAGCCGCGCGCTGCGCGCGCGGCTCGATGCCTGCCCCAGGGCATTTCTGCGAATTTTCAGCGCACTACACGATAGACATGAACCGTTTTGCGAAGTAACTCCTCTATCGCAAGTGCAGGCTGGAACACCAAAGCGTGCAACGGCCGAACACGCGCCCGGATACCCAGTCGCCGCCTCCCACACCGAGGACACCGCGCTTCGCCCGAAGGGCGCCCGGCCCAACGGCGTCCGACCCCGCAAGGGGGAGGACGTCGGCGGGAGCCGCTCCGGCCGGTGTCGCGCCCTGCCCGGCTCGCCAGACCAGCGGTGGCTTCTCCGTGCGACCCCGCGCCCCGCCCGGCGGGCGTGGCTTGTTTCGTTGCAGCCGCTATCCTACGTGAAAGGAAGGGAGTTCCGGTCATGACGGGCCAAGACGATCCCATGTCCCTGCCGACCTTCCGCACCGAGGGCCTGACCAAGGTCTATGGCGCGGGCGAAGCCGCCGTACACGCGCTGCGCGGGGTGGATCTCGTGGTGCCGCGCGGCGAACTCGTCGTCCTGCTCGGCCCCTCCGGCTCCGGCAAGTCCACCCTGCTCAACATCCTCGGCGGCCTCGACCGCGCCAGCGGCGGCACCGCCCGGTTCCGCGACCGTGAGCTGACCGGGATGGGCGACGGCGCGCTCACGCGCTACCGGCGGGACCACGTCGGTTTCGTCTTTCAGTTCTACAACCTGATGCCCTCGCTCACCGCCGAGGAGAACGTGGAGCTGGTGACCGAGATCGCCCGCGCCCCGATGGACCCCGCAGAGGCGCTGCGTCTCGTGGGGCTCGGCGAGCGGCGCCACCATTTCCCGGCACAGCTCTCGGGGGGCGAGCAGCAACGGGTCGCCATCGCCCGGGCCGTGGCCAAGCAGCCGGACGTGCTGTTTTGCGACGAGCCCACCGGCGCGCTCGACAGCGCCACCGGCCGGGCGGTGCTCAAGGTGCTGGCCGATGTGAACGCCTCGCTCGGGACCACGATCCTGATGGTCACCCATGCCGCCGCCACCGCCGCAATGGCACACCGGGTGATCCATTTCGCGGACGGTGCGATCCGTGACGTGCAGGTCAACGAGACCCGCCTCGCGCCGGAGGAAATCGAATGGTGACCCTGCTCGCCCCGCTCGACCGAAAGCTCCTGCGCGACCTCTGGCGGATCAAGGGGCAGGCGCTCGCCATCGCCGCCGTCATCGCGCTCGGCGTGCTGATGCTGGTGATGATGACGGGCCTCGTGAACACGCTGGAGGAGACGCGCCGGGCCTATTACGACCGTTACCGTCTCGCCGACGTCTTCGCCCCTGTGGAGCGCGCGCCCGACCGGGTGCTGGAACGGCTGGCCGAGATCCCGGGCGTCGCCGTGGCGGTCGGCCGGGTCACGGGCTCGGCGCTGATCGACCTGGAGGGCGAGATCGTGCCGGTGCGCGCGCAGGCGGTGTCGCTGCCGGATCACGGCCCGGCCCGGCTCAACGACATCCACCTGACGGCGGGGCGGATGCCCGACCCGGATCGCGGCGACGAGATCCTGCTGCTCAAGGGGTTCGCCGATGCCCGCGGCCTCGCCCCCGGCGACCGGCTGCAGGCGACCATGAACGGCGCCCGGCACACCTTTCGGGTTACCGGCCTCGCCCAGAGCCCGGAGTTTCTCTACACCACCGCGCCGGGAGAGATCGTGCCGGACGACGCTCGTTTCGCAGTGATCTGGATGGGGCGCGACGCCCTGTCCGCCGCCTATGACATGCAGGGCGCCTTCAACGAGGCGCTACTGGGGCTGGAGCGCGGGGTGAACCTGCAAAGCGCGCTCGACGCCATCGACCGGGTGCTCGAGCCCCGCGGCGGGCTCGGCGCCTACGGGCTGGAGGACCTGCCGTCGAACTTCTTCGTCACGGAGGAGATCGAGGGCGGCCGCAAGAACGCTATCGCCGTGCCGCCGATCTTCCTCGGGGTCTCGGCCTTCCTGCTCTACATCGTGATCAGCCGGATCGTGCAGGCCGAGCGGGAGGAGATCGGGCTGCTCAAGGCCTTCGGCTATACCGACTGGGAGGTTGCGAGCCATTACCTGAAGCTGATGCTGACGATCGCGATTGCCGGAGCCATTGCGGGCTCGCTCGGCGGCATCGCGGCCGGGCGGGCGATGGCCGGGGTCTACCAGGACTACTACAAGTTCCCCTTCCTCGTGTTCCAGCTCGATCCGCGCAGCTTCGTCATCGGCGTGATGACCTCGATCCTCGCGGCCTGCGCGGGCGGGTTCGGGGTGCTGCGCGGGGTGTTCCGCCTCGCCCCGGCGGTGGCAATGCGCCCGCCCGCCCCGGCCGATTACAGCGGCACCGGGCGGCTCGCGGGCCTCTGGAGCCGGCTGCTCGACCAGCCCGGACGGATGGTGCTGCGCCGGTTGCAGCGGCAGCCGATGCGGATGGCCGGCGGCGCGCTCGGCATCGCCACGGGCATGGCGCTCTCGGTGGGCATGATCGGGGTCCAGGCCGGCTTCTCGAAATCGATCGATCTGGGGTTCAGCGTGCTCGACCGATCCGACGCGCAGGTCAGCTTCACCCATCCGCAATCCGACAAGGCGATCTACGAGCTCGGCCGGCTGCCCGGCGTGCAGGAGGTAGAGCCGGTCCGGAACGTGCCCGTGCTGCTGCGCCACGGGCTGAACGATCACCGCGGCACCATCAACGGGATGCTGTCCGCGCCGCGGCTCGCCCGCGCGATGGACGAGGCGCAGCGCCCCCTGACCCTGCCCGAGGAAGGCATCGTGCTCTCCACCACCCTGGCCCGCGTGCTGGAAGCGGCGCCGGGCGACGTGGTGACGGCGGAAGTGCGCGAAGGCCGCCGGCCGGTGCTCGACATCCCGGTGGTGGCGGTGGCCGACAGCCTGCTCGGCTCGCCGGCCTACATGAACATGGAGGCCCTCAACGCCGCGCTGAAGGAGCCGGGCCGGGTCTCCGGCGCCTATTTGCGGATCGACAGCGCGGTGCGGGACGAAGTGCTCGTGGCAATCAAGGACATGCCGGGCGTCGCCGGGGTGGCGCTCAAGGCCGAGACCCGGGATTCCATACAGACGATGATGGACAGCGGCATGGGGATGATGCGCTACATCATGCTGGCGATTGCCGGGGTGGTCACCTTCGGCATCGTCTACAACTCGGCCCGCATCGCCTTTGCCGAGCGGGTGCACGACCTCGCCAGCCTTCGGGTGATCGGTTTCAGCCGGGGCGAGGCGGCCTTCGTGCTGCTGGGCGAGCTCGGCCTCGTGACGCTGGCCGCGCTGCCGCTGGGGGCGCTGCTCGGATATGGCATGGCGGCGGCGGTGTCGGCGGCTTTTTCGACCGAGGTCTATTCGATTCCGCTGACCTTCGATGCGCAGTCGGTGGGCTCGGCCGCGCTCGCCGTTCTTGCCAGCGCTGCGTTCTCGGGCTGGCTGGTGAAGCGCGATCTCGACCGGGTGGACCTGGTCACGGCGCTCAAGATGGGGGAGTGAGACCGTCATGGCACGCAGGAAACGATCCCGCAGGTTGCTGACGCTGGTGGTGCTGGCGCTCGTTGCGGGTGCCCTGGCCTTCGCCTTCTGGCCGCGCCCGATGCTGGTGGATATCGGCGAGGTCACGCGCGGCCCGCTGGTCGTCACCATCGACGAGGAGGCGCGCACCCGCGTGCATGACCCCTATGTCGTCTCCACCCCGGTCACCGGACGGCTGCTGCGGGTCGCGGTGGAACCGGGCGACGCGGTGGTGCGCGGCACGACCGTGGTGGCCCACATGCTGCCCATCAACCCCTCGGCGCTCGACATCCGGACCCGTGAACAGGCCCGCGCCGCCGTGACCGCGGCCGAGGCCGCGCTCCGGGTAGCCCGCGCCGACCTCAACAAGGCCATCGCGGACAACGACGTGGCCCAGTCGGACCTGGAGCGCGCCCAGCAGCTTGCCCAGACCGGCACGCTGGCGCAGGCGGCGCTGGAGCGGGCCGAGGGCACGGCGCGGGCCGCGCAGGCCGCGCTCGACACCGCCGAGGCCGCGATCTCGATGCGAGAGGCCGAGGTCGCCAACGCCCGCGCCCAGCTCATCGGCTTCGACGACCAGGGGCTGGCCACCGCGCTGCAGATCAACACCGAGAAGGCGACGCCGCTCTTCGCCCCTGCCACCGGCCGCATCCTGCAGGTCATGCAGAAGAGCGAGACCACCCTGCCCGTCGGAACGCCGCTCATGGAGATCGGCAACATCGAGGAGGATCTCGAGGTCGTGGTCGAACTCCTGTCGACCGATGCGGTGCAGGTGCGCGAGGGCGACCGGGTGATCGTCGACAAGTGGGGCGGGCCGCAGCCGCTGGCCGGAGAGGTGATCCGCATAGATCCCTGGGGCTTCACCAAGTATTCGGCGCTTGGCGTGGAGGAGCAACGGGTGCGGGCGCGGATCGCCCTGACCGACCCGCCGGACACCCGCACGGCCCTTGGCCACGGGTTCCGCGTCGAGGTGCGGATCGTGGTCTGGGAGACGGGGGACGCGACCATCGTGCCGGCCAGCGCGCTGTTCCGGCAGGACGGCGGACAGGTCGTCTTTGTCGTCGAGGAAGGCGTGGCGCGGCTTCGTCCGGTAGAGATCGAGCGCTCCAACGGGCTGGAGGCTGCCGTCGCCTCGGGCCTCGAGCCCGGCGAGCAGATCGTGCTCTACCCGGCCCCCGGCCTTGCCGAGGGTGCACGGGTCGCCAACCGCGCGACGAACTGACCGGCCGACAGGGCGCGTCAGTCCGAGTTGCGCACCACGAACACGGATTGCTTGGCGTGCCGTACGACGCGCGCGGCGTTGGGGCCGAGCAGGTAATCCTCCAGCCCCGGCTTGTGCGAGCCGAGCACGATCACATCGGCGCCGATCTTGTCCGCGGTCCGGAGGATGTTGTCGTAGACACTGCCCTTCACGACCGTGAGGTCGTAAGAAATGCCCTCCGGGACTTCCTCCTCGGCCCAGGCGGCGAAGCGCTTGCGCTCGTCGTCGATGATCTGCTTCTTCTGGGCCGCGCTGAAATACGACCCCACGATCGACATGCCGAAATCCGGGATCACGTTGACGATGTGCAGGGATGCCCCGTGATCCTTCGCCAGGCGGAATGCCACCTCGGCGACCTTGTGCGCGGAGGGGCCATCGTTCAGGTCGATGGCAAGCAGAATGGACGAGTACATCTTGGGGCTCCTGGGATAGGCCGACGCAGGGAAGATGGCGCGGCCGGGGGGGATTGCTGCGACGGGCCATAGGCGCCGGATCGCTCCCATGCACCCCTCGCAGGGTGTCCGCTTACCACGGGGCAAGGATCAGCGGAATCGCAATCGTCCGCCGCGCCACCAGCCCGCGGAATGGCCGTCATGCAAGCAGGCCATCGCAGCGGCCCTGAGCGGCCCCGGAGCGGCATCTCGGCGCAGGAGCGGAGCCGCGCAGCCCGATCCCGCCGGGAACGCCCCCTCGCTCCCATGTTCCCGGAAGCAGCCGGGCCGGATCGTCCGGACGCCTTCGAATCAAGACCCGGCCGCCGCGCCGAGCCACCCTGCGCGCCGACGCCTCACGGGGGCATCTGGCGCCCTCCTGCAACCTGCGAATTCGTTGATGTATCCCGCCTGCGACGCCGGTTTCGACAAGGACCGATTTGCTTTTCCCGACAAATTTCCTACTAATCCCCGAAACGCTTGCGCGACAGCCTACCAGGAGAAGATGGGGACGATGACGTGACAGAGCACACGGATGTGACGCTTGCCCTGATCGCGGCCCTGCCGTTCATCGGCGCGCTGTTTCCCGGACTTATGATCCGCGTCGGCAGGAACGCCTGCGCCCTGTCAGCCGGTTGGGCCACCCTCTCCGCGCTGATCCTGCTGGGGATCCATTCCACCGCCGTCTGGCGCGGCGAGATCGTCACCTACCGGCTCGACTGGATGCCGCTGCTCGGGCTCAACGCGCATTTCATGCTGGACGGGCTCGGGCTGCTGTTCGCCACGATGATCCTCGGCATCGGCCTGCTGATCATCCTCTACGCGCGCTTCTACCTCTCGCGCGAAGAACCGATGGGCCAGTTCTACACCTACCTGATGCTGTTTCAGGGGGCGATGCTAGGCATCGTCCTGAGCGACAACATCCTGATGATGGTTATTTTCTGGGAACTTACGTCGCTTTCCTCGTTCCTGCTGATCGGCTACTGGCGGCACACGGGCGCGGGCCGGCAGGGCGCACGGATGGCGCTCGCGGTGACCGGGATGGGCGGGCTGGCGCTGATCGGGGGGATGCTGCTGCTGGGCGAAGCCGCCGGCACCTACGACATTTCCGAGATCCTGACGCAGCGCGAGGCGATCCAGGCCTCGCCGCTCTACGTCCCGGCGCTGCTGCTGATCCTGCTCGGCGCCTTCACCAAGTCGGCGCAGTTCCCGTTCCACTTCTGGCTTCCGCACGCCATGGCGGCCCCCACGCCGGTCTCCGCCTACCTGCACTCGGCCACCATGGTGAAGGCCGGTCTGTTCCTGATGGCGCGGCTCTGGCCGGTGCTGTCGGGCACCGACCTCTGGTTCTACCTTGTCGCCACGACGGGCCTCGTGACCATGGTCGTTGGCGCGGCCATCGCGATCTTCAAGGACGACCTCAAGGCGCTGCTGGCCTATTCGACCGTCAGCCACCTCGGGCTGATCACGATGCTGTTAGGCTTCGGCACGACGGCGGCGGCGACGGCGGCGGTGTTCCACATCATCAACCACACGATCTTCAAGGCCGCGCTTTTCATGACCGCCGGCATCGTCGATCACGAGACCCACACCCGCTCGATCAAGCGGCTGGGCGGGCTTCGGCACCTGATGCCGATCACCGCCACCCTGGCCACCGTGACCGCGCTGTCGATGGCGGGCATTCCGCTCCTCAACGGCTTCCTCTCGAAGGAGCTGATGCTTGAGGAGGCCTCGCACACCGCATGGGCCGGGAGCTACTGGGTGATTCCGATGCTGGCGACGCTCGGTGCGACGCTGTCGGCGGCCTATTCCTTCCGTTATGTCGGCCACGTCTTCCTCGGCCCGGTGCGCGACGATTACCCGTCCAAGCCGCACGATCCGCCGTTCGGCATGTGGGCCGCGCCCGCCCTGCTGTCGGTGATGGCAGTGGTGATCGGGATCTTCCCGCAGGCGACGGTGGGCAATTTCCTGCATGTCGTGGCCGATGCGACGACCGCGCAGCACCTCGAGGCGCACAAGCTCAAGATCTGGCACGGCTTCACCCCGGCGCTTCTGATGAGCGTCATCGCCACGATCGGCGGCCTTGCGATCCTCTATGCCTTCGCGCCGCTCGATCGGATCTGGGCGGCCATGCCGAAACCCGAGGCGAAGCGGATCTTCGAATCCCTCGTGGAAACCCTGCACCGCAGCGCCGGCCGGCTGTCCAACAACCTGCATGACGGGCGCCTCACCAAGTTCGTGGCGATCCTCGGCACGGCGACAGTGGCGGCCGGGCTCTATGCCTTCTCCTCGGGCACGCACACGCCGGGCACGCGGGCGACCCTGGATCCGACCATGGTCGACTACATCGGCGCGATCCTGCTCGCGGCCTCGACGATGGCGATCATGACCTACCACCGCTCCCGCCTGCTGGTGCTGGTGCTGATCGGGATCAACGGCCTGATCGTGTCGATCATCTTCGTGCGGCTCTCGGCCCCCGACCTCGCCATGACGCAGGTGACCGTGGAGGTCGTGACGCTGATCCTGATGCTGCTGGCGCTGCACTTCCTGCCCAAGCACACCCCGCGGGAATCGAGCTGGAGCCGGCGCGGACGCGACATGGCCGTCGCCGGGGCGGCCGGCATCGCCGTGGCGGCGTTGGCATGGGCGCTGATGACCCGCGATTTCGAGACGATCTCGGGCTATTACATTACCAACGCCAAGCCCGAAGGCGGCGGCACCAACGTGGTGAACGTGATCCTCGTGGACTTCCGCGGCTACGACACCTTCGGCGAGATCATCGTGCTCGGCATCGCCGCCCTGCTGATCTACGCGCTGGAGGAGGCGCTGATGGAAGGGCGGGCCTCGCGCAAGCTGGCCAACTGGGTCCACGAGATGCGCTATTCCAAGGATCGCCACCCGCTGATGATGGTGGTCGCGACCCGGGTGATGATGCCGATCTCGCTGATGGTCGGGGTCTACATCTTCCTGCGCGGCCACAACGACCCCGGCGGCGGCTTCATTGCCGGCCTCGTCGTCGCGATCGCGCTGCTGATGCAGTACATGGCCTCCGGCTTCGCCTGGGCCACCGAGCGGATCAGCATTCCCTACCACGCCTTCATCGGCTGGGGCGTGCTGATCGCGGCGATCACCGGGATCGGCGCCTGGTTCAACGGCCTGCCGTTCCTGACCAGCGCCTACGGCTATTTCCACATCCCGCCGATCGAGGAATTCGAACTGGCGACGGCAATGGCATTCGACCTCGGCGTTTTCCTGACGGTGGTCGGCGCGGTGATGCTGGCGCTCTACTCGCTGAGCCGGCTGGCGCGGCGCACCGGTGAATCGGTCAACGTCTCGCCGATGGATTACGACCCCTCGGCGCTGGCCGCCGACGACGGCCCGGAGAACTGAGATGGAAGCACTTCTCGCACTCGTTATCGGGCTTCAGACCGCCGGCGGGATCTACCTGATCCTGCGGCGGCGGACCTTCTCGGTCATCGTCGGCACCGCGCTGTTGACCTATGCCGTGAACCTGTTCCTGTTCGCCAGCGGCCGGCTTGCGATCAACATGCCGCCGGTCTATTCCAAGTATGCCGAAGGCTACACCGACCCCCTGCCCCAGGCGCTCGTGCTGACCGCCATCGTAATCTCCTTCGGGATGACGGCGGTGGCGGTGCTTATCGCGCTCGGGGCCTTCCTCGAATCCGACACCGACCATATCGACCTGCGCCGCTCGCCGGGTGAGATGGACCTCGATCCGGACGAGATCCCCTGGGAGGAGGACCCCACCGAACCGGGCCTGCAACGGCCGAGGGGAGATTTCGGATGAACAACTGGATCATCGCTCCCGTCGTGATGCCGGCCATCGTGGCCGCGGTCATGGCGATGGCCATGCGCCACGACCTCGTGCTGCAGCGCGTGTTCTCCGTCGCCATGACGGTGGCGCTCATCGCCATCGCGGGCGGGCTCTACATCTCCACCCTCGACGGCACCATACACGTGTACCGGCTGGGCGACTGGCCGGCGCCCTTCGGCATCGTGCTGGTGCTGGACCGATTGGCCGCGACCATGCTGGTGCTCACCTCGCTTCTGGCCATCGGCGTGGTCCTCTACGCGATGGGCAGTGGCTGGGACGGGCGCGGCTGGCACTTCCATGCGCTCTTCGCCTTCCAGCTCATGGGGGTGAACGGCGCCTTCCTGACCGGCGACGCCTTCAACCTCTTCGTCTTCTTCGAAGTGCTGCTGATCGCCTCCTACGGGCTGATGATCCACGCCGGCGGCGGCGTGCGGTTGCGCGCGGGCCTGCAGTACGTGGTGATGAACCTCGCGGGCTCTACGCTGTTCCTGTTCGCGATGGGCACGCTCTACGCGGTCACGGGCACGCTCAACATGGCCGACATGGCCCTGGGCGTGCGGGAGGTGCCCGCGGGCAACCAGGCGCTGCTGCTGGTCGGCGGGGCGCTGCTGCTGATCGTGTTCGGCATCAAGGCGGCGGCATTTCCGGTGCAGTTCTGGCTGCCCGGAACCTACCGCAACGCGCCGATGCCGGTGGCCGCGCTCTTCGCCATTCTGACCAAGGTCGGCGCCTACTCGATCATCCGCATGTACACGCTGGTCTTCGGCACGGGTTCGCCGGCGATCGGAGACTTCTTCATCGGGCTGATCCTGCCGGCAGGCCTGGCGACGCTGATAATCGGCGCCATCGGCGTGCTTGGAGCGAAACAGCCGCCGCGGCAGGCCGCCTTCGCGGTGCTGGCCTCGATGGGCACGCTGCTGACCGCGATCGGCCTCGGGACCGAGCAGGCGACGGCGGCGGCGCTGTTCTACCTGCTGCACTCGACCTTCGCCGCAGCCGCCCTGTTCCTGGTGGTGGACCTGATCCTCGCCTCGCAAGGGCCGACGGTCCGCGCACCGGGCGGCTTCGTCGCCTCGCTGTTTTTTGCCGCCGCCATCGCCTCGGCGGGGATGCCGCCCCTCAGCGGCTTCCTCGGCAAGCTGCTGATCCTCGACGCCAGCAGGGACGCGGCCTGGATGCCGACGATCTGGGCGATCATCCTCATCACATCGCTGCTGGTCATCGTGGGCTTCACCCTGCGCGGCAGCCGGTATTTCTGGAAACCGCTCGATCCGCATTTCGCCAATCCCAAGAACCTCGATCTCGACGGCAACCCGATCCCGGCGCACCCGCTGCGCCCGCTGGCGCTGACCGCCGCCGGCATCCCGCTGGCGATGATGGTGCTGCTGACCCTGGCCGCCGGCCCGGTGCTGCAGGCGATGGAGGACACCGCGGCGCAGATCTGGGATCCGGATCGCTATATCGAGGCGGTGCTCGGGCCGCAGGAGGAAGGGTAGGACCATGATCGGAGCCATCCTGAGACGCGTCTTCCCGCACCCACAGCTGACCGGCTTCCTGGTGATCATCTGGCTTCTGCTGGTCAACACCATCACCCTCGGCAACCTGCTGCTGGGCGTCGTTCTGGGCGTGCTGATCCCCGGCATCACGCAGCCCTTCTGGCCGGACCGCCCAAAGGTCGGCAAGCCGCTGAAGGCGGCCGAATACATCCTGCTGGTGCTGTGGGACATCTGCATCGCCAACATCGCGGTGGCGAAGATCATCCTGTTCAAGTCGAACGCGAACACCCACAGCCAGTGGATCGCGGTGCCGCTGGAGCTGCGCTCGCCGGAAGCCATCACGATGCTGGCCGGCACGATCACCATGACGCCGGGCACCGTGACCGCGATGCTTTCGGCCGACGCCAGCCACCTGCTGGTCCACTGCCTCGATACGGACGATCCCGACGCCGTGCGCGACGAGATCAAGCACCGCTACGAGCGGCGCCTGAAGGAGATCTTCGAATGATTACCTTTGCGCTCTACTTCGCCATCGCCTGCTACGGGATCGGCCTGTTGCTGAACCTCTGGCGCATCCGCTTCGCCCCAGGCGTCGTCGACAGGATCCTGGCGCTCGACACCATGGTCATCAACGCCATCGCCCTGCTGAACATCTACGGCATCCTCGTCGGCACCGCGGTCTATTTCGAGGTCTCGCTGCTGATCGCCATGTTCGGCTTCGTCTCCACCGTCGCCTATTGCCGCTTCATCCTGCGCGGCAACATCATCGAGTGAGGAAGCCATGAACCTGATTGCCGAGATAGTCATTTCGTTCATGCTGATCGTCGGCGGGATCTTCGGCCTGCTCGGGTCCTGGGGGCTGGTAAAGCTCAACGACACGATGCGCCGGCTCCATGCGCCGACCAAGGCCACGACGCTGGGCGTCGGCGGCGTGCTGATCGCCTCGATGGTCTATTTCGCCGTCGTCATGGAGCGCGTGTCGTTCCATGAATTGCTGATCACCGCCTTCCTGCTGATCACCGCGCCGATCACCGCCAATTTCGTCGCGAAAGCCCACATGCACCGCGACGTGAAGGAGCGCGATCTGCCTCCCACGGGCGGCGACTACGGCTGGGCCGGTTATGACGAGATCGGCGACGGCAAGCAGCCGATCGACACCAAGTAACGCCCCTTCACGAAGCGAGAGACCAGATGACCGACACCAAACCCGCCGCCGGCGGCCCGCTGCCCCAGATGGCCTTTCCGAAGCTCGGCGGTGGGCAGATCGCGGTCGGCGGCCCGCGGGAACGCCACACGCTGCTTGTGGTCTACCGCGGCAAGCATTGCGGGCGCTGCAAGAAATACCTCGCGGGCCTGGAGTCGCTCAAGGGCGACTGGGAGGACGCGGGCTTCGACGTGATCGCCGTCTCCGCCGATCCCGAGGCGAAGGCGCAGTCCGACGTGGCCGAGTTCGGCTGGAGCTTCGATGTCGGCTACGACCTGGGCGAGGCGCAGATGCGGACGCTCGGCCTCTACGTCTCCGAACCGCTGTCGCCCGAAGAGACCGACCGCCGCTTTGCCGAGCCGGCGGTGTTCTGCGTCCGCCCCGACGGGATCATCCAGGTGGTCTGCCTGTCGAACGGCCCCGCCGCACGCCCTGACCTGGCGGAATTGCTGGACGGCATGAAGTTCAACATCGCCCACGACCGCCCCGCGCGTGGGACGGCCTGAACCGGCCGAAGCAGCGCCCCGGGCTCAATGTTCGGGCGTGAGACCACGGATGCGCGCATGGTGCAGCGCCGCCACCGCGCACGAGGCCAGCCGCGCCATGTCGCCATCAGACCGTGAGTTGAGGATGATCGGCACGCTGGCGCCCAGCACCAGACCTGCCCCCTCGGCGTGCGAGATATAGGCCAGTTGCTTGGCGAGCATGTTGGCGGAGTCGATGTCGGGCGGCACGAGCACCTCGGCGCGCCCGGCCACCTCCGAGGTGATCCCCTTGGTCCGCGCGGCGCCGATGTCGACGGCGTTGTCCATGGCCAGCGGCCCGTCGACCAGCCCGCCGGTGATCTGCCCGCGATCGGCCATCTTGGACAAGAGCGCCGCGTCGATCGAGGACGGAATGTCAGGGTTCACGGTCTCCACCGCCGACAGCACCCCGACCCGCGGCACCGCGATCCCGATGGAGATCGCGACATCGATGGCGTTCTGCACGATGTCGACCTTGGTCTTCAGGTCCGGCTGGATGTTCACCGCGGCGTCGGTCACCAGCAGCGGGTGCGGCACGCCGGGCACGTCCATGACGAAGACATGGGTGAAGCGCCGCCCGGCGCGCAGGCCGCGCTCCTTGCGAAGCGCCGCCCGCAGCAGATCGTCGGTGTGCAGGTGCCCCTTCATCAGCGCCCCGGCCCGGCCGTCGGACACCAGGTCCACCGCGCGATGCGCGGCCAGCGCGTGATCGGGCTCGTCGATGATCTCGACGCCTTCCAGCGAAAGCCCGGTCTCGGCCGCGGCGGCGGCGATCCTGTCCGGCGCACCGACCAGGATCGGCGTGATGATGTTCTGCGCGTGGGCCAGCAGCGCACCGCCCAGGGAACGCGGTTCCTCCGGGGCGATAACGGCTGTGACCAGCGGGTCCAGCGGCGCGGCCAGCGCGACAAGCTTCTCGAAATGCCGGTGGCGCTGCACGATCAGGCCCGGCACGTCGAGCGCGTCGAACCGCAGCTTGCGGGTCGGCGCGGAGATGAGCGCCTCGCCGGAGACGATCACCGCCCCGTCTGCAGCCCGCCGCACCTCGGTGGAAAGCCGGACTTCGTGCTCCGGCAGCTTCTCCAGCACCCGCACGGTCACCACCAATTCGTCGCCCGCCTGGGCATGGCCGGAGAAGTCGAAGCTCTGGTGGCGATAGAGCGTGCCCGCGCCGGGCAGCAAGTTGCCCAGCACCGCCGATACGAGCGAGCCGACCCAGAGCGACGGCGCAATCGCCTCCGGAACCCCGTCGCCATCGCCGTCATAGGCCGCGAGGTGCATCGGGTTGTGATTGCCGGAGGCCGTGGCAAATACCAGGAAATCCTCCTCGCGGGCGATCCGGACCAGGCTGGCCTCGTCGCCGACCTTCAGCTCCTCGTAGGTGCGGTTCTCGAAGGTGGTTCCCTGTGTCATCGGTGCAATCCCCCGGAATGATCGGTGCCTCGGCATGCCGGCGGGTGGCGTCGGCACTCTTTGTCAGGCGGGCGCACAACGGCCCGACGACGAGGATGGCCGATGGCCGGCCCACCGTCGATGGGGGTGTTGCGAAATTTCCGTGACAGCAGGTCCCGCCTGCCTACTGGAACGCCTGGATCCCGGTCTGTGCCCGCCCGAGGATCAGCGCGTGGACGTCGTGGGTGCCCTCGTAGGTGTTCACGGCCTCGAGGTTCATCACGTGCCGGATCACGCCGTATTCGTCGGAGATCCCGTTACCGCCCAGCATATCCCGCGCCTCGCGCGCGATGGCGAGCGACTTGCCGCAATTGTTGCGCTTCATCAGGCTCACCAGCTCCGCGGGCGCGCGGTGCTCGTCCATCAGCCGGCCGAGGCGCAGCGCGCCCTGCAGGCCCAGGGCAATCTCGGTCTGCATGTCGGCGAGCTTCTTCTGGATCAGCTGGTTGGCGGCGAGCGGGCGGCCGAACTGCTTGCGCTCGAGCGTGTAGTCGCGCGCCATGTGCCAGCAGGCCTCCGCAGCACCGAGCGCACCCCAGGCGATGCCGTAACGGGCGCGGTTGAGGCAGCCGAAGGGCCCCGCAAGGCCGCTGGCTTCCGGCAACAGGTTCTCTTCCGGCACGAAGACCTCGTCCATCATGATCATGCCGGTGATCGAGGCCCGCAAGCTGAACTTGCCCTCGATCTTCGGCGTCTCCAGCCCCTTCATCCCGCGCTCCAGCAGGAAGCCCTTGATCTTGCCGCCATGCGCCTCGGACTTGGCCCAGACCACGCAGACATCGGCGATCGGGCTGTTGGTGATCCAGTTCTTAGAACCGGAGACGAGGTAGCCGCCGTCGACGGGCTTGGCGCGCGTGACCATGCCGCCGGGGTCGGAGCCGTGGTCGGGCTCGGTCAGGCCGAAACAGCCGACCAGTTCACCGGTCGCGAGTTTCGGCAGGAAGCGCGTGCGCTGCTCCTCTGTGCCATAGGCAAAGATCGGGTGCATCACGAGCGAGGATTGCACCGACATCGCCGAGCGGTAGCCGGAATCGACCCGCTCCACCTCGCGGGCCACCAGCCCGTAGGAGGTGTAGTTCACGCCCGCACCGCCATATTCCTCGGGAATCGTCGCGCCCAGCAGGCCGAGCGCGCCGAGTTCTGTCATGATCTCGCGGTCGAAGACCTCGTGCCGGTTGGCCTCGAGCACCCGGCGCGCGAGCCCGTCCTGGCAATAGGCATGGGCCGCGTCCCGGATCATCCGCTCCTCTTCGCTCAGCTGATCGTCCAGGAGGAACGGGTCCTCCCAGACCAGCGGCGCCGGACGCGCGCGGGCAAGCTCGGGGGTGTTGGGGTGATCCTCGGTGGCCATCGGCGCTCCTCCATGTTCTCTGCCCGTCGGTGCGACGGAGTTAGACACTTTTTCGCGGAACTTCAAAGGCGCTGCGAGGCCCGCGACAAAACACGCGCCTCCCATGCCGCCCCACTTGCCGCTTGCGCTTGGCGGCAAATCCGCGATGGTTGGCGGGCACCACCGGAAGGAGCCTCGCCATGAGCCATTGCGTTTTCGTCCAGATCCGCTGCGCCCCCGGCACCACCTACCAGGTGGCCGATGCCATCGCCCTGCGCGAGATCCACTCGGAGCTCTACTCCACCTCCGGCGAATACGACCTGCTGCTGAAGCTCTACATCCCGGAGGGCGAGGACGTGGGCCATTACATCAACGAGAACGTGGCCAGCGTCGAGAACGTGCAGCGCACTCTGACGACCATGACCTTCCGCGCCTTCTAGACGACAGGCTCAGCCCTGCATCGCGTCGTAGGTGGCCACCATCCCGGCGCGCAGGCGATCGACATCGGCGTCCACGCTCGCACCCGTGTCCGGGTGAAAGCTCTCCATCACCTCGATCCGGATCGTCCCCGCCCGCGGCATGAGAGCGCCACGCGGAAGCAGTGCATCCGAGCCCGCGATGACGACCGGGCGAATGCTGCGCCCGGTTGCGCGCGCGACCATCAAAATGCCCGCCTTGAACTCGCCGAGCGCCTCGCCCCGCGCCCGCGTGCCCTCGGGGAACAGGATCAGCGAACGGCGGGCCGGCATCGCCTCCACGGCCCGCGTCAGCACCTGCAATGCCTGGCTGCCGCTCTTGCGGTCGATCTCCACGAGGCCGGCCGCGCGGAACCCGCGCCCGATCAGGCGATTGTCGAACAGTTCCTTCTTGGCGCCGAAGGTCACCCACTTCGAGGCAGGCACGTTCGCCAGAAGCGCGAACCCGTCGAGGTGACTGCGGTGGTTCACCGCAAAGAGGCTGTTGATATCCGCCTCCAGGCGCTGTCGCGCCTCGGGGCTGATCTCAACCCGTATGCTGAGGAACCAGAGGAGCCAGCCGCAGGAGCGCGGCACGAGCCGCCAGTACCAGCCCCGGAAACCGCGCCGGCGGTCGCAGACATAGGGCGCCGCGCAGATGAACAGGAACAGCGCCGGGCCGATGACGACGAGCGCGAGGCGCTTGAGAAATTGCAACGGGTATCCTTCCGGATCGGGGCAAGGTTTGGCGGGGCCAGCCGGTTCAGGAGACGCATGCGCCCCGATGCCGTAAAGGCACTCCCCCTCTGAGCCCAGCCTGTCCCGCGTATTCGCCGCGCTGTCAACGCAAAGCCGCCGCGGCCCGGCAAGCCGCGCCAGGGAGGGCTTCGGCCTGCCATGCCACCAGGGCCTAGCGGGTATCCCGTTTTGGGCGGTCAAGTGGCGCCTCGTCACATTGCTGAGGGGTGGGGTTTCTGCCTATCAATCTGGCAAGCCTCACTAAACCACCGGCATGCGGACGCAGCGGTAGCTTTCGATGAGGTTTGTCGTTGAGGAGGCGCGGGGCAATGACCCGCGCCGCTGGACATCCCCCGGCCCCGAGCCGGGAAAACCCGGAGGAATCAATCGTGACATCGTCGGACCGTATCAAGAACGCCTTCCTGCGCTCGAAAATCATGACCGCGGAAGACGCGGCTTCGCTCATCCAGTCGGGCAACACCGTCGGGATGAGCGGATTCACCGGGTCCGGCTACCCCAAGGCACTGCCACCGGCGCTGGCCGAACGTATCGAAGCGGCCCATGACGCCGGCGAGAAGTTCAAGATCAACCTCTGGACCGGCGCATCGACCGGCCCCGAGCTGGACGGCGCCCTGTCGAAGTCGGATGCCATCGAATACCGTCTGCCCTACAACTCCGATCCGGTAGGCCGGGAAAAGATCAACCGCGGCGAGATCGACTATCTCGACATGCACCTCAGCCACGTCGCCCCGATGGTCTGGGAAGGGTTCTTCGGCAAGCTCGACGTCGCGGTCATCGAGGTGACCGGCGTCAACGAGGATGGCTCGCTCATCCCCGCGACCTCTGTAGGCAACAACAAGACCTGGATCGACTGTGCGGAAAAGGTGATCCTCGAGGTCAACAGCTGGCATGACGAGCGACTGCTCGGAATGCACGACATCTACTACGGCACCGCCCTGCCCCCCAACCGCGTGCCGATCCCGATGGTCTCCGCCGACGCGCGCATCGGCCAGCCGACCTTCCGCTGCGACCCGCACAAGGTCGCCGGCGTTATCGTGACCGACCTGCCGGACCGCAACGCGCCGTTCTCGCCGATCGACGACACCTCCCGCACCATCGCCGCGCACCTGATGGAGTTCCTCCAGCACGAGGTGAAGATGGGCCGGCTCACGAACCGGCTGCTGCCCCTCCAATCGGGCGTCGGCAACGTGGCCAACGCGGTACTCGACGGGCTGAAGGACACACCTTTCCACGACCTGAAGGCCTATACCGAGGTGCTGCAGGACGGGATGATGGACCTGCTGGATTCCGGCCAGCTCCTGACCGCCTCCTCCACCGCCTTCTCGCTCAGCCCCGAGGCCGCCGTCAGGTTCCGGGAGAACCTCGATTTCTACCGTGACAAGGTGATCCTCCGCCCGACGGAGATCTCGAACCACCCCGAGGTGATCCGCCGCCTTGGCTGCATCTCGATGAACGGCATGATCGAGGCCGACATCTACGGCAACGTGAACTCGTCGCTGGTGATGGGCTCGCGCATCATGAACGGCATCGGCGGGTCGGGCGATTTCGCGCGGAACTCCTTCATCTCGATCTTTGTCTCCCCATCGGTCGCCAAGGGCGGCAAGATCTCGACCATCGTGCCGCAGGCCAGCCACGTCGACCACATCACCCAGGACGTGCAGGTCCTGGTGACCGAGCAGGGCCTTGCCGACCTGCGGGGCCTGGCGCCAAAGAAACGCGCCCAGACGATCATCAAGAACTGCGCGCACCCCGATTACCGCCCGATGCTCGAAGATTACTTCGCACGGGCCATGCGGGACTCCTATGGCCTACAGACGCCTTCACTGCCGAGCGAGGCGCTGTCCTGGCACCAGCGGTTCATCGACACCGGCTCCATGCGCCCACGAGCGCCGCGAGCGAGTGACAAATAAGCGCCCGGCAGAAATGCCGGGCGCTCTGCTGTTTTCCTGTGTGACCGGATCAGAACGGGCTGTCCGGGAAGTAGAACTTCTCGGCGTTTTCCTGGGTCACCAGCACCGAGCCGATCACGAACTTGCCCGAGACCGGCGCGTTGGAGACAAAGTTCAGCGCCGTGAGCTCGATCGCCGTGCCGCTCATCGAGGGCGGATAGGTCACGTTGGCCTTCACATAGGGATCGCCGTCGCGGACGCGGGCAATCATTTCCTTCATGCCGGCGCCGCCGAGCACCCACATCTCGTCCATCCGGCCGGCTTCCTTGATTGCCGCCAGAACGCCGATGGCCATATCGTCATCCGAGGCCCAGACCGCATCGATCTCGGGATACTTGCTGAGGAAGTCCTGCATCACGGTGAAGGCGTCGTCGCGGTTCCAGTTGCCGTGCTCCATGCCGAGGATCTCGATGCCCGAGCCTTCGATCGCCGCCTGGAAGCCCTCTACGCGCTCGTTGTCGATGGTCGTCGGGATGCCGCGCAGTACAACGATCTTGCCGCCGTCCGGCATCATCGACTTGAAGAACTCTCCCGAGGTGGTGCCGAAGCCGGGGTTGTCGCCGGCGACATAGAGATCCTCGATGCCGGCTTCCGACAGGCCACGGTCGATCACCGTCACCCAGGCGCCGCTGTCCTTCACGCGCTTCACCGGAGCGGTCAGGGGCTCGGATTCGAAGGGTAGCACCACCAGCGCGTCGATGTTGCGGGTGGCCATCATGTCCTCTATGTCGTTGACCTGCTTGGCCGGATCGGAGGCTGTGGCGAGCACGAAATCGAGCTCGGGATAGGTCGCTTCGAGCCGGTCGATGGCTTCCTGCGCATGGAAGTTCATACCGCCGGCCCAGCCATGCGTCGCCGCCGGGATCGAGACCCCGATCACCGTGGTTTCCTGCGCGAAGGCACCGGAGGCGCCAAGCACCATGGCGACCGCGGTTGCGCCGAAAAGGTGTTTCATAATCATACTCTTCCTCCCTAGGTTTCCCAGTTCTGCGCTCCTCCCCGGAGCGCGTCTCCCATCAGCGGGATGACTTCCTGGCGCGTTGCAACACAACGGCCAGAATGATGATCACGCCCTGGATCGCCCCGTTGAGATAGGGGCTCACGAGGTCCGTGAGATTGAGAATGTTGTCGATCAGCCCGAGGATCAGCACGCCCACGACGGTGCCCCAGACCCGGCCAAAGCCGCCCGACAGAAGCGTGCCGCCGATGATGACGGCCGCGATGGTCTCCAACTCCCAGAGCAGGCCGGTGGAGTTCGAGGCCGAGCCGAGGCGCGGCACGTAGAGCACCGAGGCGAGCCCGACGAGCGTGCCGAGCACCACATAGGTCAGCATCCGCACGCGCTTGACATGGACCGCCGAGTAGAGCGCCACCTGCTCGTTCGAGCCGATGGCGGCGCAGTGCCGACCATAGGCGGTGTGGCGCATGGCGATCTCACCGAGGATCGCCACCACAGCAAAGACGATGATCGGCCAGCGGATGCCGAAGAGCCCGCCGTAGTAGACCGGCTCGTAGAGACTGCCGAGCGCGAAGTTCAGCGAAATCGTGCCGCCGTCCGCCAGCCAGGTCACGAGGCTGCGGAAGATCACCATCGAGCCCAGCGTCACGATAAAGGCCTCTATCCCCATCCGGGTGATCAGGAACCCGTTGACCGCCCCTGCTAGCGCGCCCAGGACCAGCCCTACGCCCATACCGATCAGGATCACCCCCCAGCTTGTGCCGAGGGACGGGATCAGCGCGTTCATGATCATGATCATGATGCCTGCGATAAAGGCCGTCATCGACCCGACGGACAGGTCGAGCCCGCCCGCGGTGATCACGAAGGTCATGCCGACCGCCATGATTCCGATGAAGGCCGAGCGCGACAGCACGTTGGTGATGTTCTGCTGGCCAAGAAAGTCGGGGTTCAGAAGCGTGCCGATCACCACCAGCACAACCAGCGCCAGGATCGGCCCGAGCGCCTGAAGATCGAACTTGAACCCTGCCTTTCCCGGGGCATTCGTGGTTTGCTCAGCCATTGCTGTTGCCCTTCTTTTCCAGTCCCATCGCGAGGCGGACGATAGTATCCTCGTTCACGTCCACGCCCTGAACCTCGCCTGCGATCCGGCCGCGCCGCATCACCGCAACGCGGTCGCACAGGCCGATCACCTCGGTCATCTCCGAAGAGATCACGATCACCGAATGCCCGGCCGCGGCGAGATTGTGGATGAAGCCGTAGAACTGCTGTTTGGTGCCGACGTCGATGCCGCGGGTCGGCTCGTCGATGATGACGATCTGCGGATCGGCCAGCATGATCTTGGCCAGCAGCAGCTTCTGCTGGTTGCCGCCCGAGAGGTTGCCCACCAGCACGCTGCGCTCCGGCGCGCGAATGTCGAACTCCTTGATCGACCGGTCGAGCGCCGCCTCCTCCGCCCGCTTGTCGACCAGCAAGTTGGAGAACTTCTTCAGCGCCAGCAGCGTCAGGTTGCGCCGCATGTCCTGGGTCAGGATCAGACCGTGTTCCTTGCGGTCCTCCGGCAGATAGACCAGCCCGGCCGCCATCGCCGCCTCGACCGAATGCAGGTGTACGGGTGACCCATTGATCGCAACCGTGCCCGTGGAGGCGCGCACACCGATCAAACCTTCCATCAGCTCGGTCCGCCCCGAACCCACAAGCCCGGCAAAGCCCAGGATCTCGCCGCGCCGGAGCGTGAAGGACACGTCGTGTACAGTGGTGCCGACGCTGAAGTCGCGCACCTCGAGCACAGCTTCCTGGCCGTCCGAGGGGCGTTTGGCCGGGAACATGTCGCTCAGCTCGCGCCCGACCATCGCCTCGGCCATCTGGTCCACGTTCATCTCGCCCCGCAGCGCGGTGCGCACGATGCGCCCGTCGCGCATCACCGTCACCCGGTCAGCGATCCGCGCCACTTCGTCGAGCTTGTGCGAAGTATAGAGGATCGCCACCCCTTCGGCCTTCAGCCGCTCGATCTGGGCGAATAGAATGTTGGTCTCGCGCGTGGTCAGCGCCGCCGTGGGCTCGTCCATGATCAACACCCGGGCCTGCCGGGTCAGTGCCTTGGCGATCTCCACCATCTGCTTTTCCGGCACCGAGATCGACGAGACCTGCGCCCTCGGGTCGAGCGGCGTCTCCAGCCGCGCCAGCAGATCGCGGGTCTGCGCCCGCATCGTCGCGTGATCCAGCAGCCAGCCGCGCTTCAACTCGTGGCCGAGAAAGATGTTCTGCTCGACCGAGAGGAGCTGCGCGAGGTTGAACTCCTGGTGGATCAGCGTCACGCCGCAGGCTTCGGCTTCCCGCGACCGGGCAAAGCTCACCGGCACGCCGTCGAGCAGGATCTCGCCCGCCGAGGGGGCCAGATAGCCCGACATTATCTTCATCGTCGTGGACTTGCCGGCGCCATTCTCGCCGATCAGCGCGTGGACCTCGCCGGCATGCAGCTCGATGCCGATGTCATGCAGGATCCGGATCGGCCCGAAGGAGCGCTGCACGTTGCGCAGCGCCAGCGCCGGGACCGCCGTCTGTCCCGGCGGCGGCTCCGGCTGGCCCGATTGAAGGGTCGTCGCTTGCATGGTTTCCCTCACGCCAGCTTGACCCAGGCCGCGTCGCGGGCCGAAGAGCGGACGCAGGCGTCGACAAAGGCGACCCCGGCCAGCCCGTCATCGACCGTCGGGAACACCACGTCTCCCGGGATCTCTGCGCCGGCCTGTTTCGCCCGGATCGCCCGAGCCGCCTCGGCGTAGATGTTGGCGAAGCCTTCAAGATAGCCTTCCGGGTGCCCACCCGGCGTCCGCGACACTCGGGCCGCGACATCGCGCGCGCCGCTACCTGCGCGAGTCAGCAGCCGCTTGGGCTCGCCGAAGGGCGTGTACCAGAGGTAGTTCGGATCCTCCTGGGCCCATTCCAGCCCGCCCTTTTCGCCATAGACCCGGAGCCGCAGCGCGTTCTCGTTGCCCGGCGCCACCTGGCTGCACCAGAGCATCCCGCGCGCGCCGCCCTTGTAGCGCAGCATGACGTGGCCGTTGTCGTCGACCCGCCGCCCCGGAACGAAGCTCTGCAGGTCGGCCGAGAGCGCCTCCAGCTCCAGCCCGGTCACGAAGCCCGCGAGGTTGAAGGCATGGGTGCCGATATCGCCGGTGGAGCCCCCCGCCCCGGAACGCTCCGGATCGGTCCGCCATTCGGACTGCTTGTTGGTGCCGGTCTGCTCGACCGCCTCGGTCAGCCAGTCCTGCGGATATTCCACCTGCACCACCCGAATCTTGCCCAGCTCGCCCCGCGCCACCATCTCGCGGGCCTGCCGCACCATCGGGTAGCCGGTGTAATTGTGGGTCAGCACGAACAGCGCGTCGCTCTCGTGGGCCAGCTTGGCAAGCTTGCGCGCGTCCGGCAGGGTCGAGGTCAGCGGCTTGTCGCAGATCACGTGGATGCCGCGCTTCAGGAATTCCCGCGCGATCGGGTAGTGCATGTGGTTGGGCGTGACGATCGCCACCGCCTCGATCCCGCCCTTGATCCGGTTCTCCCGGATCGCCATCTCGCGGAAATCGCCATAGGTCCGGTCGGGTGCCAGCCCGAGCGCCGCGCCACTTGCCTGCGCCTTTTCCGGCGTGGAGCTGAGCGCCCCGGCGACCAGTTCGTATTCCCCGTCGATCCGCGCAGCGATACGGTGGACGGCACCGATGAAGGCGTCCTTGCCGCCGCCGACCATGCCAAGCCTGATGCGATC
Organism: Tropicimonas aquimaris; assembly: GCF_042676185.1. Classification (NCBI taxonomy): domain Bacteria; kingdom Pseudomonadati; phylum Pseudomonadota; class Alphaproteobacteria; order Rhodobacterales; family Roseobacteraceae; genus Tropicimonas; species Tropicimonas aquimaris. Next base: position 47,249 of record NZ_JBHTJT010000008.1, on the reverse strand, counting down.
CGCCATGTCAGCCTCCGATTCCGAGCATCTTGCGGTTGGCGGCCTCGTCGGCGCCGCTGTCCGCGAAATCGTCGAAGGCCTTCTCGGTCACACGGATGATATGGTCCCGGACGAACTGCGCCCCCTCGCGGGCCCCGTCCTCGGGGTGCTTGAGGCAGCATTCCCATTCGACCACGGCCCAGCCGTCGAAATCGTTGGCCGCCATCTTGGAGAAGATCGCCCCGAAATCGCACTGTCCGTCACCAAGCGACCGGAACCGCCCGGCCCGGTCCACCCAGCTCTGATAGCCGGAATAGACACCCTGCCGGCCGGTCGGATTGAACTCCGCGTCCTTGACGTGGAACATCCCGATCCGGTCCTTGTAGATGTCGATATTGTCTAGGTAATCAAGGCATTGCAGCACGTAGTGGCTAGGATCGTAGAGCATCATCGCCCGCGGGTGGTTGTTCACCCGTTCGAGGAACATCTCGAAGGTGACCCCGTCGTGCAGATCCTCGCCGGGATGGATCTCGTAGCATACGTTCACGCCACATGACTCGGCATGATCGAGGAGCGGCTTCCAGCGCCGCGCCAGCTCGTCGAAGGCCGTCTCGATCAGCCCGGCCGGCCGCTGCGGCCACGGGTAGATATAGGGCCAGGCCAGCGCTCCGGAGAAGGTCGCGTGCGCCGTGATGCCGAGGTTCTTCGACGCGGTCAGCGCCTTTTTCACCTGGTCCACGGCCCATTCCTGCCGCGCCTTCGGATTGCCGCGCACCTCCGGCGCCGCAAAGCCGTCGAAGGCGGCGTCATAGGCCGGGTGCACGGCCACGAGCTGCCCCTGCAGGTGGGTGGAAAGCTCCGTCACCTGCACGCCGTTGGCCTCGGCCACGCCCTTGAACTCGTCGCAGTAATCCTTGCTCTCCGCCGCCTTGGCGAGGTCGATCAGCCGGCCGTCCCAGCTTGGCACCTGAACACCGACATAGCCGCAATCGGCGGCCCAATTGGTGATGCTGTTCCAGGAATTGAACGGCGCCTCGTCACCGGCAAACTGCGCCAGGAACAGGGCGGGCCCCTTGATCGTCTTCATCGTATTCCTCCTCGAGCGACGAGACAGACAGCATTCGCACGGCTCCTCCTCGGCCCCGCGAATCCCTTATGTAATCCATTACATCGGCATCATACGGTTGATGTAATCGTTTACAAGTACCATCGAGATGCTAATCTCGGCAAAAGCGTCGGCACCCGAAAACACCGGCAGGCCGGCAGAACGAGACACAGCAATGACAAAGCGCGCCCCATCCATTCGAGACGTGGCCATCGCAGCCGGCGTTTCCACGGCGACCGTCAGCCGGACCCTCTCCTCGCCGGAGGTTGTGAGCGAAAAGACGCGCGAAACCGTGTATCGGGCGATTTCGGAAACCGGCTACCGGCTCAACGTCATGGCTCGAAACCTGCGGCGACGCGAGACCGGCGCGATCGCGGTGCTGCTCCCCAACCTCGGCAACCCGTTCTTCGCCAAGATCCTGTCGGGGATCGCCGAGGTCATGTCGGCCGCCGGCTACAACGTGCTGATCAGCGACACCACACCGACCTCGCCCGACGACCACCGCTTCCCGGAATACTTCAGTCACAACCAGACCGACGGGCTGATCGTGCTGGATGGCATGCTCAATCGCGAGCTGCTGCTGAACCGAGGCACGCCGGAGGTGCGTGCACCGATGGTCTTTGCCTGCGAATGGATCGACGAGATCGAACGGCCGAAGGTGACGATCGACAACCGCGCCGCCTCGGAACGCGCGGTCAGCCACCTGATCGAGCTCGGTCACCGGCGCATCGGCCATGTCTGCGGCCCGCCGGACAACGTGCTGACCCTCACCCGCCGGCAAGGCACGCGAGAGGCGCTTCAGGCGGCCGGCCTCCCCTGCCGGGACGACTGGTTTTACGCGGGAGATTTCTCTCTGCAATCCGGCGCCGATGCCGCGCGGCGCTGGTGCGAGACGCCCGACCGCCCGACGGCGGTGCATTGCGCCAGCGACGAGATGGCGATGGGGTTCATCGGCGAATTGCACCGCCGGCGCGTGCGGGTGCCGGAGGATGTGTCGGTGGTCGGGTTCGACGACCTCGAGATCACCGCGCATTTCATCCCGCCGCTCACGACGATCCACCAGCCCCGGGTGGAGATCGGTCGCGCCGCGGCGCGGATGCTGCTTGAACGGATGCGAATCCCGCCGCAGGATCGCCAGCGTGGACCGGTGCCGCGGCTGGTCCTGCCGGTCGAACTGGTGGCACGGCTCAGCACCGCACCGCCCCCCGTCGACACCCGGCAGAACGCCGGCTAGGCGGCCAGCGGGAGGAGGAACCGTGAGACAACCGACACATGCCGCAGCCCTTGTCCTGCTGCTCGGTCTTGCCCCGGCCACGGGCCGGGCGCTCGACCTGCCACCACCCATCACCGACGACTTGTATGAGCCAGTCGACATGGCGCTGGCCGAGGTCGGACACCTGCTGTTCTGGGATCCGATCCTGAGCGGCAATCGCAACATCGCCTGCGGCACCTGCCACCATCCACGCTTCGGAACCTCCGACGGCGTGTCCCTGACGATCGGCGAGGGCGGCATCGGCCTCGGCCCGGAGCGCCGCCCCGACCCCGACAACATGCCCGAGCAGCGCGTGCCCCGGAACGCGCCGGCATTGTTCAACCTCGGCGCGAGGGAATTCACCACGCTGTTCCACGACGGCCGCATCCAGGCCGACCCGGCGCAGCCCAACGGCCTGCGCACGCCGCTCGCCCAGGAGATGGTCCAGGGCTTTTCAGGCGTGCTCTCCGCCCAGACCATGTTCCCGGTGCTGAGTCCCGACGAGATGGCCGGCCATTACGGCGAGAACGAAATCTCCAAGGCCGTGCGCTCCGGGCGGCTGACCGGCGAGGGCGGCGCCTGGGACCTGATCGCCGCGCGGGTCCGCGGCATTCCCGAATACCAAGCCGCCTTCGAAACCGCCCTTCCGGAGGTGTCCGCCGGCAAACCAGTGAGCTTCACCGACATTTCCGACGCCATCGCCGAATTCATCGCCCTCGAATGGCGCGCCGACGACAGCCCGTTCGACCGCCACCTCCGCGGCGAGGCGCCGCTCACAGGCGACGCGCAGCGCGGGATGGAACTGTTTTTCGGGGAGGCCGGGTGCAGCACCTGCCACTCCGGTCCCTTCTTCACCGACCACGGGTTTCACGCGATGGGCGTGCCCCAGTTCGGGCCGGGCAAGGCGGAGCGTTTCGAGAGCCACTCGCGGGACGAGGGCCGGTTTCGGGTGACCGGGCACGAAGAGGACCTCTACGCCTTTCTCACACCGAGCCTGCGAAACGTCGCGGCGACCGCTCCCTACGGACATACCGGATCGCACCGCGACCTCGCGGCCTTCCTCGCCCATCACGTCGACCCGAGTGCCGGCCTCTCAAGCTTCGACCGAAGCCAGCCGATCCTGCACGACTTCGAAGGCAAACCCGTCTGGGCGGCCCTTGACGACCCGGCTGAGGCGGCGCGCATTTCTGCGGCCGCGGGGAATGAGGCGCGCGACATCGGTGACGCGGATCTGGCGGCGCTCGTTGCCTTCCTTGAGAGCCTGACGGACGATGCCAGCCTCTCCGGCCGGTTCGGCGTACCGGAGAGCGTGCCCAGCGGCCTGCCGGTCGACAGGTAGCCCCGGAGCACTCCCGCCCGTCGTCGTCGCATCAAGGATGCGCCTCCTCCCGTTGGGCCGGGCACGCTACGCGTGCCGGCGCCTTTGGAATGCAATCAGAAAAATACAGGTCGAATGATCGCATTGCCGCGCGCTTGCGCGCGGCCCGGCCCAACGGGAGGAGGCGCCGCGGCGCCGACGACGGGCGGGAGCCCCCGGTTGCCTCTCAGTGCGGAGCGGACCTGCTCAGGAGGCGGACCTCAAGTCCGCGCTCCGCGGCGCGGCAGACCTCTACCGCCTGGTTCGCCGCCACCTCGACCCAATCGCTCATTGCACCGTCGGGCCAGATGACTCGCAGCTCAACTGCCTCTGCCGCGCCGAGCCCGAAGTGTTCCGGCAGCGCGCGGCCGCTTGCGTGGTAGCCGCCGACCGTGATCTCCCTTGCCGTGATCCGCCCCTCCGCATCGCGCAGCTCCAGCCAGGCGCCGACGGCGAAGCCATTGCTCCCCGCCTGCCGCGGCTGCACCGCCAGCCAGTTGCCGGCGCTCTCGGTGACGTTCCGGTAGAGTTCCATCGGCGCGCGGCGGTTCACAACAGCGAGATCCAGTCGGCCGTCCCCGTCGAAATCGGCCAGCGCCGCCCCTCGCGACCGCTCCGTCGTCGCCACCCCGGCCTCGACCGAGCGTTCGACGAAGGTGCCGTCGGGCTGTTGCACCAGCAGGTTGTTCGGGTCGTTGATCGCGTTGCTCGGCATCTGGTCCACGTTGCCCTTGGCGATGAACAGGTCGTCCCGGCCATCGTTGTCGACATCGCCGAACTGCGCCGTCCAGCCGGTGGAAGGCCGGCCGTCGTCGCCGAGGTGCGGGCGTTGCGCGAATGTGCCGATCTCGTAGGGCGCCTGCACATAGTCCGACACCCCGTCAGACAGCAGCGTCAGCTGATCCGCCATGGAGGTAAGAACCAGGTCGGGCCGACCATCGCCGTTCAGGTCACGGCTGGCGATTCCCATGCCCCAGATCGAGAATTTCTTCCAGCCATCCTCCGCTCCGAGCAGTGCCGGCGCCTCGCCCATCCGCCACATCTGCTCTGCGCCGCCGCGCACATAATAATGACGGTCGTTTGAGACCCGGAGGTCCTGCCGGCCGGCACGCGTCCAGTCCGAGAACAGCATCGACAGCGCACAGAAGCCCGGTTCCAGCAGGACTGGCGGGCCGTAGCGCAGGCCCTCGGGTCGGTGCAACTCGTTCACGTCGCAGGCCTCGAAGGGACCCTCGGGGTCGGTGCGGTCGACATAGTTGCCGAAAGCCAGTGTCGGACGGGATGCACCCGGCTCCCAGGTCGCGGAGAAGGCAGTGGTCCAGCGATCCCCCGCCTCCAGCCCGAACCTCTCCGTGGCATCCTCGAAACGACAGTGGCCTTGCCCGTGCAGCAATACATTGGGCCCCACCCGCAGCACGGCAAGGTCCAGCAATCCGTCGTCGTCGATGTCCAGAGGATAGGCGCCAGTCACGCCGGAAAGCTCCGGAATGCCCTGCCCGAGCGCAAAGGACAGCGGCGCGCCGGCGCCTTCCGTCCGATTCACGAATAGGCGCGCCGGGGCCTCGCCGCCTGCCACGAACATGTCCGGCAGGGTGTCGCCATTGCAGTCGAAGGTGGCGAGCCCGCCGCCGACGAAATGCTCCCAGCCACCGGAATAGACATGTTCGACCGGCAGCGCAGCGCGTGCATCTTCGAAGCGGACCTCGCCCCCGAAGGCTGGCAAACCGGCGAGAAGCGGAAGCAGCCCGAGCGCCAGGCGCGTCATGCCGCGGTTTCCCCGGCGCAGCGGGCCGCAGTTTGTGCCTCGAGCGCCAGCGTCGCCGCGCCACGTGCCCAGACGAGGTCGCCCCAGGCGTTGATCTCGATCCTTGGCAGGGTGCGCCCCTTGTTCACCGTCATCTCCCGCACCTCCGTGAGCACGTCCTCGGCATAAAGGTAGTCGTATTTCATCCGTGCGCCCGACAGGATCACCAGCGACGGATCGAAAAGGTTGATCACGTTGGCAAGCCCGGCGGCGAGGAAACGCCCGGCGCGGCGAAAGATCGTGCGCGCGGCCTCGTTGCCAGCCTTGGCCTGGTCGTAAAGGCTTTCCAGCATGACCTGGGCGCTGCCGGACGCGGTGCGGTGCAGGTCGAGCGCCACCGACGCCTCCCGCACCAGCGCATAGTCGGAAACATAGGCCTCGAGACATCCACGCTGACCACAGCGGCATAGCGCTCCGTCGAGCTGCACCTTGGTGTGGCCGATCTCCATCCCCACTGAATGCGCACCGCGGTAGAGACGGTGATCCATCACCAGCCCCATCCCCACGCCGTATTCGAGGGTGACGACGGCAAAGTCCGGCAACGCCCTTCCCGCCCCGTACCAAAGTTCCGCGAGGGTGAGCAGGTTGGCGTCGTTGTCCACATAGACCGGCAGGCCGAGATGGTCCGACATCAGCGAGGCGAGCGGCAGATCGATGCCGCGGATGATCGGCGACCATAGGGCAACGCCCCGTGCGTGGTCGACCATCCCCGGAACGCCGACCCCGAGGGCCGCGATGTCGCTCCGCTTCATGCCAGCCTCGCTCAGCAGACGGACAAGCAGCGCGTCGGCTTCCTCGACCAGAAGGTCGAGATCGGTTAGCAGGCTGGTGCGCGGAAGGCTCGCCTCTGCGACCGGGCGGCCGGAGAAATCGACGATGACCCCGGTATGGACCAGATCACTGAGTTTGATGCCGGCGACGTAGCCTGCCTCGGGGCGTACCTCCAGTGCCACCGGCGGCCGCCCCCGGCTGCTCGGATCACGCGGCACCTCGACCTCCTGCAGAAGCCCCGCGCCCAGAAGGTCGGCGACCTGGGTGGACACGCTCGCCGGGCTGACCTCGAGCCGCTTCGCCACGTCGATCCGCGACAGCTGACCCTGCGAGCGGATGCAGTCGAAGACCTGTTGGCGCAACGGCAGAACGGTCGTTTCACGCGTCGAAAGGATCGGACCGCAACCTGAAGGCGGCAGAAGTCGCGACACCGAATCCGAAGTCTTCAGACCCACCATTCGTTCAGCCTTCCAAATAATTACAATTCTGCAGCGCAGAAATAGAGGGCGATCGTGCCGATTGGACACAGTTTTCGATCCTCAATGAACCATACCCCCGCAATCTTGTCGATTTTTATTTTGACAAATGAAATAAATGGCGCGATGGTCACCCTCAGGGGAACCCCAAGGTCACCCCTGCCCTTCACGCAGGGTAAAATCGGGAGGAATTCATGCGTAACCTTTTCATTGCGGCAGCCGCACTGACGACCGCGTTCACCACAACAGCGCTCGCTCAGGATCTGACCGTGGGCGTCAGCTGGTCGAACTTCCAGGAAGAACGTTGGAAGACCGACGAGGCGGCGATGGTCGCGGCCCTCGAGGCCGGCGGCGCGAAATACGTCTCCGCGGACGCCCAGTCGTCCTCGTCCAAGCAGCTCTCCGACGTCGAAGCGCTGATGGCGCAAGGCGTCGATGCGCTGATCGTGCTGGCGCAGGACACCGAAGCAGTGATCCCGGCGGTGCAAATGGCCGCGGACGAAGGCATTCCGGTCATCGCCTATGACCGCCTGATCGAAGACCCGCGCGCTTTCTACCTGACCTTCGACAACGTCGAGGTCGGCCGGATGCAGGCCCGCGCCGTGCTCGAGGCCGCGCCCAAGGGCAACTACGTGATGATCAAGGGCTCGCCCACCGATCCGAACGCGGACTTCCTCCGCGGCGGTCAGCAGGAAGTGCTGCAGGCGGCGATCGACGCCGGTGACATCACCATCGTCGGCGAAGCCTATACCGACGGTTGGCTGCCGGCGAACGCGCAGCGAAACATGGAGCAGATCCTGACCGCGCAGGACAACAAGGTTGACGCCGTGGTCGCTTCCAACGACGGCACCGCCGGCGGCGCCGTGGCCGCGCTCACCGCGCAGGGCATGGACGGCATCCCGGTATCCGGCCAGGACGGCGATCATGCCGCGCTGAACCGCGTCGCCAAGGGCACCCAGACGGTTTCGGTCTGGAAGGACGCCCGTGACCTCGGCAAGGCCGCCGGCGAGATCGCCGTTGCGCTGGCCGGTGGAACGGCGATGGCCGATATCGACGGCGCCATGGAATGGACCTCGCCCGCCGGCACCACGATGACCGCGAAATTCCTGGAGCCGGTTCCGGTGACCAAGGACAACCTGACCGCCGTCACCGACGCCGGCTGGATTTCGGTCGAGGCGCTCTGCCAGGGCGTCGAGAGTGGCCCCGCGCCCTGTAACTGACGCACAGCACATCCGCTGAAAGCACCAAGCCCCCGCCGAATGCGGCGGGGGCCCTCGGAACGCGCACCCCGGAGAGCGCCCAAATGGCCGATAGCACGGACACCCGCGACCTGCCGCAAAAGACCCGCCGGAACATCCTCGACACCATGGAGATCGACACCCGCTTGCTCGGCATGATCGGGGCCTTTGTCGTGATCTGCATCGTGTTCGATGTCTGGACGGGCGGCCGGTTCCTGACCCCCCGCAACATTTTCAACCTGACGATCCAGACGGTCTCCGTTGCCATCATGGCGACCGGCATGGTCTTTGTCATCGTCACCCGCCACATCGACCTGAGCGTCGGCGCCCTGCTCGCCACTTGCTCCGCCTTCATGGCGATGACGCAGACGGCCTGGCTGCCGAACCTGGTCGGCCTGCCGCTCGGCTCGCCGATGATCGCGCCGATCGCGATCCTGGTGGGCCTCGTCGTCGGCACCGCCATCGGCGCCTTCCACGGCTGGCTGATCGGCTACCTGACGATCCCGGCCTTCATCGTCACTTTGGGCGGCCTCTTCGTCTGGCGTAACGTCGCCTGGCACCTGTCGCGCGGCCAGACCATCGGCCCGCTCGACGAGACCTACGTCACGCTGGGCGGCATCGAAGGCACGATGGGCGCGACCGGCTCTTGGATCCTGGGCGCGCTCGCCGCGGCCTTCACGGTCTACCTGATGATCAACGCGCGCCGGAACAAGGTGCGCCATGACTTCCCCGTGAAGCCCATCTGGGCCGAGGCGGTGATCGGTGCGATCGCCGTCGGCGCGATCCTCGGCTTTGTCTGGATCCTGAACTCTTACGAAGTACCGATCGGTCGGCTGCGCCGGGTCTTCGATGCTCGAGGCGAGACCATGCCCGAAGGCTACAAGGCCGTCTACGGCGTGCCCTACTCGGTGCTGATCCTGATCGTCGTGGCCATCGTGATGACCGTCGTCGCGCAGCGCACCCGTCTTGGGCGCTACATCTTCGCGACCGGCGGCAACCCGGAGGCGACGGAGCTCGCCGGCATCAACATCCGCTTTCTCACCGTGAAGGTGTTTGCGATCGTCGGCTTCCTCTGCGCGCTTTCGGCCGTCGTGGCCTCGGCCCGCCTGAACTTCCACTCCAACGACATCGGCACGCTGGACGAGCTGCGTGTGATCGCGGCCGCGGTCATCGGCGGCACGGCGCTCTCGGGCGGCATCGGCACGATCTATGGCGCCATCCTCGGCGCGCTGATCATGCAGTCGCTGCAATCGGGGATGGCGATGGTCGGCGTCGAGGCGCCCTACCAGAACATCGTCGTCGGCATCGTGCTCGTCTTCGCCGTCTATGTCGACATCCTCTACCGCAAGCGGACGGGAGACTGACCCATGCCACTTGATACCCAGGACCGCGGCACCCCGCTCGTCGAGATGCGCAACATGCGCAAGTCCTTCGGCGGGATCCACGCCGTCGACGACGTCACGATCAACCTCTACCCGGGCGAGGTCGTGGGCGTGCTTGGCCACAACGGCGCCGGCAAGTCGGTGCTGATGAAGATGCTCTCGGGCGCCTACAAGCGCGACGGCGGGCAGATCTTCGTCAACGGCGAGGAGGCGCATATCAACTCGCCGAGGGATGCCCGGCAGTACAACATCGAGACGATTTACCAGACGCTCGCGCTGGCCGACAACCTCGATGCCGCCTCCAACCTGTTTCTCGGGCGGGAACTGGTCACCTCCGCAGGGCTGGTGAACGACGCGCTGATGGAGGCCGAGACGCGCAAGATCATGGCGCGGCTCAACCCCAACTTCCAGCGCTTCCACACCCCGGTGGCCGGCCTTTCGGGCGGCCAGCGACAGTCCGTCGCGATCAGCCGGGCGGTCTATTTCAACGCCAAGATCCTCATCATGGACGAGCCCACCGCGGCGCTCGGCGTCGAGGAAACCGCGATGGTGGCCAAGCTGATCGACGAGCTGAAGGCGCAGGGCCTCGGCATCTTCCTGATCGACCACGACATCCACCAGGTGAAGGCGCTCTGCGACCGCGCCTCGGTGATGAAGAACGGCCGGCTGGTGGGCACCGTCAAGGTCGACGAAGTCACGGAGGACGACATCCTCGGGATGATCATTCTCGGCAAGCAACCTGAAAAAGGAATGGCGTGATGTATATCGGTCTGGACCTCGGGACCTCCGGTCTCAAGGCGCTCCTGATCGACGACGACCAGAAGGTCATCGCCGAGGCCACGGCACCGCTCACGGTGTCGCGGCCGCATCCCGGATGGTCGGAGCAGTCGGCAGCCGACTGGCTGGCGGCCGCCTCGGCCGCGATGGACGGCCTCGCGGCCGCCTCCTCGCTCGCGGGCGTGAAGGGGATCGGACTCAGTGGCCAGATGCACGGGGCGACCCTGCTGGACGCCTCCCAGAACGTGCTGCGCCCCTGCATGCTCTGGAACGACACCCGCTCCTACCAGGAGGCCGCCGCGCTCGACGCCTCGCCGGCCTGGCGGGAAATCACCGGTAACATCGTCTTCCCCGGCTTCACCGCGCCCAAGCTGATGTGGGTGCAGAAGAACGAGCCGGATATCTTTGCGAAGGTTGCGAAAATCCTTCTTCCCAAGGATTACCTCCGGCTCTGGCTCACCGGCGAGACCGTCTCCGAGATGTCCGACGCGGCCGGCACCAGCTGGCTCGACACCGGCAAGCGGGACTGGTCGGACGTCCTGCTCAACAGCTCGGACCTGACGCGGGAGCACATGCCGCGGCTGGTCGAGGGCTCCGAGGTCTCCGGCACGCTCCGCAAGGAACTGGCGGATCGCTGGGGCCTGCCGGCCGGCGTGGTGGTTGCCGGCGGCGGCGGCGACAACGCGGCCTCGGCCGTGGGCGTCGGCGTGGTCAAGGCGGGCGACGCCTTCATCTCGCTCGGCACCTCCGGCGTGCTCTTTGCCGCTTCCGATGCCTATCGGCCCGATCCGGCCACGGCGGTGCACACCTTCTGCCATGCCCTGCCCGGTACCTGGCACCAGATGGGCGTGATCCTCGCCGCAACGGATGCGCTCAACTGGTACGCGGGGCTAGTGGGGTCTGACGCCGCCACGCTGACCGGCGACCTCGGCGCCAGCCTCCGTGCACCCGGCCGGACGATGTTCCTGCCCTATCTCGGCGGCGAGCGGACGCCGCACAACGATGCGCAGATCCGCGGCAGCCTGACCGGGCTGGAGCACGCGACCGACCGCGCCGCCGGCACCGCCGCGGTGCTCGAGGGCGTGACCTTCGCGATCCGCGACTGCTACGACGCGCTGGCCTCCACCGGCACGCGGTTCGACCGGCTGATCGCGGTGGGCGGCGGCTCGCGCTCCGACTACTGGCTCCGGGCCATCGCGACCGCGCTCAACATGCCCGTGCAGGTCCCCGTCGCCGGCGATTTCGGCGGCGCCTTCGGGGCCGCACGCCTGGCGATGATGGCCGCGACCGGCGCGGGAGCCGAGATCGCGTCCGTCCCGAAAATCTCCAAGGTCTTCGAGCCCGAGAAGGACCTGACGACCGCCTTCGCCGAAGCGCAGACGCGCTACCGCGACACCTATTCAGCCCTCAGAGGTCTCTCATGACTAACTTCTTCGACGGCATCGAGCAGATCAGATACGATCCCAGTGCCGAGACCGACCTGGCCTATCGCCATTACAATCCCGACGAGATCGTCATGGGCAAGCGGATGGAGGACCAACTCCGCTTCGCCGTCGCCTATTGGCACAGCTTCGCCTGGGAGGGCGGTGATCCTTTCGGTGGGCGGACCTTCGATCGCCCGTGGTATCCGCAGGATTCGATGGAGATGGCCAGGGCCAAGGCTGATGTGGCCTTCGAGATGTTCGCCCTGCTCGGCCAGCCGTTCTTCTGCTTCCACGATGCCGACGTGCGCCCCGAAGGCGCGAGCTTTGCCGAGAGCCAGCGGAACCTCGAAGAGATCGTCGACTATTTCGGCGAGAAGATGGAGGCCACCGGCACGAAGCTGCTCTGGGGCACGGCCAACATGTTCACCCACCGCCGCTTCATGGCCGGTGCGGCGACCAACCCCGACCCGGACGTCTTCGCCTGGAGCGCTGCGACGGTGAAGAACTGCATCGACGCTACGAAGAAGCTCGGCGGCCAGAACTACGTTCTCTGGGGCGGACGCGAGGGCTACGAGACCCTGCTCAACACCGACCTCGTGCGCGAGCGCCAGCAGGCCAAGCGCTTCCTGCAGATGGTGGTGGACTACAAGCACAAGATCGGCTTCGACGGCGCGATCCTGATCGAGCCCAAGCCGCAGGAGCCCTCCAAGCACCAGTACGACTACGACGTGAACACCGTCTATTCATTCCTCAAGGAGTTCGGCCTCGAGGGAGAGGTGAAGATGAACATCGAGCAGGGACATGCGATCCTGGCCGGCCATTCCTTCGAGCACGAGCTGGCGATGGCGGCCGCCTTCGGCATCCTCGGCTCGATCGACATGAACCGGAACGACTACCAGTCCGGCTGGGACACCGACCAGTTCCCGAACAGCGTCCCCGAGGTCGCGCTGGCCTATTACGAGATCCTGAAGGCGGGCGGCTTCACCACCGGCGGCACCAATTTCGACGCCAAGCTGCGGCGTCAGTCGCTCGACCCGGTGGATCTGATCGCCGGGCACGTGGGGGCGATGGACGTCTGCGCCCGCGGTCTCAAGGCCGCGGCGGCGATGCTGGAGGACGGCGGGCTGGAGAAAGCGCGCGCCGAACGCTACGCCGGCTGGGATGCGCCCAAGAACCGCGACATGCTGGAGAACGGCACGCTCGAGAGCATCACAGAGCGCGTACTGACCGAAGGCATCGACCCCGAGCCCCGCTCGGGCCGCCAGGAGCGGCTGGAAAACTACATCAACCGCTTCGTCTGAGCGCGTGACAGATCACACCAGCTTTCGGCGGCCCCCGTGGCCGCCGATTGCATTTTTCCGGCCGGAGGCGGGCGGGTTTCTTGACTTCCGTGTCGCAAACAGGCCAGACCGGCGCAGCCCGCCAATCCACCCCGGCAGGGTGAAATACGAGCCCTTCCCATGCGCCTCCTGATCTCCCTTGCCGCGCTTCTGCTGTCGGTGCTGCTGCTCCAGCTTTCCTCGGGCGGCGTCGGCCCGCTGGACGCGCTCTCGGGCCTCGAGCTGGGCTTTTCGCGCGCCGAGATCGGCCTTCTCGGCTCGGCGCATTTCGCGGGCTTCTTCGTCGGCTGCTGGTGGGCGCCGCGCCTGATGGGCTCGGTCGGCCATTCCCGCACCTTCGCGGCCTTTGCCGCTGCCGGCGCCATTGGCCTGCTGGCGCACCCGATTTGGCAGACGCCGCTGGCCTGGACGCTGCTGCGGCTGGCCACCGGCCTCTGCGTCGCCGGCTGCTACACGGTGATCGAATCCTGGCTGCAGGCCCGCGCCGACAACGCAAACCGCGGCCGCGTGATGGCGAATTACCGGGTGGTCGACCTTGTCGCGGCTATCGGGGCGCAGCTGATGATCGGCGTGCTCGAACCGGCGAGCTATGTCTCCTACAACATCCTCGCGATCCTGTGCTGCGCGGCTCTGTTCCCGATCACGCTGTCGACCATGCCGCAACCCCACACGCCCTCGGCGCCCCGGCTGCGGCCCCTGCTCGCGGTCCGCATGTCGCCGCTCGCCGCCGCGGCGGTGATCGTCGCCGCCGTCTCCTCGGCCTCGTTCCGCATGGTCGGGCCGATCTATGGCCAGGAGGTCGGACTGGAACCGGCGCAGATCGCCTGGTTCCTCGCTGCCTGGGTGCTGGGCGGGGCGCTGGCGCAGATCCCGGTGGGCTGGCTCGCCGACCGGTTCGACCGCCGCCACGTGCTGGTGGCGCTTTCTGTCGCCGCGATTGCGAGTTGTCTCGCGACGGTCACGCTCGGCGCAGCCGGCAACGTCGCGATCTTTGCCAATGCGCTCGTCTTCGGCATAACGACCTTCCCTGTCTATTCCGTCGCCGCCGCCCATGCCCACGATTTCGCCCGCAGCTCCGAGCGGGTGGAGCTCTCGGCGGCTCTGATGTTCTTCTTCGCCGTGGGCGCAATCGGCGCGCCGCTCTTTGCCTCCAGCCTGATCGAGGCTTTCGGTCCCTCCGCGCTTTTCGGCATGATCGCGGCGGCGCATGCGGTGCTGCTCGTCTTCAGCATCGCGCGGATGCGCGTGGGCCGTACCAAGGTCCGGCGGACCCCGTATGTCTACACGCCGCGCACCTCCTTCACCATCGGCCGGCTGCTGCGCAAGAGCCGCGACAACCGCCCGCCCCCGGCACCGACCCGCGACAGACAGGAACCTTGACCGGGCGGCGCGGCCTTCCCATCCTGACACCGGACGGAGGGCCGCGATGAAGCACTTCCTGGCAGCGGCGTTGCTTGCAGCATCGGTTGCCCCGGCAGGGGCGGCCCAGCCTATGACCTTTACCGAGAGGGTCGAGATCAACGGCCACCGGATGCCGATCTTCATGGAGGTCTATCTCGAACCCGCCAGCCGGGCGAAGATCGCGGTCAAGGTGGCGGGTAACCTCCGGGCGATCCAGGTGAACTTGCCGGCGCTTCTCTCCGGTGTCGTCCAGGATACCTGCGAGCAGCGCATCGCTCTACAGCTCGACAAGGCCCGGTCCGAAGGCGACCACATCCGGCTGCTCGGACGGGTGCAGCTCATCCGCTACCACTGCGATGCCGAGGGGGATTTCGACACCCGACGCCGCACCCTCAGCAACATCACCCAGGTCGACGCGCTGCTGAACGGTCAGATCCGCAACAATTGCCTCCATGCCAGCCTGGAGGACCTGACCATCGACCCGAGCGGGCTGATCGGCGGCGTCATGAACCTTCTGAACCTGACCGAGAGAGTGTCACAGACCGTGCGCGAGGATCTCAATGCCGAACTGGCAGACAGGGACATGTGCCTTGACATGCCCGATGCGCTGAAGGCCCTCGACGCTCATATCGCGCAGGGCGGTTTCCGGGATTTCGGCGACGGTCAGCTCGGTTTCGTGATCCAAGGCAGCGTGGATCTGAACGCCGAGGGCGTGATCGCGATCCTGCACATGCTGCCGGAGCTGGGAGGCGCGCCCTGCGATTGCGACTGAGACGCCTCCGCCGAACTGGGCGGTGGCGCTTCGCCGATGCATCGGCTAAAGCGACCTCCGTCGGTAACGGAGCAGGCCAGGCATGTCGCGAATTCTAATCACTTCAGCGCTACCCTACA
The DNA here is from genome assembly GCF_042676185.1 of Tropicimonas aquimaris. Taxonomy (NCBI): domain Bacteria; kingdom Pseudomonadati; phylum Pseudomonadota; class Alphaproteobacteria; order Rhodobacterales; family Roseobacteraceae; genus Tropicimonas; species Tropicimonas aquimaris. The sequence continues at coordinate 32,052 of NZ_JBHTJT010000008.1, read as the reverse complement.
TCAACGGCATCAAGCATCTGGGCAACCTCGTGGGAAGCCAGCTGCCCGCTGATCTCTATGCCCGCTACTGCCGGGCCCGCGGTCACGAGGTTCTGTTTCTCTGCGCCACGGACGAGCACGGCACGCCGGCAGAGCTTGCCGCCGCCAAGGCCGCGATGCCGGTCGATGCCTATTGCGCGCAAATGCACCGCACCCAGGCCAAGCTTGCCGCCGGGTTCCGCCTGAGCTTCGATCACTTCGGCCGCTCCTCGAGTCCGCAGAACCATCGGCTGACACAGTATTTCGCCGGTCGGCTGGCAGAGAACGGCTTCATCTCGGAGGTTTCCGAGAAGATGGTCTACTCGCCCGCCGATGGCCGCTTCCTGCCTGACCGCTACATCGAGGGCACCTGCCCCAACTGCGGCTACGACAAGGCCCGCGGCGACCAGTGCGAGAACTGCACCAAGCAGCTCGACCCGACCGACCTGCTTGAGCCGCGCTCCGCGATCTCCGGCTCGACCGACCTCGAGGTGCGCGAGACCAAGCACCTCTACCTGCGCCAATCGAAGCTGAAGGACGAACTCGACGCCTGGATCGACAGCAAGTCCAACTGGCCGGTGCTAACCACGTCCATCGCCAAAAAATGGCTGCACGACGGCGACGGTCTGCAGGACCGCGGCATCACCCGCGACCTCAACTGGGGCATCGCCGTCCGCAAGGGCGAGGAGGACTGGCCCGGCATGGAAGGCAAGGTCTTCTACGTCTGGTTCGACGCGCCGATCGAATATATCGCCTGCGCCGCGGAATGGGCCGAGGCCCAGGGCAAGGACGAGGAAGACTGGTGGCGCTGGTGGCGCACCGACGCGGGCGCCGAGGACGTCCGTTACGTGCAGTTCATGGGCAAGGACAACGTGCCCTTCCACACGCTCTCCTTCCCCTCGACGCTGATCGGCAGCCGCGATCCTTGGAAGCTCGTCGACTATATCAAGTCGTTCAACTACCTGAACTACGACGGCGGACAGTTCTCGACCAGCCAGGGGCGCGGCATCTTCCAGGACCAGGCGCTGGAGATCCTGCCGGCCGATTACTGGCGCTGGTGGCTGCTGTCGAACGCCCCCGAGACCTCGGACAGCGAATTCACCTGGGAGAAATTCCAGGTCGGCGTGAACAAGGACCTGGCCGACGTTCTGGGCAATTTTGTGAGCCGGGTGACCAAGTTCTGCCGCTCCAAGTTCGGCGAGGAGATCCCTGCCGGCGGCGAGGTGACGCCGGAGGGGGCAAAGCTGATCGCCGATCTCGACGCGCGTCTTGCGGCCTACAATGGGCACATGGAAGCAATCGAGGTGCGCAAGGCCGCCGCCGAACTGCGCGCGATCTGGGTCGCGGGCAACGAGTTCCTGCAGACGGCCGCCCCCTGGACGAGCTTCAAGACCGACCCGGAACGCGCCGCGGCCGACGTGCGGCTGGCGCTGAACCTGATCCGCGTCTATGCCGTGGTCTCGGCTCCCTTCATCCCCGACGCCTCCGCGAAGCTCCTGGAGTCGATGCAGACGGACGTCACGGATTGGCCCGAAAGCATGGGCTCTGCGCTGGAAGTGCTCGCACCGGGTCATGGCTTTGCCGTGCCGGATACGCTCTTTGCAAAGATCACCGACGAGCAGCGCGAGGAATGGGAAAGCAGTTTCGCCGGCACCCGGGGCTGACGCCGACCGAGCAACCCGATCCGCAGCCGCGCGGCCGAAACGGTGGCGCTCCCGCCACCTCCTCGCCCGCCAAAAGCCGGCGCTCGACGTTGGGCCGAGCCGCGCCTCCCGCGCGGCGGGACCGCCCACGAACCACGGCAGCCGTGCCGGGACTGGCAGGCCGCAGGCCTGCCACGCCCAACGGCGGGCAAGCGCGACAGCGCGCCGACCCGTCGGCGGGAGCCGCCCCGGCCAAACGCGACCGATCCGCTGCGCGGCTGTCGCTTCCCTTTCCCTGCCGCCCGCACCGGGCTACCTCTGGGTGGAAGAGCGAGAAGGATCGACGATGCTGATCGAGGCCGCCCGCCTGAGCAAGTCCTATCATACCACCGACGGACCCCAGCCGGTTCTGGAGGACGTGTCGCTCACCCTTGCACCGGGCGAGACCCTTGCCCTCACCGGCGAGTCCGGCTCCGGAAAGAGCACGCTGCTGCACCTGCTCGCAACGCTGGACCTTCCCGACGCCGGTTCGATCCGGCTCGACGGCACCGAGGTGACAGGGTTGGGCGACGCGGGCCGCGCCGCCATCCGCAGGAACCGCATTGGCCTCGTCTTCCAGCAGTTCAACCTCATCCCATCGCTCACAGTCGCCGGCAACCTCGATTTCCAGGCCCGCCTCGCCGGGCGCCATGACCCGACGTGGTCGGCAGAACTGGCACACCGACTGGGCCTGGCTGACCTGACAGACCGCTACCCGGAACAACTCTCTGGCGGCCAGCAGCAACGTGTCGCCATCGGCCGCGCGCTCGCGCCACGTCCGAGCGCGCTCCTCGCCGACGAGCCGACCGGCAACCTCGACGAGCGCACGGCCGGGCAGGTCTTCGAGCTGATCCTGGAACTCGTCGCCGAGACCCGTGCCAGCCTGCTCGTGGTCACCCATTCCGAGCGGCTTGCCTCCGGGTTGGGCCGCCGACTGCACCTGAGCCGCGGGCGGGTGGCATGAGGCGCGCAGCCCTCGCGGCACTGCTGTCGCACTGGCGCCGTCAGCCGCTCCAGCTCTTCACGCTTCTGGCGGGGCTGGCGCTCGCCACGGCGCTCTGGTCTGCCGTGCAGGCGATCAACGGCGAGGCGCGCCGGAGCTATGACCAGGCCGCCTCCACGCTCGGCATCGGCAGCTATTCGAGCCTCACGCACCCGGATGGCCTACTCTCCGTTGCCGCCTATGTCGCGCTCAGGCGCGGCGGCTGGCTGGTCTCTCCAGTCGTCGAAGGCCGCCTGCAGCGCGGCGATATACCTCTGCAAGTCACCGGCCTCGAACTGCTTACCGCCCCGCCCGGCCTCCTGCCCACCGACCTCAGCGCCGGCACCGGCACCACCCCGCTCGACCTGCTGCGCCCGCCCGGCGTCGGCTTCGTCGCCCCGGAAACCGCGCGCCTGCTGAAGGAAGCCGAGGGGCTACCCCGGCTGATCCCGGATCCCGCCATCCCTCCCGGCAGCCTGTTCACCGATATCGGCACGGCCGAGACCCTGTTGGGCAAACCCGGGCAGATCAACCGGCTCCTTGTCCTGCCGGATCAGCCCGCCAACCAACGCCCTCTTGATCAGCTTGCCTCCGGCCTCACGCTCAGCCCACCGCAGGAACAGGGAGACATCGCGCGGCTGACCGACAGTTTCCACCTCAACCTGACCGCCTTCGGCCTGCTGTCCTTCGCGGTTGGCCTTTTCATCGTCCACGGCGCGATCGGGCTCGCCTTCGAACAGCGCCGCCCGATGTTCCGAACCCTGCGCGCCCTCGGCCTGCCCGCACGCAGCCTGCTGACGCTCCTGCTCGCCGAAGTTCTCCTCCTGGCGCTGCTCGCCGGCAGCCTCGGCCTCCTGTTGGGCTACCTGATCGCCGGCGCCCTGCTGCCCGACGTCGCGGCCACCTTGCGCGGTCTCTACGGCGCCGATGTCCGCGGCGTGCTGAGCTTCGACTCCGGCTGGGCGCTCGCCGGCCTCGCCATTGCGGAGACCGGTGCGCTGGTAGCGGCGGCGCATGGACTGCTGACCGTGCACCGCATGCCGCTGCTGGCCTCGGCACAGCCCCGTGCTTGGGCAACCGTCTCCGCCCGCGTCCTGCGACGCCAGGCGTTCGCGGGCCTCGCCCTCCTGGCCGCCGGCATCCTGACGGCCCTCCTCGCAGACGGCCTGGTCGCCGGCTTCGCCCTGCTTGGCGGACTGCTGCTCGGGGCCGCGCTGATCCTGCCGCGCCTGCTTGCCGCGGCGCTCGGCCTCGGCGCAAGGCTCGCCCGCGGCCCGCTCGCGCAATGGTTCTGGGCCGACACGCGGCAGCAGATGCCCGGCCTGTCGCTCGCCCTGATGTCGCTGCTCCTCGCGCTGGCGACCAATATCGGCGTCTCCACAATGGTCTCCTCCTTCCGGCTCACGTTCACCGGATGGCTCGACCAGCGACTTGTCTCGGATCTCTACGTCACCGCCCGCAGCGAGGCCGACGGCGAGGCACTGCGTGCCTGGCTCGCACCCCGCGCCGATGCGGTGTTGCCGATCTGGCCCGTCGACCTGACCCTCGCCGGCGCCCCCGGCGAGCTCTATGGCATCATCGACCACGCGGTCTATCGCGACCACTGGCCGCTCCTGCGCTCCACGCCCGATACCTGGGACGCGGTGATGGAGGGGCGCGGCGTACTGATCAACGAACAGCTCGCCCGCCGCGAGAACCTGCGGCTCGGCGCGCCGCTTGCCCTCGGGACTGACTGGGAATTGCCGATCAGCGGCGTCTACTCCGACTACGGCAACCCGATCGGGCAGGCCGTCGTCGCGCGCGACGCCCTTCTCGCCCATCACCCAGATGTGTCCAAGCTTCGCCACGGCATCGTCACCTCCGATCCGGACTCCCTGCGCACGGCCCTCCTCGAGGACTACGGCCTGCCCGAAGCCAACCTGATCGACCAGGCGCGACTCAAGGCTACCTCGCTGCAGATCTTCGAGCGCACCTTCACCGTGACCGGCGCCCTGAATGTGCTGACCCTCTCGGTCGCGGGCTTCGCGATCCTGACCGCCCTGCTCACGCTGTCGACCATGCGCCTGCCGCAGCTCGCCCCGGTCTGGGCGCTGGGCCTGACCCGCCGCCGGCTCGCGCGGCTGGAGATCCTGCGCACCCTCGCGCTCGCCACCCTGACCTTCCTCGCCGCCTTGCCGGTGGGGTTGGCGCTGGCCTGGTGCCTGCTGGCGGTGGTCAATGTCGAAGCCTTCGGCTGGCGCCTGCCAATGTTCCTGTTCCCCGGCCAATGGGCCGCGCTCTTCGCCCTCTCCCTCGCCGCTGCCGCGCTGGCGGCCGCCCTGCCCACACGCAGGCTCGCCCGAACCGCGCCCTCTCAGTTCCTCAAGGTCTTCGCCGATGAACGCTGACCTCTCTTCTTGGCACAAATACCCCCGCCGGAGGCGGTCGGCGCTTGCCGCCCTCGCGACGCTCACCGCCTCTCTCGCCATACAAGCCGGCGCCCAGGGCTTCGCGGGGCTGGGCACCGATGCCGAAGGGTTCGCGCTGCCCTCGCGCGAGACCGCGCTCGCCTTCCCCGCCGACCACGGCCCGCATCCGGATTACCGCATCGAATGGTGGTATCTGACCGCCAACCTTTCCGGGGAAGACGGCCGCGACTACGGCATCCAGTGGACCTTGTTCCGCTCCGCCGTGGCGCCGGAAGCGGGCGTCCCGGTCGAGGGCTGGCAAAGTCCTCAGATCTGGATGGGGCACGCCGGATTGACCACGCCCGAGGCGCATTTCAGCGCGGAACGGCTGGCACGGGGCGGCATCGGTCAGGCGGGTGTGGTGGCGGCGCCCTTCGAGGCCTGGATCGACGACTGGCGGATTGCCAGCACGGGGGACGGTTCCGACGAGTACGACACGCTGGCCCTGAGCGCGAGCGGGTCGGACTTCACCTATCGCCTCGAGCTCGACGCCGACGGCCCGCTGATCTTTCACGGCGAGCGCGGCTACTCGGTGAAATCCCCCGAAGGCCAGGCCAGCCACTATTATTCCCAGCCCTACTACCAGGTCACCGGCACGCTTTACCTTCCCGACGGCCAGGTTGCCGTGACCGGCGAAGGCTGGCTCGACCGGGAATGGTCCTCGCAGCCGCTGGCCCCCACGCAGGACGGCTGGGACTGGGTCTCGCTTCATTTCGACAGCGGCGACAAGCTGATGGGCTTCCGCCTACGCGACCGGGAAGGCCCGCCCTTCACCTCGGCCACCTGGATTGCCGCCGACGGGAGCGCCACGGCGCTCGGCGACGGGGCGCTGCGGCTCACGCCGCTCGCAGAGACCGAGGTGAACGGCGCCGCCATTCCGACGCGCTGGAAGGTCGAGTTGCCCCAAAGGGAACTCTGGGTCGAACTCGACGCCCTCAATCCGCAGGCATGGATGGCGACCTCCTTTCCCTACTGGGAAGGGCCGGTGCGGATCACCGGCAGCCACCCCGGCCGCGGCTACCTGGAGATGACCGGCTACGGGGCCGAATGAAGAGACCGCGCGCCAGTCGGCGCGCGGCGCCTCCGGCATGGGTATTTGAACCAGGAAGAGGGGCCTGCGCCAATCTGGCCCCCAAGATCCGCCGCGTCATCGCGGCAATTTGGAGCGCGGGCTTTTCCTTGGGCCGCGCATTCGCTAGAGGGTCCTGCGACCCATCCGAGGACCAGACACATGCCGATGGAAAAGACCTTCGACGCCGCCGAGGCGGAACCGCGGATCTACGACGCCTGGGAGAGCTCCGGCGCCTTCAAGGCCGGTGCGAATGCCAAGCGGACCGAGACCTTCTGCATCATGATCCCGCCGCCCAACGTGACGGGCTCCCTGCACATGGGCCACGCCTTCAACAACACGTTGCAGGACATCCTGATCCGCTGGCACCGGATGCGCGGCTTCGACACGCTCTGGCAGCCCGGTCAGGACCATGCCGGCATCGCGACCCAGATGGTCGTCGAACGCGAACTCGCCAAGGACAAGTCCAACGCCAGCCGCCGCGAGATGGGCCGCGAGGCATTCCTGCAGAAGGTCTGGGAGTGGAAGGGCCAGTCCGGCGGCACGATCATCAACCAGCTCAAGCGGCTGGGCGCCTCCTGCGACTGGTCACGCAACGCCTTTACCATGGCCGGCGCGCCAGGCGACCCGCGCACCGGGCACGAGAACTCGCCCGATTTCCACGAGGCGGTGATCAAGGTCTTCATCGACATGTACCAGAAGGGCCTGATCTACCGCGGCAAGCGGCTGGTCAACTGGGACCCGCATTTCGAGACCGCGATCTCCGATCTCGAGGTCGAGAATATCGAGGTCGCCGGCCACATGTGGCACTTCAAGTACCCACTGGCGGGCGGCGAGACCTACACTTACGTCGAGAAGGACGAGGACGGGAAGGTCATCCTCGAGGAAGAACGCGACTACATCTCCATCGCCACCACGCGGCCAGAGACCATGCTGGGCGACGGTGCGGTCGCGGTGCATCCCTCCGACACCCGCTATGCGCCGATCGTCGGCAAGCTCTGCGAGATCCCCGTCGGTCCGAAGGAGCACCGCCGCCTGATCCCGATCATCACCGACGAGTACCCGGACCCGGATTTCGGCTCCGGCGCGGTAAAGATCACCGGCGCGCATGATTTCAACGATTACGCCGTGGCCTCCCGCGGCGGCATCCCAATGTACCGGCTGATGGACACCAAGGGCCACATGCGCTCCGACGGCCCCGATTATGCCGACGCTGCCGCCCGCGCCCAGGCCATCGCCGAGGGCGACGCCTTCACCGAATCCGAGGTCGACGCGCTGAACCTGGTGCCCGACGATATGCGCGGGCTGGACAGGTTCGAGGCCCGCAAGCGGGTCGTCGCCCAGATCACCGAAGAAGGGCTCGCCGTCATGGTGCGCCGGGTGGAATACGACCCGGCCGATCCGGAGAGCGGCGCCGAGTTCGAGCCGCTGGTCGAGTCCAAGCCGATCATGCAGCCCTTCGGCGACCGCTCCAAGGTCGTCATCGAGCCGATGCTGACCGACCAGTGGTTCGTCGATGCGGCGAAGATCGTCGGGCCGGCGCTCGATGCGGTGCGCGACGGGCGCACGGTGATCCTGCCGGAAAGCGGCGAGAAGACCTACTACCACTGGCTCGAGAACATCGAGCCCTGGTGCATCTCCCGCCAGCTCTGGTGGGGCCACCAGGTGCCGGTGTGGTACGGGCTCGACATCTGGCCGACCGGTTTCCGTGACGACGAGGGCGACGCGGCGCTCGACGAGGTGGAGATCTTCCGCCTGCTCGAGGAAGGTGCTTTCAACCACGCCCAGCCGACCTATCACTGCGCCGCCGAACTGGACGCTGTCTGCGAGAAGTTCCGCAAGGACCTGAGTGCCCTGCCCGCGCCGCTCCATGCCGCGCGGATCGTCGAGGTCGCGGACCGGGCCGAGGCGATGGACCGTCTGGCCGCGAGCCTGGCAGACTATAATCTGAGCCAGGATCCGACCCATCTGGTCTATCCGATCTGGCGCGACCCGGACGTGCTCGACACCTGGTTCTCCTCTGGCCTCTGGCCGATCGGCACGCTGGGCTGGCCCGAACGGACGCCGGAACTGGAGAAGTACTTTCCGACCGACGTCCTGGTGACGGGGCAGGACATCCTGTTCTTCTGGGTCGCCCGGATGATGATGATGCAGCTTGCCGTGGTGAACGAGATCCCGTTCCACACGGTCTACCTGCATGGCCTCGTCCGCGACGCCAAGGGCAAGAAGATGTCCAAGTCGACCGGCAACGTGGTCGACCCGCTCGAGATCATCGACGAATACGGCGCCGACGCCCTGCGCTTTACCAATGCCGCGATGGCGAGCCTCGGCGGCGTGCTGAAGCTCGACATGCAACGGATCGCCGGATACCGGAACTTTGGCACGAAGCTGTGGAACGCGGCCCGCTTCGCCGAGATGAACGGCGTGTTCGAGCCCACCGTGGCTCCGATCGACCCGGCCGGCAAACCGGCCGCGACGGTCAACCGCTGGATCATCGGCGAGACGGCCAAGGTGCGCGAGGCGGTCGATACGGCGCTCGAGGGATATCTCTTCAACGACGCCGCCAACGCGCTCTATGCCTTTGTCTGGGGCAAGGTCTGCGACTGGTATGTCGAGTTTGCCAAGCCGCTGCTCCAGGGCGATGACGAGGCGCTGAAGGCCGAGACCCGCGCCACCATGCGGTGGGTGCTGGAGCAGTGCTTCGTGATGCTGCACCCGATGATGCCCTTCATCACCGAGGCGTTGTGGCAGACCCTCGGCTGCGGGTCGAAAATGCTGGTCCATGGCGACTGGCCGACCTACACCGCCGCCGATCTGGTGGATCCGGAGGCCGACGCCGAGATGAACTGGGTCATCACCCTGATCGAAGGCGTTCGCTCGGCCCGTGCGCAGGTGCGGGTGCCGGCCGGGCTGCAGGTGCCGATGGTCCACACCAGGCTCGACGCCGCGGCGCAGGCGGCATGGGAGAACAACGAGGCGCTGATCACCCGGATCGCGCGGATCGCGAGCCTGCAAGGCTACGCCTCCATGCCGAAGGGCTGCATCACAGTTCCCGTCCCCGGCGCCACCTTCGGCCTGCCGGTGGCCGACATCATCGACGTGGCCGAGGAGAAGGCGCGGCTGGAGAAATCCATCGCCAAGCTGGACAAGGAGATCGGCGGGCTTTCCAAGCGGCTCGGCAACCCGAAGTTCGTCGAGAGCGCCCCGGACGACGTGGTCGAGGAAGTCCGCGACAACCTCGCCGAGCGCACATCGGAGCAGGACCGCCTCCAAGAGGCTCTGGAGCGACTGGCCGAGATCGGCTGAACACTCCATGCCAAATCAGCGGCCGGGTGGATAACCCGGTCGCATCTTACCGGAATCGTTGACCGGTGGCACGCCCTCCCCTAGCGTTGAACAGTTGACGCCACGAGGAGGCCGCGATGACGCGTCGCTCACTACCCCATTCCCTGGCTCTTCTGGCGCTGCTTTGCGGCCCTATCATGGCCCAGACCGAGGCCCCGGCAGAACCGGCTGCCGAAACCGCCAGCCTTTTGACCGATGCCGAGCTTCAGACGCTGGTTGCGCCGGTCGCGCTCTATCCCGACACGCTGCTGATCCAGGTACTTGTCGCCTCGACTTACCCGCTGGACGTAGCCAAGGCGCAGATCCTGCTGGAAAAGAACGAGGGGCTCGATCCCGAGGCGCTCGAGGCGAAGATCGCGCAGGAGGAATTCGACCCAAGCGTCGAGGTGCTGGCAACCGCCTTCCCGACGGTCGTGGGCGAGATGGCCGAGCACCTCGACTGGACCGAATCCGTGGGCAACGCGATGCTGGCCCAGAGCGACGACGTGATGAACGCGGTGCAGGTGCTCCGGCAGCAGGCGATCCAGACCGGCGCCCTCCTGGATAACGACCAGCAATCGGTCACGCTGGAGGAGATGGACGCGACGCTCTCTACCAGCGATGCGCCAGCCGAAACGGTCGTGATACAACCCGCCAATCCGCAGACGGTCTATGTGCCGCAATACGATCAAAACGTCGTCTATGACACCAATCGATATGGGGTCGGCGACGCACTTCTGACCGGCGCGGTCGCTTTCGGAACGGTGGCGCTGATCGACGAGATCTTCGACGACGATGACGATTGGGACGATTACTGGGGCTGCCGCAACTGCGCCGGTTGGGGTGGCGGACCGATCTATCGCGAGCCCGATATCGATATCGACGTCGACGGCAACGTGAACATCGGCAACCGGCTCGACATTGACCGAGACAAGGTCAACATCGACCGGGACAAGATCAACATCGACCGGGACAAGATCAACATAGACCGGGACAAGATCAACGCCGGCGACATCAAGCTCGACGGCAACAGGGTCGACATCGATCGCGACAAGATCAAGATCGACGGCTGGAAGCCAGACCCCGACCGGAAATCCCAGGCCCAGGACAAGATCGCCGCGCGGCGTGACGAAAAGGGCGCCACGACCCTGCCGATCGAACGCAAGTCCGGTGGCGGCAAAAGCCAGGGCGACGAACTGCGCAAGAAGCTTTCGTCGAGCACCGGCGCACGCGACATCACGCGGCCCGAGAATGCGGGCGCCCGGCGCGAGGCGGCCGACGGTGGAGGGCTCGGCGCTGCGGCGGCCGGCGCCGCAGGTGCCACAGGCGCAATCGCGGGCAAGGAGCTGATGAAGAAATCCGGTGGCAGCAAGCCCAAGCAGATCTCCCGCCCCAGCGGCGGCTCGCGCCCCGAGGTCAAGAAGGCCGCCGCACCGGCGAAAAAGGCCGCGGCGCCAGCGAAGAAGCCCGCGGCGGCCGTCCAGCGAAAGGCGCCGAAGACCGTGGCGAAGAAACCCTCCAGTGGCTCGATCAAGAAAAAGGCCTCCGGCAGCAAGGTCCGCAAGGCCTCCTCCCGTGGGGGCTCAAAGAAAATCAAGCGCAGGTGAGACGATGACGCGTCATGTTTCCATTCTCGCCCCGGCCCTGATCGCCGCGGCAAGCTTTGCCTCGGCGCAGGAAGCCCCCGTCTACCAGACCCCGCAGGACGCGCTGGAGACCCTGCTCGCGGCGCTGTCCTCGGGCGGGACCGCCGAGGTGGTCGACGCCATCGGCCCCGACGTGACCGAGCTGATGCGCCCAGACGACGACGTCGAGCGGGCGGAGGACTGGGCCGAGCTTCTGGCGGCCTATGGCGAGGGCTATCGCTTCGTGCCGTTGGCGGACGACCGTGTCGAGATCGTCCTCGGTGCCGACGACTGGCCCTTCCCGTTCGAGCTGGAACGCGGCGCGGAAGGATGGTCCTTCGATGTCGCCTCCGGCCTCGACGAGATCGCAGCGCGCGAGATCGGCCTGAACGAACTCGACGTGATCGACGCGCTCGAAGCCTATGTGGAGATCCAGGCCGCCTACCGTCTGGTCGACCACGACGGCGACGGCGTGATGGAATTTGCCGCCCACGTCATCTCCACCGAAGGCACGCATGACGGGCTCTACTGGCCCGGCGACGACAGCCCGATCGGCGATCTTGCCGCGCGGGCGAGTTTCGAGGGGTATGAAGAGGGCGGAGAGGAAATCGAGCCCGAGCCCTATATTGGCTACGTCTTCCAACTGCTGAGCGGCCAGGGTCCGGACGCGCCCGGCGGCGAGATGAGCTATGTCGTCAACGGCAACCAGGTGGCGGGCCACGCTCTGCTGGCCGTCCCGGCAGAATATGGCGTAACCGGAGTCATGACCTTCATGGTCGGCGAAAACGGCCGGATCTACGAGGCGGATCTCGGCGAGGACACGCTCGCCGTCGCGGCCGCGATCGAGCTGTTCAATCCAGGCGAGGGCTGGTCCGAGATCGAGGTGGAGTGAGGCCGTGCACCGGTGGGACCGCATCGTCGAACACCGGACGCGCAAGGCAGAGGCGGACGGCTCGCTCAAGAACCTTTCGGGCGAGGGCGCGCCCGTGACCGAACGGCCCGAGGCGGCGCATGTCGACACAGGCACCGCCGTGGGCCATCGGATCATGGCGGAAGCCGGGGCGCTGCCCCGGGAAATCACGCTAAAGAAAGAACTTATCGCCTTGCAGGAACGCTATGCCGCCGAGACGGACGCGGCGCAGAAGACCACCCTGATGGCGGAGATCGCGCAGGCCGAAATGCGGCTCAGCATGGAACCGGAGGCGCGCCGCGCCTTCCTGAAAGGCTAAGCCGGACCAGGTCCCGAAGACCCTGCCCCCCCTTCTCCTTCAAAATCCTCGCTTTCCACGTCGGCGGCATTGACTTCGGCGGCTGTCGGCGCGATGCACCCTCTCGCACATATATCCTGCAACCGGGCGTTCCGTGGGCGCCAAACCGACGAGGAGAGCCGACATGGCCGATATTTCCCTCACATTCCCCGATGGCGCGAGCCGAGACTTCCCGCAGGGCGTGACGCCCGCCGAAGTTGCCGCCGCCATTTCCCCCTCGCTGGCCAAGAAGGCGATCTCCGCAACCGTGGACGGCCAGCACTGGGATCTCGCGTGGCCGGTCGAGGGCGACGCCACCATCGCCATCAACACGATGAAGGACGAGGCCCCTGCCCTGGAGCTGATCCGGCACGACCTCGCCCATATCATGGCGCGCGCCGTCCAGGAGATCTGGCCCGAGGTGAAGGTCACCATCGGCCCGGTAATCAAGGATGGCTGGTATTACGATTTCGACCGCGAGGAGCCCTTCACGCCGGAGGACCTCGGCGCCATCGAGGCCAAGATGAAGGAGATCATCAACCGCCGCGATCCGGTGACCACCGAGGTCTGGGAGCGCGACCGCGCAGTGAAGTATTACGAGGCCAACAACGAGCCTTACAAGGTGGAGCTGATCGAGGCCATTCCGGGCAACGAGCCGATCCGCATGTACTGGCACGGTCATTGGCAGGATCTCTGCCGCGGCCCGCATCTCCAGCACACGGGCCAGGTGCCCGCCGACGCCTTCAAGCTGATGAAGGTGGCCGGCGCCTACTGGCGCGGCGACAGCGACCGCCCGATGCTGCAGCGGATCTACGGCGTGGCGTTCCAGAACCGCCAGCAGCTCAAGGATTACCTGACATTCCTCGAGGAGGCCGAGAAGCGCGACCACCGGCGGCTGGGCCGCGAGATGGAGCTGTTCCACTTCCAGGAGGAAGCGCCGGGCATGGTGTTCTGGCATCCCAACGGCTGGACCATCTATCGCGAGATGGAAGACTACATGCGGCGCAAGCTCGACCGCGCGGGCTATCGCGAGATCAAGACGCCGCAGGTTGTCGACCGCAAGCTCTGGGAAGCCTCGGGTCACTGGGACAAGTACCGCGAGAACATGTTCATCACCGAGATCGATGAAGAACATGCCAACGAAAAGCGGATGAACGCGCTGAAGCCGATGAACTGCCCCTGCCACGTGCAGGTGTTCAACCAGGGCATCAAGTCCTACCGCGACCTGCCGCTGCGGCTGGCCGAGTTCGGCTCCTGTCACCGCTACGAGGCGCATGGTGCGCTGCACGGGCTGATGCGGGTGCGCGGCTTCACCCAGGATGACGCGCATATCTTCTGCACCGAGGACCAGATCGAAGCCGAATGCGCGAGCTTCATCGACCTGCTGTCGGACATCTACCGCGACACCGGCTTCTCGAAGTTCGACATAAAGCTCAGCACACGCCCCGAGGTGCGGGTGGGCTCTGACGAGGTCTGGGACAAGGCCGAGGCGGCGCTAGAGAAGGCGATCCTCAACGTCCGCAACGACTTCGAGATCGACCCGGGCGAAGGCGCCTTCTACGGACCCAAACTCGACTTCAAGCTGACCGATGCGATCGGCCGCGAATGGCAGTGCGGCACCTTCCAGGCCGACTTCAACCTGCCGGAACGGCTGGATGCGAGCTACATCGGCGCCGATGGCGAGAAGCACCGCCCGGTCATGCTGCACCGCGCGATCCTCGGCTCCTTCGAACGGTTCATCGGCATCCTGATCGAGAACTACGCCGGCCGGATGCCGATGTGGCTTGCGCCGCGGCAGGTCGTGGTGGCCTCGATCGTCTCGGATGCGGATGAGTTCGTGCTGGAGGCGACGAAGACCCTGCAGGACGCCGGGTTGCGCGCCGAGGCCGATATCCGCAACGAGAAGATCAACTACAAGGTGCGGGAGCACTCTGTGGGCAAGGTGCCGGTGATCCTCGCCATCGGGCAGCGCGAGGTGGAGAACCGCACCGTCACCGTGCGACGGCTGGGCGAGAAACAGACGGCGACCGTGCCGCTCGACGAACTCGTCGCACAGCTCGCCGACGAGGCCCTGCCCCCCGATCTGCGCTGACCGGGTCGACGGCATTCAGAAACAGCAACGGGCGCCCCTGGGCGCCCGTTTGCTTTTGGAAGAGACCGATCACCAGCGCAGAAACCGGTTCCCGAGGATGGCGCCGAGCCCGGCGACGATCAGGATGCCGAGACTGTACCAGATACCGTAGAAGAGCGGCGTGTCCTCGGTGCAGAACAGCGAATAGATCGCCGTTGCGAGGCCGGCCGACGCCAGACCCGCCAGGGCGCCGCAGCGAACCGGGTTCACCGGCGCGCCCTTGCGCAGGCCCGTCAGCAGCCCTGCGAGGATCGGGAGCGACAGCACCGTGATCGACGGTAGGCAGACATGGATCGAATGCCCGACGAAGTCGGCCAGCCGCTGTCCCGCAGCAGTCGTGGCAAACGACCAGGCGAAGAGCGCCGCCACGGTCGCCGGCACCGCCCAGATGACCTTGGAAGCGGCCCCCGACGGCGCGGCCGGGCGCGACGCACGCAGCACCAGTCCGAGGCTCAATACACCCAGAAGGAGCGGCAGCACCGTCTTGGCCAATGTCACCGGATCCGACAGGGCAACGCCCAGCCCGGCCCGAGGGCCCAGGACGACGGCAAAGAGCGCCAGCGTCACGAACGCGCCCGCCGCCAGGCCACCGGCGGCCCGCCGTTCGAGCGACGGTCCGGCGGGCGGCAGAGGCTCCGCGGCCAGCGAGGCTATCAGGTCTTCGGTCTTCATTTCTTCGTCTCGCCCTCTTTCTCGTCTCCTGCGGCCAGTCGGCGTAGCCGGTTCAGCGCGCGGTGATAGGCAACGCGCACAGCCCCTTCGCTCATTCCGAGCCCACCGGCGACGTCGCCGGCACTTTGTCCTTCCAGACCGACGGCGCGCACGATCTGCGCGGAGCGATCATCTATTCCGTCCAGCAGGCGTCCAAGGTCGCGCGCGGCGGTCGGGTCGACCTGCGCATCGTCCGGCAACTGCTCGGCCAGATCCTCGATCGGGACCTGGTTTCCACCGCGCTTCATGCGGCGGAATGCGTCGGCGGTCTTGTATCGCGCAATGGCATAGAGCCACGGCGCCACCGGGTCGGTCTCTCGCCAAGTATGCCGCTTGGCGTGAACCGCCAGCAGCACCTCCTGCACGATGTCCTCGCTCCCCGCATCCCTTCCGGAACGCCCGAGAACGATCGTTCGTATCGCCGGTGTGACTTCGGTGAGGAACTGCGCGTAGGCCTTTGCCTCGCCCCTGTTCGCCCTCCGAAGGAGATCTCCCCACCGGTCGTTGCGATCCGTCATTGATCCTCCATTCGCGCAAAACGGCGAAACGTTACAGCCGGGCGGCGATTTTGGCGATTTCAGTAACCTGTTCGTGAGGTCCGTAACATCCATGCCCGGAGCGACGAACAGGTATGCACGGACGCCAAGACGGCGCCGATCAACCGAAGGATACAGTCATATGAAATCGACCAACAAGACCGTTCTCGTTTCTGCCATGACCGCCGCGCTCGTCAGCATCAGCGCCGGCCACGCCACCGCGCAGGAAGCCGGCAAGGAGAAGTGCTTCGGCGTTTCGCTCGCCGGTCAGAACGACTGCGCGGCCGGCCCCGGCACCACCTGCGCCGGCACCTCGACGGTCGATTACCAGGGCAACGCCTGGACGCTCGTCGACGCCGGCACCTGCGAGAGCATGGAACTGCCTGACGGCCGTATGGGCTCGCTCGAAGCCCTCGACCGCGACCTGCCGGCGTAAGCCGCCCTGCCAGGTGCCCGGCGCGCGAACCGCCGGGCACGCCCCCTGCCCATGACCGCTCCGGAGACCTGACATGCTCGACACCACCGCCCACGAGACCCTGCCACTTGCGCCCGGGGTCGGTTACAAGCCGCAGCATTTCGCAGCGATCATGGCGGATCCGGGCCCGGTCCGCTGGCTGGAGGTCCACGCCGAGAATTACATGGGCGACGGTGGCCGCCCGCTGGCGCAGCTGCGTCACCTGGCCGAACGCTTCCCGATCTCGGTGCACGGCGTCGGGCTTTCGATCGGCGGGGAGGCGCCGCTCGACAGGGACCACCTCACCCGCCTTGCCCACCTGGTGGGTTGGCTGAACCCCGCGAGCTTTTCCGAACACCTGGCCTGGTCGACGCACGACACGGCCTTCCTGAACGACCTGCTTCCCCTGCCATATACCGAGACCACCCTGGACCGCGTCACCTCCCATATCGACCAGGTGCAAGAGGCGCTCGGCCGGAGGATGCTGCTGGAGAACCCCTCGACCTATCTCGCTTTTGTCGAGAGCGAGATGTCGGAGACCGATTTCCTGCGGGAGATTGCCCGCCGCACCGGCTGCGGCCTGTTGCTCGACGTCAACAACGTCTTCGTTTCCGCGACCAACCAGAAGACCGACCCGCGCGACTATATCGCCGAGTTCCCGCTGGAGCACGTGGGCGAGGTGCACCTGGGCGGACACGACGAACAGGAGGACGAGCATGGCGCGCCCTTGCTGATCGACAGCCACGGCGCCGAGGTCGTGGACCCCGTCTGGACCCTCTATGCCGAGACCATCGCCGCCATGGGCCCGCGCCCGAGCCTGATCGAATGGGACACCGACGTGCCCGAGTGGCCGGTACTGGCCGCCGAGGCCGAGCGCGCCGCCGCCATTCTCACCCCGGCGCGGCAGGCGCTGTTGTCATGACCGTGAGCCAGACAGATTTTCGCGCCGCGGTCCTCGATCCGATCCGCCCAGTCCCGGAGGGGCTGGTCGACCCGGAGGGCCGCGCGGCGGGCAAACGCTTCGACGTTTACCGCAACAACGTGGTCGTCAGCCTGTCGAACGCCCTCGGCGAGGCCTTCCCGGTGATCCGCAAGCTGCTGGGAGAGAACAACTTTCGCATCCTTGCCGGGCATTTCGTCCGGGCGCATCCGCCCGTCTCTCCGCTGATCGCGCTCTACGGCGAGGCCCTGCCCGGCTTCCTCGAGCAGTTCGAACCGGTGCGCTCACTCGGCTACCTGCCCGACGTGGCGAGGCTCGAACTTGCGCTGCGCCGCGCCTATCATGCGGCCGACACTCTGTCGCTGCCGCCCGCGGAACTGCAGGCGCTGCCGCCCGACGCGCTGGCGGAAGCCCGGTTCCGCCTTTCGCCCGCGCTGCAGCTTGTCGAGTCCGACTGGCCGATCGTGTCGATCTGGCGCTTCAACATGGAAGACGGCCCCAAGCCGCGCCCTGTACCGGAAACGGCCCTGATCACCCGGCCGCAGTTCGACCCCGAAATCGCCGCGCTGCCCCCCGCAGCAGGCACCTTCGTTTCCACCATCGCCGCCGGTGGCAGCCTGGGCGAGGCACTGTCTCGCGCGTCCGAAATCGACGCCGGTTTCGACCTGACGCCGACCCTTGGCGCCCTGATCTCGGGCGGCGCCCTTATCGCCATCGAGGAGGACTGACCCGATGACCGCCACCACGACAGACACCGCAACCTCGCAGAAGCGCGCCGTATTCAACCGTATCGTCGCGATCCACGACCGGGTGTTCTCCGCCACCGAATCCGCCCTCGCCGGCTGGGCCATCCCGACCCTGGCGCGGTTCGCCTTTGCCGCCGTGCTACTGATGTATTTCTGGGCGTCCGCGATGACCAAGCTCGGCGATGGGATCTTGGGCATCTTCGTGCCCTCCACCGGCGCCTATGCCCAGATCTTCCCGCAAAAGGCCGAGGCCGTTCTCTACGACCCGAGCCAGTTCTCGATCTTCGAGAAACTGGTGATCCTCGCCGGCACCTGGGCCGAGTTCCTGCTGCCCCTGCTCATCGTGATCGGGCTGTTCACCCGCCTCGCCGCGCTCGGCATGATCGGTTTCGTCATCGTCCAGAGCCTGACGGACATTCACGGACACCACGCCGACGCCACAACCATCGGCGCCTGGTTCGACCGCGCCTCGGATTCGCTGATCATGGACCAGCGGGCATTCTGGATGCTGCTTCTGATCACGCTGGTGCTGCGCGGGGCAGGTCCGCTGTCGATTGACCGTTTGATCGGCATCGGACAGCCCCACAAACAATGATCTTTCAAAGAGGGTTGTTTTATTTCACAAGTTAGGCACCCTCTAGGCGTGACGACGCCACTACGACTCGCTGGCCCTGCCCCCAAGAGAAAGTCCGGCTGCGTGACCACGCCGCCGCAATCTCGCGGGCGGATCAAGTTGAGACGAAGGAGACGCGGGATATGCCGACCGGCACCGTGAAATGGTTTAACACCACCAAGGGTTACGGGTTCATTGCCCCCGATGACGGCGGAAAGGACATTTTCGTTCACATCAGCGCGGTTGAGCGCGCTGGAATGACGGGCCTCGCCGACAACATGAAGATCGAATACGAGCTGCGCGAAGGTCGTGACGGGCGGTCTTCAGCAACAGACCTCAAAGCATTGTAAAAATTATCATTTTCCGACAGCCACGCACCTATGGTCGCGTGGCTGTCATTTGCGGCACACGCATTTCCGCATTGCAGCATCGAAGGTTTCCCTTGTGCTGCTCCGTGCTATCATTTCCGGAACAACGCCAATTGGGGGGAGGCGCGGCACCGTCAGCTGCATCCTGCCATGACGACGCGTCTCCTTGCACAACTTGCAGGTACGCACGCATCATGTCCGATCTCGTCGCCATTCTCTCGTTCTACAGAGCCCTCGCCCGGTTTGCCGTCAGCGGCGCCCTTCCAGACGAGGCGGCGATGATGGCTCAACCCGAACGAGAGATCGTGCTGGGCCGATTCCTGAGCCCGGCCGAACGGGATGCGCTGGCAAAGGTGCCGGCGTGCGACCGCCAGCTCCGGCTTCGAAAGGGCGCGCTGCGCTTCCAGGCCTGGGAAGCCGCCAACCCGGATATCGCCGCCCTGCTCCGCCGGAAAGCCGAACGCCAGGTATTCGACCGGGCGAGCTACGCCTGATTATCGGACAACCGCGATCTCGCGTCGCTCAAATCCCCGGCCCCGCTGCACAAGCGCCGGGCGGCCACCGGATCGGGATGAACGATCGCTCGATTCGTGGTATACTTGTTCAAGCGTTGCCGGAGGGCACGCATCTTGATGGGAGGCAGTGACGCAGTGGCGCTCCGCTTCCCCGTGCGCGACTGACAAGGTTCTGCGTCCACTGTCTCCATGCATTCTTGGAGGCGTTACCATGACCGAATTTCTCGCGATCCTGGCAGTTCTTTACACGTGCAATGCAGCAGCCGAAGTGCGGGTCCTATCCTCGGACGAGGCAGTCGCCTGCAGTGGGGTGTTCGAAGTCGTGAAGGCCCAGTTCATGGACGATCCCGAGGCAGGAAACAGCGATCCGATGTCCAGCACGCGGCAGAACGTCGACGCCTATCTCGCCTTCAAGCAGTGGGAGGCCGACAACCCTGACCTGGTGGACGAGATGCAGCGCGCCGCCCGCCATGAGCTTCTGGAAACGCCGGCCTAGCCTACGCTGTTGAACGGCCGCCCTAGACGTTCCACTCCGCGCGCGCCGCCACGTGCCAACCCAGCGTCAGCCGGTCCCCCTCCTGCACCACCGGGCGCTTCATCAGCGTCGGATGGGCGGCCAGAAGATCGGAGATGCCGCGTGCCCTTTCCGCCTCCGAAAGCACCCGCCAGGTGGTCGAGCGCCGGTTGATCAGGCCATCGCCGAAGGCCGTGATGAGCGGCTCCCACTCATCGGATGTCAGCGGCTCCTGCCGGATATCGCGGAAGGTCACCGCATGGCCCGCCGCCTCGAGCGCCTTGCGCGCCTTGCGGCAGGTGTCGCAGGTGGGAATGCCGAAAAGGATCATCGCTCTACTCCGGGTTCGCTCCAGTCGCCCCCTCGCTTCGCATGGCGACCCGTGAACGGCAAGCGTCAGGCGATGGCGCGAGCCGCCATAACCCCGCACCAGGCCGAGACCCCGGTGAGCACCGCGCCCCAGCACATGTCCACCGCCGCCATGGAGACATGCCAGTCCCGCATCACCGCATAGCTGGTCAACTCATAGGTGCCATAGGCGACGAGGCCGAGGATCGCGCCGTTGATCAGCGCCTGGGTAGGCGCATCCGCCCGCAACGCAGGGAGCGACACAAAGTACATCACGCCCCCCATGTAGAGCAGGTAGAACAGGATCGCGGGCCCGAGCCGCAACCCGTCGAGCAGCCCCTCGCCCAGATGGCGTTCGAAGAGCGGGCGCATCACCGTGCTCAGCATCACCGCATCGAGCGCGAGAAAGACCAGTCCAGTGGTCAGCAAAAGTACGAGAAAGGGCATCGTCACCTCCGGTTGGGGCGGAGGTAGCGCCGGGGCATGGCCCGGCAAGGGGTCAGGCGCCGCGTGTGCATTCCGCGCACCGGGCAAGGGCCGGGTCCAGTTCCAGCCGCTCCGCCGGGATCAGCTCGCCGCAATCGGTGCAATAGCCGTATTCCCCTTCGTCGAGGCGCGCGAGCGCCGCACGGATCCGTACCCGCTCAGCCGCGCGCCGGCGGGCCTGTGCCTGCGCCATCGCCTGGTGTTGCAGCGCGTCCATCCGGGACAGGCGGCCCGTGGCGGCCTGGTCGAGTTCCACGACCGAACGCGCCCCGGCCGAGGCGGCATCCTCCTCGTCGAGGCTCTGCAGTCGTTCCATCAGGCGGTTTCGGATCGCGGGTTCCTTCATTCGGCGAGCGTGGCAGGCACCGGGCGAAGGCGCAAGCATCCGGCGTTGCGATCCAGCCCGCCGCCACCGAACGCTGTCCGCCCGTTTACGCAACAGTGACGAATTTGGCGCTATACCGGCGATGCAGCGGGGCGCGAGGTGTATCAGTTGGCTCCTGACCGTCACGCGTCCCGCCTGCAATCCCCCTGATTATCGGCACAGAATGGCATCGCGAACGGGCGAGATCTGCGCGAGGCAAACGACCCGAACCGGACAGGACGACAGCCGTTCCACATGCACATCTTGAACTGGGAAGGGTGCCATTCCGGGGCGCCGGACGGCGGCCCCTGGGGGATCTGGTGCGGTCGAGAAGCACATAACTACTATATATAGTCGCCCAATCTTGTCCAAACCTGTGGTCATATACCTATTTTTCTATGCTTATCATGTTCCACCCTGCCTTGAACTGTCCAAATCTATACAGCATATTGAGGGGGACCGTTAGGGGGACCGATCCGAATGCGCTCGCTCAACAAATTATCGGCTTCGGAAGTCAGACACGCCCGAAAGGGCAAATTCTGTGACGGGGGCGGGCTCTGGCTCTACAAACAGGACGATGGCGGAGGAAAGTGGGTGTTACGGGTCACCGTGCACGGCCGGCGGCGCGAGATGGGCTTGGGAAGCCTCCAGAACGTGCCTCTAAAGCAGGCAAGGGAAGAAGCCGCCAAGTGGCGCGCGCTCGCCGCCAGGGGCGTTGACCCTATCAAGGAGCG
The DNA here is from genome assembly GCF_042676185.1 of Tropicimonas aquimaris. Lineage (NCBI taxonomy): Bacteria > Pseudomonadati > Pseudomonadota > Alphaproteobacteria > Rhodobacterales > Roseobacteraceae > Tropicimonas > Tropicimonas aquimaris. The sequence continues at coordinate 10,198 of NZ_JBHTJT010000008.1, read as the reverse complement.
CCAGAGGCTCGCCCGCGAAGCTCAACGCAACCTGCATCTGCTACGTGACGTGGCGGCTGACGCTTTTGAGAGCCGGAAGGCTGAGCTCAGAGGCGACGGCACCGCGGGGCGGTGGTTTTCGCCGCTCGAGCTTCATGTGCTACCGAAGCTCGGCGGTGTTCCGGTCTCGCAGCTCGACCAACTGGATATCAGGGACACGCTGGCACCCATCTGGCACCAGAAGGCGTCGACGGCCGCGAAAGCGTTGGACCGGCTGGGTATTGTTCTCAGGCACGCGGCGGCCCTAGGCCTCGACGTGGACCTGCAAGCGACCATCAAGGCCCGCGCCCTTCTCGGCGCCCAGCGCCACAAGGTGACGAGCATCCCCGCGATGCCGTGGCAGGAGGTGCCTGACTTCTATGCCAGCCTGGGTGACGGCATCACGGAGTTGGCCCTTCGCCTGCTGATCCTCACGGCCGCCCGATCGACCCCAGTCCGTTTGGCCGCTCTCGATGACTTCGACCTCGAGACCCGCGTCTGGACTATTCCGGCGGAGCACATGAAGGGTCGCGAGGGGAAGACCGACGTCTTCCGGGTTCCGCTGTCTGCCGAGGCGTTCAGGGTCGCGAAGTTGGCGACGCCGTTCGCGCGTGGCGGCCTGTTGTTCCCTGGTCGCAAGGGGCCGATGAGCGACATGACGATGTCGAAGTTTATGCGGGATCGGGATCTGGATTTCCGGCCGCACGGATTTCGCAGCAGTTTTAGGACATGGGCGGAGGACAGTCGGGCAGGCCCCTACGAGGTCTGTGAGACCGCGTTAGGCCATACCGTGGGCAATAAGGTCGAGCGGTCCTACCAAAGGAGCGACCTGCTCGAGCAGCGCCGCGCCCTCATGGAGCGATGGGGCGCCCATGTGACAGGCGGAACGGGTCAGGTCGTTAAGATGGTGTCTGGATGAGCGACGACGGCATTCGTCGAGTGGCCGAGGTCCTCGTTTACGCAAGCAAGAAAGAAACCCGACATCGTATGTTGAGAGAGTGTCTTGGACTTCCAAACGACTTGGATCTTGGGAATACCCCGGTGATGGAACGGCTGATCATTCGTGGATACCTAAGTGAATACCCCGAGGTGGAGGGGCCGGCTCTCCGCTGGTTCAAACGCCAATTCAAACGGGGCCCAGGTCAGCCGCCAAAACATCCCTTCGAAGGCAAGGACGCCCAACGTGCGCTCGCCTGTTGGTATCACGGACACATCTTGGCGTCCTATGAGGCCGGGGAGTTGGGCCACGACATCAAGCAAGACCGTATCACCAAGCTCCTTAGGGCATCGAACCGACGCGGGCTTAGGGCAACCAACCGACAGCTGATCGAACTGGCGAAGACAGCGCTACAATGGCCTGAAACCACCTCGCAGAGAGCGCTGGAGAGCTCTGTCTCCCGGGGCAAAAGCATCCTCGAGATGGACCAGTTCTGGCGCTCGAAAGTTTGCGAAGAATTGCTTCTGAATTCTTCCTGAACGACAAGGACAGGAGTATCCGCATACTTCGGAACCATCTTAGGCGATACTGGATGGTCTCCAAGCCATCCGCAGACTGAGGGTGGAAATAATGCGGTACATTTCGTTTGCAGACCTTCGTACCAAACTCGGCGGGCGTTCTCGCTCCGCCATCTATTTGGATCTTGAGGCCGGTCGCTTGCCGAGGCCGATCAAGCTCGGTGGCAAACTCTACTGGAAAGAGGCCGATATCGACGCCGCCCTCGAGCAGCGCGCGGAGGGCAAGGCATGAGCTCGCTCCCGGTCCATGTCCCGCCCCGGTGTGACTTCCAGACCTGCCGGCTTCGCCCAACGTATCACCAAGTCGAAGCACTTGTCGCCTGGTGCATCAGGGAGGCACGCAGATGAACCCGTTCCTGCAAGCTTCCCCGTTCGCATGCGACGACGGCGAAATGATCGGCAGAGATCCACGCGAGATCGGCCCTAACGAATGGACCGGTCGCCCGCTTTTGGTCGGGATGAAGGCAATCCGGGCCAAATGCCTCGATTGCTGCTGCGGCGATTACTCCGAAGTTCGAAAATGCGTCCAAACTGATTGCCCGCTCTGGCCGCTCCGCATGGGGGCCGTACCGCGGGGCTTCACTTTGGCGCGCACTGGGGCGGATGTTTTCGCCCCCAACGCCGCGAGTATGGCTCCCGGGGGAGATACGGGGACTAAAGAAAACGATGCCTGTGGGGCTGAAATCGATGGGGAGAGGGCGAAATGAGTGACGCTCCTGCCATCGCCCGCACGCTGGGTGGCCGATGGCGCGGTAGCTATGGCCGCGCCTGCTGCCCGGCCTGCGGCGACACCAACAGCGAGAACCCGGCCCTTTCTATTCGAAACGGCGTGACCGGCTCGCTGTTGCTCTGGTGCTTCAAAGGCTGCTCGTTCTCTGAGATCCTCGCCGCATTGAATGGCATGGGTCTTGTGGACGGCACCGGCGCCTTCCGGCCTCCCAGCCCGGAAGACATCCGCCAACATCGGGCTGAGGTCGAGGCTGAAGCAGTGAAACGGGCAGACCAGGCCTATCGCTGCTGGCAGGAGGCGGGGCCGATCAGCGGCACACCGGCCGAAGCTTATCTCCGTAGTCGCGGCATCACCTTCGAACTGCCGGACACCCTGCGATTTCACCCTGACTGCTGGCACGCTGGCGGCAAGAGGTTCTCGGCGATGGTCGCGATGGTCGAAGGTTCGCAGCGGTTCGCCATCCACCGGACCTATCTCGAGGGCCCCCGGAAGGCGGACGTTACGCCTAACAAGGCCATGCTCGGGAGCGTCAAGGGCGGTGCTGTACGGCTCACTGAAGGCGATGGTCCGCTGGTAGTGGCCGAGGGCATTGAGACCGCGCTCAGCCTCGCTTGCGGCCCACTCCGCGGCCCGGCCACCATCTGGGCGGCCTTGTCGGCCGGTGGCATGAAGGCGCTGAACCTGCCGGAAATCCCCGGTCGGCTGACCGTCGCAAGCGACGGCGATGCTGCCGGCCGAGCGGCTGGGCAGGAACTGGCGTCGAGAGCTCACGCGCTGGGCTGGTCAGTAAGCCTCCTGCCGGCGCCGGAGGGCCGCGACTGGAACGACGTGATCCGCGCGAAGGAAGTTTCTGTATGAGCAGTCCACAGGCGATCCCGTTCAAGTCGGAGGGACCACACCTCCTCCTGCGCGAAATCCCTCCGGGGGAGCCCTACCCGGTGACGGCGTTGGGCCCGCTCAGAGAGGCCGTGCAGGCGGTGCGGGGAATGACCCTCGCCCCGGTCGCCATTCCTGCCGCGTCAGCCCTCTCCATTGCCGCCCTGGCCGTGCAGGGGTTTGCGGACGTGGAGACACTGGGCGGACCTCGGCCGATGTCGCTCTACGCGCTCACCATCGCGCAATCCGGAGAGCGGAAGTCCTCCTGCGATGCGCCATTGATGGCGGGCCTGCGAGCGTTCGAGAACGAGCAGGCCAAGGCCCGGTGCGATGACATGGCGGCCTGGAAAAACAAGTATGCGCTCTGGAAGGGCGAGCACGATCAGATCCTGATCGAAGCGAAGAAAGGCAAGGGTGAGAAACGCACGGAGGCGGAAGCTGACCTGCGAGCGTTGGGCAAAGAACCGGAGGCCCCGCCATCGACCGACCGCACCGTGACGGAACCGACCTATGAGGGCTTGACCCGCAAGTTTGCGGAGGGAATGCCGACACTCGGGATCTTCTCGGATGAGGGCGGGCAATTCCTGGGGGGCTTCGCAATGGGCAGGGACAACCGTCAGAAGACGCTCGCGGCGCTCAACAAGCTTTGGCAGGGCGATCCCATCCAACGGACCCGACAGGGCGACGGCTCCTATACCTTGTTCGGCAGGAGGCTGTCCGTCCACCTGATGGTACAGCCGGGCGTTGCTCGAGATTTCATGGCCGACCCAATGGCGCAGGACACGGGCTTTCTGCCCCGCTTCCTGATCTGCGAGCCGCCCAGCACGATCGGTACCCGCATGCAATCGGCCGTGCAATACGACCCGGTCGCCGTGTCGTCCTTCGAGGCGAGACTAAACGAGATACTCAATGCGCCCTTGCCGATGGACCCGGAGACGCGGGAACTGGAGCCTCTCATCATCGCCCTCTCGGAAGAGGCACGCGCGATGCTGGAACGCTATGCCGATCACGTGGAGGCGGCGCAGGCGCCCGGCGGGGAGTTTGCCCATGTCACAGGATACGCGTCCAAGTCTGCCGAACAGGCTGCCCGTATCGCCGGCGTGCTGACAGCCTGGGATGATCTGTATGCCAAAGAGGTGACGGCCGAGACGATGGCGGACGCGATAACCCTGGCGAAGTTCTACCTTTCGGAAGCCTCCCGGCTAGCCAACGCGGCAACCGTCTCGGCGGAAATCCAGAGGGCCGAGGCGTTGCGCAAGTGGCTCCTGGAGAGCTGGCCACATCCCGATATATTGGTCCGCGATGTGCTCAGGCTGGCCCCCATCAGGGCGCTGCGGGAAAGTCCGGCCGCCCGCTCGTCCATCGACATCCTCGAGCGGCATGGCTGGCTCGTGCCGCTGCCTCAAGGAACCGAAGTCCGCGGAGCATCCCGGAAAGAGGCGTGGCGTATCGTGAGGACAGGCCATGAAGTTTGATGCCTACGCCATACTGGCAGAACTCCGAACGGCAGGTGGCAAGGGGGCGACACGTGCGACATGTGCGACACCGCCCCCCGGCACCCCGTCTGGTGTCGCCGTTGTCGCACAAGTCGCACGTCGCATGGCTCACGAAGCCGAATTCCGGACGACAGATCCGACAACGCAGGCTCCCACTCCCTCAGAGCAGACCGAAGCGCGTCCACACGGAACGCCCGTCACCGGCGGCCCGATGAACCTCACAGGCCGCGTCGTCTCGCTGGACGCCTACCGCCGACCGTCGGAGCAGGACCGCAACAGCCCGAACGGGCGGCACTGGAACGGCAACTCTCGAAGATGGGAACACAAGGAATGACCCGAAAAGCAGCCGCTAAAACGGGTGGCCGGAACCCCGACGGCACTTTCGCCCCCGGCAACCCCGGCAAGCCGAGCGGCGCTCGGAACCGAGCCACGAAGGCTGTGCAGGGGCTCCTGGACGATGAGAGCGAGGCACTAACCCGAAAAGCGGTCGAGTTGGCCCTGGGCGGCGACACCGCGGCGTTGAGGCTGTGCCTGGAGCGCATTGCGCCCCCCAGGAAGGATGCCCCGGTCTCCTTCGACCTGCCGCCCATGAAGTCCGCAAGGGACGCCGCAGAGGCCGCCCGTGCGGTCGTGCGCTCCGTATCAGAGGGGGAACTCACCCCTCTCGAAGGCGCCGCGGTGATGACCCTCGTGGAGGGCGTCAGGAAGACGTTGGAGACCACCGAACTGGAGGCTAGGATGCAAGAACTTGAGGCCAGGCGATGAGCATCAAGAGGAGGCTGGAGCGGGCCGAGCGCGAGGCCGGGGTTGGACTGGAGCCGGAGGTCATCATCTTCACGACCTACTTTCAGCAGCGGGACGGCTCATCGATCGAGGGCCACTTCATGGCCTTAATCACGATGGGCGGTAAGCAGGTGGACGGCGTCTATTCTGAGGACGGCGAGACCTTCGCCGCAACCGAAGCGCGCCTCGACCGGCGCATCAAGAAGCTTACTGGCGGGAGCGACACAACCTCGAGGGGCTGATCAATGCCTTCCCGCCAGCTACTCCTCAGTCTCTTGACGCAGACGTTGCAGTATCTCAGGCCGCAGCGAACCGTCTCGCGCATACAGCGGACCTAGCTGGCCGGTACGGGCCAACTCGACCAGACGTCGACACTGCTCTGGCGATAATTGCCGAAGGGCCGGGTTGGATACGCTGTCTCCGGGCTGCCGTTCGCGCCGGAACGATACTCCCAGCGGCTGCTGCTGCGGCGGTAGAGAGTTTGCATCTGACCGGCGCCCCATCTCGTTCAGATAGTCCTCGGCCTGCTGGCGGGTACGGCGGAACATGATTATCTCCTGTCTGGAGTTCAGCTAGTTAGGCGGATTATCTTGATCCTTCAGACCAACTGAAGGTCATCACGTATTTCGGAAAGATCCCTGAGACGGGATCATCAGAAACGGCATAGTTCCATATCAGTCGGCCAGCTGTGAAGCTCAAAAACAGCCCCAGGAGCCATTCTCAGCCCAAACTCTCGCCCGCTGGGACCCTATCCACCGGACCGCTACGCATGCAAGAAAATGAGCCCCATGAGGCCGGTTTCATCACGCCAGGGATCGAACAAGGGCTGGGCAAGGGTACGGGCGGCGCGGCTAGCTTCGTCGGTCCGCCTATCGATAGTTGCTGCATTCTTCACGACGCGCTCGTCCTCCGGTGTGATGGCAGGTGGTCAATCACCGTTTGCCGCGTCTCTTCCTCCCAGAAGTAGTAGATCCGGAGGCACTTCTTCGGATTGCGGGTGTTGCCTCCGGTCTTGATATGCCAATCGACATTCCAGCGACGGCCCTTCCAGAAGGTATCGTAAGCATCTCCCCCGCAAGGCGCATTTCTAATGCCCTCTTCGAGGACTGCATCACGCAAAGAGACCCCGCCGTTTACCCGGACATCGAAGTGCTCCGTCGCCAGCCAAGTTACAGCCCGTGCAACTTGGGAAACGTCTTCGAACTCGGGGGAGCGTACCATCCGGCGCGCTCCCGGGGTGAGAACGACCTTGTCAGGGTAAGCCTCATCAAGCCATTCGAGGAATTCTGGCCACTCCTGCGGCTGCGGAGGTTCCTCGTTTGGTGTTTCTCCTCCTTGCGCCAAGGCTTGCAGCCGCGCCGCCAAGATATCTACCGTCTAGCATGCCAGATTGACTATGTGTTCAAACTAGCATATTAACATGCCAGCAAGCAACCGGATCCATTGGCTCCGATGGCGGGTGGAGGCGATCGATGGATGACTCGTTCAGAAACCGATCCGTTCGTTCACTCGGTCAGGCCGAAGGATCGTGTCCGAACTCGGGTTTCTGGCAGTGGCGATCTTGACGACCAAGCCCTTGAGGAGGGGGCGTTCCCCGGAATCTCGAGGCCTCAGAACAGTCTGAGGATCAGTTTCGGGTGGATCTGATCTGCGACGCAGCCAGGAGCAGAACGACAAACCCGGTCGCTTCGAGAGGTCAGTGGACCGCGTCCATGGGCGTCTCGAGGCACCTCGAGCGCAAACCAGGTTTCAAAGGGAGGAACCACACCATGCTCAATACCGTAACCGCCACGTTGCTGGCCACTGCCGCCATGGCAACGGCGACCTTTGCGTGCGAGATCACGCTCAAGGCGTCCGACACCCATCCTGACGGCTATCCGACCGTCGAAGGCGTCAAGGCCATGGGCAAGATGCTCGAGGAGAAGACCGACGGCCGCATCTGCATCGAGATGTTCCACTCTGCCCAGCTTGGCGAGGAAAAGGACACGATCGAGCAGACCCAATTCGGCGTCATCGACCTCAACCGCGTCTCCTTCGGGCCGTTCAACAACATCATCCCCGAGACCCAGATTCCCTCGCTGCCTTACATCTTCCGATCCGTCGACCACATGCACAAGGTGATGGACGGCGAGATCGGCGGGGAGATACTCGGCGCCTTCTCGGATCACGACCTGATCGCGCTCACCTCCTATGACGCCGGCTCGCGCAGCTTCTACAACAGCCAGAAGCCGATCACATCGCTGGAAGACCTCGCTGGCATGAAGTTCCGCGTCATGCAGTCCGACCTTTTCGTCGACATGGTCGGCGCGCTCGGCGCCAACGCCACGCCGATGCCCTATGGCGAGGTCTACAGCGGCATCCAGACCGGCGTTATCGACGGCGCCGAGAACAACTGGCCGTCCTACGAGTCCTCCGGCCACTTCGAGGTTGCCGGCTACTACACTCTGGATCAGCACCTGATGGTGCCCGAAGTCCTGGTGATGTCGAAGATGACCTGGGACAAGCTGTCCGAGGAAGACCAGAAACTGGTGATGGAAGCCGCCAAGGAATCCACCGCCGTTCAGCGCAAGCTCTGGGCCGAGCGCGAAGCGGAGTCCGAGGAAAAGGTCCGCGCCGCCGGGAACGAGATCATCACCGATATCGACAAGACGCCGTTCATCGAGGCCATGGCGCCGGTCTACGAGAAATACGTGACCGACGAGAAGCTCAAGGACCTCGTTGCCCGCATCCAGGCGGTCGAGTGACACAAGATCCGAGGTGGCGGTCCCAGTGACCGCCACCTCTGCTTCTGCGGGAGATTGGAATGCAGGATTTCATGCGCTCCGTGGCCAGGGTCACGGGACTCATCGGTCGCATCGCGCTCTACTTGTCCGGAATCGGGCTGGTCATCATGACTGCGATGATCGCTGCCCAGGTTTTCTGGCGCTACGTCCTCAACGACAGCATCGTCTGGACCGAGCCGGGCTCCGTCATGGTCATGGGATGGTTCATCTTTCTCGGCGCCGCCGTGGGCGTGCGCGAAGGCTACCACCTCTCCTTCGACGTGCTGCTGATGGTCCTGCCGATGCGGGTGAAGCTCTGGCTCTATTCGATCTCCGACATGGTCGTCGTCGCCTTCGGCTTCGGCATGATCTGGTACGGCGGCCAGCTCATCGAAAAGACCTACAAGAACACCATTCCCTCGCTCGGCATCTCGGGCGCGTTCGACTTCCTGCCTCTGGTCGGCGGCGGCGTCCTTCTGATCCTTTTCTCGCTCGAGCGCCTTGCACGCCGCGCCGCGGGAATGCCCACCGCGCGCTTTGGCGAAACGGTCGACGAAGACGAACTGAACGGCCTCGTACCGGCCAACCGAATTGAGGAAAAAGGCTGATGGAATACTGGATCCTCTTCGGCACCTTCGTCTTCCTGCTGTTCATCGGCACGCCCATCGCATTCTGCCTTGGCGTAGCCTCCTTCGCGACCGTGGTCTATCTCGACCTGCCCCCTGTGGTGATCTTCCAGCGGCTGAACTCGGGCGTCTCGGTCTTTGCCCTGATGGCGATCCCCTTCTTCATCTATGCCGGCGAACTCATGGTTCGCGGCGACATCGCCCGAAGGCTCGTGGCGCTCGCGGGCGCGATGGTGGGCCACTTCAAGGGTGGCCTCGGCCAGGTGAACATCCTGACCTCCGTCATGTTCGGCGGGATTTCCGGTTCCGCGGCGGCCGACACCTCGGCCATCGGCGGCATCATGATCGGCCAGATGGAGAAGCGTGGCTACGACGTCGATTATGCCGTGGCTGTCACCGTTACCTCGTCGATGATCGCGCTCATGCTGCCGCCCTCGCACAACCTGATCATCTATTCGATCGCCGCGGGCGGCAAACTCTCCATCGCGGATCTCTTCACCGCCGGCATCATTCCGGGGTTCATCCTCGCCAGTTCGCTGATGATCGCGGCCTGGATCATGGCGCGCCGCCGCGACTACCCGACCGAGCCCTTCGAAGGCTGGGCCATGGTGGGCCGGCTCTTCATCAACGCCCTGCCCGGCCTGATCCTCGTGGCCATCATCTTCGGCGGCGTCCGTTCCGGCATCTTCACCGCGTCGGAATCCTCCTGCATCGCCGTCGTCTACGCGCTGTTCGCGACCTTCATCGCCTATCGCACGCTGAGTTGGGAGGCCTTTGTCGGCGCGACACTCGGCGCGGTCCGGACGACCGCGATGGTGCTGCTGGTGATCGGCTGCGCGGCCGGCTTCGGCTGGCTTCTAGCCTATCTGAAGATCCCCGCCGAACTCGTGGAGTTCATGCAGAGCATCTCCGACAACCCGATCGTCGTGCTGCTGCTGATCAACGTCACGCTGCTGATGCTGGGCACCTTCATGGACATGTCGCCGCTGATCGTCATCACGACGCCGATCTTCCTGCCCGTGGCGATGGCCTTCGGGGTCGACCCGGTCCATTTCGGCATCATCCTGATCCTGAACCTCGGCATCGGCCTCTGCACGCCTCCGGTCGGAACGGTGCTCTTTGTCGGCTGCGCCGTGGGCAAGATCTCGATTTGGGAGGTCATGCGCTCCATCGGGCCGTTCTATATCGCGGCGGTCTTCACGCTGATGCTCGTCACGTTCATCCCGGCGCTGTCGCTCTGGCTACCCGCGCTGTTCCGGTAGCGGGGACTTCTGAGCCCCTGATTTCGCAGACCAAGTGAAGCCGTCGTCGGCAAGTTGAGCGACCTCGGGTCCTGACCCGCAAAGCTGATCCGAACCGAATGCGAGTTTTCGGGCACATTTCCGACAGGAG